>JAGYKN010000004.1 GCA_018401615.1 Burkholderiaceae bacterium
CAAGCACGCCGTCGAGGGCCACCCGAGTCAGGGCCACCCCGAGGATGTCGTCGCCCCGCCAGGGGCCATGGCCGAAGAGACCGGTTAGGGAATAGACCGCAATGAGGCTGAGGAGAAGCCAGCCCCGAATGGGGCGAGCGGCACTGGCTGCGAGGCCGGGAAGCGGTCTTGCCTCTCCCCAGCCTGCCAGTCGTTGGCGAGCCTTACGCCTTGGTGCCGGGGCTCGATCCGCCAGAGCCACGCTTGGCGCCGAACTTCTGACGGAACTTCTCGACCCGACCTGCGGTGTCCATCAGCTTTTGGGTCCCGGTGTAGAAGGGATGCGTCTCCGAGCTCGTGTCGAGCTTGTAGAGGGGATAGTCTTTGCCGTCTGTCCATTTCACGGTCTCACGGGTCTGGACCGTGGAACGGGTCACAAAGCGAAAGTCGTTCGACATGTCGACGAAGACGACTTCTCGGTAGTTGGGATGAATGCCTTCTTTCATGGTGTGCTCTTCTCTCTGGTGCAGCCTGCCCCTGTTGCTCCCCTGTTTAATGCTTGGCTGATTTGGGGCAGCGGCTCGGCCGTCGGTTTCGGTTCAGCGCAAGAGTGTATCTCAGCTGCCCCGTTTCATCATGTCAAAGAACTCGCCGTTATTTTTGGTCTGGCGAATCTTGTCGAGCAGAAACTCCATCGCCTGGACCTCATCCATGTCGTGGAGCAGCTTGCGGAGGATCCAGATCTTCTGGAGGAGCTCGGGCTTGATGAGGAGCTCTTCCTTTCTGGTGCCAGACCGATTGATGTTGATGGCCGGGTAGACCCGCTTCTCGGCAAGCCGTCGCTCGAGGTGGACCTCCATGTTGCCGGTGCCCTTGAATTCCTCATAGATGACCTCATCCATTCGGGAGCCGGTCTCAATGAGTGCGGTGGCGATGATGGTCAGTGAACCGCCTTCCTCAATGTTTCTGGCCGCACCGAAAAACCGCTTCGGCCGGTGCAGTGCGTTGGCATCGACACCCCCCGTGAGCACCTTGCCGGAGGTTGGCACCACGGTGTTGTAGGCCCGGGCAAGCCGCGTGATGGAATCGAGCAGGATGACCACGTCTTTTTTATGCTCAACAAGTCGCTTGGCCTTCTCGATGACCATCTCTGCCACCTGGACATGACGCGTGGCAGGCTCATCGAATGTCGAGGCCACCACCTCGCCTCGGACGGAGCGCTGCATCTCGGTGACCTCCTCTGGGCGCTCATCGATCAGAAGCACGATGAGCACCATCTCGGGATGGTTGGTGGTGATGGCGTGGGCAATGGTCTGCATCATCACGGTCTTGCCGCTCTTGGGAGATGCCACCAGGAGGCCCCGCTGACCCTTTCCGATGGGCGAGACCATGTCGATGATGCGGCCCGTGATGTTCTCCTCACCCTTCATGTCTCTCTCGAGTTGAATGGGTTCCTCCGGAAAGAGGGGGGTGAGGTTCTCAAAGAGAATCTTGTTCTTCGATGCCTCAGGGGGCTGGCCATTGATGACGTCAACCTTGACCAGGGCGAAATAACGCTCGCCGTCTTTGGGGGTGCGCACCTCGCCTTCGACCGAGTCGCCGGTGTGGAGGTTGAATCGACGAATCTGCGATGGCGAGAGGTAGATGTCGTCGGTGCTCGCCAGATAAGAAGCCTCTGGTGAACGCAGGAAGCCGAACCCATCGGGCAGGACTTCAAGCACACCATCGCCGAAGATCTGCTCCCCCGTCTTTGCCTTCTTCTTAAGGATGGCAAACATCAGCTCCTGCTTGCGCAGTCGGCTGGCATTCTCAATTTCAAGCGAGCCAGCGAGTTCAACAAGCTGGGTGACGGGGAGTGCTTTGAGTTCGGAGAGGTACATGTCGCTTCGGTGGGGCCTAGGTGGCTGAAATGCTCAGGGGTATCTGCAGCGCGTCAAGAGTGCTGGAGCGCTTAGAGGTGGCTGTCGATCCACCCGGTGAGTTGTGATTTGGCTGCGGCGCCAACCTTCTGGGCGACGACCGCCCCGTTCTTAAAGAGAATCATGGTGGGGATGCCCCGGATGCCATGCTTTAAGGGCACTGCAGTGTTCTCATCGACGTTGAGTTTGGCCACGACCAGTCGACCAGCGTAGTCCGTGCCGATCTCTTCAAGGATCGGGGCCACCATCTTGCAGGGGCCGCACCACTCTGCCCAGAAATCCACAAGGACAGGCACGTCGGACTTTAAAACATCTGCTTCAAAGCTGGCATCTGTTACGGCTTTAACGTTTTGGCTCATGAGGTCAAGATATAGAGGATGAAGGGTTGGGGTGGGATAAAAATCGCTTGGTGAGACTTGATCGGATGTAGGGGCGATGTGCCGGGCGGCTTTCGCGAGGGGATCAACGAATGAGCCCCCGATGGATCAGCGGCCAGAATAGCATAGGGCCATGCATCACGCGCAACCTTCTGCCAAACGACTCGCCATTGCCCTGGGCCACTGGCGCGAGCGGGCAGGCTGCTCGCCCTCGGGTGGCGCCATCTCTGTGGCTGCTGCGGCTGCCTTGGCCCATGCCCGCGCGAGGCCGGACACCCTGGCCTATGTGAGTGGCCACCATCCAGTTGTGCAAGCCCTGCGCCGAGCCCTTGCCCAGGATGTCCCGCCCCCCACCCCAGCCTGTCGGCACCCTCTGCCAAGCTGCCTGAGCCTTGCAGATGCCCTCTCTCAGGCCGCTCTGCGTCGCGGTCGCACCGACCAAGACCTCCCCCGCGCACGTGCAGCCCGGGTCTCCGAGTTGGCGGCTGCCATCGGGTCCTCCCCGGTGTTGTCGGCCGGTGTTGCGCCCACCGCGCGGGCGGCCTGGCAATTGGCTGCTGAGTGGGCAGAGATCTTCGAGCGTTGGGACTGGCTCATGGTCGCCTGGGTTGCTGAGGGCGCGCCAACCGCTGTGGCCGTGGACCTCACCGATGTGACACCCCTGGTGAGCCTGTATCAGGCGTGTTGGGATCCAAACGATCCAGCCATGTGGTTCGAATCCCATCCGCCCCACGCAGCTGAGCCCACCAGCCTGCTCTGGTGTGGTGTGCACCCACTCGACCTGGTTGATCAGGCTCGGGTTCAGGTGGCGTGGCCTGGTCGTTGGCAGGCTGTCTGGGTGGAGCCCAATCCGTCTGCTTTGGCCTTGGCCGATGTCTGGCCCGATGTCCGCGACCTCCAGCTTGGTCTGCCGCCAGCACCTGCTCAATGGGACCCCCCGGCGATTCGCAGCCGAGCCCTGGCCCTTGGCGTGTCTTCGGGTCAACTCTCGATCGACTGTCGCTCCCTTGAGGGCAGCCGGCTCGAAGCCTGCGCGGGTCTGGCCGTTGAGGTCCTCAACGGCTGGCTGCAGGAGGGGCGAACCGCCTTGGGTGTGGTTCCAGCAGACCGACAGATGGCTCGCCGAGTGGCCGCAGGCCTGCTGGCCCATGGCGTGCAGATCGATGACCTCTCGGGCTGGTCCCTCGACACGACCCTGGCAGCCACAGCCTTCGAGGGCCTGGTCCACCTGCTCGAGCGAACCACCTCGCGAGACCAGTTTCTGGGTTGGTTAAATAGCCCGCTGGTGCTTGAAGCCCTCGAGGGGGTGGGCATGCTGGCAGTGGCCGATCTCGCGGCGATCGATCGCCGCCTGCGCCGCCACGCCTCAGGCCCCCTCGACCTCTCACGTGTCTGGCCCGAACTTGCCGAGCAAGTTGCAGCCTTGGCCGCCCCATTGGGCCGGGCCAAGACCGTCTGCGATTGGATCACCCAGCTTGAGAATGCCCTGCGGCAGATTGGCCTTGAGGCCGTCTTTCTCAGAGACGCAGCGGGCCTGCGCCTGCTCGGTGGGCTGCGGCAACTCGCCTTGGATTTGTCCCAAGAGCCCCCCACCCGATCCACCACCCAGGCTGCGCTGGCCGACACCCTCCGAACGCTGCGGTTGCCCATTCGAGCCGATGGCGCCCGAGTGAGAATTGTGAGCCTGGCCGAGGCGGCGCTTGCAGGCTTAGACGGCCTGATTCTGCTCGGGGCATCCGAGGGTAAATTTCCCGCTCGACTGCCAAACCGGCTGGTCTCGCGCGGGCGTCGAGACACCCTGTTTTGCCTGCCTGATCAGGGCCTCGAGGAGGCACGCTTTGTCTCCAACCTGGCAGAGGTCTTGGCCCGAGGCGTCTCGGTGGTGGCGATTGCCCAACAAGATGCCGAGGATCAACCCGCCACCTGGGCCGCCGCCATCGCCCGACTGCACCTCCTGATGCCGGCCATGGCCCCAAGGGCTGCGCATCCCTTGCCCCTTGCGACCACCATGTCCATTGCACCTGCGAGGCCGCCGGCCATCGAACTCGCGGGCCTGCCCCCGGAGATCGGCGTGTCCACCCTTCAGTCGCTCCCGAGTTGCCCCTATCGATTCCATTGGCAGGCTGTGCTGGGTCTGTCCACCCTCTCGCCCATGAAGGATCTGGCTGGCCCGGCAGACCTTGGCATGCTGCTGCATCGTCTGTCTGAGGCAGTTGGTGAGGCTGATCGTGATCCACCAACGCTGCCGGCCGCTGCCCAAAGTTCGGTCTGGTTGGCGTGGCTTGAGGTCACCCTCACGCAGCTTGCCCAGAACCAAGCCTGGTCACCCGACCTCCTCGTGCAGGCACGACCACTCCTGCCGGGTTTTGCAGACTGGCTCGCAGACACGGCCAAGACGCACGATCTGGTCGGGCTCGAACAAGACTGGGTGGCAGACCTTCCCCTGAGCGGCATCCGAGTGCGGGGCCGGTCGGATCGCATCGATGCCAAGAGGGGAGGGCGGGGACTGCGGCTGATCGACCTAAAAATCACCGCTGCCAAAACCCTCCGTCAGCGGCTGCGATCCGCAGGCGGGGCCCTTCAGGTCCAGGCCTACACCTGGCTTGTGAGCGCTGCCGGTCTTGATCGCCCTGTGGAGCAGGGGTGCCTGAGTGTCTCTTGGACCGGCGCCGCCTGGGTGCCCTGCAGTGATCAACCAGGGCTGATCAATGCCGCCGATGACGCGCTGCTTAGGCTTGCGCACGGTCAGCCTGTCCGAGCCCTTGCGGGAGAGGGCGACGGAACCAGCTGCAAAGCCTGTCCTGCAAAGGGCTGCTGCCGCGTGCAAGATTGGGGACAGCTCTGATGGACACCCGCATCGTGACGCACCCGTCTCGCTCCGTGGTGGTCGAGGCCTGTGCAGGCAGCGGCAAGACATGGCTGCTCACCGCTCGAGTGGTGCGCGCCTTGCTCGAGGGAACACCGCCCGCAGGCATCCTTGCCCTCACCTTTACCGACAAGGCAGCCGCTGAGATGCGAGGCCGCGTGCGCAACGCCCTTGCTGCCCTCACACGGCTAGAGGGGCCGCAACTGCGCCAGACACTCTCGGAATACGGCATTGAGGGGCAGGCCCTTGAGCGGGCCATGTCGTCTGCGCCAAGGGCCTACGAGGCCCTCTTGGTGGCAGATCGTCAGCCCACCATCAGCACCTTTCATGCCTGGTATGCGCAGCTCCTGTCGTATTCGCCATCGCCTGTGGCGAGCCTCGCAACCCTCGGCCTTGCCTCCCACCCGGGCATGGCAAAGGCAGAGGCATGGGTGAGCTTTGTTGCATCCACCGCCCAAGACCCCTCACACCCGATTGGGCAGCTCGCCCAATACATGGGGCTTCGGGCACTGCAGTCGTCAATCTGGGCCTCCCAGGAGGCCTGGCGTGTGGCGCTTTTGGCCGACGCGGCTGGCGAAGACCTCCTGACTGCTCAGTCCGCAGCCGAGCAGGGCCTTGCGCGATGGGTGGCCCAGACCGCTCCCACCGCAAAAGGCTTGGCAGCATTTTTTGCTCCCCTTTCAAGGCGCGCCGAGCATGCGCAGGCGCTCTCAAACTGGGATCAAGAATCGGCCCGATCGCTTGGGGCCCTCTTTCTGCGAGACGCACCTGACGGCGCTGAGCGTCAGATCATCAAGTACCAGTTCGTTCGCAAGGCCGATCGAGTGGCCTGGGCGGGGCATGCTGGGCAGGTTGAGGAGCAGCTCCTTGAGTTGGTCTCGTCTCTTAATGCGGCCCTTGAGCAGGCCGACCAACGGATCCAAGCAGCCCGCCACCGGATGTTGTGTCGCGTGGCACTGGCCTGGCAAGACCATTGGTCGGGGTGGGTTGAACGAACCGGAGAGACGGACTACGACGGGCTCGAGGCGGCCGTGGTGAGACTGCTGAAGTCTGACATGGGGCCTGTCTTGCTGAGCAGGCTCGATTGCCGGTACGAGCAGATCTTGGTCGATGAATTCCAAGACACCAACCCCATTCAGTGGGGGCTGCTGCGGGCCTGGCTCGATCCCCATGTGGGCCTGAGTGGGCCAGCAGCCGACGCCCCGAAGGTCTTCATCGTGGGTGATCCCAAGCAGTCGATCTACCGTTTTCGGGGAGCCGACCCACGGGTCTTCTTTGCTGCCCGAGACTGGCTGGTCTCGAACTTCGGTGCGGTCTGCGTTGAGACCGACACCACCCGCCGATGTGCCGGTGAGATTGTGGGGTTCATGAATCAAGTCTGCCCAGACTGGGGCGGCTCGCGCTACCGTCTGCACCACTGCCATCGCCCAGTCCGGGCCGGGTTCGTGGCCTACCTGGCCCCGCCCCCTGAGCCCTGCGAGCAGGCCTCGGCCTCAGATGAGCCACGCGATTGGCTCTTGCAGCCCGAGCACCCAAGGGTCAACTCTGCATGGGTCGAAGAGGGCCGTCGGATCGCGCAGGCCATTCTGACCATCCGGGGTGCCAATCCCTGGCTCGACTGGGGGCAGATTCGGCTCTTGGCGCGCGGCCGCACCCACATGGCGGCCTACGAGTCAGCCCTCTCGGAGCGGGGCATTCCGATTCAGAGTGATCGCCGAGGAGGCCTCTTGGAGCAGTCGGAAGTCCAAGACATCCTTGCCCTCTGTCGATGGCTGTCACATCCATGGTCGAATGCAGACCTGGCCCATGTGCTGCGGTCACCGTTTTTTTCGTGTTCGGATGCAGCGCTTCTCGACATGGCGCAGGCGGCTCGGCAGTCTGGCCAGACGTGGTGGCAGGTCTTGGCCTGGCCCGACCGAACGACGGCCGAGGGCCCAAGCCTGCGTGCCGCGGCCGAGCGCCTTGCCACCTGGCGCGGCTGGATGTCGACCCTTCCGGTGCACGACCTGCTTGATCGGATCTTGGCAGACGCGGGGCTCTGGCTGCGGCTGTCGGCCTACGGGCAGCAGCGGGTGCCTCAGGTGCAGGCCAATATCGAGAGCCTCTTGGCACTCTCGCTCGAGTGGGATGCCGGACGCTCGCCGAGCGTGGCCCGATTCGTCCAAGACATGACCACGCTCATTGCACGGGCAGACAATGAGGCGCCGCCGGTTGTGCAGGCGAGTCTCGGCCCCTCAGCCGTGCACATTCAGACCCTGCATTCTGCCAAGGGCCTGGAGGCTGAACTCATTATTTTGGCGGGCCTCACCGACACGGGTGGACACGATCAGGGCATCCAGTGGCTCACGCGATGGTCCTCGGACCGCACCGAACTCCAACAGGTCTCAACCTGGCAGGAGGGCGATGCCCGCGCACCTGAGGTGACCCATGCGCGAGATGAGCAGTCGCAGCTGGTCCAAGAAGAAACCTTCAATCTCTTTTACGTTGCGGTCACGCGGGCCCGACGCATGCTTTTGCTCAGCTGTGCGAAGGCCTCTGAGTCGCATTGGTTGGCTCGGGTGAGCCCCCACTGCGAGCCGTGGGTTGGCAGGGCTCCCGCGCTCGGCCCATTTGAGCCCAAGGGGCCGTCTTGACCCTCCAAGTCGAGTCACTCTCCATCCGCCTCGGAAAGGCCTTTCATCGCCTGCTTGAGTTTGCCGATCAAATCCCACTGTCGTCGTCAGCCCCCCCTAATTGGCGAAGTGGTCGATGGGGAGCGCTGCTCGCGCCGTTTGCCCTCTCGGCGTCAGACTGCGGCCAGGTCGGCTCAGCCGCCAGTCGGGTTGTGTCGGACCCGAGCCTGCGCAGCCTGCTCGGGCTCGACAATCCAGAGGCCATCGTCTGGGTGGAGCGAGAGTGGCCCGACGGCCAGGGTGGTTGGATTCGGCCAGACCGTGTGGTCTGGCTGCCGCCGCCTCAGGCCATGCGAATCATTGATTTCAAGTGGCGGGTCTTGCCGGCAGAGGAGGCTGACTACGCTGCGCAGCTTCGGGCCTATCAGGCGTGTGTCTCGCCCGCGGCCGATGGCCTGATCATCACCGCAGAGGGCGGCCATTGGATCCTCACGCAAGAGGGCTTGGTACACTGGCCGTCGGCGGGCCGCCCCGCATTGTGAGCCTGTGAATCTGGTCAGGTCGGGAACGAAGCAGCCACAGCGGGTCCTCATGAGTGCCGGGGGTCCGGCTCGCCCCCTTTTTCGTTGCACGAGAGACCATGTCCGACGCCCTTTTTGAAGATCCTCCTCCGACAGAACAGGCGCCCACGGCCCTGGCCCGGAAATGGCGTCCGCGGCAATTCTCCGCAGTTGTGGGCCAGGACCATGCCGTCCGAGCACTCCAGCACGCGTTAGAGACGGGCCGACTCCACCATGCCTATCTCCTGACCGGATCCAGGGGGGTCGGCAAGACCACCTTGGCCCGCATCCTGGCCAAGGCCCTTAACTGCGAGTCAGGCGTTGTGCGCGAGCCATGCGGGGGGTGCGCAAATTGCCTTGCAATCGACCGCGGACGCTTCGTGGATTACATCGAGATTGATGCCGCCTCCAATCGGGGGGTCGAGGAGATCCAGCACCTGCTTGAACAGGCGCGATTCGCACCAACCTCTGGTCGATTCAAGGTCTATGTGATCGACGAGGTTCACATGCTCTCCAAGACGGCCTTTAACGCCATGTTAAAGACCCTGGAGGAGCCTCCTGCCGACGTGAAATTTGTGCTGGCGACCACCGACCCCCAGAAAATACCGGTCACCGTCCTCTCGCGTTGCCTGCAGTTCAGCCTGAAAAACCTGCGGCGTGAGGCCCTGGTCTCGCACCTGACCCATGTCCTGGCGGCCGAGTCTGTCGCCGCCGACCCAGAGGCCCTGATGGCCATTGCCAACGCGGCCCAGGGCAGCGTTCGAGATGCGCTCTCACTGGCCGATCAGGCCATTGCATTTGGCGGCGGCTCGCTCAGTGAGTCGTCTGTCAGCGAGATGCTCGGACTGGTTCAGCGCGAGTCTCTGCTGTCTTTGGCGCATGCCATTGCCACATCAGATGCTGCTGCTGCCATTGGCCAACTGGACCACGTCCTCGAGTCTGGCGGGGCCGCAGATGCCATCCTTGCAGACCTGGCCAGGCTCTTTCATGAGGTCTCGGCAACCCATGTCCTGAAGGCCGAGGCACTCGACCGGGCCGATCAGGGGCTTGCTGCATTGGTTGCCGACATGGATCCACAGTCGGCTCAGCTGGCCTACCAGATCGTCGTCCTCGGGCGCCGAGACCTTGGCCTGGCGCCAGATGAGAGAACGGGCCTAGAGATGACCATCTTGCGACTGCTGGCCTTTCGACCAGAGGTGGTCGAGGCGGTTGCTCCGCCAGCGGTCCGCGCGGCACCCCTGCGGGTGGCGGCAAGGGTCGCGGCACCATCTCTCAAGTTGGCCGACCTCACCCCCCAATCTTGGCCCGATCATGCCAAGCGGCTCGAGGCCAGTGGCCTGACTCGACAGTTTTTGCAGCAGTCGGGCTACGGGGGAGTCGACCCAGACCGGCCACTGCGGCTGAGGTTTCAGGTTCCCCTCGACACCCTATCGGAGCCGGGATTGATCACCCGCGTGACCAAATTGTTGTCGGATGCCTTGGGCGAGAGGATTCAGCTCGATGTCGCGGTGCGAGAGCCGGCTGCTCCCACAGCGGCAGCAAAGGCCGCCGCCCGAGCTGAGGAACTCCAGCGCCGCGCGGAGCAGTCGATTGCGGAGTCTGCGCTGGTGCAGGCGCTCATTAGAGAATTTGATGGCACCATCGTGCCCGGCTCCATCCGCTGGGATGGTCCAGACCCGGATGACATGCCCTCGTCCTCTCCACCTTCCCCTCCCTCGTCCCCCAATCAGGAGTCGTCATCATGATGAAGAATCAATTGGCTGGTCTCATGCGCCAAGCCCAGCAGATGCAAGACAAGATCAAACAAGCCCAAGACTCCCTTGCCGACCTGGTCATCGAAGGGCAGGCTGGTTCGGGCCTCGTCAAGGTCACCCTCGATGGGCGTCACGAGGTCAAGGCGGTTCTGATCGATGCCAGCCTCATGACAGCCGACCCAGACGATCGCGAGACCCTCCAAGACCTCCTCGTGGCCGCTCTCAAAGACGCCAACGCCAAGATCGAACAGGTCAGTCAGCAACGTATGTCTGCGGCCACAGCGGGCATGCCGCTGCCGCCGGGCTTTCGGCTCTAAGCCGACTGGCCTTCGGTGTCCAAGCCCACGCCTGCCAAGGTTCCGCCGGCGCTATTGGCATTGACAGACGCATTTGCGCGCATCCCAGGGGTGGGGCCCAAAACTGCGCAGCGCATGGCCTTGCACCTGATGCAACACGATCGATCTGGCGCAGCCTTGCTGGGTCGGTCCCTGCTCGAGGCAGCCGAGCGACTCAAGGCCTGCGAGCGGTGCAACAACCTCACAGAGCAGGCCACCTGCGAGACCTGCGAGGACGAGGGCCGTGACCCCACACTGCTCTGTGTTGTGGAGTCCGCTGCCGACCTCCTGGTCTTGGAGCAGACGCAGTCTTTTCAGGGCCGCTACTTCGTGCTCATGGGCCGGCTCTCGCCGCTCGACGGGATTGGTCCAAACGAGATTCACCTCGAGCGTCTTCTGGCCCGTGTGACCTCCGATGCCGGCCTCGGGGAGGTGGTGGTCGCCACCAACTTCACCCCCGAGGGCGAGGCCACCGCCCATGCGATTGAGACGATCCTTCGGGCCCATGGGCTCGTTCCCCCGCTGCGCCTGAGTCGGCTCGCCCGTGGTGTGCCGGTCGGAGGAGAATTGGAATATGTGGACCTGGGCACGGTTGCCCAAGCATTTCGCGATCGACGCTCTCTCGACTGGGGTGCAGAACCATCAACCAGAGGAATTGAAGAATGACAATCGAACTCGGCATGACCACTGCATTTTGGTGCCTGCTCATCTTGGCCGTGCTGCCAATCGTCTGCGCTGGAATCTCCAAGGCTGGCGGGGATCAGTACGACAACCACGCCCCAAGGGCTTGGCTGGCAAAGCAGGAGGGCTTTCGAGCGCGGGCCGTGGGGGCCCAGCAAAACAGCTGGGAGGCCTTTGCCCTCCTGACTGCTGCGGTTGTCGTGGCGCACCTCTCTGCGGGGCCTCAAGACGGTGTCGACCAACTGGCCATTGGGGTTGTGGCTGCGCGGGTCCTCTACATTTTTTTCTATGTCGGCGACTGGGCCCTGGCCCGAACAATGGTCTGGGTTGCAGGCTTTTTCATGACCCTCTCGATCTTCGTTGCTGGGGGCTAGTTCGGCCCGCCCCTGAGCCTGCTGCAGGGGGAGGACAGATCCGAGCGCTTATAATTCGGAAAATCCAGAGGAGTTAAATGTGCAGCTGACAGAACTGCTGGCCGCGGGACACCCCGATTCGGCCGGCACCGGTGCGGGCCTCGTCCCAACGCGTGCGCCCGCCGTCTTGGTCTTGGCTGACGGCACAACCTTTGAAGGCTTTTCAGTCGGTGCCGCTGGCACCACCGTTGGCGAGGTGGTCTTCAACACTGCCCTGACGGGGTATCAAGAGATCCTTACCGACCCGAGCTACTGTCGTCAGATTGTCACGCTCACCTATCCTCACATTGGAAACACGGGTTGGAACCCCGAAGACAACGAGTCGGTGGGGATCCAGGCCGCTGGTCTCATCATCCGAGACCTTCCAAATGTGGTGTCTAACTTTCGCTCCCAGCAGACGCTCTCGTCGGCCCTTGAGGAGGCCGGCTGCGTGGCGATCAGCGGCATCGACACCCGAGCCCTCACACGACGCCTTCGAGATGGTGGGGCCCAGGCTGGCTGCATCCTTGCGGCTGCTCCGGGCGGCCAACCAGACCCTCAAGAGGCATTGCGTCAGGCGCAGACGTGGCCGGGCCTACTCGGCCAAGACCTTGCCCAGCACGTCTCCACCCCAACGCCGTATCCATGGCGCTCGGGCAGCTGGACCCTCGGGGAGGGCCACCCCGAGCGTTCTGCCAAGGGTTTCAGGGTAATAGCCTTCGATTACGGCGTGAAACGAAACATCCTTCGCCTGCTGGCAGACCGAGGCTGCGAACTCACGGTGGTGCCGGCCAAGACCAGCTTTGAGGAGGCCATGTCCATGGGGGCCGATGGCCTCTTTTTATCGAACGGGCCGGGCGATCCGCAGCCCTGCGACTACGCCATTGCGGTGGCGCGTGCTGCGATGGCTGCGCGGGTCCCCCTGTTTGGCATCTGCCTGGGCCATCAGATTCTCGCGCTGGCAGCCGGTGCGAGCACCTACAAAATGAAGTTCGGCCACCATGGCGCCAATCATCCGGTAAAGGAGCTGGCAACGGGCCGAGTCTTCATCACTTCCCAAAATCACGGGTTTGCGGTCGAGGCAAATGGCCTGCCAGCCCACCTCACGGTCACCCATGTCTCGCTCTTTGACGGCTCCATTCAGGGCCTCATTCATCGCGATGCACCGGCCTTTTGCTTCCAAGGACACCCAGAGGCAAGCCCTGGGCCCCACGACATCATGCCGTTGTTCGATCAGTTTTTTGAGGCCATGAGAGGTGCCCATGCCAAGGCGAACTGACATCAGCAGTGTCCTCATCATCGGCGCGGGGCCCATCGTGATCGGCCAGGCTTGTGAGTTCGATTATTCCGGGGCCCAGGCCTGCAAGGCGCTCAAGGAGGAGGGGTATCGGGTCATCCTCGTCAACAGCAATCCGGCCACGATCATGACCGACCCTGGAACGGCCGATGCCACCTACATCGAGCCCATCACCTGGCAGATGGTCGAGCGCATCATTGACAAAGAGCGTCCCGACGCACTGCTGCCCACCATGGGCGGCCAGACGGCTCTCAACTGTGCGCTAGACCTTGCCCGCAACGGTGTCCTGGCCAAATACGGTGTGGAGCTCATCGGCGCCCGCGAGGAGGCCATTGAGAAGGCCGAGGATCGGCTCAAGTTCAAGGAGGCCATGACCAAGATCGGTCTGGATTCCGCCCGGTCTGGCATCGCCCACTCCATGGAAGAGGCCTGGACGGTTCAGCGGAAAATCGCCGAGCTCACCACGGGCATTGGCTTTCCCATGATCATCCGTCCAAGCTTCACGCTCGGTGGAACGGGTGGGGGCATTGCATACAACGCCGAGGAATTCGAGGTCATCTGCAAGGGAGGATTAGAGGCCTCGCCAACCAGCGAGCTGCTCATTGAGGAGTCCCTCATTGGCTGGAAAGAATTTGAGATGGAGGTGGTCCGCGATCGGGCTGACAACTGCATCATCGTCTGCTCCATTGAGAACCTCGACCCCATGGGCATCCACACCGGTGATTCCATCACCGTGGCACCGGCCCAGACGCTCACCGACAAGGAATATCAGGTCATGCGCAATGCGTCGATCGCCATCCTTCGGGAGATCGGCGTCGACACAGGGGGCTCCAACGTCCAGTTTTCGATCAATCCCAAGGATGGCCGCATGATCGTGATCGAGATGAACCCCAGGGTCTCCCGCTCATCTGCCCTGGCCTCCAAGGCCACCGGATTCCCGATCGCCAAGGTCGCTGCCAAGTTGGCGATCGGCTACACCCTTGATGAACTCCAGAACGACATCACAGGGGGTGCAACGCCAGCCTCCTTTGAGCCCTCGATTGACTACGTGGTCACCAAGGTGCCCCGATTCGCCTTTGAGAAGTTCCCCACGGCCGACAGCCACCTCACCACGCAGATGAAGTCGGTCGGTGAGGTCATGGCGATTGGCCGAACCTTCCAGGAGTCATTCCAGAAGGCACTCCGGGGCCTGGAGGTCGGGGTAGATGGTCTCAACCAGATGACGGTGGACCGTGAGCGCATCGAGGAGGAACTCGGAGAGCCCGGCCCGGAGCGAATCTGGTATGTGGGTGATGCCTTTGCACAGGGGTTCTCGGTCGAGGAGGTCCAGTCCCTCACCCACATTGACCCCTGGTTTCTGGTGCAGATCAAAGAGATTGTCGACATCGAGCTGGCACTCGAGAAGAGGACATTGGCGGACCTCGATGATGCTGGCCTGATGCGCTCACTCAAACGCAAGGGCTTTTCGGACCGTCGTCTTGCCTATCTTCTTGACACCACCGAGGCGGCTGTGAGGAGGCTGCGGCATGGCCTTGGCGTGCGGCCGGTCTATAAGCGCGTCGACACCTGCGCGGCCGAGTTCGACACTGCCACGTCTTACTTTTACTCCACCTATGAGCAGGAGTGTGAGGCTCGGCCCACCAGTCGCAAGAAGGTCATTGTTTTGGGAGGCGGCCCAAACCGAATTGGGCAGGGCATTGAATTCGACTACTGCTGTGTCCACGCCGCCATGGCCCTTCGCGAGGATGGTTACGAGACCATCATGGTGAACTGCAACCCCGAGACAGTCTCGACCGACTACGACACCTCGGACAGGCTCTACTTTGAGCCCCTGACCCTTGAGGACGTCCTCGAAATCGTGGACCTTGAAAAGCCGGTGGGGGTGATTGTCCAGTACGGGGGCCAGACCCCCCTGAAGCTGGCCAAAGCCCTCGAGGCTGCTGGCGTGCCAATTGTTGGCACCTCGCCCGAGTCAATCGACATTGCTGAGGATCGCGAGCGGTTTCAGAAGCTCCTCCAAAAGCTCGAACTCCTGCAGCCGCCCAACCGCACCGCCCGAAATGAGGAGGAGGCCATCCGGATGGCCCAGGAGATTGGCTATCCGCTGGTGGTCCGGCCAAGCTATGTGCTTGGGGGTCGGGCCATGGAGATTGTCCATGAGCAGAGAGACCTCGAACGTTACATGCGCGAGGCCGTGAAGGTCTCAAATGACTCCCCGGTCCTACTGGATCGATTCCTCAACGACGCCATCGAGGTCGATGTGGATTCACTCTCCGATGGAAAGCGGGTGGTGATCGGCGGGGTCATGGAGCACATCGAGCAGGCAGGCGTTCACTCTGGAGACTCCGCCTGCAGCCTGCCGCCCCATTCCCTCTCGGCCCCACTGATTGCCGAACTCAAACGCCAGACCGAACTCATGTCCCGGGCCCTCAACGTGGTGGGCCTCATGAATGTTCAATTTGCCATTCAGAACCAGCGGGTCTATGTGCTCGAGGTCAACCCCAGGGCATCGCGCACCGTGCCCTTTGTCTCAAAGGCAACTGGCGTGCCCCTGGCCAAGGTGGCGGCCCGGGCCATGCTCGGCAAGACACTCGATGAACAGGGCGTGCTCGATGAGGTGGTGCCGCCGTATTTTTCGGTCAAAGAGGCGGTCTTTCCGTTTGTAAAGTTTCCAGGGGTCGACACCGTCCTGGGGCCCGAGATGAAGTCAACTGGCGAGGTCATGGGGGTGGCGCCAACCTTCGTGGAGGCCTTTGTGAAGTCTCAGATTGCGGCAGGCACGCGACTGCCCGACCCCCGCAAGGGGGGGCTCGCCTTCATCAGCGTCAAGGCAGGCGACAAGCCTCAGGTTCCTGTTGTGGCCAAGATGCTCCATGAGATGGGATACAAGCTCATTGCAACGCGTGGAACTGCAGCCGCCATATTGGGTGAGGGCCTTCCGGTCACCGTGGTGAACAAGGTCACGGAGGGCCGTCCCCATGTTGTCGACATGATCAAGAGCGGTGAGATCAGCTTTATCGTCAACACTGTCGAGGAGAAGCGCACCGCCATGGCCGATTCAAGGTCGATTCGCACGACTGCCTTGGCCCAGCGGGTGACCACCTACACCACCCTGGCAGGTGCGAAGGCGGCGGTCCAAGGCATGCAGTCCATCGCCGAATCGCGCCTAGAGGTCTATGATCTACAGGGTCTTCATCGCCAGCTTGGCTCCCCAGCCCCCTGAACCAGCCCACTGAGCCGGCCCTTTGAATCAGCCCCTTACCTTAGCAATGGATACCGAACTGAATACGCCATGGCCTCAACCCCTCTGACCGTCCACGGTGCAAGCCTCCTCAGGGAGGAGCTTCATCGCCTCAAACACACTGAACGCCCCTCGGTGATCAACGCCATCTCGGAGGCCCGAGCCCAGGGGGATCTCTCCGAGAATGCTGAGTACGACGCGGCCAAGGAGCGGCAGGGTTTTGTGGAGGCCCGAATCTCGGAACTCGAGGCCAAGCTCTCCACCGCCCAGATCATCGATCCGCACGACCTCGAGCAGGACGGCCGGGTGGTCTTTGGCGTGACGGTCCAGGTCGAGACCATCGAGACGGGTGAGGTTGCGCTCTACCAGATCGTGGGGGAGGATGAGGCCGACCTCAAGCAGAACAAGATTTCCATCTCGAGCCCCATTTCACGAGCCCTCATTGGCAAGTCCATCGGTGATGTCGTAACAGTCCAGGCGCCCAGCGGCGCCCGTGAAGTCGAGATTCTCGACGTCCGATACGAGTAGCCGCCTGGCCAAGAACAAGTCCAACCCCGCCTGGATCCATCGGCACATCACCGACCCATATGTTCGGCAGGCTCAGCAACGGGGCTACCGCTCCAGGGCGGCCTTTAAACTCATCGAGATCGATGAGAAAGACCGGCTGATCAGGCCGGGAATGACTGTCGTTGACCTGGGGGCGGCCCCGGGCAGTTGGTGCCAGGTGCTTCGTGAGCGTCTGGCCAAAAAGGGCACCCAGGAAATTGACGGCACCATTCTGGCGCTCGATCTCCTGCCAATGGACCCCATTGCCAACGTCCAGTTTATTGAGGGCGACTTTCGGGATGAGCAGACCGAAGTGCAACTCGCCGATCTCCTGCAGGGAGGCAAGGTTGATCTTGTTTTGTCCGATATGTCCCCCAATCTGTCAGGTGTGGGAGTGGCCGATGCCGCCCGAATCATGCATGTCTGCGAACTGGCCCTTGCCTTTTCGGCTCAGCATCTCAAGCCGCAGGGAGCATTGGTGGTCAAGACTTTCCAGGGCAGTGGTTACAGCCAGCTCGTGACCTTGTTCAAGGCTGTCTTTCATCGGGTGGCCTCGCGCAAACCGGCTGCCTCGCGTGCGGAATCTTCAGAATTGTTTTTGTTGGGCCGCGATCTGCGGTAGTCGGACATGCCTTTATCCCATCATTTTGGTCGGGTATTGGTCGAAACAAGTCGATTGGTGTAGCCTCAGGTGTAGAGAAATGTCCTTTGAAAGGGTCATGAATTGAACAACACGTATTCAAAAGTCGCGATCTGGATGGTGATCGGTCTCGTCCTATTTTCGGTCTTCCGCTCCTTTGATGCCGGTCAGCGGACGGGCTCTGAGGTCACCTATTCTCAATTCATGGAAGAGGCCCGCCAGGGTCGAATTCGCACGGCCACCATCGACGGTCGCATTGTTCGAGCCCAGACAACCGATGAGCGAATCATCACTGTCAATGCCCCGCAAGACCTCTGGATGGTTGGCGACCTCATGAAGTACGGCGTCTCGGTGTCTGCCAAGGCCGACGAGCAGCCCTCTCTGCTCATGAGCGTGTTTGTCTCCTGGTTCCCGATGCTCCTGCTCATCGGCGTGTGGATTTTCTTCATGCGCCAGATGCAGGGTGGCGGCAAGGGCGGCGCCTTCTCCTTTGGGAAATCAAAGGCCCGAATGATCGACGAGAACAACAACAACATCACCTTTGCCGATGTGGCGGGCTGCGATGAGGCCAAAGAAGAGGTCACAGAGATTGTTGAGTTCCTGCGCGATCCCTCAAAATTCCAGAAGCTCGGTGGACGAATTCCCCGAGGCGTCCTGATGGTCGGCTCACCCGGAACCGGTAAGACACTGCTTGCAAAGGCAATTGCTGGCGAGGCCAAGGTCCCCTTCTTCTCAATCTCAGGCTCGGACTTCGTAGAGATGTTTGTTGGTGTGGGTGCCGCACGGGTTCGCGACATGTTTGAGAACGCCAAGAAGCAGGCCCCTTGCATCATCTTTATTGATGAGATCGACGCCGTTGGGCGCCAGAGGGGTGCAGGCCTTGGGGGCGGGAATGACGAGCGCGAGCAGACGCTCAATCAGATGCTCGTCGAGATGGATGGCTTTGAAACGAGCCAGGGCATCATCGTCATTGCTGCCACAAACAGACCGGATGTCCTCGATCCAGCCCTCTTGCGGCCGGGCCGCTTCGACCGCCAGGTGGTGGTTCCCCTTCCAGATGTACGAGGGCGCGAGCAGATTCTAAATGTCCACATGCGCAAGGTTCCAATGGCTGCAGATGTAAAGGCCAGCATCTTGGCCCGTGGAACCCCCGGCATGTCTGGGGCAGACCTTGCCAACCTTGTGAATGAAGCCGCCTTGTTCGCAGCCAGACGAAGCGCTCGAATGGTCGAGATGGACGACTTTGAGAAGGCCAAAGACAAAATTCTCATGGGTGCCGAGCGTCGCTCAGTGGTTATGCCCGAAGAAGAGCGCAAGAACACGGCCTATCACGAGTCGGGTCACGCCCTTGTGGCCCGTCTTATGCCCAAGACCGACCCTGTGCACAAGGTCACCATCATTCCACGCGGCCGAGCACTGGGCGTCACCATGCAGTTGCCCGACGGCGACCGCTACAGCATGGACAAAGACCGAATGCTTAGCACCATTGCTGTTTTGTTCGGCGGCCGAATTGCTGAAGAGGTCTTCATGGACCAAATGACGACCGGCGCCTCCAACGACTTCGAGCGAGCCACAGCCATGGCCCGTGACATGGTCACGCGCTACGGCATGAGCGAGGCGCTTGGCCCAATGGTCTATGCCGAGAACGAGGGCGAGGTCTTCCTGGGTCGCTCCATTACCAAGACCACCCATGTCTCAGAGTCCACCATGCAAAAGGTTGATGCCGAAATTCGGCGCATCATCGATCAGCAGTACGACGTGGCCCGCAAGCTCATTGAAGACAACAGCGAGAAGATGCACACCATGGCCAAGGCACTCCTCGAGTGGGAGTCTCTCGATGCAGATCAGATCCAAGACATCATCGAGGGTCGCGAGCCGAGGCCGCCGAGCAGCAGCACGCCCGGTTCCGGTGGCAGCACACCTTCAGCAGGCGCAGGACCAGCCGGCCCCACTCCCGAGAGCGCTGCCGCCCCAGCCTAGCCAGTCTCTCAACGGTCTCCCCACCCATGATCTGTGGGCGCTATGAGCTAGACCCCCGGCGCCCCTGGATCATGGGCGTGCTCAACGTCACCCCAGATTCTTTTTCTGACGGTGGCCAATTCACCTCAGTGGCCCAGGCATTAGAGGCGGCTGAGCGGATGAAGGAGGAGGGAGCCGATCTCATCGATGTCGGCGCAGAGAGCACCCGGCCCGGCGCCCAGCCAGTCCCCCCATCCCATGAGGCAGACCGTGTCTTGCCCGTCTTGGAGGGCCTAAGGGGCCTTGGCCTGCCAATCTCGCTCGATAGCCGCCGGCCAAGCGTTGTGCGGCAGGCGCTCTCGGTTGGGGTGGACCTCATCAACGATGTCTCTGGCTTTCGATCCCCTGACATGCTCGGGCTTGTGCCCGATATGCTCCGAGCCCGAGTCATGGTCTGTGTGATGCACATGCAGGGTGAGCCCGACTCGATGCAGAAGAAGCCGCACTACCAAGATGTGGTGGCAGAGGTCAGTGCCTTCTTGAAGAGACAGCAACACACCCTGATGACCGCTGGCTTTTCCCGTGAGCAGATACTGCTTGATCCGGGCTTTGGCTTTGGCAAGAGCCTGGTCCACAATCAGGCACTCTTTCGCGAACTCCCCATGCTCACCGCGCTTGGACCGGTCCTGGTGGGGGTCTCGCGCAAACGCATGTTGGCCGAGCTCAGTGGACGGGCCCTCGATCGGCCGCTCGACCGCCTCGGCGCAAGCCTTGCGGCCGCCCTGCTGGCAGCCCAACATGGGGTCAGGGTCCTCAGGGTCCACGATGTTCGGGAGACCGTCGATGTGGTTCGGGTCTGGACCGGCTTAAAATAAGGCCATGATGCGACAATACTTCGGAACAGATGGCATTCGCGGGCGTGTGGGTGAACCGCCAATCACCCCCGAGTTCATCCTGCGCCTCGGCATGGCGGCGGGCCGAATCCTCGCCCAGCAGCATGTGTCTCCTGCCGTCCTCATTGGCAAAGACACCCGGGTCTCGGGCTATATGCTCGAGGCAGCACTCGAGGCTGGTTTTGCCAGCGTGGGGGTTGATGTGGTCCTTGCTGGCCCCATGCCCACTCCTGCAATCGCCTACCTGACTCGCACCCTCAGGCTCTCAGCGGGTGTGGTGATCAGCGCATCTCACAACGGATTCGAAGACAACGGCATCAAGTTCTTCGACCATCAGGGTGAGAAGTTACCGGATGCATTGGAGCTCCAGATTGAGGCGGCCCTTGCCGACCCCATTGCCTGCGCTGCCTCGCGTTCACTCGGAAAGGCTCG
Source organism: Burkholderiaceae bacterium (assembly GCA_018401615.1). GTDB lineage: Bacteria > Pseudomonadota > Gammaproteobacteria > Burkholderiales > Burkholderiaceae_A > Hahnella. Next base: position 20,484 of record JAGYKN010000004.1, read on the forward strand.
ACGTCTCGATGATGCTGCCGGTCGCTACATTGAGTTCTGCAAGAGCAGCTTCCCACAGGCCCTGAGCCTTCGGGGCCTTCGGGTTGTGGTCGATGCCGCCCACGGTGCGGCCTATCATGTGGCGGCCGAGGTCTTCCATGAGCTCGGTGCCGACGTGGTCCGCATGGGGCATCAGCCCGACGGTTTCAATATCAATCATCAGGCAGGTGCAACCCATCCAGAGGCCATGGCCGAGATGGTCCGAGCCGCCAAAGCCGACTACGGTGTGGCCCTCGACGGCGACGGTGACCGCCTCGTCATGGCTGATGCCGATGGCCGTATTTTCAGTGGTGATGAACTCCTCTACGCCATCGTAAAGAGTCGAGTGAGTCAGCATGGCAAGGTCGCTGTGGGCGGGGTGGTGGGCACCCTCATGACCAACCTCGCGCTGGAGCAACGACTCGGGTCGATGGGCCTCGATTTTCGGCGGGCCAAGGTCGGCGACCGATACGTCTTGGAGATGCTCAAGGAGACGGGCTGGCAACTCGGGGGTGAGACCTCGGGCCACCTCCTGTGCCTTGATCGGCACACCACTGGCGACGGCATCATCAGCGCCCTGCAGGTGCTCGCTGCAGTGGTGGGGCAGGAGCAACGACTGGGGGACTATGTCCGTGAGTTGCAGTTGCTGCCCCAGGTCTTGCTCAACCGCCGGCTGCCAGCGGGATTCGATTGGAAGGCTGACGCCTCATTTCAGTTGGCCCGACGTGAGGCCCAACAGACCATCGAGGGCAGGGGACGCATCCTCATTAGGCCCTCGGGCACGGAGCCGCTACTTCGCATCATGGTCGAGCATGAGAGTGCGGATGCAGCAGCTGAACTGGCGCAGGGGCTTGCCGCAAAGATCCCGGCCCTGTTGCCGGCCTGAGGGCGCCCGATGCTCCTCGGGGAAACCACTGTGTGACTGTCATCTCTTTGTCATCTGCCCCGCTCATACTTTGATAACTCGGGCGACAGGACACAAACAATGCGAGTGGGAATCAACGGCATGGGCCGAATCGGGCGCCTGGCGCTCAGGGCCGCCATGGGAGCTGCCGAGCGTCCGTCAGGCGACCCCAGGGCTGGAAATCGGCTCGAAGTTGTGCACATCAATGAGTTAAAGGGCGGCGCAGCCGCAACCGCCCACCTCCTTCAGTTCGACACCGTTCAGGGCCGCTGGCGAGAGGCCATCGAGGCAAACGCGGCTGGTGATGCGATTCAGGTCAAGGGTCGAGACCTCCGATTCACCAGCGGGGCCACGGCTGCGGACATCGATTGGGCTGGCAGCGGTGTGGATATCGTTTTGGAGTGCACAGGAAAATTCCTTGCCCCTCAAGACCTCCAGGGCCACTTCGATCGCGGTGCCAAGCGGGTCATCGTCTCTGCACCAGTAAAGGATCCATCGGTGCTCAATGTGGTGGTTGGGGTCAATCATCACCTCTACGAACCTCAGAGCCACCCAATCGTCACGGCCGCCTCCTGCACGACCAATTGTCTGGCGCCAGTGGTGAAGGTTGTGCATGAATCCTTCGGGATTCGTCATGGGCAGATCACCACCATTCATAACCCCACCAACACCAATCTGGTGGTGGATGCTCCTCACAAAGACCTGCGTCGCGCTCGCAGCGCCATGATGAGCCTTGCCCCCACCACCACCGGAAGCGCCACGGCCATCGCCCTGATTTATCCGGAGTTAAAGGGAAAGCTCAATGGGCACGCCGTTCGGGCGCCAGTCCTAAATGCATCGCTAACAGACTGTGTCTTCGAGTTGTCGCGGGCTGTGACTGCCGAAGAGGTAAACGCAAAATTTGCACAGGCTGCCGCCAGCGGTCCGCTTGCGGGAATCCTGGGCTACGAGACCCTTCCCCTCGTGGGTGCCGACTACGCCAGAGACACCCGCAGTGGCGTGGTGGATGCCCTCTCCACCATGGTCACCGATGGGACGCTCCTGAAGGTCTACGCCTGGTACGACAATGAGATGGGGTATGCCTGCCGCATGGTGGACCTGGCCTGTCACCTTGAGTCGTCGGGCCTCTGAGGCTCGGCTGGCTGTGTCGGGGCAGGGCGTTGGCGCCCGTCAGTACCTCCTTGTAACGTCTGCCTACTGGGGTTTTACCCTCACCGACGGCGCCCTCAGGATGCTGGTGCTGCTGCATTTTTTTAAGCTCGGATATTCACCATTCACGCTGGCGTTTCTCTTCCTTCTCTATGAGGCCGCAGGCGTTGTGGCCAATCTTCTGGGGGGGTGGCTGGCCACCCGACATGGCATCTCTCGCATGCTGTCGGTTGGCCTCTCCACCCAAATCGCTGGGTTCCTCATTCTCTCCATGGTCTCGCCAGATTGGTCGGCCTGGCTCTCGGTGGTCTGGGTGGTGCTGGCCCAGGGCGTCTGTGGGGTGGCAAAAGACCTCACCAAGACCGCGAGCAAGTCGGCCATCAAGCTCACGGCGGGCGGGCAGTCGGGTCGGCTCTTTCGCTGGGTGGCCTGGTTTACTGGCAGCAAGAATGCAATGAAAGGCGTCGGCTTTTTCCTGGGTGGCTTGTTGCTCGACCTCGTTGGCTTTCAGGGGGCGCTCTGGCTCATGGCAGGTCTGTTGGCATTGGTGCTCGTCGGTGTCTTGCTGCTGCTGCCCCCGTGGATGGGCCAGTCTCAGAAGGCCTCGAAATCAGCCCGAGAGCTGTTTTCAAAGTCGCGTGCGCTCAATCTGTTGGCGGCGGGCCGGGTGGTCTTGTTCGGGGCTCGGGATGTCTGGTTCGTGGTGGGGGTGCCCGTGTTTCTCTATGCCCAGGGCTGGGCCTTCACCGAGGTCGGGGCCTTCCTGGCCGCCTGGACCATTGGCTATGGCCTGGTTCAAGCCATGGCGCCACAGTTTGTTCGCAAGAGCACCGATGGGCTCTCCAAGGAAGTGCCCGCCGCCCAGTGGTGGGGCATTGGCCTGGCCCTGGTGCCCCTGGCCATTGCATTGGGTGTCTGGCAAGGCGTCACACCGTTGGGGCCCTGGGTGGTGGTGGGCCTTGCGGTGTTTGGGCTGGCCTTTGCCATGAACTCCTCGCTCCACAGCTATCTGGTGCTCGCCTATGCCGGCTCGGAGAAGGCGGCCGAAGACGTGGGCTTTTACTATGCAGCCAATGCCGTGGGCCGATTCCTGGGCACGCTGCTCTCTGGCCTGCTCTACCAGGGCTTTGGCCTCATGGGATGTCTGATCGGCAGCGCCGCCATGCTGGCCATGGCGGTGCTGTGCACCGCCGGATTGCCCCGTCAGCGCGCCACTCCCTGAGTGTCATGGAAGTGTCATATCGGGCCGGTAGCCTCTGGGTTGACGCTCAAGTATGGCGTTGTTCCCCTTCTGTTCACTGACTCAAGAAAGAGGCATTTCATGAAAAACATGTTTACAAAAGTTTTGGTGGGCGGCGCTGTCATGGCGTTCAGCCTGCATGCTGCGGCACAGACCATCACCGGTGCCGGCGCCACGTTCCCTTATCCCGTGTACGCCAAGTGGGCCGAGGCCTACAAAAAAGAGACCGGCGTGTCCTTGAACTACCAGTCGATTGGCTCCTCAGGCGGCATGCGTCAGATCCGTGCCAAGACCGTGACCTTCGGTGCGTCTGACGCCCCGGTGAAGGGTGCAGACCTCTCCAAAGACGGCATGGTTCAGTTCCCTGCCGTCATCGGCGGCACCATTCCTGTGTTCAACCTTGAGGGCTTCAAGCCTGGTGATCTGCGCATCACGGGCGATGTTCTGGCCGAGATGTTCATGGGGTATATCGTGAACTGGAATGACCCCAAGATCGCTGCGCTCAACCCCGGCAAGAAACTGCCTGACCAGACCATCACGGTGGTGCATCGTGCAGACGGTTCGGGCACCACCTTTAACTTCACCGACTACCTCACCGTGGTGAGCAAGCTCTGGGCCGAGAAGGTTGGCCGTGGCGCTGCTGTGAAGTGGCCCGCAGCCTCCTCGATCGGCGGCAAGGGCAACGAGGGTGTGGCCGCCAACGTGGCACGTGTGAAGGGTGCCGTTGGCTACGTGGAGTATGCCTATGCCAAGAAGAACAACATTCCTTACATGTCGCTTCAGAACAAAGACGGCAAGTTCATTCGTCCAGATGACAAGACCTTCGCTGCTGCCGCTGCTGGCGCAGACTGGTTCAGCGTTCCTGGCATGGGCCTGTCCATCGTTAACCAGCCTGGTGCCGATTCCTGGCCCATCTCCACGGCTTCGTTCATTCTGATGTACAAGCAGCCCTCCGACAAAAAAGCTTCGGCCGACGTGCTCAAGTTTTTCGACTGGTCGTTCAAGAATGGCAAGCAGCTGGCCCTCGACCTCGACTACGTGCCCCTGCCCGATATCCTGACCGCGCAGATCCGCTCGAAGGTCTGGTCGGAAATCCAAAACAAGTAATTCGTTCTTCCTGGTTGTAGCATTTAGAAACCTGGCCTAGACCCCTGGGCCAGGTTTTTTATCGGTGTTGTCAGGAGTAAGCATGAGTCAGACCCAACAAATGCCTCCCGAGGCGACCACGCATGAGCAAATGCTTGCGGTGGTGGCGCGTCAGAAGACGCTGGACTTTCTGTTTCACAAGGTCACCATGGCCTTCTCCCTTCTGGTGTTGATTGCGCTGATTGGCATCATCGGGTCACTGATTTTTAATTCCTGGCCGGTATTTCAGAAGTTTGGTATTGGGTTCATCTGGCGCATTGAGTGGGACATCATCAATGAAGAGTTTGGTGCCCTCATCGCCATCTACGGCACCATCATGAGCGCCACCATTGCGCTGCTCATTGCAGTTCCCCTGTCCTTTGGCATTGCATTGTTCCTCACCGAGACCTGCCCCACCTGGCTTCGGCGGCCACTGGGTATGGCCGTGGAACTGCTGGCCGCGGTGCCGTCCATCATCTACGGCATGTTTGGCCTTTTCATCTTCGCACCGCTCTTTGCTGAGTATGGGCAGCCGGCACTTCAGTCCACCCTGGGCCAGATGCCCATCATCGCTCCCCTATTTGGAGGGTCCATGAACGGCATCGGGATCCTGGCGGCAGGCATCATCCTTGCGTTTATGATTCTTCCCTTCATTGCTGCAGTGATGCGCGATGTTTTCGAGATTGTTCCTCCCATCCTTCGAGAGTCCGCCTATGGCGTGGGCTGCACCACCTGGGAGGTGGTTCGGCATGTGGTGCTCCCGTATACGCAGAAGGGTGTGATCGGCGGCATCATGCTCGGCCTGGGCCGTGCCCTGGGCGAGACCATGGCTGTGACCTTTGTAATTGGAAACTCGCAGCGCATCCTGCCGTCCTTGTTCGCCCCGGGGACCTCCATTGCGTCGACATTGGCAAACGAATTCGGCGAGGCTGGTGACTTCCACCTCAACACCCTCTTTGCGCTCGGCCTATTGTTATTCCTGATCACCTTCGTGGTGTTGGCAGCCGCCAAGATCCTGATCATTCGAACCGAGCGTGCCAAGGGCACAAAGACCTAACCTGGAGACCCACCGAAAATGAACACGAGTCTCTACCAGAAGCGCAAGCGGGTTAATCAGATCGGGCTGACCTTGTCCATGTTGGCCATGGTGCTGGGCCTCTTCGTGCTGCTGTGGATCATGTTCGTTCTCTTTAAGAACGGGTTTGCTGCGCTCGACTGGGCCATGTTCACACAGTCCACACCGGCACCTGGCTCCGAGGGGGGCGGTCTGGCCAATGCGATTGTGGGTAGCCTGATGATCGTCGGTGTCGCTACCCTCGTGAGCACACCGATTGGAGTTTTCGCGGGTGTCTACCTGGCAGAGTATGGCGACAACAGTAAGATCGCTGAGGTCACTCGGTTCGTGACCGACATCATGCTGTCGGCCCCCTCCATCGTGCTGGGACTATTCGTGTATGCCATTTATGTCTACCAGGTCAAGCACTTCTCTGGCTGGGCGGGCAGTCTGGCCTTGGCCCTCATTGCTGTTCCCGTGGTGGTTCGCACCACCGAGAACATGCTGCGGCTGGTGCCCGGCAGTCTGCGTGAGGCAGCCTTTGCCATGGGTGCGCCACAGTGGAAGGTGGCCACATTCGTTACGCTTCGGGCCGCCAAGGCCGGGGTCCTGACTGGCGTATTACTCGCGCTGGCCCGCATCAGTGGCGAAACGGCGCCCCTATTGTTCACGGCCTTGAACAACCAGTTCTTCTCCACCGACATGAATGCGCCCATGGCCAATCTTCCGAATGTGATCTTCCAGTTCGCCATGAGCCCCTACGACAACTGGGTTCGGCTTGCCTGGGGCGGTGCCCTCTTGATCACGCTGACCGTGCTCGTTCTCAACATTCTTGCTCGGGTGTTCTTCCGTGAAAAATTGCAGGCGTAATTCTCAGAGGGATTAAACATGTCCGAAACCGCCATATCTGAAACCAACAACGTGTCGACCGTCAACGCCATTGAGTGCCGAAGGCTGAACTTCTTCTATGGAAACTTTCAAGGACTCAAGGATGTCAACCTCGACATTGCCGAGCGCAAAGTCACGGCCTTCATCGGCCCGTCGGGCTGTGGGAAGTCCACCCTGTTGCGCACCTTCAACCGCATGTACAGCCTCTATCCAGGCCAACGGGCCGAGGGTGAGATCAATCTCTATGGCGAGAATATCCTCTCGCCCAAGCAAGACCTGAATCTGCTGCGCGCCCAGGTGGGCATGGTCTTTCAGAAGCCCACGCCCTTTCCAATGTCCATCTACGAGAATATCGCCTTTGGTGTACGGCTCTACGAGAATATGAACAAGGCTGAGATGGACGAGCGCGTGGAGTGGGCGCTGACCAAGGCCGCCATCTGGGGTGAGGTGAAGGACAAACTCGGCCAGAGCGGTCTCTCACTCTCGGGGGGCCAACAGCAGCGGCTCTGCATTGCCCGGTCGGTGTCGGTCAAGCCCAAGGTCATTCTGCTCGATGAGCCCACCTCTGCACTCGATCCAATCTCCACTGCGAAGGTCGAGGAGCTTGTGCATGAGTTGCAGTCGGATTACACCGTGGCCATCGTGACCCACAACATGCAGCAGGCCGCTCGGGTCTCGGATTTCACGGCTTACATGTATCTGGGCGAATTGGTGGAATTTGGCAAGACCAGTGAAATTTTCATCAAGCCACAGAAAAAGGAAACAGAGGACTACATCACTGGGCGCTTCGGCTGACCATTGGAACCAGGGCGGCCTCGAACTGTCGGGTGGCTGTATCCCAGCTAAATTGGGCGGCCCGCTCAAGGGCAGATGACCTGGGGATCTCAAGGCAGGCCAGACAGGCTGATCGGAGGTCCTCCGCCAAGACGCCGGCCCCGCTCTTGCCGACCACGTCAATTGGCCCTGCCACCGGATAAGCCGCCACCGGCAGGCCACAGGCCATGGCCTCTACCATCACCAGTCCGAAGGTGTCGGTGAGGCTCGGGAACACAAAGACGTCTGCCCTGCTGTAGACCTCTGCAAGCTGATCCTGAGGCAAGACGCCGATCCACCTCACATTGGGGTACTGCGCCCTGAGCGCGCCTTCGAGGGGACCCTCTCCCGCGACCCACTTCTCGCCGGGAAGATCCAAGGCCAGGAAGGCCTCAATGTTCTTTTCTACCGCCAACCGCCCAACATAGACAAATATTGGACGCCCAGGGTTGGGGCTGGTCTGTTGGCAGCGTGGAAAGAAAATTGAGTGGTCTACCCCTCGGGTCCAGTACGTCACGTTTCTGAACTTCCACCTGGTCAGGTCGTCGATGATGGCCTGGGTGGGGGCAAGCACCGCCCTGGACGGCGCATGGAACCGCCGAAAGAGGGCATAGAGCCAGCTCACTGGAATGCCGGTGCGGGCATTGACATACTCCGGGAATCGCGTGTGGAAGGCGGTTGTGAACTGCCAGCCATGGCGTTTCGCGGCGGCCCTGGCGGCCCATCCAAGGGGCCCCTCGGTGGCAATATGAAGTGCATGGGGTGCCAGGGCTTCAATCCTGGCGCCGATGGTCTTTGAGGTGGTGAGGGCCAGGCGGATTTCAGGGTAACTGGGGCAGGCCACCGAGCGAAAGGCCTCTGGGGTGATCATCGAGACACGGTAGCCGAGGGACTGAATTTCTCGCGAGGTGTTCATAAGGGTGCGGACCACCCCGTTGACCTGCGGATGCCATGCATCAGAGACGATGACGAGATGCTTAAGAGGCGGTGTCGATGATGTCTGCAAGCTGGGCTGCTCCCTTCTGTTTGACGGTCTTGTAGGGCCAGTGGACGAGCTTGAGCTCGCCGGCATGTGTCTCGACCAGGGCAGAGAGGCTCTCGACCCAGTCGCCATCGTTGCAGTAGAGGATGCCGTCGATCTCGCGGATCTCGGGCCGATGAATGTGACCGCAGACCACACCGTCATAACCCCTGCGACGGGCCTCCTGGGTGAGGGCCTCCTCGAATGAAGTGATGTACGAGACGGCATTCTTTACCTTGTGCTTTAGATACTGCGAGAGAGACCAGTAGGAGAGGCCAAGCCGGTGCCGCAGACGGTTGTAGTGGTCATTGATATTGAGAATCACCGTGTAGGCCGAGTCGCCAAGGTAGGCGAGCCACTTTGCATGCTGAATCACGCCATCGAAGAGATCGCCGTGAGTGACCCAGAGGGCTCGACCATCGCGCAGAAGGTGGCGAGCCTCGTTGACGATCTGAATCTCTCCAAATGAGAGCCCAAGGAAATCTCGAAGGGCCTCGTCATGGTTGCCGGCAACATAGACCACACTGGTGCCCTTGCGGGCCTTGCGCAGGATCTTCTGAACCACATCGTTGTGGGCCTGGTTCCAATACCAATTGCGGCGCATCTGCCAGCCGTCGATGATGTCGCCAACGAGGTACAACTGGTCAGACTCGTTGTTTTTGAGAAAATCCAGGAGGAAGTCTGCCTTGCAACCCCTTGTTCCGAGGTGGATGTCTGAGATCCAGATGGCCCTGTAATGGGCAGGCTGGGGCTCAAGAGGCAGAGGCTCTGTTGGCTTCACGTTGCGCAATCTTGCAGCGGCCAGTTGACAGGGCTGTTTCGATGTCATGAAGATTCTGTGACAACTCAATGCGCTGTCATCACTGGCGTTACACTGAGCGCATGTTGAGGTCCCTCGCAATGGTGATGCGCCGCCGCCTGGTGTCGGCCCTGGTCTACTCCATTGAGGGATTTGGTGCCGCCTGGAACTCAGAGGAGGCCATCAAGGTTGAAATGCTGCTGCTTCCGCTGCTGGTGGGCCTATCCCTCTACCTTGAGCCTGAGGGGCTGGCCCGTGCCATGCTCATCGGTGTGCTGCTGATGGTGGTCGTGGTCGAGCTTCTCAACACGGCCATCGAAAAGACAATTGACCGCATCTCCACTGAACACAACCCCCTCTCAAAGAAGGTCAAAGACATGGGCAGCGCGGCTGTTCTGGGGGCCATCATCAATGCGGTGATGGTCTGGACGCTGGTGCTGACCCGCCACTAGCCTGTTGCGCAGCTGTCATCTTCGCCCGCTAACATACCCATCTATGTCAAGACTCTCGGACCCAGAACGCCAAGACCTAATCGATAGCTACGACGAGGAGCTCGAGATGGAACTCGATGACGACCTCATTTCAGAATTCCTCATGGAGGAGGGGCAGACTCCCTCAGTTGGCAACTCAGCCAGCACCCTAGACGGTGCTGTCGACCGGCGGACCTACTTCAGGGAGCTCTTTCGCCTCCAGGGAGAACTCGTCAAGCTCCAGGATTGGGTCGTTCACAAGGGCCTCAAGCTGGTGGTGATCTTTGAGGGTCGAGATGCCGCGGGAAAGGGTGGCGCCATAAAGAGAATTGCCCAGCGACTCAACCCTCGGGTCTGCCGGGTTGCTGCCTTGCCTGCCCCCAACGCACGCGAGAAGACACAGTGGTATTTCCAGCGATATGCATCTCACCTTCCCGCGGCAGGTGAGATCGTCTTCTTTGACCGCAGCTGGTACAACCGCGCCGGGGTTGAGCGTGTCATGGGGTTCTGCACTGATGAAGAGTTGGAGGAGTTCTACCGCAGCGTTCCGGAGTTTGAAAAGATGCTGGTCCGCTCGGGCATCCTGCTCGTCAAATATTGGTTCTCGATCAGTGACGAAGAACAGAATGCACGGTTTAACATGCGCATCCGAGACCCCCTCAAGCAGTGGAAGCTCTCGCCCATGGACCTGGAATCACGAGTGCGGTGGGAGGCCTACACCAAGGCGAAAGAGGCCATGCTCGAGCGCACTCATATTGCTGAGGCACCATGGTGGGTGGTGGAAGGAAATGACAAGAAGCGGGCCCGCCTCAACTGCATGGCCCATCTCCTCACCCAGATCGACTACGCAGAGGTGCCCCATCCGGAGGTCGTGCTGCCGAGCCGCATCCACAATCCAGACTATCTGCGGGTGCCAACCCCCAAGGAGATGTTCGTTCCCAATCGCTACTAGGACCCCTGATCTTGAAGGCTCAGGCCTCTGACCCCAAGAGTCCAAAGTGTCTTGCATATCGCGGGGTCATCTCTGCGAGTCGCAAGACCATGAGAAAGTCTGCGGTGTTGAAATCCAGATCCCAGCTGGGCTCCCCGCATACCTTTGCGCCCACCCGAATGTAGCCCTTGATCAGCGGGGGCTCCTGGGCGGTGTCGGCGGCCTCAATTTGCTCCATTGGCAGCCGGTGCATGGGCACCACGCCGTACTCCTCAGATGTGCTGCCCCTGGACGCAAGGGCGCTCCAGATGGCCTTGGCATTTCGGCCTCCGTCTCGCATGCTCACGCTGGCGCATCCCATCAAATGCTCATAGCCATGGAACAACATGTAGCGGGAAATCCCGGACCACAGCATCATGATCACTGCGCCGTTGCGATGATCTGGGTGCACGCAGGAGCGGCCAAGCTCCACAAGGCTATTGCGCAGGGGATCCAGGGCCGAGAGTGAGAACTCGGACTCGCTGTAATAGCCACCGAGCCTTGCGGCCTGGGATGGGCCGAGGATCCGATACGTTCCCACAATCTCGTGGGTCCGCTGGTCCCTCACCATGAGGTGATCGCAGTGAGGATCAAAGTCATCTGCATCGAGTCCAGCCTCTGGTGATGAGAAGGCTGCGCCGTACTCTTCCTTAAAGACCCAGTAACGAAGACGCTGGGCCTCTCGAAGGTCCTCGCCGGTCTGGGCCAGTGTCACGATGTAGCGGTCGTCTGACATCTCTGTTGCCGCAGCAGCCTTCATCAGCGGCCTGCAGACCATCGGTTGACTCAGCAGAGACTGGCGGACCGGGGCGTTCACGGGGCTTTCTTCATGACCATGGCAGTCATGCTGCCCATCAGAGATGACAGAGCGGTTTCGAGAAGATGAAGAATCCGTGACAGTGCGCCGCGCAGGCGGGCTTGGTATACTTTGGTTCTCTCGGGGTGTAGCGCAGCCTGGTAGCGCATCTGCTTTGGGAGCAGAGGGTCGGGAGTTCGAATCTCTCCACCCCGACCACAGACACAAGGCTGTGATACCGTGGGATCAGTTGGGAGCAAAGCCTTCTAAGCTGTAGGTCGGGGGTTCATCCCTCCCGGCAGGCCAGCCTTCCAGGGGCGCCTTGCAACCGGTGGCTGTGAGGGTTCAATTCCCTCCCGGCAGGCCATACGTGGTGACCGTAGCTCAGTTGGTAGAGTCCCAGATTGTGATTCTGGTCGTCGTGGGTTCGAGTCCCATCGGTCACCCCATCCCCCTGCAGCTTAGGCACTCGGAACGAATTCCTCGTCGCCCTGTTGCCTGCGCTCAAACTTCAGAAACTGGTAATAGCCGCAAGTCCTGCCCTCCGGGAAGGCTCGACAGACCGCTGGCCTGGCCTGGTAGACGGTGCAGCGCCTGGTGTCTTGGTCGAGGAACTGGCAGGTTGAGGTGTAGATGTGGTCTTGTCGATGCCGAAGGACCCGCTCATCGATGCTCTCGGTCTCAGAGGCCCAACGGTAACGATGGGTGAATCGTTTCTTGGCCTCTTCATCAGAGACGCCGAAGTGTTTGGCAAGCCTTGAGATGTCTTTTGCAGTGATGACGATGCGCGGATAGCTGCAGCAGTAGCCGGGGCATTTCGCACAGTCATACTTTACGGCCTGCTTCTTACCCTCGGTGCCTTTGCTCACGTCCATGCTCCTTTAGCCGAAATTGTATAGTGATGCGATGACAACAGACACAACCGAGGTACTCAAGCGTCGCGTGGCGCAGGCCGCAGTCGATGCCCTGCCGGATGGCCCCCTGATGTTGGGCATTGGCACTGGGTCGACCATGGATCTCTTCATCGATGCCCTGGCCGCATCTGGCCGAGACATCACTGCAACGGTGGCAAGCTCCAGGCGCAGCGCTGAACGATTAAGGTCGCATGGCATACGGGTCATCGCACTCGAGGCGCTCACCCAACCCCTGGCCCTCTACATCGACGGCGCAGACGAGATCGAACCTGGAATGGCCATGATCAAGGGGGGCGGCGCTGCACTGACGCAGGAAAAGATTGTTGCCAGCGCTGCCCGGGCCTTCATCTGTATTGTTGATGGGTCCAAACAGGTGGCAACACTTGGGGCATTTCCCCTTCCCATTGAGGTCATTGACAGCGCCATTCGGCCTGTCTCATGGGCCATTGAGGCGCTCGGGGGCAGGCCGGTGCTGCGGGAGGGTGTCTTAACTGACAACGGCCACCCGCTCTTGGATGTCCATGGCCTGCAGATCGATGACCCCCTGGCCTGGGAGGATCGGCTCAATGCCTTGCCCGGTGTGATCACAAACGGCATCTTTGCCCGTCAGTCAGCCACGGTCGCCCTGGTGGGTCGACCAGAGGGCGTTGAGCGACTCGAACGCCCCACTTAATGCCCACGGCCTGAGCACGATCTGACATCTAACTGTCACATACCGAAACGCCTGACGTTGTATCCTCCGAAGAGCGAACACTCACCCTAAGGACGCGTCAGATGAACAAGCAGCACATCCTTCAGCAATTCGACAATGAGCTCGGCGACATTCGCGGCAAACTCCTCCAGATGGGTGGCATGGTCGAGGACATGATGAAGGCTGCCATCGACGGATTTTCCACAGGCAACACGGCCCAGCTCAACGAGGTCCTCGAGCAGGAACGTCAGGTCAACGCCTTTGAGATCGAAATAGATGACCTCTGCAACCACGTCATTGCCAAACGACAGCCCATTGCCACAGACCTTCGGTTTCTGGTGGCATCCCTCAAGCTGATCCGTGATCTCGAGCGGGCTGGCGATGAGGCGGAAAAGATGGCCCGCAGCGCCATCCGCTTTCACGAGGCTGGCCCGGGCTCAGCCCATCGTCTCGATTTCGCGCCCATGGCCGCCCATGTGACCTCGATGCTGCACAAGGCACTCGATGCCTATGCCCGCGAGGATGCGGAAGTCTTAATTGAGATTGTTCGGGAGGACAAGATCGTTGACGAGCATTTCCGCAACACCATCCGGCTTCTGATCTCTTATGTGCTTGAAGACGCCCGTACTATCTCTCGCTCCATTGACATGCTCTTTTTCGCCAAGGCCATGGAGCGTATTGGTGACCACTCCAAAAACATGGCTGAGCACGTGGTCTACATGGTCAAGGGCCGCGACATGCGGCACATGCCAGTCGATTAGGCTGGTGGTGGGGGCGGAGGGGTGTAGCCGGCAGCAGCGTCAGCACCATCCCCAAAGAAATGTGCCTCCATCTGTTGTTGCAGGTACTTTCGGGCGCGAACATCCGAGAGATTGAGTCGATTCTCATTGACGAGCATTGTCTGATGCTTGAGCCAGTCGGCCCATGCTGGTTTTGACACACTCTCAAAGATTCGCCTGCCGAGATCGCCTGGCGCCGGCGGAAAATCGAGGCCCTCGGCTTCTTGGTTGAGCTTGACGCACTGAATTCTTCTTGTCATGGCCGCAGTATGCCACGGTTAAATGCGTCAAAGGGCAGTGAATTGTCGGGTCTGCGGCGGTTTGGGCCACTCGCGATTCTCCTTAAGACGCTGATTTATATAGATTTTAATAAATTTTCACTCAAGGGCTTGCTTTTTGTGCAACGCACCATTAACCTTTTGACCATGCAGTCGTAAAACATCATCACTCCACCCTCTTAACTCGAAAGGTCTTTAATGAACAACGTGTCCCCCGAGCAGATGCTCAACACAATCAAGCAGTCCCAAGTCGCCATGGTCGAAATGGCAGCCCGCTCCATCGAGTGCATGGAAAAGCACCTCGAGCTCAACCTGAAGGCTGCAAAAGCCAACCTGGCAGACGCCACGGAAGCGTCGAGCCAACTCATGGGTGTGAAGGATCTCCCGGAGCTCTATTTGGTGGCCCAGACCGTTGGCCAACCTGCAGTCGGAAAGGCCGCATCCTACAACCGCAACATCTACAACATCAATGCAGAGGCAGCCACTGAGTTTGCAAAGCTGGTGGAGTCCCGTATTGAAGAAGCCAACAAGGCCATGGCCTCCTCGGTCAATGAGTTGAGCCGAAATGCGCCTGCCGGAACCGAGGGCATGGTTGCCATGATGAAGTCAGCCTTTGCCGCCTCCAACTCCGCCTTCGACGCCATCAACAAAGCCACCAGGCAGGTCGTTGAAATGGTGGAGACCAATGTTGAGGCAGCATCCAAGGCCAGCGAGGCGGCTGTCTCAGGTGTCTCCCCAAAGAAAGCGTCGCGCCGCGCTGCTGAATAGGTCTTTAGGAGTTCCCACAAAAGCCCTCGTCAGAGGGCTTTTTTTCGCCACAGACTTCTCTGGGTGGGGGGGAATCGAGGTCGGCTTGGCGGCTGAGGGTGCGGCCTCGATCAGGCTGCCCGCAGGCGGGGCGCCAGACCACTGGCAATCTCTTTGTAGCGGTCGGCGGCGCAACTCGCTGCAAAGGCGTGCGGCTTGACCCTGGGGGAGAGGTTACAGACGCCTCGGATGTAGCCAACTGCCTGCTGTATCACGCAGCTCGACCCCGCAGCTGGATCTGGATTGATGTCGAGGTGGACCTCCACCTCTCGCTCCGCAATGGAATGCGACAGGCGCAGGTAGAGGTCTGCTACCTTATAGACTTCATTCATGAGACGCAGGTGTGGTCGATCGGCTCGCTGGTCAAAATCGCGTTCGCGGGAGGTCTCCCCGAAGAGTTTGCAGCCCCGATTGCCATCGATGTGCACCACGATCACCAGCGTGTAGTCGGCATGCCAGACCTGAGACTCCAAGAGCCTGCACGAGTCGGCTCCAATATAAATTTTGGTGGCGGGCGACTGCGCTGCAATAAATCGGGCCACCGCAGGGATGTCGAGTTCGGATGGGGAGTGCATGTGGGTGTTCACAGCCTGTAGGAGACCATGCGAGTGAGGATCATGCAAGTGCCACGTTTTTTCCATGAATTTTTAATGAAGGTTGCAATGGTGCATTGCAAAACATCCGCGACTATGTTGCAATGCAATTGTGGTCTCGGCCACATTGTTGTCTCCTTGCAGATCATTCTGCCTTGCAGCCCCAGCCCACTCGGCTGGGGCTCTTTTTTTGCAACCTCAGGTGGTCCCCCGCGTGCCGCTCGCAATTGAACTAAACGGCCTGACCCTTCAATGGCCAGGGGCCAACAGACCCCTGCTGGCGATCTCAGACTGGTCGGTGGCGCCTGGCAGGTTGGTCTTTCTACAGGGTCCAAGCGGGTCTGGGAAGTCCACTCTGCTCTCCCTATTGGCCGGTGTTGAGCGCCCAAGCAGTGGCTCCTGTAGGGTCTTGGGGCATTCATTTCATGTCCTGACTGGGGTTCAGAGAGATCGGGTTCGAGCTGGCTCGATTGGGGTGATCTTTCAACAGTTCAATCTCTTGCCTTATCTCTCCGCGATTGAGAATGTCTTGCTGCCCAGCCGCATCGCCAACCAGCCCCCTGCGCATGCGCCGCAGGAGTTGCTGCAGCGACTCGGTCTGGCACCGACCCTCTGGGAGCAGGCGGCCAATCGTCTCTCCGTCGGGCAGCAGCAACGAGTCGCTGCAGCCAGGGCACTCATTCTTGGCCCCAGGCTGCTGCTCGCCGATGAGCCCACCTCTGCACTCGATGCTGCCCATCAGCGGGCCTTCTTGCTTCTGGTCTTGGAGCTTGCTCAGTCAGCGGCCATCACCGTTCTCATGGTGAGTCATGACAGCCGCATGGCGGATTTCTTTGATGAGTCCTGGCGACTCACAGAGGCAGGCGGCTTAGAGGTGGCGGCGTGAGGGTCTGGCTTGAATTGGCCATGTTGAGTGCCTGGTCGAGGCGACTCCCGGTGACCCTGGTCATCCTGGCCGTGGCCGTGGCGTCGCTCTTGGTTCTCTTTGTGGGTCAACTGCGCTCAGACCTTCGAACCAGTTTTGGCCAGGCTGTCAGCGGTGTGGACCTTCTCGTGGCGCCAAGGGGAAGTCCCACCGACATCTTGCTCTACGGTGTCTTTCAGCTGGGCAGGCCCACTCAGAACCTTGATGCAGGTCAGCTCCAGAAAATTCGCTCGACCCCGACAGTCGCCTGGGCCGTGCCGGTTCAATTAGGAGACACCTATCGTGGGCGGCCAGTCTGGGGAACAGAGGCGGAATTCTTCAAACACGTGAAGGTGAGGGATCAGAGCCTGAGGGCGGCCGAGGGTCGGTTCTTCGCAGAGGGCCTTGAGGCGGTGCTCGGCTCGGAGGTCGCAGGCAGTCTGGGTCATCGGGTTGGTGATGCAATTGTGCTGACCCATGGGAGGTCCGATGTGCTGGCAAAAGACCATGACGACCAGCCCATGAAGGTGGTGGGTGTCTTGGCGCCAACCGGTGGCCCCCTTGATCGCGCCGTCTTTATCTCAGTTGCATCTTTTGAGGCGATCCATCAAGGCTGGACCCATGGTGCGTTCCAGATGCCGCAGAGTTACACGAATGTCTGGGTGGGCCTGGCCTCTCGCGGCCAGGTTTTCAGCGCGCGGCGCAGCATCGAGG
This sequence comes from Burkholderiaceae bacterium, assembly GCA_018401615.1. Classification (GTDB taxonomy): domain Bacteria; phylum Pseudomonadota; class Gammaproteobacteria; order Burkholderiales; family Burkholderiaceae_A; genus Hahnella. The sequence continues at coordinate 37,411 of JAGYKN010000004.1, forward strand.
CATTGCCGGGCGCACCGCTCACCGCTGTGCTGCCGGGGGTCACGCTCGATGAGCTATGGCAGACACTCTCGGTGGTGGAGCGCGGCTTTGGCCTGGTGGGATGGGCCGTGTCAGTGGGTGCCCTGCTGTCTGTTGCCGCAGTGCTGCTCGTGTCTCTGTCGGGCAGACGTCGTGAATTTGCCATCCTCCGGGCCATTGGGGCGGGTCCTGGGCAGATTGGGCGTCTCATCCTCCTTGAGGCCAGCCTGGTGGGTTTCATCGGGATTGGACTCGGACTCGCGGCCCAGCAGGCCCTGATTTGGTGGTTTGCTGAGATGCTCAGAACGCAATATGGTGTGGTCATGAACCTGGCGAGCCTCCCTCAAGATGCGTGGATTTCTCTGCTGGGATTGGCGGGTGTCACGGTGCTTGCGAGTCTATTGCCGGCATGGCAGGCCCGTCGTCTGTCTCTTGCGGATGGCCTGCATCCGCCCGCCGCCTGATGCGCCAGGCACTGGCACTGGCTTGGCTGTTGTCCGCGGCCGCCGCATGGGGTCAGGCCTCCCTGGAAATCAGCTGGGACGACCTCATCGATCCCAGGTGGGCCAAAGAGGTTCAGGTGGAGATGATGGCCCTTGGTCGGCTGGGCGGACTCAGAGACGGCAGCGAGGCGGCTGACCGAGCCATGGCAACGTTGCGTCAGAAGTGGGATGCCGCCCCCATCGTGTCGACCCATATTGGAAAACGCATTCGCATCCCTGGCTATGTGGTGCCATTAGATGCGGACCGCTCGGCCAGCCGAACTTTTTTGCTGGTGCCGTATTTTGGGGCCTGCATTCACACGCCTCCGCCGCCTGCCAACCAGATTATTTTGGTGGTGCCGCAAAAGGGCGCCAAGATTCGCGAGGTGCCTGAGTCCATGGCCACCGTCTGGGTCGAGGGTGTCTTAGAGGATGCGCGCACGCAGACCAGTCAGGGCGTTACTGGCTACCAGATTCTCGCCACGGGGGTGCGTCCATACGAGGAGGCACCGCGCGGCCGCTAGGGCTACACTTTTTCAATGACCATTCTCTTTCACCACAGTGCCTTTGAAGCCCACGAGATGGGCCCCCATCATCCGGAGTCACCCGCTCGCATTCGTGCGGTCATCGAAGAACTAGAGTCGAGTGGCCTGATGGCGAGGTTGCAGCGGGAGGAGGCGCCCATGGCCAGGGAGGAAGACATCCTTCGTGCCCACGATCGCGACCATTGGGAGGCACTCAAGGCAGCGGCACCAGAGAGCCAATATGCCGTGATCGATTCGGATACGGCCATGAACCCTCACACGCTCGAAGCAGTCTCGCGGGCGGCTGGTGCGGTCGTTCAGGCGGTGGAGGCCGTGGTCTGCGGTCGCGCAAAGACTGCCTTCTGCGCTGTGCGCCCGCCAGGTCACCATGCCCAGCGAGACCAGGCCATGGGTTTTTGTTTCCTCAATAGCGTGGCGGTGGGGGCCCTCTATGCAACCGAGGCCCTGGGGCTTGAGCGGGTTGCAGTGGTCGACTTTGATGTTCACCATGGAAATGGCACCGAGGAGATCCTTGCGGATCGGCCCGGCATGCTGATGGTCTCGACCTTCCAGCAGGGCATCTACCCGGGGTGGGGCGAGCGCCCCCTGGGCAAAAACATGGTGAATGTCGCGCTGCCGGGTGGCAGCGATGGAAAGGCGCTACGGGCTGCCGTGCTCGAGCAGTGGATTCCCGCCCTAGACGCCTTCTGTCCAGAGTTAATCATCATCTCAGCCGGTTTTGATGCGCACCGAGATGACCCCCTTGCTGGTCTGCGCTGGACAGAGGCTGACTATGGGTGGGTCACCGAGCAGCTCATTGCAGTGGCGGGTCGCCATGCGCAGGGTCGGATCGTGAGCAGCCTCGAAGGGGGTTATGAAACACGCTCCCTTGGCCGCAGCGTTGCGAGTCACCTCAGCGCACTCTTGCTTGGCGAGACCCTTGGCAGCGCTTGAGACGTGGGTCGTCATTCCTGCAATCATGTTGGGTGGGACAGCCGAAATTGAGGAGGTGATTGGTGTCTGAGCAGCAGCCATTTGGATTTCAGAGTTTCATCGGGCAGACCGACGCGGTCGGGATGTTTCTCTTCTTGGTCTTACTGGTGATGTCGGTTGCGAGTTGGACGGTCATCATGAATAAGACGCGGCTTGTTGTGGGCCTTGGCAGGGCAGAGGCTGGCCTTCTGGGTGAGTTCGCTGGCCTTCAGAATTTAGATGGGCTCAGGACCTGGGCCAATCAGCCGAGCACTGCCTTGAATCGGGATATTCTGGGCATCGTGCAGGCGAGTCTGTCTGCTGCCCAGTGGGCCCAGCTCGATCGGGTTGGGGCCCTTATCAGCGTTGAGAGCCCCAGCGAGTTGCTCAGCAGAAGCCTGCAGCAGGCCATCGATGAGGCCTCAAGTGCCATGGAATCTGGGCAGACCTTGCTCGCATCGGTCGCATCGAGTGCGCCGTTTGTTGGGCTCTTCGGCACCGTCTGGGGCATCTATCACGCCCTCCTCTCCATTGGGGCCAGCGGCCAGAGTTCGCTTGATCAGGTGGCCGGGCCGGTGGGTGAGGCCCTCATCATGACGGCGCTCGGCCTGGCAGTTGCCATCCCGGCCGCCCTTGCCTACAACGCCTTTCAGCGGCAGACGCGTCTGCGGTTGGCGCGGCTCGAGCGCCTTGCGCATCGGCTTTTTGTCTTTGTCTCAACTGGTCTGCCACCCAGGGGGCTCTGAGCAATGGGATTCCATGTATCCGCAAGGCAGGGACGGCACCAGCCAAATCCAGAGATGAACATGATCCCTCTCATTGACGTCATGCTGGTGCTGGTCATTATCTTCATGGTCACAGCGCCCCTCATGACGCATGCCGTGAAGCTGAATCTTCCAAAGGCCAATAGTCAGACCAACACGGTCGTTGCGGACACCCTCTCCTTTAGCATCCAGGCTGGGGGCGAGTTATTTCTCAACAAACAGCCCATCTCTTGGGCCGACCTAGGCCCCCGGCTTGAGCAGGCCGCAGGGGCTGCGCCACAGCCTGAGGTTCACATTCGCGCAGATGAAAATGCGCCCTATAAGCACGTGGCCACACTCTTGTCTCAGGCATCTGCTGCCGGCCTAAGCCGAATCGGTTTCGTCACCGACCCGCAGAGGTAGTCCCGACCCCCTCACCGCAGGCTCAACCTCTAACGGGGCTGCTGGTCGTCTCGCACCTGAATGCCCCGCAGGGCGAGTTGACGGTCAAACAAAGAGCGCCCAACAAAAGCCCGCGAGATCTGGCTGGTGGTGACCACGCTGAGCATGGCCAAGACTGTCCACTCGTAGCTGCCAGTGATTTCAAAGACCATGATGATGGAGGCCAGCGGCGCACCGATGACCGCAGCGATGCAGCTTGCTGCGCCCAGCATGGCAAAGCTGTGGGGAGAATCCACCCCGAGACTCACCAGGCTGAGGTCAACGACTGATCCGACCATGGCGCCTAAAAAGAGGGCGGGCGCAAAGATTCCCCCGAAGAGGCCAAAGCCAACACAAGCACTGGTGGCAATGATCTTCAGAGCAATGAGCGCCAACACCAGGGCAATGCCCAGTTGCCCCGTGAGGGCCAGGTCAACCGAGGCCAGGCCTGGGCCCAAGAGATGAGGGAAGATGGGCGAGAGCAAGATGAGCAGGCCAGCCGGGATGAGGGGGCGCCAACGCAGCGGGATTCCCGACGACTTTGCAAATGCTGGCGCGCCCGTGACGGATTTGATGTAGATGATCGAGGCCACGCCCACGGCCACGCCCACCACCAGGGCCAGGCCAATGCTGGCCAGGCCAAGCTCAGGAGTGGTGGCCGGGATGTCAAAGAGCCGCTCCTGACCGATGGCCAGTTTGGCTGTCCAGTAACCCCCAAAGGCGGCAAGGATGATCGGCCCAGCCCCAAAGGCACCGAAACGACGGACGATGGCCTCGTGGGCGAAGACGGCAGCGAAGAAACAGGGTTTGGCGACCCAATCGCAGCCGCCGCGCCACTGCCAAGAACGATGTCTCGGAGGTGGAGGGCAAGGCGGCCGCCCCAGCGCCGAAGGGCGGCACTCAGACAGCCGCCAAAGTGCACCAGAGGCCCAAACATGCCCACTGAGGAGCCCCCGATGAGGGAGTTGAGGGCCAAAAAAGTTGATTGAAAACCGGCCTTTAGGTTTGGATCCTCGTTGCGCTGGGCAGCCAAAATGAGGTCTGCGGGGCCATGGGGACGCCCGTTTTCGAGCATGGTGAGCACCTGACCGGCCACGAGTGCAGCCAGCGTCAGGCAGATTGCCACCGTGAGGTTGAACTTGCTGCCGAGGTCTGACAGCGAGAGGTCGAGCGGGATGGTGAGATCCCAGAGCGCGATCGCCCAGCGCACGACTTCTAAAAATCCAATGGCCGCAAGACCAATCAGGACGCCGATCGCCAGGGAGGCAGTCATGACTGCCACGCGGGTGTCGAGTCCGTGGGGCTGGTCTTCGTTGGTCTGAGAGGTGTCGTTGGGTGTTTTCATGGCGCCTGAGCGTACTTGTTTTCTCGACCGTTTGGTGTCTTTTGAGCGATTTCACTGAACTTTTGGAGAATTAGGGTGTCTGTTGACCTTTTTTTAAAATTTACATATAGAATCCGGGCAGTTAATTCCATCGGCCAGACAGGGAGAAGAAATGCCTCGCTCGATTCGCTTCGGAGATTACGTTCAGGCCATCACTGTGGATTCTGAACAGGTGAGTTACTCCAAACTCATGACCCGGCCGCTTTTTGACCACCTCGGCAATGAAGTGCCTCAGAAGCCCGAGAAAATGCGACTCGGCGGGATCGACGCCTACCGCCTCTTGCAACCTTATCTGTCGGTTCGTTTCATGGAGCAGGCCAAGGCCGTGGTGCCCCTGGCGGCTTATCTGGCGCTCTTCCAACTTCTCGTTCTCAACCAGAGCATCCGCGACTCGGCCACACTGGGGCTGGGGTTGCTGGCGGTGATGGTCGGCTTGATGATCTTTCTTGAGGGCCTAAAACTCGGGCTCATGCCGTTTGGCGAGATCATCGGAAGCAAGTTGCCCTTAAAGCTTCCGCTGGTGGGGGTCTTGTTCATTGCCTTCTTGTTGGGCATCGGGGTGACCTTCGCGGAACCCGCCATTGGCGCACTCCAGGTTGCCGGTCAGATTGTCGACCCGAAGGATGCCCCCTACCTCTACACCCTGCTCAACGACCGGGTCGACGCGACCGTCCTGGTGGTGGGTGTTGGCGTTGGGATTGCAGCAGTGCTTGGCACCATGCGCTTTCTCTACAACTGGAGCCTCAAGCCGATGATCTACCTGAGCCTGGTCCCATGCGTGTTGCTCACGGCCTATGCCTTCGTGAATCCCGAACTTCGGACCATGATCGGTCTGGCCTGGGACTGCGGCGCGGTGACCACCGGACCCGTGACGGTGCCCCTGGTGCTCGCGCTTGGCATTGGCGTTGCCACGGCAGGCGGTGCTGGCGAGGGCAAGCTCCAGGGTTTCGGCATCGTGACCTTGGCCTCGCTCTTTCCCATCATGGCGGTGCTTGGGCTTGCAATCTTCTGGCAGATGACTGTTCCCGTTGAGACCATTCTCGCCGAGGCTGCCGCAAAGCAGGCCAGCCTCGCGGCTGCCGCTGCAGCCACCGGGCCAGTCGACTGGTGGACAGTCTCGCCAGGCCTCGAGGTGGTCGGCGGCATTCGCGCCATTGTGCCGCTGGTCATCTTCCTCATGATCGTGCTCTACCTCGTGCTGCGTGAGAAGCTCCCCAATGCCTTCATCATCTATTACGGCATTTTCCTCTCCGTGCTCGGCATGTGCGTCTTCAGTGTGGGCCTCACCTTTGGGCTCTCCAAGCTTGGCGACAGCGCTGGTGGCTTGGTGCCGGGTCTCTTTACTGCCATTGAGGCCATGCCCAATGCGCCGCTTTACTCGGCTGCGGTGGGCATCTTCATTGCCGCCTTGTTCGCCTGGATCCTCGGCTTTGGCGCGACCCTGGCTGAGCCCGCACTCAATGCACTCGGTGCAACAGTGGAAAACCTCACCAACGGGTCCTTTAAGAAGTCAATGCTGATGTACTCCGTCTCGTTTGGGGTGGCCATTGGTATCATGTTGGGGATCGTCAAGCTCATTTTTGACTTCGACATCTTGTACATCCTGATTCCCGGATACACCCTGGGTGTGGTGCTCACCTACCTGTCCACGGAAGAGTTTGTGAATGTCGGCTGGGACAGTGCTGGTGTGACCACTGGCCCGGTCACCGTGCCCCTCGTGCTCGCCATGGGGCTCGGCTTTGGCAAGGCAGTTGGTGCGGTTGAGGGCTTCGGAATTCTGGCAGCCGCCTCAATCTGCCCGATTGTCTCCGTGCTCGCCCTTGGGGTCTATGTCCAGTGGAAAATCAAGCGTGAGAACAAGCAGGCTCAGGCCGAGGCAGACGCCGAGTCACGGGCAGTGGCAATGGCTGGCCGCTGAGATGAAACGGGCATCCGCAACCAACACTCTATTTCCAGAAGGAGCCACACATGGCCAAGCGTAAATTAGTCAACCTCACAGAAGTCTCCCTGATCACCTGCGTGGTTCAGAAGGGCATGGCAGACACCATTAATCAGTCCTTGCTCGATGCCGGTGTTCAAGGTGCAACCGTCCACCAGGGCGTGGGCACGGGAATTCGAGAAAAAATGGGGCTCCTGGGGGTGGCCGTGGAGGTTGAGCGCGAAATCATAAATGTGTTGGTCGCCAAGGACCAGCTCACGCGTATTTTTGAGCGCATGTATCTTGCCGGGCGGCTCGACACCCCAGGCATGGGTTACATCTACGCCACACCGTTGGTTCAGGCGGCCACCTACATACCTGCCCACCTCATTGAGGGTCGTGGTCAAGGCGCAATGGGAGCCATGGCATGAGCACCCACTCATTTAAGACAATCCCAGAGTCGGTGGTGTTGGATTACACCCGTGAGATCACAGTGATTCTCTATGAGGGTGGCGCCGCCGAAATCGCGAAGAAACTCTTTGAGCGTGGCATCACCGAGGTCTTTTTCGATGCCGTCCGAGGCGCGCCCCTTGGCAAGGCCTCAGATTCGTCTGGTCTGCCTGAGATTCCAAAGACCGAGCAACTCCACGCCATTGTGTCGGCCGATCAGGCTGACTACATTCAGGGTCTCATCTACGAGGAGGCGGAGCTCTTTAAGCCACAACGCGGCATCGTGTTTGTCAACAAGCTGCTCATGTCCACTCGCAACATCCTTCCATCCGAGCAAGAGCTCGCAGCCCGGGCCGCGGCTTAAAAAAGCCCCCCTCTATAGGAGCCACACACCATGAATGAAGCAACCAACATCCGCATTCAGAAAAACAAGCGCCGCATTTTTGATGCGGAGTCGTTTGTTCGATTCAACGTTGCCCAGGTGCTCGTTGGACGGTCTGCGATTGAAGAGAATCGCACCATGTCCTTTGAGTCCTTTACTGCCGAGGCAGGCGGCAACGGCACGCTCTTGGCCGGCACATTTGATGATGTTGTTCGAAATAGGCTCGCAATACTGGAGCAGCTCGAGCCCACAACCGACGATGAGACCCGTTTTAAAACGTCCATGACCAATCGGGTCCGGGTCGAGGCCATTGAGCGCCGTGCTGCCTACAACCGCAACCTCATTGACATCAATACCCGCCTGGCGGCGATCAACAAGACCATGGTCGAGATCAACGTCCTCATCACCAAGCATAACAACGAATTCTATGACCTCATCGATGAGGCCACCGACAGCAACGCCAGCTGGATTGACGGTGAGCTTGTGGCCCTCATGAAGGCTGCCACCCCCGACGAGAATGAGGAACGAATCACCGAAAACACCGCTCGAGTGACCGAGGTTCGCGAGAAGGCTGAGACCAATCGAGGCAAGATCATGAGCCTCTATGAGCAGGAGGAAGACAGCCGACACGCCCTTGAGAAGGACCTCGAAGATGTCATGGCGCTGCGAGCCCAGATTGTGGCCCTTCGCGAGAAGGTCTCTGCCAACCAGCATCGCGTGGCAGATGGCATTGCTCTGCTCTGAATCGGGGTCGGGCCCGACCCAATGAAAAAGGCCGCCCTCGGGCGGCCTTTTTCACACCCCGAGGTAATTGAGGGCGGTGCTCAGCAGCAAGAGGACCACCGCGATCCATCCGAGCTTGGTGATGTATTTCATCAGAGATACAGAAAGGGCGGCAACAGGCAGATGCACACGCCAAGGGTCAGGTGGAGTCGCAGCCTGATCCAGGCGGGCGGCCATCCCAGGGCCCGTCCATGGAATTGGTCCATGCGATAGGCCAACAGGGCCAAAACCGCCAGTGCGCCAAGGGGTGCCGAGCCAGGCAGAAACCAGAGCGACACCGCCACAAGCGAGGGCGCGATGCTCCACAGGAGCAACTGCCTTCGGGCACCGATTGGTGCGCCGGTGCTCGCGAGGGCAACCCCCCAAGAGATGGCTCCGATAAAGGTCATGATCGTGATGCCATAGAGCGTGAGTGCCGTGACAGCGAAAGACTGCAAGGCGCCGCTCACAAATAGGCTCAAGAGAGACAGCAGAAAGAAGGGTATCAATCCCCCATAGCTCAATAACTTGAGGGTGGGCAGCAGGGGCGATAGGGAGTTGGAATCCGACATATCAGTGGTTGGCGATGTGGACACCGAGGACGTCGAGCAGTTCAGACAACGACTTACCCACATGATCCGGCACGGGGCCAATGGTCTCCGCCGGAAGCCCCGCACGGTTGAGCCAGAAGGTGCGAAATCCAAACCAGCCGGCCCCTACGATGTCCCAGCCATTGCTCGAGACAAACATGACCGGGGTCTCGGGATGCGGAAAATGACGCGACACGAGTCCGTAGACGCTTGGCGCTATCTTGTAGGTGCGCGCCTCCTCGGCTGAAATGATCCGGTCAAAATGTTCAATCAGGTGGGCATGGGTGAGGACCCTCGAGAGCGCCCCGGAGTCGCCATTTGAGAGGACTGCGGTCTTCACACCTGCGGCGTGGAGCCGAGCCAGCACTGGCGCCACATCTGGAAACGGTTCGAGCCTCTCATGGGCATCTGCCAGGCCCTGGAGTCCAGACTCGTCTAGGCCGAGCCGAGCCAGGGTGTATTGCAGGGCGGCGAGGGTAATGCCACCAAAGCTCTTGTGGTGGCGACTGCCATGGACCGGGTCCGGGTCGGCCATGGCGATTAGTCTTGAGTATTCAACCTGCTTGTCTCGACACCCGAAGGCGATGTTTTGACCGTTTCCGGGGTAAGCCAACTCGGCCTGCCTTGCAATCGAGAAGACGTCGAGCAGGGTCCCGTAGGCATCAAACACCACCAGTGGTTGGGTGTCGTCAGCCAGACGAGGAACCTTCGGGGTTAGGGGTCATGTTGCGGTGAGTGCTTCCTCAAGACGGTCACCGTAGTTTACGGCAGTCTGACGCGCCGTGTGGCGTCGCTTTTCGCGATGCGAAGCTTGAACCAACAAGTCTTGAAGGCTGACCTGTTCTAGAAACGCCAGCTCGGTCTCGTGGGCACGAAGCACCAGCGCGCGCGTGCGATCTTCCACTGGTGAACCCTCCACCGCCAGGGGTTCGGCCTCTGCGCTGTTGTCTCTGGCGGGCTCGACCGTCTGAGCGATGGTTGCAATGCTGATGTCTTGCGCCATGTGGGCGAGCCGATAGCCACCGCCCGGACCCCTCACAGGTGAGACCCAACCAGCAAGGCGCAGAGACTGGAATATCCCTTCAAGGTAGCTTACTGACACGTTGAGCTCGCGACTGATCACGGTAAGATTGACTGGCGATGCGGCCTGCTTCAGGCCGACATGGGCAAGGGCCTCGACTGCGACCTGGACTTTTTTGGTGAGTTTCATAGACACCTTTCCGTTTGATGTACCCATTTGACACGCCTTTCGCGGTTAAAATCCAGTTCATTTTAGGTTCAACTGAATAAAAGCGGTTCAAAAAAGGGGCAATCATGCAGTTGGAATCATCTGATGGATCGCAACCCGACTGGATTGTCAAGTCCGGGGTTGCGGCCAGGCTTGCGGGGATTCCCGTTGAGACCCTCAGGGTCTGGGAGCGGCGACACCAAATCACAGGCGGCCCGATTCGTCAGGGTGCACAGCGGGTCTACAGCCGCGCTCAGGTCGAACGACTGACCCTGGTCAAGAGAATGGTTGATCACGGTCACGCCATTGGCAGCGTTGCCACGCTCAGTGACGCCGCCCTTCGGCAGATGATGGCGGACGAGGCCTCCATGCAACGTGAACAGCCTGCCAAACGCATTGCCACCCGAGACAAGATTCAGGTGGGCATGGTCGGATTTGGGCCAGGCACCAAACACCTCATCAAGGGTCTGCAGGCTGCGGCGGTCGACATGGCCTTTGCAACGTCCAGGCTTGAGGAGGTCAGTGAGAAGAATCCGCCAGGGGTCGATGTGCTTTTGGTGGAGATGGGCAGCCTGACCGCTGCCCAGAGTGGCCGCCTCATTGGGCTTCATGAGGCCACGGGTGCCTCCTTTACCCTGCTGTTGTACCGATACGCACCCAGCTCCCTCATTCGGGGCCTGATGCAAAAGGGCATCGAGGTCACACGCTGCCCGACCGATCCAGATGGTGTGGAGACTGTCTGCGCGGGGGTCTTAAAGCGGCTCATGAGGTCGAGTCACTTCAGCGCCATTGAGACCAGCGCTGGAAAGCATCTGAGTGAAGACGACCTCACACGATTGACCCAGGTGACAAGCGAAATCTATTGCGAGTGCCCTCGGCAACTCGCCCATCTTCTGCTGAGTGTGGCGGCATTCGAGCGCTACAGCGCCGAGTGCTCGAGCCGAGACAGCCTCGATGCCCTCTTGCACCTGCAACTCCAGACTGTTGCTGTTGAGGCCAGGGGCATGCTCGATCAGGCCCTTCGTCGCCTCCTTGCGGCCGAGGGAATCACGCTCTAACGCCTCATTTTGCGTTTCCAAAAAAGAGCTGTTGCGTGCCCACCCGGTGGCCAGCGATGGCGTCCTGGCCCCTCTTAGAGGTGATCCAATCGGCGAAGGCCTGGCCGTCCTTCACATTGGTCTGCGGGTGCTTGGCGGGGTTCACCACAATCACGCCATAGGGGTTGAAGAGGGCCCTGTCTCCCTCGACCACGATGGTGAGGTCGCCCTTGTTCTTGAAGTTGGCCCAGGTGGCCCGGTCTGAGAGCACGTAAGCCGACATGCCCGAGGCGGTGTTGAGGGCCTGGCCCATGCCGCAGCCGCACTCCCTGAGCCACGACCCCTTGACGCCAACTCCCGCGGCTCTCCAGTATCGACGTTCTGCGGCGTGGGTGCCGCTCTTGTCACCGCGGGAGATGAATGGCGCGTTTGCTGCAGCAATCTTGCGCAAACCCGCCAGCACATCCGACCCCCTGGCCTTGGCGGGGTCAGACGTCGGCCCAATCAACACAAAATCGTTGAACATCACGTCATACCGCCTGAGTCCGTAGCCCTCGCGAACAAAGGCCTCCTCCTTTTCTCGGTCATGGACGAGGAGGACATCTGCATCGCCGCGCCTGGCGATGTCAATGGCCTGGCCCGTGCCAACGGCCACCACCTTCACGTTGATTCCAGTGTCTCGCCTAAAGGCTGGGACAATCGCTGAGAAGAGGCCCGAGGCCTCGGTGGAGGTGGTCGAGGCCAGCGTGATGGTCTGGGCTGACTGCGCTGCTGTGGCAGCCAGCAGCAGGAGGCCTGGGAGCAAGCGGCAGATGCTGGGGTTGACCGTCATGTTGCTGCCCACTCTAAGCGGGTAGAGTCTCGGTGGCGATAGGCGCAAGACTTCATAGGTTGATTCTCGAGATCAGATGACGACATCCGATGTGGTGGTGGTGGGGGCTGGAGCGGCAGGCCTATTCTGCGCGGGGCTCATCGGACAGGGCGGCCGGCGGGTGATGGCCCTTGATCATGCCCAACTCCTGGGCGAGAAGATCCGCATCAGCGGGGGTGGGCGCTGCAATTTTACCAATCGACACTGCAGCCCAGTCAATTTTCTCTCGCTCAATCCGGACTTCGTTCGCGGCCCGCTCGCCCGCTATGGACCAGACGATTTCACCGCATTGGTGACATCTCATCGCATCGCCTTTCATGAGAAACACCGAGGGCAACTATTCTGTGATGGTTCGGCCACCCAAATCGTCGAGATGCTGCGCCGTGAGGCATCTGCTGGCGGCGTGGATCTGCAGCACCCTGTCTCAGTCCACTCCGTCTCGCCCTCGCAGCTCGGATGGAGGCTGCTGACAACACTCGGAGCAATCGAGACAAAGGTGCTGGTCGTTGCCACAGGGGGGTTGCCCATTCCCGCAATCGGTGCAAGTCGTTGGGGAGTGGATCTCGCGTCCAATCTGGGGCTGCCGGTCACGCCGGTCCAGCCGGGACTCGTGCCGCTCTCTTTTACAGCGGCCTCTGAGGGTTGGCTCTCGCTCCATGCCGGTGTTGCACTCGAGGCGATGGTTGGTGCCGGTCAGCCCGAGAGTGCCTACGGTGAGGGCCGATTTCAGGAGGATCTGCTCATCACCCACAAGGGCCTGTCTGGTCCAGCGATTCTGCAGGCGAGCAGTTTCTGGCAGCCGGGCGAACCCATTCGAATTGATTGGCTCGGAGGCCGCAATTTTGATGAATTGATATCAGAGTCGCGTCATGGCCGTCTGCCAGTCGAGGCAGTCTTGGCTGACCTTCTGCCGCAACGACTGGCCCATGGTTTCTCGGGTGCCTTGGCGCTCTCAGGTCGGCGATGGGCTGAGCTCAGCAAGGCCGACCGCCTTCGTGTGAGAGGGGCACTCACCCAATGGGAGGCCAGGCCGGCTGGAACCCTGGGCTGGAAGAAGGCCGAGGTCATGCTCGGTGGTCTGGACACCCGAGCCCTGGAGAGTCGAACCATGGCCGTGAGGGGTCAGCCCAACTTATTTTTCATTGGTGAGACAGTCGATGTGACAGGCCACCTTGGTGGGCATAACTTCCAGTGGGCCTGGGCCAGTGCCTTTGTCTGTGCTCAGGCAATCTTGTCAGCCCATTGACTTGTCTGCGCACTAGAATGAAATCTCACCCATGAGTCCAGAAGACATCACCCAATCACCACACGCCAGCCTGCCGGCTGCGCTGCTTGGGCTCACCGCGGTCGGACATGCCCATGTGCCGGGGGCGTGGCTATTTCGCGGCATTGACCTGCAGCTCCACAGAGGATCTCGTCTTGCGATCCAGGGTGCCTCTGGCTCGGGCAAGTCCACGCTGCTCAATATTCTTGCGGGGCTCGAGACGCCAACCGAGGGGGCGTTGCAGTGGGCTGGCGAGGAGACCTCGGCCTGGTCGGAGGAGAGGCGTCGGAGCTGTCGACAGTCAGAGATGGGTTTTGTCTTCCAGGCTTTTCACCTTCTCATGCACCTGACGGCAGTACAGAATGTGATGGTGCCATGCCTGCTCAACGGCGAGTCCTACGAACAGGCGCAGGCTGCTGCCGGGGCATTGCTGGGTGAGTTGGGCATGGACCAGCGATTAAATGCAAGCCCATCAACACTCTCGGGTGGCGAGCAACAGCGGGTGGCGCTGGCCAGGGCCCTGGTGCATCGACCAGCAGTTGTCTTTGCAGACGAGCCAACCGGTAACCTCGATGCAAAGACCTCATCCCAGGCGCTGTCCCTCCTGATCCGACTCTGCGATGCCCGACAGACCAGCCTTGTCATGGTGACCCACTCTGATGAGGCGGCTCGGTCAATGGATCGGGTCCTGCGGCTCACGGCAGAGGGACTGGTCTGATGACGCGATGAGGGGCCAGCAGCGTCTGTTCCTATGGATGATGAAGGGCGCAAGCCTTCGGGAGTGGGCCCGCTGGCTCGTGGCCCTGATCATGGTGGGCATTGGCGTGATGTTGGCAGTGGCCATACACACCGTTAACCATTCGGCCCTCTCATCGTTTGGTCGGGCCCTAGACACCATCAATGGTCAGGCCTCGGCACAGCTTGTCTCGCCGATGGGCGAGATCAATGATCAGCGGGTCGATGAGGTGGATGGGCGCCGTGGTGCACTCGGAATCTCAGCCCTCAGCCCTGTCTTGGTTGTTCGAACCGACCTCTTGGTGGTGCTGGGAATCGACCTCTTTCAGGCTGCCCGGGTCTCTGCATCCCTCCTGCCGTCGATCTCGGGCAATGCAGCAGGATTCTTCGAGACGGATTCAGTCTTCCTGTCGGCCGCCGCTCAACGCACGCTCAATGTGAAGCTGGGTGACCGGGTCTCCCTGCGGCATGGCGGGCGAGTGGTGAGCCTTGTTGTCGCAGGCGATGTGCCTGGGGTTGCTGGTGATGTGATCGGTGTCATGGACATCGGCAGCGCACAGTGGGCCTTTGACCGCCTTGGACTGGTGAGCCGCATGGACCTTCGGCTTGAACCGTGGCAGAGCCCAGAGGGTCTTCGAGACCGACTCCTCGACCAGGGCGAGTCCCTCCAGGTCGTGGCCACAGAGGACCGTGATCGGCGCATGTCGCTGCTCTCGAAGGCCTATCGGGTGAACCTCACGGTGCTCGCCATGGTGGCCCTGCTCACGGGGGGCTTTCTGGTCTCCACCGCCGTGAGTCTATCGGTGATTCGACAACGCTCAGACCTCGCCTTGCTGGGTGTCCTGGGGGCAACTGAGGCGTGGCTGCGTCGGCTGGTCTGGGCCCAGGGTTGGCTCGTCGGTGCCCTGGGTGGCCTCCTGGGCTTGATCATGGGCCTGCTGCTCGCTGCAATCCTCATGCGACTGATTGGCGGCGATCTCGGCGGGGGTTACTTCGGTGATCAGCAGCCCTCGATCGTGGTGGACTGGCCTGCCTTGGCTGCATTCTGGCTGGCAGCCATGCTCGTTGGGCTGTTGTCCGCCTGGCAGCCATTGAGGCAGATCGATTGGCTCAGGCCCATGGCAATGTTGCGTGCCGGACAGGCCGAGACGATGGTGTCGTCGTTGCCGACTCTTCGCTGGAGCTTGGCCGCACTGGGGCTTGCGCTCGTGCTGATCTCGCTCGGGCCCATCGACGGCCTTCCATGGCCCGCCTATGCCTCCATCGCGGCCCTCCTGTTTGCTGGGCTGGCAGCACTTCCCTGGATCTTATCGACCCTCTGGGGCGGCTTGTCGCGTCTCCTGGAGGGTCGCGCCTCCTGCCCCCCCACCCTGAGGTTGGCGAGTTGGAGGCTTGCACAGGCCCCCGCCGCCTCGACCCCCCTCATCTCGGGAACGGTGGCCGCCTTCTCACTGACTGTGGCCATGATGATCATGGTGGGAAGTTTTCGCGCATCGGTTTCAGATTGGCTTGCCCTTGTGCTGCCGGCCGATCTCTACGGCAGCAGCCAGTCAGCGTCGGAGCAGCCGGGTTTCAATCCCGCCATTGCCGCAGCAATTCAGAGGCTCGAAGGCGTCGCTCGCGTTGAGTTGAGTCGGCAGCGTCAGCTTCGCCTTGCAACAGACCGGCCCGATGTCCTGGTGATTGCCAAGCCCGTGAACCGGGATCAACCGATGCAGTCAATGCCGCTGATCGGGCGCCCGATTCAGCCGCCCAGGGATGGCATTGCCAGAGTGGTGGTCTATGGATCGGAGGCCATGGCCGATCTCTATGACTGGCGGGTGGGGACAACGGCCAGGCTGCCGCTTGGGGACTCGGGCGAGCAGTTGGTCTGGGTGGCTGGGCTCTACCGCGATTATGGTCGACAACACGGCTCACTGGTCATGGACGAGACCGACTACGAGCGCCTCACGGGAGACACCTCCAGATCGGGCATTTCAGTCTGGCTGCTCGATGGTGCCGATCCGCGAGAGGTGACAGCGGCCATAGAGGCTCAACTGCCCTCCCTTGGGGCCCTCAGGTGGATGACCGCCACAGACATTCGCGCCCTCTCACTGCGAATCTTTGACCGCAGCTTTGCCATGACATACGCACTAGAGGCCACGGCATTATTTGTTGCGTTGTTCTCCCTTGCCGCTGGCCTCACAGGCCAACTCCTGCTGCGTCGTCGAGAGTTTGGTGTGCTCGCACAACTCGGCCTGTCTCTGTCGGACCGCCTCAGGCTGGTGTCTTGGGAGGTGGGCCTTTTATTGCTGGTGGCCGTGGGCTGGGGCAGCCTGCTGGGTGGCGGGATGAGCCAGATCCTGATCCATAAGGTCAATCCCGAATCATTTCACTGGACCATGCAGACCACCCTGGAGATCTGGCAATGGGCCGCACTCTGCCTGCTGCTGCTCGTGCTCGGTGTCTCTACTGCCCGCTGGGCCGCCCGACACGCGATGGATTCACGGCGGCTGGCTGAAAGCCTTCGGGCCGATTGGTGAGGTCATGAGGCCGATCCTTCGAAGGATGATGCTCAAGGGTGCGTTGCTTGGCTTGCCCTGCGCCATGACGGCACCGTCAATGGTTCGGGCTGAGTCGTTTTACCCTGATGTCTGGCCGCGGCAGTTGGTGCTTCCGCAAGACCATGGGTCACACCCGCTCTTTCGCACGGAATGGTGGTACCTCACCGGCTGGCTTGGCGAGGGCGAGAGCGCAATGGGGTTTCAGCTTACTTTTTTTCGCAGCCGCACGCGGCACAATCCGAAAAACCCGAGCCGGTTTGCACCCACCCAACTGCTCTTTGCCCATGGGGCAGTTGCCGACACAGCACAGGCATCGCTGCGCCACGCCGAGCGATCTGGGCGGCTGGGGAGGGCGGCGTTGCATGCTGCTGAGGGCGACACCGACTTGCGCTTTGAGGATTGGCGGCTGCGCCGACTTGAACGGGCGGGCCGGTCTGTCTACGAGGGCCGCTTTGCGGGAGAGGGCTTTTCCGTTGAATTCGAGGCCACCGCTGGGCAGCCTCCCATCCTTCGGGGAGTCGACGGGTTCTCCTCAAAGGGCCCGCGGCCAGAGCATGCCAGCCACTACTACAGTCAGGCGCCGTTGACGGTGAGGGCCAAGGTGGGGCTGGGTCAGTCGAGTCAATTGCGCTCTGGTCTGGCCTGGCTTGACCACGAGTGGTCTAGCCAACTTCTCATGCCGGGCGGTGTGGGCTGGGACTGGATTGGCATCAATCTATTAGATGGAGGCACCCTCATGGCCTTTCGCATCCGAGATGACAAGGGCCAGACCCTCTACAGCCACGCAGACGCTCGGGGGGCGGATGGCCGCTCCCAGTCGGGATGGCAGGCGCTTGCCTGGCAGCCAACTGGGCAGTGGCGCTCACCGCGTTCATTGATTCAGTACCCCCTGCCGATGGCCCTTCAGCTGGGGCAGCGCCGCCTGGAGCTCGCCCCATTGATGCTGGCCCAGGAGGTCGACGCGCGGGCGAGCACAGGCGGCTATTACTGGGAGGGTGCGGTGGAACTCCGGGAGCAGGGTCGTCTGCTTGGTCGGGGCTACCTGGAGCTGACCGGATACGGCGGGGCGCTGCAGCTTTGACAGTCACAACGGGTAGAGTGTGAACATCAAAAAACGGGGGGTTCCTCAGGTGAAAGTTGGCATGATAGGTGTGGGGTTGATGGGCCACGGGATTGCCAGCAACCTTGTCAGCAAAGGGCATTCGCTCACGTTTTTGCACCATCTTGGCAATCAACCAACCTCTGATCTGGAGTCCATGGGGGCTGCTCGAGTGGCAACGATCGCAGCGGTGGCAGAGGCCTCCGAGGTGGTCTTTCTAGTGGTCACGGGAACCCCGCAGGTTGAGGAAATCGTTCAGGGTCCGGGCGGCCTCGTTGAGAACATGCGAGACGGCCTCCTGGTCGTTGACTGCTCCACCGCCCTGCCGTCGTCGACCGAGGCGCTTGCAGAGGCCATCGAGAGGGCTGGTGGCGGGCTGGTCGATGCCGCCATGACCCGCACCCCCAGAGAGGCTGCCGAGGGCCGCCTCAACCTTCTGGTGGGAGCCTCTGCCGACCAATTCAGGCAGATCGAACCCCTCTTGCGCTGCTTTGCTGAGAATGTCACCCATGCTGGCTCGGTTGGCGCAGGGCATCGACTCAAGTTGCTCCATAACTTTGTGTCGCTCGGAACCGTTACGCTGATGTCGGAGGCATTCGCCTGTGCCAAGCAGGCTGGCATCTCTCCCGACATCTTTTCAGACACGCTTGCCAAGGGCGGCGGTTGGGGCGCTGCCCTTGAACGCCTCAGGCCATATGTGCTCGAAGGGCAGACTGAACACTTTCGCTTTAGCCTGAGCAACGCCTCAAAAGACATCGGCTATTACCGCGTCATGGCGGCAGGGTACGGGGTCTCCATGGGCGTGGCCGATGGCGTTCTGGCTGACCTCACAGGGCTGGTGGCGTCTGGTCAGGGGGCTGCCTTTATGCCGACCCTGGCGTCATTGCTCTGCCATGCCCCTGATTCAAAACCCCTATGACTTCAGGGACTCTCCTCTTGGACATCGTTAGTTTTTGAGGAGCGCCTGAGATCTTGTATTGTGCTGATCACCGCATCCTGACGTTTTACAAGGCACCATGGCCAGACGTTTTATTCAGAAGTTTCTCCCCACGCAAGAGCAGATCGCAGCCAACAAGACCCTGCGGTTTCTTGGCCCTGCCATCCTGCAACCTGGCCTCTGGCAGGTCACCCGCAGGAGCGTCGCAATGGGTGTGGCGATCGGCCTATTTTGTGCGTTCATCATCCCTGTGGGGCAGATCGTCTTGGCTGCCATGCTTGCGATCTATTTTCGAGGCAACCTGGCGGTGGCGGCCCTGAGCACCTTTGTTTCCAACCCTCTCACGTTTCCACCGATCTACTTTGCGGCGTATCTTTTGGGCTCCTGGATGCTGGGTCAGAAGGCAGTGGAATCGCAGGTGGCCTCGACCATCTCTGGTCTTGTTGAGGAATCCGACCTGGGTCCTGTCGAGGGCCTCTCGTCCTGGGTCTCCGGGATCGGTGATCTCGGCGCCCCCCTGCTGCTTGGCATGCTCACCTTTTCGGTGGTGTCGTGCCTGTTGGGCTACGTCTTGGTCACCGTGGGCTGGAGGGTGAGTGTCGCAATTCGACAGCGGAGCCGAAACAGGAAGGTCAGGCAGACCTAACGGGTATCTTGGCGCCCGCCAGAGCAACGGCATCCGGTGCGCTGGTGCAGCAGCCCAAGACACCCATCTCGGCGGCCATCTCCATGGCCTTTGTTCCCATGGGCGAGGTAAAAACGGGGCCGCCCAAGATCACGCGAATGGTGGGATTGCGAGAGATCTCTCGAACCCTTAGGAGCAGCGAATTGAGGGCCTTGCATTCTCGCTCGGTCGACACCGATAGCCCGATGAGTTCGAACCACTCATGCTGAATGGTCTCCAGTATGGTCTCTGCACTCGTCCCAATCTCAATCACCACCTCCCAGTCGGCTCGCCTGAAGAAGTCCGCCACCACGATGAGCCCGAGCAGGTGCTGGGAGCCGGGCATGGTCGTGAGCAACAGGCGTCTCTGAGGACCGCTGGCCTGAGGGCCGCCCTGGTAGACATAGCCCAGCCGATGCGAGATCTCATGGAGTCGAGCCAGGCCGATCGTGACACTTGCGAAGTCGCAATAATCCTGTTCCCAGAGTTCACCCAGGTGCCGCGCAGCCGGCGTGATGAGGCCGAGAAAGAGGTCTGGGGATTGGGCGCCCTGCTTGATGGCTTGGTCGATGAGCGCCTGTGCAGCATGTGGGTCTTCTCCAATGCAGGCTCTCGCAAAGGCGACCACCTCCTTGATTCCAAATGGCATTGCTGCTGCCCTGCCTTCGCCCGCGGGGCGCTTCCCCACGGCGGTTGAATGGGCTCCCACCAGTCTCGGCAGGATCTCATCCTCAATGATCTTTGTGAAGGACTCATCGCATTGCGACCGCGCTATTTTTGGCATGTGGTTCTCAACACGTGAGCCCTGATTCCGGTGTGATCGCCCTCTCTCGGGGGCTGCTCAACTCGGGCTGTGTTTGACTTTCTTATCGGATCGGGAGGCATTCAAGAGGTTCGGGACAACTGTCCCCTCAATGAGTTGGAGAAGGCACTGCCGCTGGGAGGCAGACAGTGCACTCTGCCGATTGGCCGGTGGCAGGCCAAAGACTGCCTCTGGCTGTGGCTGGACGAGGAATTTTCGCTGGCTTGAAGGCATTCGCCGTTATAGCGTGGCCCCCCTAGCCGGTCAACCTGTGGTTTATCTCTAGCCCGCCGCCAACGGTAGGTTCAAAAGCAGGTTCTGCGGCTTTAGTCGCAGCTGCCTGGCCTCATCAATTGCGATGGCCATGTAGACAGGCCTGCCTTGGAGGCTGGTGAGCATCTGAGAGGGGTCGTTGAAAATCAGTGTGAACAAACTCAGCAGCCGCTCACGGCGAGAGGGTGCTAGGGCTTTCCCCAGGTAGAGGTCGTTGAGCATGCCAGACGACTGTGCATCGAGGCCCGCGTGCCATGCCCAGCGGTCGTCCTCGATGGTGCCCAGGGCCCTTACAGTGACAACGGCATCGAGAAAGTGCAGCACCCATTTCTCTATGAGTTGGCAGAAAGACGTCATGCCTGGATGGGCACGGTTCAGACTGATGGCCATGTCATAGAGACCCTCCCGAGACCAGTAGAGAGACTGGTTGTCAGTGGTCAAGACAGTGAGATTGTCCGACGCAAGCGAGATCCCACCGCCCCTTAGGAGTTCGCCCAGAGCGCCAAAGCCAGACTTAGCTGCCACGGATGCAATGGTCTGGGCGTCAGCGGCCAATATTGCCGAGTCTTTGTTAATGGAAACAGACTGGGTTCGAAAAAAAAGTTCAGCGATGCGCGCATCAATGGCCGATGCCGTGGGTCCAAGGACATGCCTCGTGAGGACCTGAACAACCTCATCGATCAACATCGGTGGAACGTCGATCTTCCCCCCTCTAAAAAGGGCCGTGTAACTCTCCTCAAGCGTGGCGCAGGCCAACAGTCGATCCCTAAATCGCATCCAGACCCGAAGGTTATCTGCTACATCGATATTCTTGATGCGCGATAGCGATTGGGGGTCGATCTGCGCGCGAGGCTGCTCGAGGAGTTGGCTGAAGATGTCATGCTCAGCCTGGCAGGAGGTCTCCACGGGAGCCAGCTCAGGCCTGTCTAACAGATGCGCCAGGTAAGCATCCGTCACAACCAGGTGATTGCGCTGATTGACCTCCAGCAGGCAATGACCGCAATCTCGCCAGTAGTCTGTTGGTGTCATGGCATGAGGCGTTGCACCAGCCAGAAGGCTGCAACGGCTGCGATGGAGATTGACCCAGCCACCATGACGCCCCACCGATAAAAGGTGGTCCGACGCAGGGCCCAGGCAATGGGAAAGAAGGCGCAAACGATCGCGAGCTGGCCAAGTTCCACCCCAACGTTAAATCCAAGCAGTGCAGCCGTGAGTTGTTCTCGGGGAAGTCCAAGGTCTGACAACACGCTTGCAAAACCAAAGCCGTGGATAAGGCCAAAGCCGAGCGCAATCTGCCAGCGAAGGTGGACCAGGTGTCTGGTGAGATTTGCAAGTGCTGCAACAATTACAGATGCGGCGATCACGGGCTCCACGATCCCCTCCGGTGGCGTGACAATCTCTAAGACGGTGAGCCCAAGGGTGACTGAATGGGCCAGCGTAAAGGCGGTTACGACTGCCAGCACATTGACCAGAGCAGGCCTGATCTTCTCGACTGGGCGCAAGCCTCCAGAACCACTCGCCTGGCGTCGGTAGACGCATGGAATGAGCAGGCTGATCAGAAAAAGGATGTGGTCTGCACCGATCCAGATGTGCCAGACGCCCTCGATGAGGTAGTCTGACAAGACCCAGAAGAAGCCAGACTTGGCCGGATCAATGGTCTGCTCAGGACGCTCCGGACTGAAAACAGCGCTGATGTTTTTATCCCCAAGCGATGCCTTGAGGAGTCCTCGGTGAAGGGTGTCTTGGTCAAAAAAGAGCTGGTATCGAACTGTGATGACGGCCGGGGGCCCCGCGACTTGACACTCAAGGGCTGCCATCAGGCTGAGATAAACCTCGTCACCATACCGCGCTGCTGCCCAGTCTCTAGGGCCGAGGTCACAGGGTGCAGCATCGCCCGTGAACAGCAGACCTGAGGCGAGCCAACGGTCAATTGCAGGCTGTTGCTGCCTCACCTCCTGCCAGGTCACTGCGCCATCTCCGTCAAGATCGAGGTCGAAGACCAGGTCTAGGTCTCGCAGCGGGAGGTCGACTCGCAGGCTGACCCCGTTGGTGTCTTGGCTGATCTCAATAAAGCTGTTGCTACTTGAATGCGCCCAGACCGGGTTACAAAACAGCAATGTGGACAAGAGACCCCAGGCGCTGAGAAACCCCCTCATGGCCTGTCTTTCGTGTCCGTCTGCAATGAGAGTTGGTCGAGTAACAAGTCAAGCGAGGCCTCCTTGTATCCGGTCTGCGAGCGCCAGAGCAAGACCTCGGCAGCCGCATTGGGCTTCCCACTTCGAAGGGCCGCCTCGGCATAGAGGGCGGCATCAGCAGGTTCGCGCTGAGTAAGCCAACTCTTTTGCGCCATGTCCAACGCCACTGCCGCGTCGCCTCGAATGAGAAGGTGGTAACCGATGAGGGGCCGCTCATTGATGGTGTCGCCGCGGGCCTCTTGTTGTGCGACCCTCTGCTGAAATTCCTTGAGCAGCGGGTCCGCCTCGAGACGACCGAGCGCTCGGGCTGAACGAATGGCTTGCACCAGCAGGGCGTCGGATCGCGGAAGGCTCTGATTGAGTTGCCATGCGGCCGCGAAGTCTTTCTGATCGTTGAGAAGCTCGACCAGCGCGAGCCTTATGACGTGCGGCTGCGGCCCAGAATTCAGATAAGACCTCCAGAGGCGCCTGGCTGCCTCAGCCTCTCCTGCAACGCGCCGTGCCTCTCCTCGGTGGAAGGTTAACCACTCCAGGGCGTATCGCCCCTGGCCATCAGGATGGCCAGCCATCTTGTCCAGCAGGCGAATTGCACCTCTGGGGTCTCCCGTTCGGTATAGCAGCACGGCAGCGCAGCCGAGTGCCTCGCGCTCACCAAATCGTGAACCGATCGCCGAGCAGGCCTGCCGGGCAGGATCGATCTCTGCGCGAACCAGGTGGATGGCAAAGCGCCAGGCCCAGAACTCTGGGCGCTCGGGCTCTTGACCGATTGCGGCGTCTAGGTCGGCAAGGCCCCCATCGAAGTCATGCAGACCCTGGCGCACCAGGCTGCGAATGAAAAATGCCTCTGCCGGCAGGCCCTTGGCCTCCCACCATGGCTGGAGCATTGCCCTGGCGTTTCCAAGCCAGCGGGGGTCACCCTCGTGCATGGCGGTCAGAAAGGCCAATCGCGCTGCAGCTGTGGCCCCCTCTAGGCTGCCGGGGCTCTGGCGCCAGACCCGCATGGCTTCCTTGAGCGCAGCTCGCTCGCCACCGGCGGTTGGGCTGGGAGGGGTAAAGACCACGGCGGTGTCTTGAGGAATGAAGCGCAGCTGCGCCTGCGCACCCGCCACGGGCAGAAGACAGAGCAGGGCGCCAACCAAGGTGGGCGTGAGCGCTTTATTGAAGATTTGAGTGAGAATGTGACAAGACCCCTTGACGATGTGCATTTCAGGACCCCATAGTATGGGCGCACCGCATTGGTAATCGCTCGAAAAAAGGTGCTTTCCCGTCAAAACTTAACCCACAGGTCAACATGAAAATCTCATTTTCAATTCTAGCTTCCGCATTAATCCTTGCATCTGCACCAGCCTTTGCCATGAGTCATGGCGGCGGCAAGATGGATGACAAGAAGGTCGACTGCACCAAGGCAGAGAACAAAGACAATAAAGCGTGTCAAGCCGCCCCTAAGAAGTAAGCAAAAGACGAACTGGCCGGCCCCTGTCTTTCGAGGGCCGGCCTTTTTTCTAAACGGATACTCCCTGAGCAACGCAACCCCCCCCCGACCGCAAGCAGCGCAGCGAGACGAGCCAAAGATCGGCTTTCCCGACGCCTTGCTCTACAACCTGGTTTATTGCAGTCACGCCTCTGCTGGCGTCGATTCAGCTGCGGTGGACGCCATCATCGCGACCTCCCGCCGTCGCAATCCCCCACTGGGCATCACGGGGCTCCTTGTCTTTGGCAGCGGAGTCTTCTTCCAGTGGATTGAGGGCCCCAAGGAGCATGTGGTCAGGCTCATGGACCTCATTTCCTCAGATCCGCGACACGAGACAGTGGTCACCCTCAGCACAAGCGAGGAAGTCCGCGAGCGCGTCTTCCCCAATTGGGACATGGAACTGGTCACCACCGAAGACATTCGAGAGGTCCTCCTCGATGCGCTCGAAACAGCCGAAGACGAGCAGAATGCGGCTGCCCTTGGTCTGCTGCTGGGTAGGCTTGGTGGTTCCAGCTAGGGAACCAGTCTTTCTTTTAAGACTCCTAAGAGTCTTGTTCTCAATGAATGGGGTGTGATCTTGCTCTACGATATTTTAAAGACGGTGCATGTGCTCTCAGTGATCATCTGGGTCGGCGGCATGTTTTTCACACATTTCATTCTTCGCCCCGCTGTTGTCGAACTCGATCTCGAGACTCGGATGCGCCTGATGCAAGGTGTTCTAAAGAGATTCTTTAGCGTCGTGCTCGCCGTCTCGCTCTTGTCTCTGGCCAGTGGTGTCTGGATGCTCGGCCGAGTCGCAAAGCAGACAGTCCAGGCGGGTGCAGGCTTTAACATGCCGCTGGCCTGGACCATCATGGCCGTCCTTGGTGTCGTCATGGTGGCCATGTTCTTCCACATACGGTTTGCATTGTTCAAGCGCTTTAACCGATACGTGGGGGGCTCCGAGTGGGAGTCCGCAGGCCTTGCACTGACAAAGATAAGAAGATGGGTTTTCATCAATCTTCTCTTGGGCGTTGTGATCGTTGTTGTGACGCTCTTGAGTTAGGCGCTTCGGGCGTCGCCAGCAATGCCCGCACCAACGTGTGCCACAGTTGGGTTACTGGACATGCTTGAACGGCAAGGCCGTCAGGGCTGCCAAATTATTCAGCCTGCCACTGCATGGCGACCTCACGTTGAATGGCAAGCCAGATCACAACCTCATTTCCAATTCGAACTGGATCCACCCTCCACGACATCATAAATGGTGTGCCATTCTTCTTGTAATTGACTGCCTGCCCGGTAAAGGATCCCTGCTCTAGCAGACATCTTCCGAGGCGTTCGGTCTCAATGCGATCGGTGCTGGGGCCTTGCAGGAGTTTTGGTGATTTGCCAATCATCTCCTCTGCGGTGTAGCCCGTTAGCCGCTCAAAGGCAGCATTGCAGTAGATGATCTTCTGATCCTTTGCGCCGTCGGTGATCAGGATGGCATCAAAGCTCTTGTCGAGCAGTGTCTCAAGGAGGTTGAGCGCGACCTCGGTCGATGGGAGCAGCGGGATGATTTTGGTGACCACGATGTTGGACTCTTATTCTCAGGCTCACCTGCCCACAAGCAGACACGCCTCGAGTGATCATGTCACAAGAAGGCGAGTCTGTTGAGGTCTTTCTAACAAAACTGCAATCTAGCCAGCTGGCAGCAGGACTGCATCAACAACGTGGATCACACCATTGGTGCATTCGATGTCTGTCTTGACCACGTTGGTCTCGCCATTGAGTTTGACGCCGCCAGTGGTAGACACCTTCAGTGTTGCACCATTGACGGTCGCTGCAGCCTGACCGTCCATCTTCATTACATCGGCTGCCATGACCTTGCCCGAAACAACGTGGTAGGTCAGGATGGCCTTGAGTTTCGGAATATCTTTCAATAGGCTCTCAAGCGTTCCAGCGGGTAGTTTTGCAAATGCCTCGTCGCTTGGGGCAAAGACGGTAAAGGGCCCTGTGCCCTTGAGGGTGTCGACCAGACCAGCGGCTGTGACGGCGCTGGCAAGCGTCTTGAAACTACCGGCCGCGACCGCGGTGTCGATGATATCGTGCATGAAATTTTCCTTGGGAATACAAACATGGACCCCGATCAAGATGGATCGGGGTGACGCCGCAAATGGGGGACTGTGGGAGGTCTAGGCAGTTTCACCAGCTAACGCAGCCTCGACTCGGGTGACCATCGAAGTATGACGCGCTTTGACCGCAGGCGCGGAGATGCCTCGCATGGTTATTCTTAATGTGAAGCAGTGGACTAGGCCGAGGTCTGCCTGCCAGTGTTGATCATCTGCATGGCAGAGGCAATGAGACCGGACACCTCTGCCATATTGGCAGGCACGATTAGGGTTGTTTTTGCATCCTGTGCCACTTTTGAATACGCCTCAACAGCCTGTTCCGCCACCTTGAGTTGGACGGCCTGCTCACCGCCGGGCTGACGTATGGCGATGGCGATTCTCTCAATCGCGTTGGCGGTGGCATTGGCAACCTCGGTAATGGCTGCAGCATCACCTTGGGCCTTATTGATGACGGCCTGCTTCTCTCCCTCAGAGCGGGCAATAAAGGCCTCCCGCTCGCCCGTTGCAATATTGATCTGCTCCTGACGACGACCCTCTGATGCTGCGATGAGGGCACGTTTTTCTCGTTCTGCTGTTATCTGAGATTGCATTGCAAGCAGGATCTCTTTTGGTGGCGTGAGATCCTTGATCTCGTAGCGCAGAACCTTGACCCCCCAGTTCAGGGCAGCCTCATCAATTGCAGCGACGACCTGTGCATTGATGATGGTGCGCTCCTCGAAGGTCTTGTCGAGCTCAAGCTTGCCGATGACACTGCGCAGGCTTGTCTGCGCCAGTTGCGTCACCGCAATGATGTAGTTGGAGGAACCATAACTCGCCAGCCGTGGGTCGGTAACCTGGAAGTAGAGGATGCCGTCGACCTGGAGCTGCGTGTTGTCACGGGTGATGCAGATCTGGCTGGGCACATCGAGTGGGACCTCCTTGAGGCTGTGTTTCTGAATGACACGATCCACAAAGGGCACCACGAAGTTCAGTCCAGGAAGCAGACTTGCGTGGTATTTCCCGAGTCGCTCGACCACCCAGGCCTGCTGCTGCGGCACCACCTTTGTGGCCTTGACGATAAACAGAATTGAGATGACGACGAGGAGCGTGGCGAATTCCATGGTTGTTGATGTCCTAGGTTGGTTGGGTGGTCAGGCTAGAGTTTTTCTAGCACGAGGCGATTGCCCTGGATATCTTTTATCCGGAAGGCTCCGGGCGTGGCGACTTGGCCCGGCGCAAGAACTGCTGTCCAGTTGGCACCCCGATGCCTCACCTGGGCTGTGCACTGTGCATCCCAAGCCTCCACCATTAACGTCGCGTCGCGATCAAGATGCATGTCGGAGACGCTGCCTGCGCCTGCTGCGCGCTGTCTGCGCCAGCGTGCGAGCAAGAGACAGCCCATGCCTCCGATAATGGCTGCGAAGACAAGCTGGACACTGAATTCAAGGCCAAACATCGCGGCAACTGCCCCCGCCACAGCACCCGCAGCAAGAAGGAGAAGGTAGAAGGTTCCAGTAGACAACTCCAGGGCCACCAGGATTGCGGCCAACACCCACCACATGACTGTATCGGACATAAGCTGACTGCGCCTCCTCCTAAGGACTCCCAAGTTCATTCATACGCTAATTTACCTTCGCTTTCCCTCTTCCTCGTGGTGGTTGAGGATGTCTCGATAGTGATCCTCAAGCTGATGAGTGCCCCAGCTTGGTGTGGCGGACTCGTCGTAGAGCTGACGGTCGACGTCCCAGACCAGCATTGATTCGGTGGCGTAGTAATGCCCTATTCGGGCGTACTCAGCCTTTCTCGCAAGGGTGGGAATCACGCGGCCCAGCAGGCCAAGGGTCGAGGCAATGACCGCCAGTAGCCCGGGAGGCACTCGCCTGACCCGAATGGGCCGATGCAGCAATCTCTCGAGGATGGCAACCTGATCCATCGGGTGCAGGGCGGGTCCGGGACCCCCGATGGGAAGAATCCTGCGGGCCCTCTGCGAATTGTCGAGACAGGTCACCAGATACTCGGCGAGGTCTTCGTTGGAGATGGGCTTGCAGGCGGTCAGTCTTCCGTCCCCAAAGACAAGGAAGGATTTCCCCCTTCTGACGCGCGAAATCTGGCCGCTGAGCGACTTGAAAAAAGCGGTCGGACGCACGATGGTCCAGCAGAGTGGCGCAGCCTGCAGTTCTCGTTCGAAGGCAAGCTTTGCCATCTGAAAGGCAAGCCTTGGTCTCTGAACACAGATCGCAGAGAGCAAGACAAACTGCGATACACCGGCGCCCAGGGCGGCTCGCAGCAGCATTGCCTGCGCGGCATAATCCACACGCCAAGCGTCAGCCACCGTCCCAGATCGTGACGCCATGCAGGAGATCACAGCCGTGACACCCTCCTTGCGAAGCCGCTCCTCCAGGCGACCCTCCTCATCGAAGTCGGCCCGTCCGAGACGGAGGACGCGATATCCAGCGGAGGCGAGGGCATGTGCGGTTGTGGCACCAATGGTGCCGGTCGAACCCGCTAACGCAATTGTCTGAAGGGGCATGGCCATCAGCCCGAGCAGGTGCGCTCAGGAGCGCAGACAGGGCACCATCTTGGGCAAGTCGGCCCCGCCCGAGATATTAGAAATTCAGTTTGGAGAGGAAGAAGGAAATGAGTGTGATGCCGCCAAATACGACGGTGAAAATGACTGCGAGGGCGGTGCCAGTGACAACGGCCCGTTTTCCTGCTCGCGAGGCTTTGGATGACATCATTGGGGATCCTGGTAATGGTCTGCGGGAACTCGCAACTTAGCCGAGGCTTGCCCTCAGAGACCCAACGCCCCGCAAGGACTCCCGGGGCAACACCCAAGCCCGCGGTCACCGAGACTGCCTTAAAGACTGAGCTCAAGAGCATATTGATGCAACCTTCATCACCGAAGTAGACTATAAGTGATTGTGGTGAGCGCAGTAAGAAGCAACAAAAGGGAGAGGTCGATGCTGATGCTTTCGCGTTTGATGGCCATGGTCTGCGCAGTCTTGATGCTGGCAGCCTGCGGCGACAAAGACGAGGGAAAGGCTGCTGAGAACAGGCCTGCAATTCCCGGCTACGAGTAGGGCGTGAGAAGGTGTCTCCGCCTGGCTGCGTCGGGGCAGACTCTTTGTGAAACAACAGGTTGAACAAAAGGATGAGAAATGGAAGACGAGCGTTGCTGTGGCAGTGGAACCTGCATCATTAACGCCGAAGGCCGTTGCTGGTGTGGCCAGCAGTGGGACGGTGTGAGCATGAGCTTTCCAAAGCCCCATGAGGAGGCGCCAGCGGTGAGGGAGGCTTCGAAGGCCGCTGAGTTAAAGCAAAGTGAATGAGCAGCAACAGAGCCTGACGTACGACCTCACAGGCCTGCACTGTGGGGCCTGCGTTAGAAAGGTCAGCCAGGCCTTGGCGCCGTTCGCCCAGAGCGTTGATGTGAGCCTAAAGCCCATGCAGGTCACGCTGATGGGGCCCACCGCGGATGAAGGGATCCTTCGGCAGGCCCTTGAGGCAGTCGGACCGTATGGTCTTGGCCCTGGTGTTGAGGCGCGTGAGTCTCCCGTGTCGCGTGCGCCTCCTGAGTCGCGTGAATCGACTGGTCTGCAGATCTACCTGCAGACCTACAGGCCCCTGATTCTAATTGTCGGCTACATCCTAGCCACCAGCCTGCTCTTACAGGTCGGGCTCGTTGGCGCTGCTGGCGTGAGCGCAATGGAGACGATGCGCTACTTCATGGCGGGTTTCTTTCTGGTCTTTTCATTTTTCAAGCTCCTTGATATCAACGCTTTCGCAGACGCGTATTCGCGTTACGACCTGCTCGCGATGCGCTGGAGGGGGTGGGGGCTCATCTATCCCTTTGTTGAGTTGGGCCTCGGAATGGCTTATCTGGCCAACGTCAACCCGCTGGCAACCCACCTGGTCACAATCCTCGTGATGGGATTTTCAGCTGTGGGGGTGATTCAAGCCGTGGCCAATAAGACGCAGATTCAATGTGCCTGTCTGGGCACCGTCTTTAAGCTGCCCATGAGCACGGTCACCATCGTTGAAGATGTGGGGATGGTGTTGATGGCCGCCGCCATGCTGGCGCTTCTTTAATGAGACGCTTGCTGCTTATTGTTGCCGCGGGACTCATCATTGCTGGTCTATCGGGGTGCGAGGGTGCGCCGTCCAATGTCTATCAGACGGTGAACCAACCAAAAAAACAGATTGAAATGGCCTGCCACATCTCTGAGCAGTTCGTGAAAAAAGGCATCAGAACCTGCATCTATAAGTGCCTGGATGGAAACCCAGATTCAGCAACAACTGAGAGTCAATTCACCTGCCCGGCGACGATTTTTAAACGAATCTAACCGCCGCCGATCCGCCGCCTATCTCAGTGTCGCAATCAGGTGGCGACGCCTGGCTGTGTCTGTTTGATCTGGGCTGCAAGCGCCCAATTTCCTCTTAGCCCGAAGTACAAGCCACCCACCCAGAGAAACAGATGGAAGTTATCGTGCAGGATCACGTCCAGCAGGCTCTCTGGCTTGGTCACAACCCAGATGACACCGGTGGTGATGCAGCACATGGTGATGCCACTGAATCTTGTGATCAAGTCGCCAAGTATTGCCACGAGGGGGATGTCCTTTACGAGATTAATCGATGCAAGTCCGCCCACCAGCAGGCCAACCCCAGCTGCTATCTCCCCGTAGACGACCACCCACCAGACCAACGGCAGCAGTCCGAAGACATCGCCTCCTGCTGGGTCATAAGGAAGTTTGCTAAAGCCCTGTTGGAGGAAGACCACCGCCAACGGGATTCTCAGCAACAGGTGGCTCCAACTCAGGTCGGGGAGCCTCTGCCAGTAGGCAGCAGCAGTTAATTTTTGAGTCATCGCATTCTCCAAAACGTGATTTTCCCACCCTCTGTCGGTTAAAACCCTTTCTATTGAAGGGTCCTTTAGAGCGCCGAAAACCGCCTCAAGGCCGCAACGCGGACTTTGAGCCCTGCAGACGATCGATGAGACGCTGCCCGGACTCCGCTACTTTTTGCATGCTTCCCTCTAGCACCGTCATCTCCCGCAGGGACTGAGAGATTGCAAGGAACTGACTCACCTCTGAGGGGGCAGTCTCAGGGGCAGGCGCCGAGGTGCTAACTGCCTCCGTGACGGTTAGAAAGCTCTTTTTGAGTCGAAGGAGGTTGCCTCGCAGTTGCTCGGCGTCTGCAGAGTTGGCGAACTTGGCGGCGATCACCTCATCAAGGGTGTTCATCAGCACCTCGAAGGCACCTGCCTCGCGTGCTGCGACGAGTTGATTCGCAACGCTGCGTTGGGACCCTTCCAAATCAGCATGACTCGAGGACTCCCTCATGTCTTCAAGCTGTTGCTCAAGGCCTCGACTCAGGGTTCCCAGACGATCGCCAACGCTCATGACCTCACTGAGAATCTGATCGAGGTCGTGGACGAGCAGCTTCACACGGTCGAGAAAGGAATTTAAGTCTGCAGCCAGCTCGCCGAATTCATCGGCTGAGTTGACCTTTGCCCTCGGAGAGAGGTCCATCACACCCTTGGCCAGAGCCGCGGTGGTCGCTCGAAGAGACATCATTGGCTCCATCCTTGCTCGGAGCAGAAGAAAGAGGAGGATGGTGTGGAAAACGATCTTGATGCTCATGGCCCCAGCCATGAGAGACACCTGTTCCCACCAGGCAGACTCTTTCGGCTCGAGGTAACTTCGAACCGTAATGGTTCCTAATATGTCCCCGACCTTGGCCTTGATGTGGCAACCGAGACAGGCCTCTTCTGACTTAAGACTTGTAACGGCCTCAATGTGCTCGCCTGCCACCCAGCTGGGTTGAAGACCTATTGGCGTGAACCTAAAGGTCTGCTCGATCGACTTGATGGTTAATTCCGATGGCAACACGGCGATGGCAAGTCCAACATCTTCGTAGTTGCGTCGAAGGATGGGGTAGATGGTCTGGGCAGCAGTTGGTCCGCCCGAATTCAACATGATTGCCTTTATGTCGTCGGCCAAGCCCTGGGCTGATGCGTCGATTCGTGATTGCTCGGTGGTCTTAAATTTGTAGACCATGGATGCATATTGGATTCCAAGTTCGACACATGTCACCAGCAGGAGCAACAGAAAAAAATCTCGAATCATGTGGAATGAAAAAGATTTTTCGAACCTGCCGAATTCATAGACTTTCATGTTCAGCCGCTATATAAAAATGAAGGAGGAGAGCGTCCCAGACAGGTAAGCCCTTGGTCAGACTTGGCCACCACAGTTTTACCCTCTCCACGAGGTTGAAGCAAGAGATAAGCGATTCCAAGCGGCATCTGTTGCGCTGCGAAATACCCTCTTACGACAGCGGTCATTGGGGAATATAATCCGGTTTTGGTTAACGTCCGTCCCATTCACCCACCCACTCATTTGGAGCTCGCCATGAATTCACGACGTACTTTCGTCATTCACTCAGCTGTTGGACTCGGATTAATTGGATCGGGTCTGGCAGTTCAGGCCCAGGCCATGGTTGCTGAAACCGATCCTCAGGCTGCTGCAATTGGTTACAAGGCCGACACAACCAAAGTCGACAAGAAAAAGTATCCAAAACATGAGGCCAGCCAGAACTGCGCCAACTGCGCGCTCTATAAGAAGGTCTCAGACAAAGCCGGCGGCTGCACGATTTTTGCTGGAAAACAAGTTGCTTCAACAGGCTGGTGTTCCGCCTGGGTCAAGGCGTAATTCAGCCGGGCAGGCCACACACCTTTCAAGGTGTGTGCTTGCCTCGCGTTGGTGCTAAATCGACCTCTGGAGAACCTCAATGCGTTCTTCCAGAGGTGGGTGACTCATAAACAGACGCTTCATTCCAGCGCCCATCCCACCGGCAATGCCAAAGGCCTCAAGCTGCTCGGGCAGGTGCGGATCATTGACTGACTGCTGCAGGCGCTTGAGGGCGGAGATCATCTTCTGGCGACCAGCAAGATCTGCCCCACCTGCATCTGCTTTAAATTCCCGTTGGCGGCTAAACCACATCACGATCGCACTGGCCAGGATGCCAAGGACAACCTGCGCGATGATGGCAGTGACCCAATAGGCGGGCCCATGACCACGCTCGGTCTTAAAGACCACCCGATCGACCAGATGCCCAATCACGCGTGACAGGAAAAAGACAAAGGTGTTGACCACACCTTGGATCAGCGCCAGGGTGATCATGTCGCCGTTCGCAACATGGCTGACCTCGTGGGCCAAGACGGCCTCCACCTCATCGCGACTCATGCCCCGAAGCAGACCGGTGCTCACGGCGACCAAGGCATTGTTTCGAGACATGCCCGTTGCGAAGGCGTTCATGTCTGGTGCGTCATAGATCGCAACCTCCGGCATGCCAATTCCGGCGGCCTGGGCCTGGTATTGAACCGTCCGAAAGAGCCACTGCTCCTGCTCGGTGCGTGGCGATTCGATGACGGTGGCATTGGTCATTCTCTTGGCCATGAATTTAGACATGGCCAGCGACATAAACGACCCTGTCATGCCGACCACCGCCGACAGCACAAGAAGTGCCTGGAGGTCTAGATCAACACCCTGGGCGTCCAATACCTGGCCAAGGCCAAAGACGCTGATGACCACTCCCAACACCAGCATGATGGCCAGGTTGGTGAGGAGAAAAAGGAAAATGCGTTTCATCTAAAGACCCCATGAGAAAAATTAAGTTTGCAACACTCCTACGGTCTTAGATTGGGCCGCAGGCAGAGAGTTTCAAGTCTGCGGCTGCGAATGTGATTCGCCGCGGACCGCAGGCGGCAAAAGCCTGGGTTGCGCCAAAGGCCTAGGCCTTGGGCCGGTCAATCCACAGGGTTCCACCGGTCGACCAATCCTCTCGACTGATGTCATAGAAAAGAATGTCAACCGCCTCCGAGCTTCCGCCCAGGGTGGCCACGGTGGCCTCGGTGAGTGCCTTGGCGAGCGCCCGTTTCTGGTCGACAGTGCGTCCCTCGAAGAGTTCAACGCGGATGGTGGGCATGGTCTGCCTCCTCTGAAAGCGCCAGTCTACCGAAAGCCGCCCGGCCGTAAGATGCGGTATGCCAGCCCATCTGCTTGCCGACGCGGTGCTTTCTTTGCACCTCCTGATTGCGCTCTTTCTTGTCGCTGGCTTGGTGCTCATACCGATGGGTGGGATCAACAAATGGCGCTGGGTGCGTCACCGCCGTCTTAGGCTCATCCATGCGGCACTTATGGTTTTTGTGGCGCTTGAGGCCCTGCTGGGAATAGCCTGCCCTCTGACCATACTCGAGGCAGCGCTTCGGCGGGAGGAGGCCCCAGCCTATTTCCTTGCGGCGCTGATGCAGTCTTTACTGTTTTGGGATGCACCGCTTGAGTTTTTTTTGGCCCTCTATCTTGTCTGTGCGGCCTGGGTGCTGGTACTTTGGCGTGTCGTGCCGCCCAACAACCACAGCGCTCGATAGCGCGCACCTCTTGGCCAAATGGAGCCTTCATGAAACAGACCGTCTTCTCTCGTCGAAAAATACTTCAAGGCTTTGGGGGGCTCACCCTCTACCTCGGGCTGGCCTCGCCTGCCATTCTGACCAGTCGAAAGTCGCTGGCTCAAAAGCCAGTGACCCCAGGCTGCGGAGGTCAGACCCCGCCTCAAATGGAGGGCCCCTTCTTCTCCCCACTCTCTCCGGAGCGAACCAAC
This sequence comes from Burkholderiaceae bacterium, assembly GCA_018401615.1. GTDB lineage: Bacteria > Pseudomonadota > Gammaproteobacteria > Burkholderiales > Burkholderiaceae_A > Hahnella. Next base: position 71,920 of record JAGYKN010000004.1, read on the forward strand.
CTAATTGATTCCGACACAAAAGCGCCACGCCTTAGGCTCATTGGCGAGGTGCTGGACAGCGCCTGCCGCCCGCTACCAGGGGTGCTCCTCGATTTTTGGCAATGCGACGATAGGGGCCGCTACGACAACCGTGGTGACCATCTCAGGGGCCATCAATATGCTGGTGGCAAAGGGGGTTTTCTGCTCGAGACACTGCTGCCTGGTGAGTATCCTGGTCGAACGCCGCACCTGCATGTCAAGGTGCAGCGCAAGAATGGCCCGGTTCTGACAACACAGCTTTACCTGCCAGATCACCCTCGCAACCGTCGTGATTTCCTCTTTGACCCTCGACTTGTCATAGAGCCACGAGGATCAGACTTCTACTTCAGGTTCATCTTGTCTTCTTGAGAAGGATGTCGCAGGCAGACGGTCTTCTCACTGTCCACAGTGGCACGAGATGATGCCGTCGGACGTTGATCTTCAATCTCTTGAGCCGATTGGGCCTGCAGCGTGCGGGTGGGTCTTTCCGCAGGCCCCCATTCAGCCGCTCATTGAGGTCCCCCATCGGGTTCGCCCCGACCTTGCCAAGCTTGGGGAAGCCCCATGCCTGTTGGAGGACAACGACTGGTCGGAGTGGGTCCGTGAGAAGCGCACGCTCCTGAAAAACGACCGGCTGGTGCTGGTGGAACCGGGTCTAGACTGCCGAGAGTCAGGCCGCCTGGTGGCCGCGGTGAGGCAGTTTTTTCAGGGCGCGTTGGGGATCACCGGACCCATCGATGCGACCGGACGCTTCACCTGGCTGAATAACTTTATGCCACGAGGCGATCGAGAGTTTTGGAGCGCCCTGAGCCTCAGCCTGCAGGAAGATTTTGCAGTCATGCTCAATTCAGACTCACGAGGGCTGAGGTCCGCCATCTTGTCTGTCGCGTTTCCCAGTGGCTGGATCCCGTCTCAGAGGTTGGGCCAATCTATGAGCGCCCTGCACGAGCCTGTCGCAGACAGTGCTGCGCTCCAGCAGTCCATGCAGACCATGTCTCAGGCGATGGTGGAAAAAGGCCCCTTTGTGCGAACGGTCTGGACGCTGGCGGGGAGCAGTTCTCGCGCAAGGCCGCCCGGCCCTGATGACACCATCGGGCTGACCCAGGCCGCTCAACTCTGGTTTCGACATGAGAGACAGGTCACGATTCCCTTGGGCGGGGGCGCCTGTCTTTTTCTAATACGGGTCATGCTGGCACCCTATGGTGCCGTGGTGCGCAGCCCTGGCGATCATGAGCGCCTGGTCGCCTCGCTCGAATCGATGAGTGCGGCCACGATTGCATATAAAAAACTCTCGCATGCAATGCGCTTGGTCTTAGCATGCTGAGGCAGCTACCGAACACACACAACCCCCTTTGCCTGCTGTGGGTCGACTTGATTGGGCAGCGGAACCTGGTCTAACCACAGCCGGATGTCCTGCAGCACCTCGCGGCTCTGCAGCTGGCGTGTCAGGAGGTGCCAACCATCGGGATAGATCACAAAACCCAGGGTCGACATTGGAGGGTCATTGCCAGTCAGGCGCCTGAGCCAATCGCAGACTGGCCGGCGTGGAATGATGCGATCGCTCAGCCCATAGAGGACCAGGCTGCGTTGAGGCGGTGAGAGGCTCAGGTTTTGGGCTCGGCCCATGAGGTCGGTCACCCCCGCCAGGCTGCCCACCCGGGTGGCCTTGATAAAAAGCGGGTCGCGTCCAATGTCTCGCAGGGTCTCAGGGTCGTTGGTGGGGCTGATGCCAAAAGACTGCACCCCCCGGCCCGTGAAGGTCATCTCGGGGGCCACGATGTTCATCAATTGCAGGCTGATTCGCTGGTACCACGGCATGCTCTGCGCCCCCCAGACTGCTGGCGCCTGAAGGATGATGTTGTCAGCCTGCAGACCGGGCGATTCGCTGGCTGCCACCAGCACCAAGGCGCCGCCCATGCTCTCCCCGACCACCGTCAGTGGCAGGCCGGGATGGCGCTCTCGCACCTGTGCTGCAATGTGGCGCAGGTCTGCCAGCAGCACATCGCTGCCGGCCCAGACACCAGGCTGGGGGTTGGCCCCAAAACCACGCTGGTCGTAGGCGTAGAGGGTGGCGCCGAGCTCGGCAGACAGGTGCTGCGCCAGCGGCTCAAAGGCCTTGCTGTGGTCGTTAAAGCCGTGCACCCCCAGCACAATGTGCCGAGGCTCGGGCCTGGCCCAGACCCGTGCAACCAGGCCAGTGCCGTCGGGTAGGTCAAAGCGCATGGGCGCAGACGACAGCACCTGCGCGGGCGGCTTCCTGTCGGGGATCACCGGGACGATCGTGGGAGTGGTTGTGACAGTGCAGCCAGCCATCAGCATCAGACCAGTGGCCACGCAAACGCGTATGGCCCGCAGCATGTGGGCTGAAAGGGTGGATTGGCCATTGCCTGTCATAAAATCACGCACCTGACCTCTGATTCATCTAACGGTCTAAAAAACGCTCGCCTCTGGCGCGACACTCAAAAACAACCAGGAGATCGAGTTGGAGTTCCTCTTAGATTACGCAGGTTTTTTGGCCAAGACCGTCACCCTGGTCGTGTCTGTTCTGGTGGTGCTCTGGGCCATTGCCTCGATGCGCAGGAGGGGGCCTCAAGGCACTGGCCAGCTGAAGGTGAGCAGACTCAACGACTTCTTTAACCAGTTGCAGAGGGGCGTAGAGCATGCCGTCCTCGATAAGGCTCAGCTGAAAATGATCGCCAAGGCCAAGGCCAAAAGCGTCAAGCAGGAGAAGAAGAACACCACGACGAAACCAAGGGTCTATGTGCTCGATTTCGATGGTGACATCAGAGCATCGGCCACCGCTGGCCTGCGGCACGAGATCACTGCCCTGCTTAGCATGGCAACACCGTCTGATGAGGTCTTGCTGCGATTGGAGAGCGGCGGGGGCATGGTCCACAGCTATGGCCTGGCCTCATCTCAGTTGGCACGTGTTCGCCAGGCGGGTATTCCACTGACCATCTGTATTGACAAGGTCGCCGCCAGCGGAGGTTACATGATGGCGTGCGTGGGCACCAAAATACTGAGTGCACCGTTTGCCATCATTGGATCAATCGGTGTGGTGGCCCAACTGCCCAACCTGCACCGGCTGCTTAAAAAGAATGACATCGACTTTGAATTGCTCACGGCAGGTCAGTACAAGCGCACCCTCACCGTTTTTGGAGAAAACACAGAAAAGGGCCGGGCAAAGTTCCAACAGGATCTTGAAATCACCCACGAACTCTTCAAGGCCTTTGTCTCACGCTACAGGCCGCAGCTCAACATGGATGAGGTGGCCTCTGGAGAGGTGTGGCTGGGCATGGCAGCGCTGGACAAACAGCTTGTCGATGAACTGCAGACCAGCGATGAATATCTTGCCCAACGCGCCAAGTCTGCAGATTTAATTCACCTGCGCTTTGTCGAGAGGAGGACCGTACAAGAGCGATTTGGCTTGGCGGTTGGTGGCGCGCTCGATCGCTTCGTGCTGGGCTGGCTCAATCGCCTCAACCAGCAGCGATTCTGGTAGGTCCTTGTTAGGCGACCTCTGATTTGGGTTGACCTCTATCGGCATGGCCATCTAACAGGTTCGGCAGTTCGTCATAATTGACCAATGGACCTTCCCGATGAGCAGCGAGCCGCCCTGGATGAGGCCTTAGACCGCATGGGGTTGAGCGCCCCGCGCCAGAGAAGGCAGATGACGGCCCTGGTCGGTGGGGTCTCTTCTTGGATTGTTCGCGTTGAGTCTGACGAACCCGCCCTCTGTCTAAAGAGGGCGCTGCCACAGCTGAGGGTTTCGGCAGTCTGGTATGCGCCGGTGGAACGAAACGAGGCCGAGGTGGCCTGGCTACGACTGGTCTCGGCAATAGAGAGCCACTGGGTTCCGCGGGTGCTCGGCCAGGACAGAGTCTCCCAGAGTTTTGCGATGCAATACCTGCCAGAAGTGGACCATCCGGTTTGGAAGAGGCAGCTTCGCGATGGGCATGTTGACCCGCTCACCGCAGCGGCTGTGGGCGACCGTCTGGGCCGAATTCATGCGGCAACCTCGAATCGAGCGGACCTTGCGCAGCAGTTTGCAAACCAAGACCAGTTTTATGCCTTGCGTCTTGAGCCTTACTTTGTTGAATGCTCAACCAGACATCCCTCGCTTGCGCCGGTGCTGATGGCGCTTGTGGAACGGACGCATCGGATGAGCCTGGCCCTGGTCCATGGTGATGTGAGTCCGAAGAACATATTGGTGGGCCCGAACGGCCCAGTGTTTCTGGACGCGGAGTGCGCAGTCTATGGAGATCCGGCCTTTGATCTTGCCTTTTGCCTCAATCACCTGCTGTTGAAATCAGTCTGGCGACCGCAACACCGTGACGAGCTCTTTCGTAGCTTTACCCGCCTCACAGAGGCTTATGTACAGCATCTCTCGTGGGAGCCCCTGGAGCAGTTCTATGGTCGAGTTGCTGAGCTACTGGCCGCCCTGTTGCTGGCCCGGGTCGATGGAAAGTCGCCGGTTGAGTACATCACCGATTCTCAGGAGCAAGACCGTGTCCGCGGCTTTGCAACCTCCCACCTGGCTGCACCGTCAGCCTCGCCATTGGATCTTCTCTTCGATTGGAGCAAAGACGCATGTCCCATGTCGTAGCGGCCGTCCTTGCTCGCCGCATCTGGGACTCGCGCGGGCGTCCCACAATCGAGGTGGACGTGCGCCTCTCCAACGGTGTGACGGGCCGCGGTGTCGCACCGGCTGGAGCCTCCCGCGGCACCCGTGAGGCGGTTGATCTACGAGATGGGGGCAGTCGGTTTGGCGGGATGGACGTGCAGACTGCCCTGCGCAATGTTCGAGAGCGAATTGCCCCCGCGATACTGGATATGCCCATTTCAGAGCGCTCGTCCATTGATCAGCAGCTCATCGGACTAGACCAGTCTGAGACCAGGGCGCAGATTGGTGGAAATGCACTTATCGCGACCTCCTTTGCGTTGCTCGATGCAGCCGCTCGAGACCAGTCTATGCCGGTCTGGAGATATCTCTCCGAAGGTTCGGCGGTGAGGCTTCCGCTACCGGAGATACAGATTTTTGGTGGTGGTGCACATGCGGGTCGACGTGTCGACATCCAGGATTTCATGGTGATGCCTGTGGGTGCAGAATCCTTTGACGAGGCAATG
>JAGYKN010000040.1 GCA_018401615.1 Burkholderiaceae bacterium
TTCGGAGAACCCGGACGAGCCTATGCTGCGCGAGGCCAAGGCCCCGAAGGCCGAGGCCGAGCCCCCGCAGGCCTTGTTGTTTTAGGCGCCAAGCGCCTTTACGGCGGCGGCGAGTCGGCTCTTATGACGAGAGGCCTTGTTCTTGTGAACGATTCGTTTGTCCGCAATGCGATCGAGCACGCTGCTGGCCGCAGAAAACGCCACACCAGCCGCCTTGGCATCGCCTGATGCAATGGCCTTGCGAACGGTTTTGACGGCGGTGCGATACGACGAGCGCAGGCCTGCATTTAGAAGACGACGGGTCGCCGCTTGACGGGCGCTTTTTCGAGCTGAGGCAGAGTTGGCCATGAGGGTCCTGGATCCTGAAAAGGAAAGCCTGTCACTATATCGTCTCTGATGAATCTACTCAAGACCGCTGCCACCGTGAGTGGCCTGACCTTGATCTCCAGGATCACCGGACTGGCCCGCGAGACGCTCACTGCCAGCCTTTTCGGTGCAGGGGCCCAGACAGACGCGTTTTTTGTTGCATTTCGCCTTCCCAATCTCCTGCGCCGTCTTTTTGCAGAGGGCGCCTTCAGCCAGGCCTTCGTGCCGGTTCTGGGCCAGGTAAAGGCCCAGGAGGGCGATGAGCTGGCCAGGCGCCTGGCCAGCCAGGTGGGTCTGCTGCTGTTCGTGGTGCTCAGCCTCATCACCCTGGTGGCCATTCTGGCGGCTCCTGGACTGGTCTGGCTCATGACCGGGGGGTTCTCGGGAGACACCGCCCGTTTTGACCTTGCAACGGCCATGACCCGCTGGATGTTTCCCTACATTGTTCTGATCTCGATGGTCGCCCTTGCCGCGGGTGTGCTCAACACCTGGTCTTCCTTCAAACTCCCCGCCTTCACGCCAGTCTTGCTCAACCTTGCCTTTATCGCCTCGGCGCTGCTGCTCGCCCCGAGGTTGGAGACGCCCATCTTTGCCCTTGTCGTGGCGGTGCTCGTGGGAGGTGTGGCCCAGGTGGGGCTCCAGTTCTGGGGGCTCCATCGGCTTGGGTTGCTCAGAGACCTGCCCGATCTCTTGGCCAGACCCTTTAAGAGCCTTGCCCAGGCCTGGCGCAATCCATCTGTGCGCAGGATGCTTCAACTCATGTTGCCTGCCAGCCTAGCGGTCTCGGTGGCTCAAATCAGCCTGGTGATAAACACCCACATTGCCTCGCGACTTGAGACGGGCAGCGTGTCATGGCTCTCGTATGCCGACCGTCTCATGGAATTTCCAACCGCCCTGCTCGGGGTGGCCCTTGGCACCGTGCTGCTCCCCAGCCTCACCAAGGCCCACGGAGAGGGTGATCCCGCCCGGGTGTCGGCCTTAATAGACTGGGGCCTGCGCCTTGTGGTGATCCTCGCGGTGCCCGCCTCGATTGGGCTCGCACTGCTCGCCGAGCCGCTTGCGGCAAGCCTCTTTCACTATGGCGCCTTTGGCGCAGACGACCTCGCCAAAACCGCCCAGGCCATGGTGGCGTATTCCGTGGGCCTGCTCGGCCTCATTGGGGTGAAGGTCCTCGCATCTGGCTTTTATGCGCAACAGAACATGAGAACGCCCGTGAAGATCGCCCTCTTCACCCTGGTCCTCACCCAACTGCTCAACCTTGTCTTTGTGCCCACCTTCGCACATGCAGGCCTTGCTCTGGCCACCAGCGTTGCAGCCATTTGCAATGCTGGTCTGCTGCTGATTGGGCTTCGGAAACGAGGCAGTTACACGCCTGCCCCGGGGTGGTGGTGGCTCTGGCTGCGGGTCTTGTTGGCAGGCACGGCAATGGCTGCCCTCTGCTGGTATTCGGTCGCTGCCTTTGACTGGGTGGGCATGCAGGCCACGCCTCTGGGTGCGACTGTCAAGCCTCTTCGGTATCGTCGTGGCAGCGGCTGCGAGCTACCTGTTCCTGCTCACCCTCATGCGGTTGCGCTGGCAAGACTTCATCCGGCGCACCCCCTAAGCTCAAGAGAGGTTTACGATGCCCATCAACCCATCTGGTCATCCGCTCAGGCTCGTGAGCCTCGGTGGCGGCAACATGGCTCAGGCCCTCCTCACAGGGCTCCTCAGAAGCCCCTGCCCCCTGGCGGAGTTGATCATCATCGAGCCGCTCTCGGGCACTCGGGACATCCTGAACAAATCTGTCGGAACCGCCGCGCAGTCAAGCGGCGTGGCCTTCTCCTGCCATGCATCTGTTGAAGAGGCATGCCACCTGCAGGCGCCCGATTGGGTGCTGCTTGCTGTCAAACCACAGCACGCGCGGGCAGCCTTGGTTGAGATTGGTGCAGCCGCCAGGGCCTGGCTTGGGCAAGGCGCGCTCCTGTCCATTGCGGCAGGCTTGCCGCTAAAGACCCTTCAAGAATGGATTGGTCACAACCAGTTGGTTCGCAGCATGCCCAATACGCCTGCGCTCGTTGGGCAGGGCATCAGTGGCGCTTTTGCAGGCCCTCAACTGCCAGCAGCATCAACGTCCCAGGCCCATCGTCTGCTCGAGGCTGTCGGGCCTGTGATCTGGGTAGAGGATGAGGCACTGCTCGATGCGGTGACCGCCCTCTCAGGATCGGGGCCAGCCTATGTCTTTCGTTTTATCGAGGGCCTCTGCATGGCTGGAACCCAGCTGGGACTCTCCGCACAGCAGGCGGATCAGCTCGCGCGCGCAACCGTCTCAGGCGCCATGGCCCTCTTGAATGCCTCAGCCGATTCGCCAGCAAGCCTTCGAGAGAAGGTGACGTCGAGGGGCGGCACCACCGAGGCGGCCCTCAAGGTCTTTGAAGACGGGGGCCTCGTGCCCCTTATTGAGGCCGCAATTCGGGCGGCATCGGATCGATCAGCTGCCCTTGGTCAGGAATTGGGTCGAGAATCCAAATAGGCTGACCGCTGCAAAGTCGGCTGCCATTCCAATGAACAAAAAGGCCCCAAGCCAATGGTGCCGTCGAAAGACCCAGAAGCTATCGAGCCGGCTGCGGCTTCGCAGGCGCCACCAGAGTCTGGCCGAGTAGCCCAAGGCCAGCAGCCAGCCCGCCCAATAGATCAGGCCAAGCCCCACGAAAAAAGGCAGGCTCGCCATGATCGAGAGAAAAGTTGCTTGGCACAATCCCACGGCCAAGAGGTCAAAGGCCCCAAATGTCCGAGCGCTGCTGCGCAGCCCCAGCAGTTGGTCATCATCTCGATCCACCATGGCATAGGCCGTGTCATAGGCAATGGCCCAGACCAGGTTGGCCACCACCAGGAGCCAGGCCACCATGGGAACCTGGCCGTGCGTGTCTGCAAAAGCCATCGGGATGCCAAAGCCAAAGGCCAGCCCAAGGATGGCCTGGGGCATCGGGAAGAAGCGTTTGAAGTAAGGGTAGACCGCCGCCACAAAGACCGCCACATACGCATACTGAACGGCCAGATCATTGAGGAATTGCAACAGGCTCGCAGCGCATGCCAGCATGAGTAGGGCCAGCACCACCGCCTCGGCCAATGAGACATGCCCAGAGGCCAGCACCCGATCGGCAGTTCGCCGGACCTTGCCATCGAATCGGCGGTCTGCAAGGTCATTGAGCACGCACCCGGCTGCGCGCATAAAGACCGTGCCCAACACGAAGACGGCCAATCGCGGCAGATCTGGCGCACCCTGGGCTGCCAGCCAGAGTGCCCAGAGGGTGGGCCACAGCAGCAAAAAAATGCCCACCGGCTTGTCAAAGCGGGCCAACCGCCAATAGAGGACAAGGCGGTTGGGCTGCTCTGCCGTCTGGGGTGGCAAGGGGGGTGAGATCATCTCTCCATTTTAGGCGGGCGGCTTGGTTCGGGGATTTTCTGGGCGGGAACCGTCAGGCCATTGGACTGCAACTTGTTCAGGGTCTTCTCACCGATGCCACTGACCCGTCGACTGAGGTCGGCAGGACTCTTGAATGGTCCTCGCTTGTCGCGCTCGGCAAGGATCCGAGCTGACATGGCGGGGCCAATGCCCCGAATGGATTCCAACTCCGACTGCCCCGCTCGATTCACATCCACCCGAGCCCAACCTGCGCTGGCCAGACCAAGCCACAACGCGCCAAGGATCCAGCCCATCATCTTTTTGGTTTGCATGTCACGTCCTTTCGTTCTGCCAGAAAAAAGGGCCGCAAAGGCGGCCCCTGGCAGAGGGTTGGCCTTGCAGCCTCACGATGCAGCCGAGCCCAGCCTGGCCTTGACATACCGAGCCACACCCTCTTGCACCGAGAGGAACGGGGCAGAGTAGCCCGCTGCACGAAGCCGACCTAGGTCGGCCTGCGTATGACTCTGGTATTTCCCCTTTAGGGCCTCTGGAAAGTCGATGTAGACAATCTGGCCGGCCTTCACCAGGCCTGTTGTGCTAAGAGGCGCCTCACCCCTGGCATCGCGAAGGGTGTTGATGACCGCGGTGGCAACCTCATTAAAGGTCTGGGCGCGCCCCGTGCCAAGGTTGAAGATGCCCTGGGTCTTGGGATCTTGCAGGGCCTTGTCTAAGAAGAAGAGATTGACCCGCACCACATCCTCAACCGACACGAAGTCTCGCTGCTGGCAGCCCGCCTCCCAGCCATCGTGGCCGGTAAAGAGGCGGACCTGACCATCGGCCTGAAACTGATTGAAATGGTGAAAGGCGACCGAGGCCATGCGGCCCTTGTGCTGCTCGCGTGGGCCATAGACGTTGAAATACCGAAGGCCCACCACGGGCGATGTGGCGGATGCCGCCCGACGACGGACAACCTGGTCAAAGAGAAACTTCGAGTAGCCATAGATGTTTAAGGGGGCCTCAAGGGCACGGTCTTCGATAAAGACCGTGCCACCCCCGTAGACAGCGGCAGAGGATGCGTAGAGCAGCGGCACGCCATGGGCCTGGCACCAGTCATAGAACTCAGAGGAGACGCGATGGTTGTTGTCCATCGTGTATTCACCATTGGTCTCCATGGTGTCGGAACAGGCGCCCTGATGCAGAACGGCGCGAATGGGATCAAGGCCTCGGGCTGCGAGCCAGTCGTTGAGGTCGCCAGGGCGGCCTGTGACCAGCCTGCGACAGTCAACCCGATCGAGGTAGTCGGCAATGTCGCAATCGGTGAGGTTTAAAAAACGGTCTGCCTCTCTGAGGGTGTCAACGGCCACCACCTGCTGCTCCCCTCGGCCGTTTAAGGCCTTGACCAGGTTGCTTCCAATAAAGCCTGCAGCGCCGGTTACAAGTATGGTCATGGCTGGTCTCCTGAAAAAAGTTCGCCATGAGAGATGGCTGCCGTGCCGAGCTTTCCCACCACAATGCCACCTGCACGGTTGGCCAATCGAACGGACGCTTCAATTGTCAGACCAGCGGCAATCGCTGCTGCCAGGGTGGCAATCACGGTGTCTCCAGCGCCACTCACATCAAAGACCTCTCGGGCCTGGGCCGAGACATGCAGGCTGGCCCTGCCAGCGGTAAAGAGGGTCATGCCGTCTTCGCTGCGCGTGACCAGCAGGTGCTCTAGGCCCAGCCTCGCGCGCAGGGCTTCGGCCCGGGTGGCGAAGTCAGGCTCATCTGCTGCCCGACCCACCACCTGAAAAAACTCACTGCGGTTGGGCGTGAGCATGGTGGCGCCAGCATATCGGTCGAAGTCATCTCCCTTGGGGTCGACCAGAATAGGACGCCTCATGTCGCGGGCCATGGCAATCAGATCTCGAACCTGGGCGAGCCCGCCCTTGCCATAGTCGGACATCACAACAAGGTCGACCTCGGACAAGGCCCGCTCAAACTCTGCCCGCTTGGTGTGGAGGGCCTCATGGCTTGGCTGTGCCTCGAAATCAAGCCGAACCAACTGCTGCTGACGACCGATGACGCGAAGCTTAAGGGTGGTCTGAATGGCGGGGTCTTGAATCACCCGATCCTCAATGCCCTCGGCTGCCAGCAATTGGCGAAGGCTTGCTCCCGCCTCATCGGCGCCCACGACCCCCATGAGCATGGCCTTGGACCCAAGCGATGCGATGTTTCGGGCCACATTGGCAGCGCCGCCGAGCCGATCCTCCTGCCGGCTCACTCGAACAACGGGAACGGGGGCCTCGGGCGAGATGCGCTCGACCCCACCCATCCAGTAGCGATCGAGCATGAGATCACCGACAACCAAGACGCGTGCGTTGGATAAGTCCATGACCAATTATGTAACGGGTCGGATCGTGTCCCAACGCCTGCAGCCAGGACACTGCCAACTCGGCTGGCGAGCCTGAAAGCCACACTGCACGCAGAGCTGCGGCTCGAGAGTCTTGCTCGGGGCGGAGGGCCGATTGAGCCGGGGATGGTCTGGGCAGAGGCTTTTGGCATCGCCCTCACGGCCCAGTTCCATGAGCAGGTGAAAGCGCAAGCCCGCGGCTGACGATGCAGGATTGATGCGGGCAAGCCGGTCTAGGGCCGAGAGGGCATCCGCCCAGCGGCGCTGCCGCTGCATGAGGTCGACCATCAGCCCAAGTGCGGGCTCAGCATGGTCTGGAGATGCGCTCACCATCTCGAGACTGTCTTGCGCTCGATCCATGATGCCCGCATCCAGGTAGTCGCGGGCCAACTCCAATAGGCAGGACAGGCGAAGGTCCTCCGCAAGACCGGGGCGCCCGAGCAGCGAAAGATGGACCTCGATGGCCCGATCTGGCTCACCGAGTCGCCTAAAGAGGGTCCCCGCAGCCCTCTGCAGGGGCAGGGCATCGGGTCGCTCACGAATGGCCTCAAGCAACGACTTCAAGGCCGTCCGAGCGTCGCCATCGGCCAATGCGGCAAGGCTCTCGGTGAGGTGGCCCTGCTCTGGATCGAGGGATCGGGCAGCCTGACGTCGGTCGAGTCGGGCCGTCACCCATCCCAGGCCAAAGAGAAGCGGCAGGGCCAACAACCAGATGGGATCAACCGGGATCACGACTACTGATTGACGCGAAGGCGCAGGTCTTTGCCAGGCTTGAAATGCGGCACGCGTTTGGCCGGCACGGCAACCTCTTGGCCGGACTTCGGATTGCGCCCGACGCGAGGGGGGCGGACGTTGACCGAGAAGGTCCCAAAGCCACGAATCTCGATGCGATCGCCACGAATGAGCGACCGCATCATGGCATCGAGCAAGAGCCGAACGGAGACCTCGCAATCCCTCTGGACCACCTGGGCATTGAGGCCCAGGGCCGGGTTGTTGAGGCGCTCAGCCAGACGAAGAATGAGATCAGACTTGGTCATGACTGAGCCTGGTGCGTCAAGCCGTTAGGCGTCTGGCTGACCGTCGAGCTTGGCCTTGAGCAGGGCACCAAGGTTGGTGGTGCCCGACGAGCCGGCGCTCTCTGAGGCCAACTTTTGCATGGCATCGGCGGCCTCAGCGTTGTCCTTGGCCTTGATCGAGAGGTTGATCGAACGGGTCTTGCGATCCACATTGATGATCATGGCCTCAACGGTGTCGCCCTCTTTCATGTGACTGCGTGCGTCCTCGACTCGATCGCGGGAGATGTCAGAGGCTCGAAGGTAGCCCTCAACATCCTCGGCAAGGGTAATGGTGGCGCCCTTGGCATCGACAGCCTTGACCACACCGATGACGACCATGCCCTTGTCAAATCGACTGCCACCGGTGCTGGTGGCGGGGCTGCTCGTGCCACCCGTTGGATCTCCCTGCATCTGCTTGATGCCAAGGGAGATGCGCTCACGCTCGACATCGATGGCCAAGACAATTGCCTCGACCTCATCGCCCTTCTTGTAATTGCGAACAGCCTCTTCGCCGGCCTCTGACCAAGAGAGATCCGACAGGTGAACCAGTCCGTCGATGTTGCCATTCAGACCAATGAACACGCCAAAGTCGGTGATGGACTTGATCTGACCCCTGACCTTGTCTCCCTTGGCCACGGTGCCCGCAAACTCCTGCCAGGGATTGGCACGACACTGCTTCATTCCCAGCGAGATCCGGCGGCGCTCGCCGTCGATCTCCAAGACCATGACCTCGGTCTCGTCGCCCACCTGCACAACCTTGCCGGGGTTCACGTTCTTATTGGTCCAGTCCATCTCCGAGACGTGGACAAGCCCCTCGATGCCCGGCTCGATCTCCACGAATGCACCGTAGTCGGTGATGTTGGTGACCTTGCCAAACATGCGGGTGCCCTGGGGGTAGCGGCGTGCAATGCCATCCCATGGATCGTCTCCGAGTTGTTTGATGCCCAAGGACACCCGATTTTTATCTTGATCAAACCGCAGGACCTTGGCCGTCACCTCTTGTCCAACGGTGAGGACTTCCGACGGATGACGAACGCGGCGCCAGGCCATGTCTGTGATGTGGAGCAGGCCATCGATGCCACCGAGGTCCACGAATGCACCGTAGTCGGTAATATTTTTGACCAGTCCGGTGACGACGGACCCCTCTTTGAGGGTCTCCATGAGTTTGCCGCGCTCCTCGCCCATAGACGTTTCAACCACGGCACGGCGGGAGAGCACCACATTGTTGCGTTTGCGATCGAGTTTGATGACCTTGAACTCAAGGGTCTTGTTCTCGATGTGGGATGTGTCCTTCATGGGACGGGTGTCGACAAGCGAACCCGGCAGAAATGCGCGGATGCCGTTTGTCATGACTGTTAGGCCACCTTTGACCTTGCCGGTCACGGTGCCCACCACCAGTTCTCCAGACTCCAGGGCCTGCTCCAGGCTGACCCAGGCAGCCAGGCGCTTGGCGCGGTCGCGTGAGAGGCGGGTCTCGCCACGGCCATCCTCGAGCGACTCGATGGCCACCGAGACGAAGTCGCCTTCTTTGACGTCGACCTCACCTTGGTCGTTGTGGAATTCTTCGACGGGAATGAAGCTCTCAGACTTCAGCCCTGCATTGACGACCACATGGTTCTGGTCAATGCGCAACACCTCAGCGGTGATGACTTCTCCGGCGCGCATCTCTTGGCGGGAGATGGATTCAGCAAATAAAGCAGCAAACGAATCGGGTGCGGGTGCACCTTGTTGGTTAAGTTGAGCGGACATTCAGTGGATTTTCCAGTTTCACATCACCCAAAAGCATGGGCGATGGCGTTGATCAGTTGCCCTTGGAGGACTTCCGAAAAAATGGCGCCACCCGTGGGGCAGAGCCGGCTAACCCAAGAGCATAGTCCGAAAGACCTGCTCGATCAAATGATTTTTGATTTGTTGCCAGGGGCCTTTTTACGGCTGCAGTCGGTCCAGATGGGCTCGAAGGACAGCCGCCACCGACTCATCAATGGAGCGGGTGGTGGTCTCAAGGAAAAACCCTCCCGCCTCGGGCACCGACTTGAGTGGGGCCACCGCCCGATTGGCGTCGCGGGCATCGCGGGCGGCCAGGTCGGCCGTGATGGTGGCGAGGTCGGCCGGCTCTCCGCGGGCGCGCAACTGGCTGACACGACGTGCGGCCCTGGCCTGCGCCGTGGCGGTGAGAAAGACCTTGGTCTGCGCCTGCGGAAACACCACCGAGCCCATGTCTCGGCCGTCCGCCACCAGGCCAGGCAGGCGGGCGAAGTCTCGCTGCCGGCGCAGCAGGGCCTGGCGCACCAAGGGCATGGCTGCCACCTCCGAGGCCCGGTTGCCCACGGCCTCGCTTCGAATTGCAGCGGTCACGTCAAGATCCCCGAGCCAGATGACGTCACCCTCAAAGCCAATGTCCATGGACGCCGCCAAGGCACCAAGACCGTCTTCATCAG
>JAGYKN010000041.1 GCA_018401615.1 Burkholderiaceae bacterium
ACTATCACGACGGCGTAAAAGACCTGCAACAACAAGTGATTCGAATGATTGGGGACCCTGCCCAGCGGTATCGAGAAGACCCGGTGCGCATGTTAAGGGTGGTGCGGTTTGCAGCCAAGCTTCGATTCAAGGTGGATCCAAAGACCATCGCACCCGTCAGAGAGTTGGCAGAGCTCATCGTGAATGTCCCAGAGGCAAGGCTCTTTGATGAGATGGTCAAGCTGCTCCAGTCTGGCCAGGCCCTGCGAGGCCTGCAGGGCCTGCGTGATCAGGGGCTCCACCATGGCTGCCTGCCGCTCGTCGACATTGTCCTCGCCCCAGAGGGCAGCCCAGACGAGCAGGAACAGGCACTTCGCTTTATCGAGCAGGCCCTCTCGGCCACAGACGCCCGGGTGGCCGAGGGAAAGCCCATCTCGGTGGGGTTTCTCTTTGCCTGCCTGCTCTGGAACCCCGTCTACCGCCGATGGCTCGCCATTCAAAGCAAGGGCGAGCGGCCCATCCCAGCGCTGCATGAGGCGATCGAGGATGTGGTGGACGGGCAACTCGATGCCCTGGCAATTCAGCGGCGCTACGTCTCCGACCTTCGAGAGATCTGGCTCATGCAGCCGCGTTTTGAAAAGCGCGGCGGGGGATCGGCCTTCCGATTGTTTGAGCACATTCGGTTTCGGGCTGGCTACGACTTTCTCCTGCTTCGGGCAGCATGTGGCGAACTTGATCCAGGGCTATCAGACTGGTGGCAGGCCTTCGTCGAGGCAGATGCCGATGAACGAATCGACCTCGTGCAACAGCTTGGCCGGTCTGCAAGCGGCACGGCCCCAAAACGCCGGCGACGCCGGCGCAGTGGCGGCGGGGCCGATGCTGCGGGCGCAGACACCCCAGACTCGCCGCCGCAGTGACGGTCCCAGTGACGGCCGCAGTGACGACCACGATAACCGGTCCGAGCCGCTCCGCTGCGGTGGCCATGGGTGCCAACCTGCCATGGGGGGCATCGGCCCCAGAGGACACACTTGTCATGGCCTGTGAGGCGCTGGCCAGGGCCCCCGATGTGCTTGGCCTGCAGGCATCCACCATCTGGCGATCAGCACCAGTTGCTGCGCTTGGGCCCAACTTTGTCAATGCCGCGGTCATGGTCCAGACGCGCCTGTGCCCCGAGGACCTGCTCAGGCTTCTATTGAGCATCGAGCTGGCCCACGGCCGACACCGAACGCCCACAGCAGGCCTCTCGCCCGCCCGCACCCTTGATCTGGACCTCATCTGGATGGAGGGTGAGCATCGGCAGTCGGCTGAGTTGACGCTGCCGCATCCCCGTGCAACACACCGCGGATTTGTAATGGGGCCCCTGCAAGAGATTGCCCCCAACCTCATGCTCGCCTCACCCTGCGGGCAGACCCATACGGTGGCGCAGTGGTGGGGGTTGATCCCGCCCGATCCCATCCTCTCGTCATTCAGACCAATGCGCTAGAGTGCCCTCGATGCAAGCCCCAATTGCCCCCGTCAGCCGCCCCGCATGGGCCCAACGCTTTCGCTCCATCGTCTTTGAAGGCCCCATTGGGGTTGGCAAGAGTTCCTTGGCCAGAAAGTTTGCGCAGCGCTTTGGCTTTGAGCTGCTGCTTGAGGCCCCAGAAGAGAATCCCTTTCTCGAGAACTTCTACAAAGACAGCGCACGCTACGCCCTGCAGACGCAGCTCTTCTTTCTCTTTCAACGCATCGATCAACTCCGCAGCCTGGCGCAGCGAGACTTCTTCGCCGAGCACCTGGTCAGCGACTTCATGCTTGCCAAAGACCCCCTCTTTGCACGGCTCACACTGAGCGAGGAGGAGCTCGGGCTCTATCAGAAGATCTATGACTCCCTTCGACCCCAGGTGCCGGTGCCCGACCTGGTGATCCTGCTCCAGGCCCCCGCCCAGCAACTGATCGACCGCATCGCCCAGCGTGGCGTTGCCATGGAGCAGAACATGTCAGCCCATTACCTTGTCGACCTCACCGAGGCCTACACACAATTTTTTCACCACTACGATGAGAGCCCCCTGCTCATCGTCAACACCATGGCCCTCAACCCGGTCGAGCGAGAGGATGATTTTGAGACGCTGGTCTCCCAGATCAGCAGCTTTCGCGGCCGTCGCGCCCACTTCAACCTCCAGCCATGAAGATCGTCCACACGATTGCCGAGCTTCGGGCTCAGCTGCGCGGGCAGCTGCGGACATCCTTTGTGCCCACCATGGGCAACCTACACGATGGGCACCTCTCACTCATGCGAATTGCTGCCAAGCACGGCGATCCGGTGGTGGCCTCGGTCTTTGTCAATCGCCTGCAGTTCACACCCAATGAGGACTTTGATCGATACCCGCGCACCCTAGAGGACGATGCCCGAAAGCTCGAGGCCGAGGGTGTCTATGTCTTGTTCGCGCCCGATGAGAGAGAGATCTATCCCGTGCCGCAGGAATTTAGAATCAGCCCGCCTCGCGATCTTGGCGATATCTTGGAGGGGGAGTTTCGGCCGGGGTTTTTTGTGGGGGTCACCACCGTTGTGATGAAACTCTTTCAGTGCGTTGGCCCCCAGGTGGCCGTCTTTGGCAAGAAGGATTACCAACAGCAGATGGTGATTCGACAGATGTGTGAGCAGTTCTCACTCCCAACAGAAATCATTGCTGCCGAGACCATCCGAGACCATGACGGCCTGGCACTCTCGTCTCGCAATGGCTATCTCTCGGCCAGTGAGCGTGCGCAGGCGCCCAGCCTGTATGAAAGGTTGCATGAGATGCGCAGCACCCTGCTGGCACTGGGCTCGCCCACGCCACAAGACTGTCGGGCCATTGAGGCAGAGGCATTGACCTTCCTCACCAACCAAGGGTGGACGCCCGACTATCTCTCGATTCGCCTGCGGCGCAACCTGCGCCCGCCCAGCGCAGAGGACTTGAGCGCTGGGGCCGCCCTGGTGATCCTTGCGGCTGCGCGACTTGGCAGCACGCGGCTGATCGACAACCTCGAGGTCTAGGCCGAGCGCAGCAGCACGGCAATCACAAGGGCCACCACAAAGACCACGCCCATGACCAGCAGCAGGGGCTTTCTGGTCGATGGCTGTTGCCCATCCTGTGGCTGATCGTCGTGCATGGCAGCCCTACTAGCCGAGGACAGACTTGAGCAGCCTGCCCATCTCGGACGGATTCTTGGTGGTTCGAATCCCACAGGCCTCCATGATGTCGAGCTTGGCCTGGGCCGTGTCGGCGCCACCAGAGATCAGGGCGCCAGCGTGTCCCATGCGCTTGCCGGGCGGGGCCGTCACGCCGGCGATAAAGCCAACGATCGGTTTTCTCATGTTGTCTTTGGCCCATTGCGCAGCATTGACCTCATCGGGGCCTCCGATTTCACCGATCATGATCACGGCGTCTGTCTCGGGATCGTCGTTAAAGAGTTCAAGGAGATCGATGTGCTTGATGCCGTTGATGGGGTCTCCACCAATGCCAACCGCCGAGGATTGACCGAGGCCCATCTCGGTGACCTGACCCACGGCCTCGTAGGTGAGCGTTCCAGACCGAGAGACGATGCCAATGCGTCCCCTGCGATGGATGTGGCCGGGCATGATGCCGATCTTGATCTCGTCAGGGGTGATGAGGCCGGGGCAATTCGGCCCGAGCAAGAGGGTCTTGGTCTGCCTGGCCCTCATCTTGTTGCGCACGACCATCATGTCGCGCACCGGGATGCCCTCTGTGATGCAGATGACAAGGTCTAGCTCAGCCTCAACGGCCTCCCAGATGGCGTCTGCAGCGCCTGCAGGAGGCACGTAGATGACCGACACCGTTGCGCCCGTGGCGGCCTTGGCATCTCTGACCGTTGCATAAATGGGGATGCCCTCGAGGTCTTCTCCGGCCTTCTTTGGATTGACCCCCGCCACGAAACAATTCTTCCCGTTGGCGTAATCACGACACATTCGGGTGTGGAATTGCCCTGTCTTGCCAGTCATGCCCTGGGTGATGACCCTGGTGTCTTTGTTGATGAGAATCGACATGTCGGTGTCCTTACGCCTTCTTGGATGCAGCCGCCACCACCCGCTCGGCAGCCTGGGCCATGGTGTCTGCAGAGATGATGGGCAGCCCTGACTCGGCCAGGATCTTCTTGCCGAGGTCTTCGTTGGTGCCCTTCATGCGCACCACCAGGGGCACCTTGAGGCCCACCGCACGGGAGGCTGTGACCACGCCCTGTGCAATGACGTCACACTTCATGATGCCGCCAAAGATGTTGACCAAGATGGCCTCGACCTTTGCGTTCGAGAGCATGATCTTAAAGGCCTCAGTGACCTTCTCGGCGGTTGCACCGCCGCCCACATCGAGAAAATTAGCGGGCTCACCGCCAAAGAGTTTGATGGTGTCCATGGTGGCCATGGCCAGACCAGCCCCATTGACGAGGCAGCCGATGTTGCCGTCGAGTTGAATGTAGGCGAGATCGAACTTCGAGGCCTCGACCTCGGCTGGGTCCTCCTCGTCGAGGTCCCGCATCTCGACGATGTCTGGATGCCGATAGAGGGCATTTGAGTCGAAGTTCCACTTGGCATCAAGGGCCACGACCCGACCATCGCCCGTGACGATGAGAGGATTGATTTCTGCCAGTGACGCATCGGTCTCCCAGAAGGCCTGGTAGAGGCCCTTGAGCACGGCGCGCGCAGCAGGCACCGAGGCGGCCGGCACGCCAATCTTTAGCGCCAAGGCATCGGCGTCCGCGTCGAGGAGTCCCAAGGCTGGGTCAACAAAAATCTTATGAATCTTTTCTGGGTGACTTGCAGCCACCTCCTCGATGTCCATGCCACCCTCGGAGGAGCCCATCAGACAGACCCGCTGGCTGATGCGGTCGGTGACGGCCGCCACATAGAGTTCCTTTTGGATGTCAGCGCCCTCTTCGATGAACAGGCGGCGCACCTTCTGACCAGCGGGGCCAGTCTGGTGTGTGACCAGCTGCATGCCAAGGATGGCGTCTGCGTGGGTGCGGACCTCATCGAGCGACCTGGCCAGCTTGACGCCGCCACCCTTGCCACGGCCACCCGCGTGGATCTGCGCCTTAACAACCCAGACGGGGCCACCAAGCGATTTGGCGGCCTCTAGGGCAGCGGTGGCGTTAAAGCAGGCAATGCCTCGGGGCACTGGAACGCCATAGCGGCGAAGGATCTCCTTGCCCTGGTACTCATGAATTTTCATCGTCTGCCATCCCCTAAATTGCTGAGGGATATTAGCATGCAGGGTCAGTCGCTGACCTCTGCCAGACCGTTGTCGGGGGGCTCGAAATTGGCTGCTGCCAAGCGGCGCAGCGCGTCTGGTGCAAAGCCTCTGCTCATTAAAAAGCGGGACTGCCTGGCACGTTCCTCGAGGCTCTCGGGAGGGCACCCGAATCGGCGCAACCAGACCGCGTGGGCTCGGGCCAACTCGCTCGATGTTGCAGGCTCAAGTGCCTCTTGAGCACATTGGGGTGAGACACCGTGTTCGCGCAGCTCGAGTGCCAGGCGTGCCACCCCGTAGCGCGCGCCCCTGATCCGAACCAGGGCCTGCGCAAAACGTGTGTCGGATAGAAAACCCTTTTGCGTCAGTTCGTCGAGAACCGCATCGAGTGCCTCTGGCGACTCGGCATGTTGAGAGAGCTTTCGGGCCAGCTGCTGCCGACTGTGTTCGCGTCTGGCAAGGGCCGCAATGGCCCTTGCCTTGAGGCTGCGTGTGACCACGTGGTGACGTCAGTGGTTAGGAGGCTTCCTTTAACTCTCGGGCTGCTCTCGCGCGGGGTTCCTTGGTGTCTTTGATGTCCTTGGTGTCTTTGATGTCCTTGGCATCTTTGTCGGAGGCCAACTCGAGTCTTGGGGGAGACTCCACCCGGGGGGCCACACCAAAATGGGCCCGGACCTTGTTTTCGATCTCATGGGCCATCGCGATGTTTTGCTTGAGAAACTCGCGAGCGTTCTCCTTGCCCTGGCCGATGCGCTCGCCGTTGTAGCTGTACCAGGCACCGGACTTCTCGACGATGTTGAGCTCTGAGCCGATGTCGATGATCTCACCCTCGCGCGAGATGCCCTCACCGTAGAGGATGTCGAAGGCGGCGGCCTTAAAGGGCGGGGCCACCTTGTTCTTGACCACCTTGACCTTGGTCTCTGAGCCCACGACTTCATCGCCCTTTTTGAGGGACCCAACGCGGCGAATGTCTAGGCGCACCGAGGCGTAAAACTTCAACGCATTGCCCCCGGTGGTGGTCTCTGGGCTTCCAAACATGACCCCAATTTTCATTCGGATCTGGTTGATGAAGATCACGAGGGTGTTGGTGCGGCTGATGCTGCCCGTGAGCTTGCGCAGGGCCTGCGACATCAGGCGGGCCTGAAGACCGGGGAGGGAATCGCCCATGTCACCCTCGATCTCTGCCCTGGGGGTGAGGGCCGCCACGGAGTCGATGACGATGAGATCGACCGATCCGGAGCGAACCAAGGCATCGACGATCTCGAGGGCCTGCTCGCCGGTGTCGGGCTGAGAAATGAGGAGATCGGAGAGCCCCACACCGAGCTTTTGAGCGTACTGGGTGTCGAGGGCGTGCTCGGCATCGACGAATGCGCAGACACCGCCGATTTTTTGCATCTCGGCGATGACCTGAAGGGTGAGGGTGGTTTTGCCAGATGACTCTGGCCCGTAGATCTCCACCACACGGCCGCGAGGCAGGCCGCCCACGCCAAGGGCCACATCGAGGCCAAGCGAGCCGGTTGAAACGGTTTGGATATCGGGGGCGATGTCGTTTTCGCCCATGCGCATGATGGATCCCTTGCCAAACTGCTTCTCGATCTGGGCAATGGCCGCAGCGAGGGCCTTGGTTTTTTCGGCACGGGTTTTGGTGATCTGGTCATCCATGGGTGGTGTCCTCTGAAGAAGTGATGAAAGAGTACTGTATAAAAAAACAGTATTCAAGTGGTTTGTCAGGCTAGGCGGTCTCCCGGGGTTGTGCCATCAGCCAGCTGGCCAGCCCAGACAGGGCCCACCAGGCCGCCTGCCGTTGAATTCGATGCCGATCCCCCGCAAATTGGCACAGCTGGGTCCTCGAGGGGGGGTTCACGGGGCCGCATCCTCGGGCGTCCCAGCCAAACCAGACCGTGCCAACGGGCTTGAGATTGGTCCCGCCAGCCGGGCCGGCAACCCCAGTGACAGATGCCACCATGAGTTTACGGCCCAGGCCATCGAGTCGGCAGGCAAAGCCAGCGGCCATCTGGGCGGCGATCGGCGCGCTCACCGCCCCGTGCTGGGCAAGTGCCTCCGGTGAGACCGCCACCAGCAGTTCTTTCATGGCGTTGGAATAGGTGACCACCCCGCCCTCGAACCAGGCACTCGATCCCCAGACCTGGGTCACCCAACTTGCGGCCAACCCCCCAGTGCAGGATTCGACCAGGCCCAGCCAGATGCCGCGCCGCTGGGCCGCATGGCCAAGCGTGAGGGACAACAACAGCACCGCCCGATCGGAGACATCGAAATCCAACGACACAGGATTGGGCGCCATCGGCTCGGCTCAGGCCAACCAAGGCCACAGGCGCAGCAGCAGCGCAACGGCCAGGAGCGTGAAGGCGGCTGCGACCAGGTCATCGGCCATGACACCCCAGCCCCCTTTGCAATGCTGGTCCACCCACTTGATGGGGGGCGGTTTCATGATGTCAAAGAATCGAAACAACCCAAAGGCCACGGCCTGTAACAGCCAGACCGAGAGTCCCTGACTTGTGCCGAAATAGTCCGGGTCCGCAGGATGGGGCAGGCAGACCAAGACCAGCCAGAAGGCCATGACCTCATCCCAGACCATGGCGCCGTGGTCTGATTGACCCAGGGCTCGACCTGTCTTCTCACAGGCCCAGATGCCCACCACAAGGCCGACTGCCAGAATCCAAAACCACATCGAGCTGGGCATCACCCAATCCAGCACCACGAAACTGGCCCATGCCCAGAGCGTGCCAGCCGTGCCAGGCGCAATCGGCGAGAGGCCAGCGCCAAAGCCGAGTGCCATGAGGTGGGCGGGATGTCGCAAGAAGATCTCGCTCGGTTCGACCGGGACCACCGGCAAGAGGGTCTCCCCTGGCGCGTTCACGCCGGGGCCCTCAAGGCGCGGCCCCAGGACGATCAAAGTGCATAAAGCTTGGCGAGGGCACCAAGGCCCCAGAGAGGGCCTGTCCAGCGGCGTTGCGCCAGACCACCGACTCACCGGCAGGGCCTGCGGGGCCGACCGTCCCGATGCGGTGCAGGGCAAGGCCCAGCTGCGCTGACAGCGACTCGATCTGATCATCTGAGCGGGCGGGCGCTGAGAATAAGAGTTCGTAGGCATCACCGCTGGCGGCCGCCCAGAGTGCCTTGGCATGGGCGCCAACATGCTCGGCTGCCCTGCTCTCACGCAGCCGTGGCCCCAGGCAGGCCTCCAGTGCCGAGAGTTCGACCTCGGCCAGCAGGGCCCGCCCCTGTCGGGCCGACGATGCCCGCACCAGGTGACCGAGTTCGCAGGCCAGTCCGTCGGAGATGTCGATGGCCGCATGTGCAATGCCCCGCAGGGCCAGGCCGAGGGCCAGGCGGGGGACTGGCCAGTCAAGGCAGGGGTCTGCACGCTGCTCTTGAACCGCCAGGCGGGCGTCGCCAAGCGTTCCCGAGACCCAGAGGTGATCGCCGGGCTGCAGCCCATCTCGCCGCAGGGCCCCACCAAGCGGGACAGTCCCGTAAATCGAGACGGTGTAGACCTCAGCTGCACCTGCGGGCAGCGCAACGGTGTCGCCCCCCACAAGGCTGCAACCCG
>JAGYKN010000042.1 GCA_018401615.1 Burkholderiaceae bacterium
CAAAGCCCCAGATCAAATCCATCGCCAGCGCCAGGATCGCGAAACACATGAATTTACCAATGAGCGTGACCCAGAAAGCCGACACATGAAACATCGAGTCAGGCGGGAATAACCAATGGCCTATCGGCAGCCACAGCCCGGTTCCAAGGATGACGAGCATCAGCAACTGAGTGAGCTGATTGAGTCGTTGCAGGCTGATCACGTGTCTGCGCTCCGGCCCTTGAGGGCGAACAAGCCCTGGGGACGCTTCTGAATGAAGAGAATGATGAAAATCAAGACGCCAATTTTTGCGAGCACCGCACCCGTCATGGGTTCGAAGAGTTTGGTGACAGAGCCAAGACCAAGGGCAGCGATGATCGTGCCGGCAAGTTGTCCCACCCCGCCCAGAACAACCACCATAAATGAGTCGACAATGTACTGCTGTCCAAGGTCAGGCCCGACATTGCCAATCTGCGACAAGGCAACGCCTCCCAGGCCAGCGATACCGGAGCCAAACCCGAAGGTCAGCATATCGACCTTATCGGTGGGAACACCATTACAGGCCGCCATTGAACGGTTCTGCGTGACCCCTCGCACATAGAGACCAGCCCGCGTTCGTGTGAGCAATATTGCAACCATGCCAACCACCAGGATGGCAAAGCCGACGATCATCAGGCGATTCCACGGAATAACAAGATCTCCTGCCAGTGTGATTCCACCGGAGAGCCAAAACGGATTTTCAACCTCAACGTTCTGTGCGCCAAAAATCGTCCGGCAGCTCTGGATCAGAAGCAGGCTGACCCCCCAGGTGGTGAGCAGCGTTTCTAGCGGGCGACCATAGAGCCAGCGCAGGACTGTTCGCTCTAGGATCACGCCAATGGCACCAGTAACCAGGAATGCCAATGGGATTGCCGCCAAGACATAGAATGCAAAGGCATCTGGAAAATAATGTCGAAACAAGCCCTGGGTGAGAAAGGTGACATAGGCCCCAATCATCAGGAACTCGCCGTGGGCCATGTTGATGACACCCATCAGTCCATAGGTGATAGCAAGGCCCAGCGCCGCGAGAAGCAAAATACTACCCAGGCTAAGACCCGAGAAGAGATTTGCCAGGATTTCAAACTTTCGCAGTCGGTCCTCAATCACCTTGATGGATGCCGCAGCGTTTTGACGAACCACTGGGTCGGGCTCAACCCACTCTCCCGCGGCATCTCTCCTGAGTAAGCCGCTCAAGGCCCGCTGAACCACGGGGCTGTTGCTGTCGGCCAGAGACTGGGCTGCAGATTGCCGCTCGGGCAGGCTGCCAAACTGCAGTCTCAACATCGCAAGTGTCATCAAGAGATCAGTGCGAACCTTGTCGTCTGATTCCTTTTTTGCTGCCGCCTCGATGATGGGAAGCAGTGCCATGTCTGTGGTCAAGAGAAGACTTCGCGCCGCGCTGCGCCGTGCTGCTGGGTCTGGGAGCGTTAGCGCCAGAGCGGCATTGGCCTGATCCAGCGCCGAGCGCACAGCGTTGGTGATCATGGCGCTCTCAAGGCCATTGGGGGCTGCTGCTACCTCGCTGCCCGTTAGTAGATCGACCGTGCCTTTGTTGGTGATCAGGAAGACCTGGCTCACATCGTCATTGACCATGAGGCCGTCATTGGCCAGGGCATCGAGCAGTTCTTTGGCCAGTGGGTGACCCGAGGTGCCAATGGTGTAGACGGCTGCCACCCGCTTCTCCGGGTCATCGCCGACCAAGTCACGCACGGAGTCGTGTAATGGATGCGGCTGCGCATTTAAAATTGATGCCGCCAGCATGAAAAATGCAGCGCAGCCGAGGCGCAATCGCGTGACAAGTGATGGGAGCATCTATTTGGTGCTGCAAGGTCACAACAGGGGAGGGCGAGCCCGTCCGCCTGTTGTGAGGATTGACAGAGGTAGAGGTTAGATTTTCTGCTTTGACTCGTTACCGGGAATAAACGGACTCCAGGGTTGAGCGCGAAGTGGACCTTTTGTTCGCCAGACGACATTAAACTGCCCGTCTGCGCGCACCTCGCCAATCAACACTGGTTTGTGAAGGTGATGATTGGTCTTGTCCATGGTCACTTCAAAGCCACAGGGAGCCACAAACTTCTGCCCGCCCATGGCGGCTATGACCCTGTCTACATCGGTGGTCTTTGCCTGTTCAACGGCCTGCTTCCACATGTTGATGCCGATGTAGGTTGCCTCCATGGGGTCGTTGGTGACAACCTTGTCGGCGTTGGGCAGCTTTTTAGCCTTTGCGTAGTCCTGGTACATCTTGATGAAGGCGGCATTGGTTGGATTCCTAAGCGACATGAAGTAATTCCATGCTGCCAGGTGTCCCACCAGGGGCTTTGTGTCGACTCCTCTTAGCTCCTCTTCGCCCACCGAGAATGCGACCACGGGAACATCTTTTGCCTTCAGGCCCGCATTGCCAAGCTCTTTATAAAAAGGCACATTGGAATCGCCATTGATTGTGGAAATCACACAGGTCTTCCCACCAGCTGAGAACTTCTTGATATTGCCCACGATCGTTTGGTAGTCACTATGACCAAAGGGGGTGTAGATCTCCTCAATATCAGCATCCTTGACGCCCTTGCTCTTTAAGAAGGAACGAAGAATCTTGTTGGTTGTCCGTGGGTAGACATAGTCAGTACCAAGCAGGAAGAAACGTTTTGCGGAGCCGCCCTCCTTGCTCATGAGGTATTCGGTTGCGGGAATGGCCTGCTGGTTGGGGGCTGCCCCTGTGTAGAAGACATTTTTTTCCAGCTCTTCTCCCTCGTACTGGACGGGGTAGAAGAGGAGGTTATTCGTTTCTTTAAACACCGGGAGCACAGATTTTCGTGACACCGATGTCCAGCAGCCAAAGACAACGGACACCTTGTCTTGTGTGATGAGTTGGCGTGCGCGCTCGGCGAAGAGGGGCCAATTAGAGGCTGGGTCAACCACGACAGGCTCGAGCTTGCGCCCCAACACGCCCCCTTTTGCGTTGATGGCCTCGATGGACATCAGGGCCGTGTCCTTTAAGGCGGTCTCGGAGATCGCCATTGTTCCGGACAGGGAATGAAGGACACCAACTTTGATTGGGGTTGCGGCCTGGCTAAGGGCAGTTGAGATACTCGAGCACGACAGTGCAACAGCACCCGTGCCCTTGATAAAGTTGCGGCGATCCATGAATTGCTCCCAAGAGATGTTTGATGACGGGTTGACCCGTTCGACCAAGAATGGTCGTATCCCTT
This sequence comes from Burkholderiaceae bacterium, assembly GCA_018401615.1. Taxonomy (GTDB): domain Bacteria; phylum Pseudomonadota; class Gammaproteobacteria; order Burkholderiales; family Burkholderiaceae_A; genus Hahnella. The sequence goes on from JAGYKN010000042.1 coordinate 3,222, forward strand.
CGTTTGCAATTTCAGTGCCAGATCTCATGGCAGGCCGCGCACGGGCGTTGGCGCGAGCGTTGATGCATTTTCAAAAAGCGGCTGCACCGCAAGGGTGCGCCATAGGCCCACAGGGGTGCAACAAAGCACAATCCTGGACGCTGCCATACAATGAAAACCATGACCACCATGACCACATCCGGGATTACGCGCCTGCAAAAATGGCTAATTTATGCAGCCATCACCATTGGCACTCTTGCCTTGGTCTGGAGCCAGTTGCCGCGTGGCCCATATTCGACCGATCTGAGCCGCATTGGACAGGGACAACCCTCGTTGGTGCTGGCCTACGACATCCAATCGATGGGCGGTATGGCGGTCATGGCGATGATGGACGAAGTCTATGACGAGTACACCGATCGCATAACCTTCTTGGTAGCGGACCTGGGAACCCCCGATGGTCAGGCCTTCAGCCGCCGCTATGATTTGTTCAATGGCTCGGTGGTGTTGCTAACAGCTCGGGGCGCAGCCGTTAACACGCTTCACCTGCCTTTTGACACTGCTGGATTAGAGCAAGCACTGGAGCAACTGCTGGCGCATGCCAGTAAGTAGGGGCTGTCGGTAAGAGTGCGTCGTGATGGGCGGGCGATTCGCAGTGCCTCTGCCATGCTCGTCAAATACCGCAAAGGTATGAACGGTTATTGGTTGTTTAATGATTAAGTAGCAAGGAGACAAGACAATGGCGGATCAATCAAAGAGTAGCAACTGGCGTTTTGAGACAAAGGCCGTGCATGCCGGTTTTGCAGGAGACCCGACAACCAAGGCCGTTGCCACACCCATCTATCAGACCGTCGCCTACGCGTTTGATAACACCCAGCACGGTGCAGATCTTTTTGATCTAAAGGTCATGGGGAACATCTACACCCGCATCATGAATCCCACACAGGACATGCTGGAGCAGAGGGTTGCAGCGCTTGAGGGGGGTATTGCAGCACTGGCGCTGGCTTCTGGTCAGGCCGCCATCACCTATGCCATTCAAACTATTGCGGAGGCGGGAGACAACATTGTTTCTGCTGCCACGCTCTATGGTGGAACCTACAACCTGTTTGCGCATACCATGCCGCAGTATGGCCTTCAGGTGCGGTTTGCTGATTACCGTAACCCCGAGTCTTTTGAGGCGTTTATTGACTCAAAGACCAAGGCCATCTACTGCGAGACCATTGGCAATCCCTTGGGTAATGTCACCGATATCGGTCGCCTAGCGGAAATTGCCCATCGGCACGGCCTTCCCTTAATTGTTGACAATACGGTTCCAAGTCCTTACCTGTGCCGTCCCATCGAGCATGGAGCCGATATTGTTGTTCACAGCCTCACCAAGTACATGGGTGGCCATGGTACGACGGTGGCAGGAGCCATTGTCGATAGTGGCAAGTTTCCATGGGCAGAGCATAAAGAGCGTTTTCGCAGGCTCAACGAGCCCGATGTCAGCTATCACGGGGTGGTCTATACCGAGGCTCTTGGCCCCGCTGCCTTTATCGGCCGTGCGCGCGTCGTGCCACTGCGCAACACGGGTGCGGCCATTAGCCCCTTTAATGCCTTCCAGGTCATGCAGGGCATTGAGACGTTGCCTCTGCGCATGGACCGCATCTGTGAGAATAGCCTGGCTGTTGCAGACTTTCTTTCGAGCCATCCAAAAGTCAACTGGGTCAATTACGCGGGCCTTCCCAGTCATGCTGACCATGCGCTTGTACAGAAGTACATGAATGGTCAAGCCAGCGGCATTTTGAACTTTGGACTAAAAGGCGGGAAGGACGCCGGCGCAAGATTTCAAGATGCCCTCGGACTCTTCACACGCCTGGTGAACATCGGTGACTGCAAGTCGCTTGCCTGTCACCCTGCCACAACAACCCATCGCCAGCTTGGTCCTGATGAGCTCAAGGCTGCTGGTGTGTCCGAAGACATGGTGCGACTCTCGCTTGGCATTGAGCACCGCGACGACCTTATTGAGGATCTTCGTCAGGCTCTTGAGGCCGCCTAGTCGTCGCTGAATTCCCGCGATCAGAGGCCTGCAAGCGCAAGGGCTGCAATTAGGCTAACCCGGTGGCTTGCAGGCGCTACTTACAGTTGGGGTCGAAGCCTTTTTTTAGCCGAGCCAGCTTTTTTTCGGTCTCTGTCATGTGCTCGCCAGACTGCGCTGCTGGATCAGGACACTTAGATTGAATGCTCTCGCCACATCCGGCAAGAAGGAAGATACAGAAAACCGCCCCGCTCACAGGAGTCAGACGAGCAGGCAGCCGGGTGATGGCGCACATGAGGAATGTGGAGGAAGGATTCTCTCTATGGCTTTATGTAGGCAAAGCCCTCACGAATCTGTAACTGCGTCACACGCGCCACGCCAGATGGAGTGAACTCAGCCTCCAGGATGAACTGATCGCGTTTGAGATTTCTGTTTCTGAGGGTGATCTCACAGACCTCGAAGCGAACCCCCCGAGATTTAAGGGCGGACACCAAGGCACCATAGTTGACATTTGGGTTTGCGAGATCTTTCGCACCCTCAATTAAAAAATCAACGCCATCGGCATGCGTGACCACCACCACCTTGGTGCTCGAAACAGTATCGAGATGATTGCGAATATTCCTCAATGCCTTGGTGGCTTGGAGGGGTGCATTGTCAATGTGGTAGACCGCCTTGTCTGGCTCTGCGGCCTGTGCCGCTGGCGTTAGCGCGAGCAAGACGAGCGCGGTGATCATTGATGCCGACATTAAATTCTTCCGTGCCTTCATTTGAGGCCCCTTCTAAGGTGTTTAGGTCAAAGCAGTCGCGTACTCGCCACGTGCGGGGGGGGTTCTTGCCGATCTTCTAAGTGTTGGGCAGTGAGATCAAATGGTAATATACCTTTAGATACAGAAAAACTAATTAAAATATCTAATCGTATAAAATGAACGCCATTGATCGGCTCACCCCATTGTTCGAGCGCTTTCCACCCACTGCTCGGGTCTTCTTTTCAGATGTGCTGTGCAATCAATTTGTAGCGCAGGTCGACTCGACCAAGGGTCACATTCACTGGGTGAGATCTGGCTCGGTCGAGGTGGTGGCAGAGGGTAGGGCTGTTGGAACAATTTCTGGCCCCGGGGTGATCTTCTCGCCACGGGGCACTGCGCACACCCTGGTCCCCAAGCCGCAGGCTGAGATCGTCTGTGCGGAGTTTGAGTTTGGCCAGCGGTTTAAGAACCCCCTGACATCACTTAACCCAGGCGTCATTCTCATTGGCGTTGCGGATGCGCCCGAGATCGAGGCGATTCACAAGCTCTTAATGGACGAAGCCTTTTCAAGTCGCTGCGGCAAGGCCTTTGGAGTGAATCAACTGCTCCAGTATTTTGTGTTGGTTGTTTTTCGATACCTCATTCGCACAGAAGCGATTCCCGCAGGAATCACCAAGGCGCTTGCGGATGAGCGTCTTGTAAAGGCTGTTAACTCGATGCACGCTGAGCCAGAGAGATCCTGGACTTTAGAGTCCCTCGCAGATGTTGCCGGTATGTCAAGGGCAAGCTTTGCGAATCATTTCCGAGAGGCCGCTCAAACCACCCCGCTTGAGTACCTAACGGACTGGAGGATCTCGCTGGCCCAATCAAAGATCGTCAGGGGCGTGCCCATTAAAACGATTGCTAAAGATGTCGGTTACTCGAGCCCTGGGGCATTTACACGAGTGTTTACGAAACGCATGGGCTGCAGCCCAAGAGATTGGTTGGCGTCCTCAATGCTGGTGCAAGACCCTTAGAGGGAGTTCGAGTGACATGTACGATCTAATTGTGATTGGTGGTGGATCTGGTGGGGTTCGTGCGGCGAGGATCGCCTCGCTCCATGGCGCTAAGGTGGCCTTGGTCGAGGAATACCGCATGGGTGGCACCTGTGTCATCCGAGGCTGCGTTCCGAAAAAACTCATGGTGTATGCAAGCCGGTTTCCAACCGAATTTGAGGAGGCACGTGGCTTTGGCTGGACTGTGGGTCGTTCCGAATTCGATTGGGCTCTTCTCAAGGCGAATAGAGATCGTGAGGTGGCTCGCCTAGAGGCCGTCTATCGGGGAAATCTCGAGAAGGCCGGTGTGGATATTTATCAGGGAAGTGCTCGCCTGATTGACCGTAAGCAGGTGGCGGTTGGTGATGATCATGTCTTGACCGGGCGCGTTATTTTGATTGCCACGGGTGCGCAGCCGGTGCATGACAGTCAGTTAAAAGGCCATGAGCTCTGCATTGACTCGAATCAGTTTTTTCTCTTGAGCGATCAGCCAAAGCGTGTGGTGGTTCAGGGTGCCGGCTATGTTGCGCTGGAGCTTGCCTGCATCCTGAAGAATCTTGGTTCAGATGTGCATGTTGTCTATCGCGGGGCGAGGGTCCTACGCGGATTTGACGCCGAGCTTCAAGGCCACCTCGAAACCGAGCTCACCCAGTCCGGACTCAAGCTCCATCCAAACAAGTTGATTACAGAGGTGCAGGAGTGCTCAGATGGGTTGAGCGTGTTGCTTGACAACGGGGACAGGTTAGAGGTCGACGCGGTGCTCAAGGCCATTGGCCGAAGGCCAAGGACGGACAACCTCGGCCTTGAGAGGGTTGGGATCGCCCTTGGCCCCCAGGGCGCGATACCGGTGGACGCTTTTTCGCGCAGCGTGGTTCCAAATATCTACGCTGTTGGCGATGTGACCAATCGCGTGAATCTGACACCCATGGCCATTCGTGAGGGCCAAGCATTTGCTGACAATGTTTTTGGTAGAGCGACAGCGACGGTTGATCATAGCCTGGTGCCGACAGCTGTGTTCACCACGCCAGAGATTGGCACGGTGGGGTTAACAGAGGAGGAGGCACTCAAGACCTTCCCAGAACTCGATGTCTACACCACGCACTTCAGGCCGATGAAGGCCACCCTGTCGGGTCATCACTCTAAGATGTTTATGAAACTCCTTGTCGACAGACAGAGTGACCGGGTGGTTGGATTCCATGCCATTGGACCAGACACCGGCGAAATGGCGCAACTCATGGGGGTTGCCCTGCAACTGAAGGCGACCAAGGCATCACTTGATGCAACGCTCGCGGTGCATCCCACCGCTGCAGAGGAACTCGTCACCATGCGGCATCCTACCCGGCGCCACGCGGTCGCTGTGCAGCCATGATGACTGGTTCAAGCCCCTGGTGGTCATGCAGATGCACCTACCCTCGTATTCCACGCAATGGCCGACAGGATGTCATGCGGTGGGTCGCATGTGCCACCCAAGGAAGCCCGCCTAAGGAAGCCCACCTAGGGAAGCCGACCTAGGGCAGCCATCTTGCGGCTGCATCAAGCAGGCCCTGACGAACCAGCAATTGCCGAGAGGCATCGGGGTCGCCACAGGCGAGTTGACACAACCAGTCGGTTGGCGCTTCAAAATCGCAGTGAGTGGCACCATC
>JAGYKN010000043.1 GCA_018401615.1 Burkholderiaceae bacterium
CAAAGGGGCTTGACCTGGTGGGCCTCTACGCGGCTGGTCCCCTGGCCTCCTTCATGGCCACCTCCGATGGCCATCTCCACTGGCATCGAAGCCTAAGAAGCTTCTTCGATTTTTCCGTTTATGCCCTAAAGGACAAGGCGATCAAAGGGTCCTGGTCGGGTCAGGCTTGGTCAGCAACCGAAGTGGGCAGAAAAATCGACGACGCACGCGCAAACCTGGACATTCTCTTTCGCCCGCCCGTTGTGCTGGCGCCCGGCGCTCATCGCGCGATGCTCTCCTCTGAGGCTGTCAGCGACCTGTTGGGCCTTGCCTGCTGGGGGGGCTTTTCCGCCAGGGCCCACCTCACATCGCGGAGCCCTTTTTCTGCCCTGCGATCCGGGGAAAAGCAGCTCTCCTCCAAGTTTTCCTTGGAAGAAGACCTACAGGGTTTTGGCGTTCCTCGGGTTCAAGAACTGGGGTTTGTCCGGCCAAGCCAGACACCGCTGATATCAGAGGGTCGTTTTGCAAACTGGCTGTGTAGCCCCAGAACTGCCAGCGAGTTTGGTGTTAAGGACAATGCCGCCTGCGGTGGGGAGACCCCCGCTGCATTGCGCCTGGCTGGGGGTGAGGTTGATTCCCGTCATGCGCTCAAGGTGTTGGGTGACGGAATTTATGTGTCAAATGTCTGGTACCTCAATTATTCCGATCGTCAGTCGGCACGATTTACTGGGATGACCAGGTTTGCAAGTCTTTTGGTCGAGGGGGGCAAACCTGTTGCTCCAATCTCGCCCATGCGGTTTGATGACAGTTTTTACAGCGTCTTTGGTGAGAAGCTGATCGGGCTTGGCTGTGACGTTGATCGATTCGATGAGATATCGACCTACGGGGCCCGCGCGATGGGCGGCGTTGCCGCGCCATGCGCGCTGGTGCAGGACATGAACTTTCCCTCCTGAGCACCACGGACACGATGCCTTTTAAGATCCCCACCGTCGACGACATCGCACAACCTGCGCTGGCTGCTCGTCTGAAACATCTACTGGACAACAAAACCAAGCCGCTGGGCTCGCTGGGGGCCTTGGAATCAGTGGCACTTCGCATCGGGCTTATCCTGGGAAGTGAGTCGCCTGTGCTCAGGGAACCACATTTGGTTGTCTTTGCGGGCGACCATGGGCTCGCCGAGCGAGGCGTATCGGCCTATCCAAGCGAGGTAACCTGGCAGATGGTGGAGAACTCTCTGGTCGGTGGTGCGGCGGTCAGCGTGCTCGCACGTCACAACGGCATCGCCCTCACCTTGGTGGACTGCGGCGTGTGTCATGACTTTGCCGATCGCCCGGGATTGCGCCACCACAAAATCGCTTACGGCACATCCGATTCGAGTACTGGCCCAGCCATGAGTGCCGGGCAGTGCGATGCCGCTCTGGCCAATGGCGCGGCTGTGCTCCGATCACTTACGGGCAATGCGTTCTTGCTGGGTGAAATGGGCATTGGTAACACGTCAGCGGCTTCGCTCCTGCTAGCGCGCCTGGCCGGTCTGGCGATCGCCGATTGCACCGGCGCAGGCACTGGGCTCAACGGCGAGGGGGTGCAGCGCAAGATCGGTATCTTGCAAGCAACACTGACGCGCCACTCAGAGGCTCGCACCCCGCTGCAAGCACTCGCAGCTTTCGGTGGATTCGAGATCGCCACCATGGTGGGCGCAGTCTTACAAGCAGCCGCGGAACGACGTGTGATCGTGGTCGATGGTTTTATTGCCAGTGCGGCGGTGCTGGTGGCCAGCGCCCTCCAACCGGCGGTCTTGCAACGCTGTGTTTTTGCCCACCGCTCGGGTGAACGCGGCCATGCACTGATGCTTTTGCACCTGCGCGCCGACCCAATACTAGACATGGGCCTGCGCCTTGGCGAGGGCTCGGGTGCTGCCCTGGCTTGGCCCTTACTGGTGAGTGCCTGTGCGGTCTTGCGTGAGATGGCGAACTTTGAGTCGGCCGGTGTATCACGCCAGAACGGGACCGCTCCAGCCCAAAAGGCCTAGAGGCTTTTGCCCATGCTGCCCATCCGCCACTTCCTGCTCGCGCTGCAATTTTTCACCCGCATCCCTGTTACCGGTCGGCTGGCCGATTGGGTCGGCTTTAGCCCGGCCATGTTGCGTGCGAGTGCGGCGCATTTTCCAGGTGTCGGCTGGATTGTGGGCGGCAGCACAGCGGCGGTTTTCCACGGACTCTGCCTCGTGCTACCGGGACAACCCGCAGCGCTGTGGGTCGCGGCATTGACCAGCACAATATTTGGCGTGATGCTGACTGGTGCGTTTCATGAAGACGGTCTGGCCGATCTTGCCGATGGCCTTGGCGGTTCGATGAACCGCGAGCGTTCGCTCGACATCATGAAGGACTCCCGCATTGGTACATACGGCGCATTGGCGCTGGTCTTGGGCGTGTTGACCAAGGTGGCTCTGCTGGTCTTGCTCGCGCAGGCAGGCGGAGTCTGGTTCACGGTGGTGGCACTCTTTGCCGCACACGTTACTTCGCGACTCATGCCATTGTTTATCATCCGCACGCTGCACCATGTGGGCGACACTGCGCAGTCGAAATCAAAACCGCTGGCGGAGAGCATCGGCACTGCAGGTCTGTTGGCGGGTCTGCTCTGGTGGGCGCTTGCCATGGGGCTGACCTGGTGGCTGGTACCCACCGCGGCCTGGGGTTACGCGGTGTTGGGCGCGCTGCTAAGCCTTGCCTGGATGTGGCGGCTGCTGCATCGTCGCCTGCAGGGCTTTACCGGGGACGGGCTGGGCGCAACACAGCAGCTAAGTGAAATAGGTTTTTACCTTGCGCTGGCCTTCTCCTTTACGACTCTTCAGTGATCAGTGGTTAGGGATGGGTTGATGGCATGGGCGTGAAACTCTGGATGCTGCGCCACGCCCGGGTCGAATTGGCGCCAGGAATTTGTTATGGCTGCAGCGATGTGCCGGCCCATGCAGAACACACCGAGTCCTGTGCGCGGGCTGCAGCTTTGCAACTTCCCAAACTCCTACCCGTATGGGTGTCCGGCCTGAGGCGAGCAAAGCAAATGGCCGACGTGCTGCACCGCTTGCGCCCCGATCTGGGGGAGCCACGCACCGACACACGACTTAACGAAATGGATTTTGGATTGTTTGAGTTGCAGGCCTGGGATGCCATTCCTCGAGCCGCTCTCGATGCCTGGACAGCTGACTTTGCTCACCACCTCTTCGGTGGCGCCGAGAGTACTCAGATGGTGATCGACAGGGTGGCTCATGCTTTGGATGACCTGCGGTCGTCTGATGTGACGCAGACCCTCTGGATCACCCACGCGGGCGTGATTCGGGCGGTACACTTCCTGCGGACACACGGCGCGAGACCCATTGAAAACACCGGGCAGTGGCCATTGGAAGCCCCCGCACCGGGGGCCCTGATCTGTCTGGATCTCTAGAGGCCTCGAACAGGCTGCGGGGAAGAAGCAATCCTCCCACCACAGACTGTCTACGCTTGTGGGCTACAAGATTCTTTTAAAGTCACGCCAAAGCGTGCCAATGCGGCCGGGGTCGTTTTCCAAGGGAAGGTCGGTCTTTGACCAGGCCACCATGGATTCTGGATACATCTTGACGCCCGTCTGACCGAGGAGCTCCGAGAGGATGAACCAGTTTGTTGCCGCCCAGTGACCTGTGTTGCAAAAGGAGACTGTCTCTTGGTCGTGAATCAGTCCCGCACTTTTTGCCAAGGACTCGATATCGCCTCTGGATTTGAGGAGCCCTGCCTTTGGCACGAACCACTGGTCATGGCTAAAGCTCTGTGCACCCGGCAGCGTGCCGTAACGGCTGGCAGCGTCATGGCGCACATCGCCCTTGAAAAATCCCACAGGCCGGGCATCGAGGAGTTTGATCTTTGATTCCTTTGATGAGATCCCCGAGGACAATCATCGATGGTCACGATTGCAGACTCGTCGTACTTGAGGCTGAGTGTGGTGGCTTGATAGCGGGTTTTTCCGTGCTCACCGTTGCCAGCCGAAGTCCAATTAATCCGCCATCAAGAATGGCGAGATTCTGGAAGCCCTGCCACCTTAAGCGTCCAGTAGACCCCGTGCGGCAGCGCCAAAGTCCGGTTGGATCGGTTCCCGCGATTTGTGATCACAACCCTTGTGTTCGGCGTTACGCCAACACTGCCCAGAAGCGCGGCCAACTTGGCCTCAGGCGCCGGCCGTCCGGATTGGCCTTGTCGCCCCTGAAATGCCGAGTAAGGGGCTGAGACCGAACCCGCAATATGCCCAGTCGTAATCGGCTCGTCCTGGCGTTGCCCAGCCTCGCGGATGTCGAAGATTCGGACGTCTTCTTGCCCTGAGAGCGTCTTTAGCTCTTGGCACTTACAAGTGGGCCAAGGCCACGGCCTGACCAGACCATGAGACTCGCTGTGACGGACAGGACTCGAAATAGGTGCTTTCGCGTGTTTGAAGGTCAACTGAACTCATGATTGGATGCTCCTTGATGATGAATAACGGTGAGGATGGGGGTTGATGAGCACCCACCACAAGTGACCATTGGAAATATGCTTTCCACTTTTTCAGAGATTTAAACGGGCGGGCCACCGGCCTGGCCTAGCGGATGAGCACTGGCGACTTATGGATGTGTGTCGGGCGGAACACTGTTGGACCAGGAAATCTGCCACATCCTCACGGGGCAACGATTCCATTTCCCCATTGCGTTGGCTCTGTCGAACCCGATAGCGCCCGTGGTCTTTGAATTAAAAAGCACACCCGGTCTTATCAAGGTCCAGTCGAGATCGCTCTGCTCAATCAGAGACTCTGAATGGCCTGTCACCGTAAGGCCCGGCCAAACACGAGGGAGAAGCCGCCGTTGCAATGGGTGAATGCTTGAACGGCTCTTGCCAGCGCCAAATCCAGTCACGCACAGAGTCGACGGATATTTGCGTTTTGCATTTCAGCCACGAGGACCTTGGTCGCTGCCGAAAATAGGTCGATCCGGGCCAAGTATTGCCTGAAGGTTTAGAGGGACCCCGAGCACCTGAACAACGACATCAATGCCCGACATTGCACCGCGCACATGGTCCGCATCGCGAGCGTCACCGGCAATTTTCACAAGCCTATCGTGCGAGGGACATCTTCCCAGCAGAACGAGAAAAAGGCAACAACGGAGGTCCCCCTCGAGGGCGAGTTTTGTGGTGGCAAGCCCAATGCCACTGCTTGCGCCCATGATCAGAATGTTGTTCATCTAGAGGTGAAGAGTGCACGAAAAAATAGGCCCTGAGCGCTTTTCCTTTGGCAACCAGGGCTCTTTGCCACAAGAGGTTTGGGCATGTATAACGGGGATTATTTTTGCAGCAGGCAAATAGCCTCCTCGAAACCCAAAGGAACGCCATGAACAAGTACTCAAAGGCAATGATGGCTGCGGTCACAGCTCTTCTTTTGGTGGTGTGGGTAGGGGGAGACCTTGTGAGGGGTGCTAAGGCCTCAGGGGGAGCAGCCACCGTCGAGGAGACACCCGACAAGAGCAGCCCGGAATTTTATGAACCAAACCTCACCAATCGATACACAGGACGATTTCGATCTCTGGATAGCAGCTACCCACTTGATAAAATGCAAAAGCTTTGCGAGCCCTTTACTGGTGTGGACACTGCTCAGATCAAATGTCGCCGTAGCAGTGGGGGGTCGTTTATCTGTGAATACAAATGCAGCCTACATTGGATGATCACCGACCGATAACAGGCCACCTTCTTGCCCCTCACGCTTTGACCCAACACCTCTACATCCTGACAGGCGCCTCGCGCGGCATGGGTCTTGCCATGGCCAATCTCTTGCTCCAAAGGGGCAATACCTTGCTGTGCATCTCGCGCCACGCCAACTCGACACTGGCAGCTGCCGCCCAGAAGTCGGACGTGTCACTGACCCAATGGACCCACGACCTAGCTGACAGCCAAGGAGTGAGCGAGCGTCTACGGGAGTGGCTGCAGGGCCAGAGAGCGGCCGGCTTTGCCAGCGCCAACCTCATCAATAACGCGGGTGTCATCCCGCCCATCGTCCCACTCCGCCAATCACAGCCCGCCGATCTGGCCTGGGCCCTGCGCGTTGGCCTTGAGGCCCCCATGGCCCTGAGTGCAGTATTCCTGCAAGCCACACAGGCCTGGTTGATGCCGCGCAAGGTGCTCAATATTTCATCGGGCCTGGGCCGTTTCCCCATGGCCTCACAGGCTGGATACTGCGCTGCCAAGGCGGGCATGGATCACTTCACCCGTTGCCTTGCGCTGGACGAAGCACAACACAGCAACGGTGCCAGTGTCTGCTCGCTCGCGCCAGGCGTGATCGATACCGACATGCAGGCGCAGCTGCGTGGTGCAGCAGGTGAGGCTTTTCCGGATCAATCAAGATTTCTGCAACTTAAATCTCAGGGTCAGCTCAGCTCCCCAGCTCAGGCCGCTGAGCAGGTGCTGCGTTTTTTGGCCCACCCCGACTTCGGGCGCCAACCTGTGGCCGACGTTCGAAGCTAGACCAAGTCACACCAAACCCGACTTATAGAAACAAAGCATGGAGTGGTCCCCTTTGCCTAGAGTGGCCCCGTTTGAACGCAGATCTCCTCTGAGGCACGAAACTCGCCCGCGGCAGCAGCATTAACGTGGCGCGCAAGACGCTGCTCAATATCTTGGATGCGCCGACCCATGTGTCTTGTCCGATACCGAACCCAATGACAACAGGCGGCTGACTATGCTCGTGGGGTGTGGAGATCCGACGCAACGCTGCCAAGGGGCGATACCATCTGAGCATTACTGAAAATCGTTTTCTCATTCTGAGGGCGCACCATGCTGATCAAAATTTACAAAGGATTTTTTTTCGCGGCCCTCCTGGGTCATTCCACCCTAGCGGCCTCTCAGACTTTTGATCTGGTCTGCGTGGGCTCCAAGTCTGTAAAAAGTGCCTCAGGCAAGAACTTTAATCT
>JAGYKN010000044.1 GCA_018401615.1 Burkholderiaceae bacterium
CAAACGAGAGCAGGTCTTCTTGGAGGCCCTGCATCTCAATGGCAATGATCTCTCGGTCTTTGGGGCCATAGGTGTCGTTAGAGGCCTGTATGGCAAGTTCCTTGAGCCGGGTGAGCAGCATGCTCACGCCATCTAGGGCGGTCTCCTCGGTCTTGAGCCGATTCTCTGACGTCTGGATGGCCTTCTCAAAGCTCTCCTGGCGGGCAATCACGCTCTTTAAGCGTTGAATGCCAACAGCCTGATCGGGTGCATCGCTGGGCTGGAGCACATTTTTGCCACTGGAGAGTTGTGCCTGAGACTTGGCCAGGCCCGCCTGGCTTGTGGTCATCTGGGTCACAGCCCGGTCATATAAATAGGTGGTGGAGATTTTCATGGTTTAGCCCAATCAACGAATGCCCAAAATGGCATCAAACAGGGTGTTGGCGGTCTGCATCACCTTGGCTGAGGCCTGATAGGCCTGCTGAAAGCGAATGAGATCGGCCGCCTCTTGATCCAGGCTCACACCAGAGACTTGGTCTCGGGCCTGCACGGCCTGGTCCTTTACAACTTCGAGCGCCTTCTTGGCAATGCCAGCCTGAAAGGCCACGTTGCCGGTGTCCCCCACGAGATTGCCGTAGCCTTGCGCCAGGGTGAAACTGCCGTTGCCCACCACCCGCTGGTTCTGAAGCGCTGCCATGCGCAGTGCAGTGGCGTTGTTGCCAATGCCGTCTTGATTGCCATCGACCAAGAAACGATCACCCGCCACGGGCAACACATTGAGTGCGAGTGTGACCCCTCGATAGGCCACACCCTTGGTGGGATCAAAGAGCCGCTCGGCCACAATGGTGTTGGTGAGCACATCGCGAATGGTGAAGGTGGTGGGGCTGGTAAAGGCCACCTCAAAGGGCTCTGCCCGCAGCGCCTCCACCGCATCGCGGCTGCCCTCGGTGAAGGTGGCCCCGAGCGTGAAGGGGGAACCGGCCGTGCCACTGGCAAAGACCAGCAGGTCTTCTTTTACTTCTCCAACAAGGTACACACCCGTTCGAAAACCCAGTTGTGCCAGCAGCGTAGAGCTTCCAGATTGCCCAATGCCCAACCTTATTTGTGTGTCTCGTGCCGCAAAGTCGTCGGGAAGGTCTGTGAAGGCGTCGAACTTTAGGCAAGTCCGCCACCCACCCAAGGGGCCTCAACGGTCACGGTGCCCGGGCTCCTGGGCAGGTCTGCCCACAGGCCCCCATTAGCATAGACAGCCGGTGTGCTGGTTGCGGGGTTGTAGGTGTGGGCGGTGAAGTAATTTGCCAACTGCTCGGAAACAGTGTAGACGCCATTCACAGGGGTAAGAGCGGCTGCGGTTGCCCGTGACCGGCAAAAAATGCCGAGCGTTTCGCCAAGGTCGTTGGTGCGTGTCACCTGAAGTCGCGCCACCCGGTATCGTCCGCGACAATCTTGAGCGCTCACCCATTGGACACCGTTAAAGGTGAGGTCGCCCTCCTTGTAAATCGTGTCACCCAAGGCACCCGTAATGGGGTCTAGCGCTGTGCTGGTGATGCTTGCTGGAATGCGCTCGGTGACACCATGACATGGTCGATCGTGAGCTGCGGGATCTCCTGCACATCCGCTCTCACACCATAGAACAGGTCCATGCCCCGATACGACTCGCGTCATCAACTGTGTTGAGATATTGATGCGAATAGCTCGAGCCACCGCAAAGGACACACCTGCGAGCTTGGACTGGAGCAGGAAGTCCTCGCCTGCCTCGTCGTAGAGCACAGCCATCTGTTCATCACTGAGCGTGTCCACCCCGAGCCGCTGTTTCTCCTCCTCAATGCACGCTGGGCGAGGGCTCAAGAACTGCCCCAGCACATGGCGTCCATCGCGGGTCATCACCTGAAGGTTGAGCGGCTCATCGCCAATCTCGCCCAAAAAGAGTGTGGTGTCTTTGTAGCCTGCGGGCACGATTGCAATGGGTATGGCCTTGGGGCCACTGAACCCAACAGCCTCGCTGATGAGCGCATTGTTATCGAGTTTTAGATTGTCTTTGTCGAGGCGAGCTGAATTGGTGGCATCCCCCTTGGCGCTATCGAGCCACAGACCGCGGTCGGCGCCAAAGTCCTCCGGTGTCTCAAAGAGATGTGCACTGACCTTGCTGGGGTTGAACTGGTTCTCAATCACCCGAAACCGGGCGGCCGCCGCCACACGGTTGGGGTCGTCTATGGCCATGCGCAGGCCAGCTGCGGGTGAATTTGCAATGTTTAAGAACAGCAACTCGCCGTCTCGGGCCTCGCCGGAGAGATCAAGCTGAATGCCATTTAAGGCCACGCTCTTGGTGCCCGTGGTGGTGGCGCCACTCACTGTGTCGGTGAGCGTGTACTGGCCACGGCTGATGATCTCATCAATGCGGCCACCATCGCTGCCGGTGGTCACCTTGAGGTTAAAGGCCCCGAGCACCTCGCTGGTCACGAGCAGGTCTGTGCCAGTGCCCACCTTTACGCCCAGCTGCAGGCCAAACACACCCCCCACCGAGGAGCCATTGCCCCCCTCTAAAAAGGTGAACAACTGGGCCTGAACTTCGTCAAGGGAAATGTCTGCGCCTGAGGCCAAGGTGCTCGTGGCCACATCGTTCACAAGCACTGGGGTTTGAAGCGCCCCCGAGATCGTGAAGCGCTTTTCCGCCCCATTGAGGTTGACCGTGATCTGCTCACCCACCTTGAATTGGCCCATGAGCACGACGTTGTTGATCTGCCCTGCATCGGCGCGGTAGTCGAGCCGAAGCGTGTTGGCCGAATAGGTGGCCAGATCCAATACGCTGGCGCTAAACCGCACCTTGGTGTCGCCACTGTTGGAGGTCATGGAGAACTGGGGATCAATGCGAAAGAGGTCCCCACCGTTGCGCCCCTCTAAATCAATGCCCTCGCGGTGAATGGCATTGGCCTCAATGGCCAAGGTTCGCGCCAGGTTATCCAGGCCCACAAAGCTCGGCTCAAGCAACTGGCTGCGAAAATTCATGAGCCCTGAGATGCTGCCACCAGAAAATCCAAAGACGGCCTCCGCCCGAGGCGAGCCCGCATCGACCATCAAGTCAACCTTGCCCACAGAAGATGGGCTCAACACAGCCGTCACCGATCGAAAGGTGTCGCCATTGACAATCTCCGCGCCACTCGAGGAGGCCCCGATGGACACCGCCACCTGGCCATTGCTGCGCTCTGTCACCTGTAGTTTGGCGAGCGCCGCCATCTGACGAAGAATCTCATCGCGCTGATCCAAAATGGCCGGCGGCTGGCGCTCGATGAGCTTGGTCTTGCCAAGCTGCGTGTTGACCAGGGCCAGCTGCTGACTAAGACTGTTTAAGGAATCGGTCTCGCTCTTTAAGGCCTCAGCGGTCTCCTGGGCCACCAGGTTCAACTGGGTGTTGAGCCCCTGAAAGCGAGAGGCCAGCGCCTCGGCCTTGCTCATGAACTGCGCGCGCAGAATGATCGACGACGAATCGGTGGCAAGCTGACGGGCCGAATCAAAGAATTGGTCAAAGGCCGAGAGCAGACCAATCTCTTCACTGCCCATGATGTTCACCACGCGGTTGGCGTAATTGACCAGGGGGCCCTGCGTGCCCAACTCGGTGTTGGCATTGCGCAGGCTGCTCTCTATGAAGGCATCGTAGAGCCGCTTGATGCCAGCCACATTGACCCCGGTTCCCAGGTAACTGGTGCCAAAGGCGCGCGGCGCATTCTCAATGAGGTTGGTCTCTTGCCGGGTGTAGCCTGCGCTGTCGACGTTGGCAATGTTATTGGCCACCGTGCCCAAGGCACGCTGGTAGGCGGCAACCGCCGCGCCGGCAATGGAGGTGAGATCACTCATGGCTTAGCCCCGTGCTAGCGGTGGCCCCCCATCATCTTGTTGAGATCGATGGGCAGATTGGTCTTGGCCTTTGGCAGCGCAAAGCCCGAGGCCTGCTCCGCATTCAAGGGCAATCCTTTTATGGTTGGCGCTAAAGGCAGGCCTTTTTGCGCCGATTCCTTCAGTAAGGTCACGCGCTCGGCCAAAACAGCCGCAGTGGCAGGGTTGGCTGAAGGATTGACTGCAGGGTCGAGAGACGGGTCAAGGCGAACCTGGCCGGGCTGATTGCGCTCAAAAGATTGAACGAGCATCTTGGCCAGGCCAACGCCACCTTTTTTGGCCATCTCTTGCGCGATTTCTTGGTCAAAGAGGGCCTCGTACGTCTTGGTGGTCGATGACCCCATGAGGTCGCCCTCTTCATTTGAGGCCGTGGCCTCTCGCATGGTCTTGATCATGATCTGCAAGAACATGGACTCGAATTGCTCGGCCGCCTTATGCAGGGCCGGGTTGTTGGCAGCGTCTTTGGTCTTTGCCGCCTGCGCCCGCAACTGACCAAGGCCTTGGAAGTCCAAGGCGCTGCGAAGGTCTCCGGTCTCGTTCACGGTCAGATCACCACCAACTCGGCACGCAGACTGCCAGCGCTCTTGAGCGCCTCGAGAATGGCAATGAGGGCAGATGGCGTCGCCCCCACCTGATTCACAGCATCCACAATCTGACGAAGGTCCACGCCGGGCTGAAAGAGAAACATGGGGCGAAGCGGTTCGCCCACTTCCACATCGGCATTCTGAACAGCGGCTGTCTGACCAGCGGCCAATGCATTGGGCTGGCTCACCTCGTTGGTGGCAGCCACCGTGACCGAGATGGTGCCGTGCGAGACCGCAGCAGCAGTGACCTTCACATTTCGACTGATCACCACCGTTCCCGTGCGAGAGTTCACCACCACCTTTGCGGCTGGCTCACCCGGCGTGACCTGCAGGTTCTCGACCATGCTCATGAACGACACCCGCTGGTTGATGTCCTGGGGCGCCCGAATGGTGATGGAGACTGGGTCCAAGGCCTTGGCAACATCGTCGCCAAAGGTCTTGTTGATCTCGTTGACAATGGCCGTGGTGGTGGTGAAGTCAGATGCATGCACATTGAGCAGCACGAGCTCGGCCGTATCAAATGGGGTTGGAACAGACCGCTCGACAATGCCACCGTTTGGCACGCGGGCAGCCGTTGGCACGCCCTTGGTCACCTTAGAGCCTGCGGCCTCCTCGGTCACACCAGTGGCCGTGAGCGCACCCTGGGCCAGGCCATAGACCTGGCCATCCACACCGCGCAGGCTCGTGAGAATAAGGGTGCCACCGCGCAGGCTCTTGGCCTTGCCAATGGCAGACACGTTCACATCAATTCGTTGACCGGGCTTGGAAAACCCAGGAAGCTCAGCCGTCACCATCACAGCCGCCACATTCTTTACGTCCAGCTTGCCGCCGCTGGCGGTGTCAAAATCGCCCAGGGAGCCATCAATGTTCACGCCCAGGCGCCCGAGCATGGACTTCATCGAGCTTGCCGTCACCGAGACATCAGCACCGTCACCAGTGCCTTCCAGGCCCACGACCAGGCCATAACCCAGCAGCTGATTGGGTCGCATGCTTGCTGCAGAGGCGAGGTCTTTCACGCGATCTGCATGCGCATTGGTGACCAGCAACATGCCCAGGGCCAGGGCCGCAGCGGCCCATCCAGCGGCGTGCCAAATGCGCTCCCAGATTGTTGCCCAGGCGACATGCTGCGTGCCCTCGGGCTGCCGATTGAGATCAGTCTGAACGAGGGGATTGTAGGGGTCCATTGGGCGCATCTCCACTTAGAAGGGCCAGAACTTGTGAAGGAAGCTGGTGCCCCATGGCACCTTGCTGTTGTTGGCAAGGTCTCCCGTGCCGGTGTATGCAATCTGCGCATTGGCCAGGCGACGTGAATTCACCGTGCCGTCGGGTGCGATGTCGTCGCTGCGAACAATGCCCGCCACGCGGATGGTCTCGCTGCCCTCAGAGAGGTCAAGCACCTTCTCGCCACGCACCACCAGGTTGCCGTTGGCAAGCACTTGTGTGACTGTCACGGCCACGGAGCCCTCAAGCTTCGCATTCTGTGTGGTGGTGCCTGTGGCCTCACTGTTGATCTCGGCGCCGTCTAACTTCAGGCCATTGGTGAGTCGGCCAGCCCGCTCTCGGGCAAAGCCCGGCAGGTTGTTGGTGATCATCGGCACCAGACCAG
>JAGYKN010000045.1 GCA_018401615.1 Burkholderiaceae bacterium
TCATTCCTGCGGCCGGTGGCATTGCGAGTGGGCTCGCCCTGCGGGGGGTAGACGGGCGTTGAGGTGATGGATATCATTGGTATCTATCAATCTTAAGAGAAAGTAATTTCATGGAAACTGCACGCATTTTTCAGTCGGGGAGAAGCCAGGCTGTTCGGTTGCCCAAGGCGTTTCGTTTCAGTGGATCAGAGGTTGGTGTGATGCATGTGGGCAATGGGGTGCTCTTATTGCCTATTGATCAACCCTGGGCCACTCTCACAGCAGCACTGGCAGCCTTCGAGCCTGGTTTTGTATTGGAGCGAAACGAGCCTGAGAATCAGTTTCGGCCTGACATTTCGGCATGATTCTGCTCGATACAAACATTTGCATCTACATCATTAACGCGAAGCCGCCGGGTGTTTTGGCCCACTTTGAGCGTTATCGCCTTGGTGATGTTGGCGTCTCTAGCGTGGTGGCCGGCGAGCTCGCTTACGGCGTTGCCAAGAGTCGCTCTGTGAGGAATCGGCAAGCGCTTGAAATGTTTCTTGCGCCGCTTGAGGTTTTGCCTTTCGATGAGGGGGCGGTCTGGGTCTACGGCGATCTGCGTGCCGAACTGGAGAGAGACGGCCGCTCCATTGGCGCCCTCGACACCATGATCGCCGCGCATGCACTCTCTTTAGACGCCACCTTGGTCACAAACAACGTTCGTGAATTCTCCAGAGTGCCAAGGCTTAACCTTGAGAATTGGGTCGAAACCCCACTGGACTAGTTGAGACTGTTCGGGCGTTGAGTGCCTGCGCCATCTGATCGGCCTGCCTTAGGCCTGCACGCACGCTCGGTGCAAGAAGTCTCATGCCAGGCCGTGAAACCCCGCGCGCTCGATACGCCTGCTGCAACTGCACCCAAGTGCCGCGCTGTAGGGTCGCCATGCGAATGAGGAGTCCCATGCCCAGGGCGAGTCGCTGGGAAGACAATCCAAAGCGCTTCAGAGGACGCAGCACCGGTTCGATTGCGGCCAACAGGGCTTGAAGCGGCGTGGTGATGGTCACCAGTTCCGCCAGCAACACCAGGGTGGCGAGCTTGGCCATGGCCACGGCAACGCGGGCCAGGAGTGCGCTGTCCACAGTACCCTGAAGGCTTGCGATAAAAATCTGTGCGCCTGCAATGAATGCCATCAGCCAGGCCAGGGTGCGCAAGCTCTGTATGAGTCGCTTCACGCCCACATCTCCCAAACTGGCGAAGAGGAACGCCATTTACCCGAGCAGGGCAATTGCCACAATGGGGCTCGAGATGGGCAGCGAGCCCACAGAGGCCAGGGCAAGGCCAGTAATCCGGCCAGCGGGCTGCGTGTGCAACCAAGTGGGCTGGCTGGATGTAGAGGTGAGCATGGTTTTGTTATCGGCCAGAGGCTGCGTATGGCCTCACCACGGCACTCGCAGGGCCTTGCATCTGCACCTGCCGTCCTCGATCCAAATCACCTCCGAACCCTTGCAATAGTTTCAGCTGGTGCGTGGCCATGATCAAGCGCTGCGGTAGGCCCAACAGTGTTTTCATTAAGCGAGCAGTCAGGCGATGGTCTAGACCCGCGCAAGGCCCATCGAGCAAAAGTACATCCGGCTCATCCATGAGCACTGCAGCAGGCAGACCAACTGCTTCCTGGCCCTCGGAGAAGCCCGTGGGTGGCGAGGCTTGCGAGGCGTTGTGCACCATGGCGCCTGCCATGCTCGAGCAAGGCCTCGGCATCCGCGCCCCGCTGCCGTGCTCCAGCAGAGCCTTTCAAGGACAGTTGGAAAGAGCAATTGATGGTCTGGGTTTTGGAATAAGAAGCCGGGCCGTCCCTCCAGTTCAACCTCTCCCTTCACCAGCCGTGATGAGCCCTCCCTGCATGGCCAGCAAGAGGCTGCTTTTTCCCGCGCCGTTGGGCCCAACCAAGCCAAGTCTATGAGACTTGCTCTGAAAGCTAAGGGCTTCGAAGACCAGCCTATCCTGGCGCGCCAGGCGCAGATTCGTGATGCGCATGGCCGGTATATACTACGTGGCTTGACGCTTCCCCAGCCGGCCGGAGTGGTGGAATTGGTAGACGCACCGGACTCCAAAATCCGGCGCCAGAGATGGTGTGCGGGTTCGAGTCCCGCCTCCGGCACCAACAATGTATTGGCGCGCTGAATGAACATACTCATGGCCCTCTCTCAGTTGGAAGTCACTGGAGCAGAGGTCTACGCCACCACCCTAGGAGACGAACTCACTGCCCGGGGCCATCAGGTCTGGTATGTCTCGGACACCCTCACCTGCAGCGTGAAGGGCACCTTTTTTCCACTGGCCTTTAACAGGCGAAGCATCCCAAGGCGGTTGTGGCACGTCGCGCGGCTCGTGTGGCTCATCCGACGACACGGCATTCAGTTGGTGCACGCCCACTCGAGGGCCTCTGGCTGGAGCGCCCGAGTGGCTTGTTGGCTCACGCGCACACCCATGCTCACCACCGTCCATGGTCGGCAGCCTGTTCATGGTTCACGCAAGTGGTTTCGGGCGTTTGGGGCAAGGGCCATTGCTGTGTGCGAGGCCGTGCGAGATCAGTTGGTCGATGTGCTGGGGGTGCCGGCGGATCAGGTGGTTGTGATTCGAAATGGAATCGACCCGACGGCGTTTCAAAAGGCTGAGATGAGACTGCCGCTCATCGACCGCAGGCCCCGCGTGACCATTGTGGGGAGGCTCACAGGCCCCAAAGGTGAATTGTGCCGACGCCTGTTGTTGGATGTTTTGGATCTGGCAGCATGCGATGTTCGTGTGGTCACGGGCAGTGCCGTGTCTCCCTCATTCGAGGCTTTTGTGCCGAGGGTCACGTTTGTTACAGACCAGTCTGAGGTGGCCCACGAGATTGCGCAGGCAGACCTGGTGATTGGTGCTGGCCGGGTGGCAGTGGAGGCGCTCTTTAGTGGCACGCCTGTTTTTGCGGTTGGAGAAACAGGCCATATTGGCCTGGTGAACACGGCCAATCTTGACCATGCCATGGCCACCAACTTCGGTGATGTGGGTGGTGTGGAGTTGGCCATGGATTTCCAACAGATCAAGCTTGAGCTGTCGGCGCTTTTGAGCAGCCCCGGCGGCCTGCCGACAGTATGTGCAGCGTTGCGCCAGCGCATGCTTGAGGCCTATGGTTTGCAGGCAGTGGTGACGAGGGTGGAGGAGGTCTATCAAGACGCAGTGGTGGAGACCCTGCGCCGAGAGATGCCCATCTTGATGTACCACAGCCTAGTGGAGCATCCATCGGAGCGGGGAGGGCACGGCAACTGGACGACCGTGGACATGTTTGAGAGGCATCTGCGCCTGATTCAACGAATGGGCTTTGAGACGCTCACTTTTAAGGATTTTCACGACAAGGGCTTCATGCACCGTTTTACCCCGGGGCGCAGGTATTTGATGATCACCGCAGACGATGGCTACCAGGACAATCTCACCCGCATGCTGCCGCTGCTCAAGAAATACAACATGAAGGCCACAGTCTATGTGGTGAGTGGCGAGACCCACAACCGATGGGATGTGGAACACCCCACCAACCCAGAAGTGAGCGTGCCACTGCTCTCAGCCGATGAGATCACAGCGCTTGAGGCGTCTGGCCATGTGGAGATTGGGGGCCACACGCTTAGCCACGCAAAGTTGGATGAGCTCGATGCCAATGCGCAGGCTCGAGAGATTGTTGAGAACAAACAGGCCTTAGAGGGCATCCTGGGACACCCGTTGTTATCCTTCGCTTACCCATTCGGGTATCTGAACGAGAGTGCCAAGGCCCAGGCCAAACAGGCGGGATACGCCTATGCCGTGGCGACTGACAGTGGCCCAAGGGCAATGCATCAAGACCGTTTTCAAATCCGCCGCATCGCTGTGTTTCCCAGAACAGATGTGTTCGGGCTGTGGCGCAAGATTCGAGGCAACTATGTCTTTCGCCGATGAGCCCGGTCTGCGTGAACTGCGGGTTCACGCAAAGGCTGCCATGGAGCCATCCGAGTTATTGGCCATCTGCAGGGCGGCTCCGAGTGGCGAGGTAATTTATGCAGGGCGAAACACAATTTGGGCCTTGGAGTGGGGTGGCAAGTCCAT
Source organism: Burkholderiaceae bacterium (assembly GCA_018401615.1). Lineage (GTDB taxonomy): Bacteria > Pseudomonadota > Gammaproteobacteria > Burkholderiales > Burkholderiaceae_A > Hahnella. Next base: position 4,075 of record JAGYKN010000045.1, read on the forward strand.
CGCGGTCAAAGACTTTGTCATTCCTTGGGGCATTCGACAGTGGGTCTACGGTTGCCTTCGGGCATCGAAGGCAAAACGATCGTTTGAGAATGCGAGTGTGCTGATTGCACTCGGACTTCACACGCCGAGTCCTGTTGGCTACATGGAGTTTGGAAGCCGAGTGCGTTTGCTCAAGAGCTTTTATGTGTCTGAGTACCTGCCGATCTCATCCGGAGCATTTCCATTGCGTGATGTGCTGCTTGATGCGAATCGAGCGGGCCGGGAGGACATTTTGATGGCCTTTGGGCGCTTCTCCTGCAGACTGCACGACCTTGACGTCTTGCATCTCGATTATTCTCCGGGAAATATTCTGGTGGCGTCCTCGGCACCCGCCTATCAGTTTGAACTGGTGGACCTCAACCGCATGTCTTTCGGCGCTTTATCGCTTCAACAACGCATGCACAACCTGCGGCTTTTGTGGGCTGACGATGACGATTTGCGAACCGTGGTGATGGGCTATGCGGAGGTGTTCGGCCAACCCGCCAACGCGCTTCTGCAGCCTGCGCTGCGCGCGTCTCAGATGCACAAGGCCAGAGCCAGTCGCGAGGAGCATCTAAAGAAAACGCTTCGAGCCTGGGTTGGCAAGAGCAGCCCAGCGGGAGGTTCCACTTGATCTCGGTGGTGATGATTGTTCGAGACGGTGCCGCCACCCTCGAGAAGGCGCTCGGGAGCCTCTCTCGGTTCGATGACGTGGTGGTCTATGACAACGGTTCCAAGGACGGCTCGCAGTCTCTCGCAAGGGGCTTTGCCAACGTGCGCTTGATTGAAGGACACTTCGACGGTTTTGGACCCACCAAGAATCGAGCTGCTTCACTCGCCAAGCATGATTGGGTGCTGATACTGGATGCCGATGAGGCATTGGAGCCTGACCTGGTAGATGCCTTGCTCTCGTCGCCTCTGGATGAAAATGCGGTCTATTTGCTTAACTTTAAAGCCTTTTATCGAGACCAACAGGTGAAGCATTGTGGCTGGAACAATCAGAAGATAAGGCGCCTCTACAACCGAGAGGTAACGGGTTTCACGTCTGCGCACGTTCACGAAAATATAGAGGTCGATGGCCTACAGATTCAGGCGTTCAAGGGCGGGAGTGTGCTGCACTTCAGTTATCTCTCGATGTCAGACTTCATCGCGAAGGTAGACCGATATTCCACGCTCTATGCCCAAAGCAACAGAGGCAAGAAGACGTCAAGCCCGGCCAAAGCCGTGTTGAGCGGGCTCTATTCTTTTTTCCGAACGTATGTGTTGAAGCGCGGCGTTCTTGATGGCCACGTCGGCCTTGTGATCGCGTTTTCGCACATGGCCACGAACTTCTACAAGTACATGAAGTTGTACGAGGCCAACCGAGATCGTCACCTTGGCCGCAAGTGAGTTGCCGCATGTGCTGGTGACTCGGCACGACAAAATTGGCGACTTTGTTTTAACCCTTCCCCTTTGCTGGGCCATCAAGCAAGCATCTCCCCAGACAAAACTCACCGTATTGGTCTCTCGCGTGAACGAGGCTTTTGCCCGAGAGGTTCCCTTTGTCGATGACGTGCTGCTCTATGAAGCGGGGTGGGTTGGTTTTTTTAGGACCCTCAAGCGTATTCAGGGTGTGGGGGTCGCAGCAAGCATCAGTTGCTTTGTTGACACCCGCTTGGGCTGCTTACTGTGGCTCTGTGGAATCAGAACGCGCGTGGGGCCCGCCACAAAATTTGCACAGTTTTTCTTCAACACACGGGTTGTTCAGCGGCGCAGTCGAGTGGAAAAGCCCGAGTGGGCCTACAACCTAGACTTGGGCAAGGCGCTGCTTCAGAACCTACCCCTGGTTTTTCCAAAAC
>JAGYKN010000046.1 GCA_018401615.1 Burkholderiaceae bacterium
CTGAGCCTTGACCTCTTGCATCTTCTGAAGGTGAGCGGGGCAGGCATCTGGGCAGTACAAAAAGCCAAAGAAGACGGCGGTGACCTTGCCGGGAAAACTCTTTTCCGTGACGGTTGCGCCATCGAGATTGGGCAGGGCGAAGCCTCGCGCAAAATCGGCACCGGTGACATCCATGCTGCTAAAGGTGGCGGGGGTTGGGGAGCAGGCGGCCAAGGAAAACGAGAGGATCAGGGCAAGGCTGAAACCAGGCAGGGGGACTCTGATCATCGACGCTTGTTGCTTTCCTTGAGTTTCTCGGCCAGCCAGACTTTCATCAGTGACTGATACGGCACATCCATTTTGTTGGCATGCGCTTTGATTCCATCCAGCAGTGATTCTGTCATGCGCAGGGAGATGCTGGTGGTGCTCGGCTTGAGGTTTTTAAAGGTCAACTCTCGTGCCGAACTCTCGTCGAAGTACATGGACGTGTCCGTATCCGGGTTTTCCCAAAACGCACGCTCCTCGGCTTCGGATTTAAAGACGGGAGGCTTGTTCTTGGAAACATTTGTGCTAGCGAGTTTTGCCATACAGGTGCCTTTCTTTCTTGCTCTGGTCGCGCGCCGAAATCACCCTAATTTTTGTATCGGACTCCCTGAGCGTAAACACAATGCAGAGGTGACGACCGACGGTGGTTTGGCCCAACGCAACAAATCGAGATTCAACCTGCCTGTGAAGGAGGTCGTCCAGGACGATGAGGGGGAGGTTGAGGAATGCCTCCTCGGCCTCAGTTTGGGACACGCCGTGCTTATCTTCATTTTTTCGCTGATTCCCAGCGTCCCATTGAAACCCAACGACTTTTAAAATATCGAACATAAAAGTATATTACCTAAATATACAAAAAAGAAAACTGATATTCACGAAACATGACACAAATCTCTGTCATTGGCCTTGGCCTTGCCGGTGCCTGCATGGTTCGGGCGCTCGCGCAATCGGCAGGCCCCACCACCGAGGTGGTGGCCTACGAGGCGGCAAGTTCCCCAGCCACAGGAGCCTCGGGCAACCCGTTGGGGGTCATGCACCCGCTGGCCTCAAAGGACTGGAATCTGGCAAGCCAGTTCTATGCGGCAGGCATTGAAGAGACGTGGGCCTGGTGTGAGGCACTGGGTGGAATGAAGGCCGGCTGGGCAGACCGCTGTGGTGCGGTGCTCATGCCCCAGGGCATTGCCGAGCCTTCGGGGGGCTGGGTGCAGCCGCAGGCGCTGGTGACGGCCTGTCTGGAAGACGCCCGCACTCGGCTGGGCGAACGCCTCATCACCCATTTCAATGCGCGGCTGGACCATGCGACGTTGATTGAGGTTCGTAAAAGCTCTGCGGCGGTGGTGATTTGCACGGCAGGGGAGTTGCTTGCTCCTTGGGCGGGCGGGTTGTGCTTAAACCGCATTGCGGGGCAGCTCTCGTGGTTGCCTGCACAGCCGCACGAGGGCCCTTTGCAGGTGGTCTGTGGAGATGGCTATGTGGCACCAGTGGTGGGTGGCCGCCTGGTGGTGGGCGCGAGCTTTGAGCGTCTGGCGACGGGGAGGGGCCGCCGCAGGACGAAAGTATTGGGGATGCAGGCATCTCGGGCCTGAGATCGCCAGCCACGACAATGTGGCCACGCAGGGGTCTCTCTGGCCAGTCACCGACGAGGGCCACGCCGCCACCGCCGCCATTGGAGGCCCTGCTACCAGACCTGCCGCGGGACTGGTGCAGACCGCTGGCCACAGGCCCGCCGCGCTTCAGTGCGTGCACACTGAGATCGGCTTCCATGTAGGCAGCTTTGGGATGAGGCCGCCACGCTGCCGCGCAGTCTCGCTTGAACAGATGCCCTGACAGGCGGGCCTTTATGCCTTGCTCGGTTTGGGCTCCTCGTGGACTCTCGATTGCACCCATGGCGGCCTCGGCCTTGGCCCGGATCTTGAAAGACGAGCCCCGAAGGGGCGCCTGTGGCAGGCGGTGGACCCTGCCCGGTTTGTGCTGCGGGCCCATCAGCGCGCACGGCGAGTGAGCCAGCCGGGCCGCTCAAGCCATTAATTCAAACACGGAAGTCGAGCTGCAACCTTGTCAAAGGTGAGGGTGGTCTCGCATCCGCCAACTGGGCGGCATGGCTGATGAAAAGGTCACTTAGATCGGCCTTGCCGGTCCGGGCGCTCACCAAAACGGCCTGAATGAGCCTCGCGGCTCGAAGGCGAGGACGGCGGCCTTCACTTTTGCTGGCTCCGGCCATGCGTTTGCGTATGGCCTGGTTCATGGCCTCGACCGAGACCTGCGCCTGTTTGGTCTTGGTGTTGACCCGTAATGTGAGCACGGTGCTTTCCATGGGTGACACTTTCTCGTGTTAGTCGGATGTATACATTGTAGTCTCACTCCTACGCGGCGTCAGCCAGGGGGTTTTCCGCAGTGATCTTTTTCCTTTAGTCTCAACCCCATGAACCTTCAGCAACTGCGCATCCTTCGCGAGACCACCCGCCACGACTTCAACCTTACCGAGGTGGCCATGGCGCTCTTTACCTCGCAGTCGGGGGTGAGCAAGGCCATCAAGGAACTCGAAGAGGAACTCGGTCTAGAGATTTTCCAGCGCAAGGGCAAGCGGCTCACGGGCTTTACCGAGGCCGGGGCGGCGGTGGCCGAACACGCCCAGCGTGCCCTACAAGAGATTGAGAACCTGCGGGCGGTGGGCCAGTCGGTCTTTGAGGCCGATGAAGGGCGCCTCGTGCTTGCCACCACCCACACCCAGGCGCGCTATGCGTTGCCCGAGATCGTGCGCGCCTTTCGGGAGCGGTTTCCGAAGGTGCAACTGGTGCTGCGTCAGGCGAGCCCTCCAGAAATCTCAGATCTAGTGGAGTCTAGCGAGGCCGACATTGGCATTGCCACGGAGTCCCTCACCCAGAACCCGCGCTTTGTCACCTTCCCCTTTTTCAAGTGGTTTCACGGGGTGGTGGTGCCCAAAGATCACGCCCTGGCAGCGGGCGGGCCGCTCAGCCTGGCCGCGTTGGCGGAGCACCCGATCATCACCTACCACGAGGGCTTTACGGGCCGCGGCATGATTGATGCCACTTTTGCCAAGGCGGGATTAAAGCCCCGGGTGGTGCTCGAGGCCCTGGATGCCGATGTGATCAAGGCCTATGTGGTGCTTGGCATGGGGGTGGGCCTGATTGCCTCGGTGGCTTACGATGAGGCCTCAGACCCGGGCCTGGCACTCTTGGATGCAAGCGAACTCTTTGCAGAAAACACCTCGGTCATTGCCCTTCGCAGGGGCCGATTGTTGCCAGGCTATGTGGCCCACTTTGCAAGGCTCTGCGCGCGCGGGGTGACTGAGGAGGCCCTTCGGGCAGCCGTGATGAAGGAGGAGGCATGACCTATTTGAGTAGTGGCGCCAATGATGCGAACGCACGCCGCAAGCCTGTGACCCTGCCTGGCTTGAAGGTGGCTGCGGCCAAGGGTGAGCGGCTCACCATGCTCACCTGCTATGACGCATCCTTTGCCCATGTGCTCGATGCAGCCGGGGTGGAGATTCTGCTCATTGGCGATTCCCTGGGAATGGTCTTGCAGGGCCACGACTCCACCCTGCCGGTCACCCTGGAAGATGTGGCCTATCACACGGCCTGCGTGGCCCGTGCCAAGCCCGCGGCTTTGGTGATGGCCGACATGCCATTTGGGAGCTATCAGGTTTCGCCCGAGCAGGCCTATGAGAATGCGGCCGCGCTCATGGCCGTGGGCGCGCAGATGGTCAAGCTCGAGGGCGGTGCATGGCTTGCCGACACAGTGGCCTTTCTGAAGGCTCGAAGCGTGCCGGTCTGCGCCCACCTCGGGCTCACGCCGCAGAGTGTGCATGCCATAGGGGGCTACAAGGTGCAGGGCCGTGGGGCGGCGGGTGATGCGCTCATTGCCGAGGCGCAGCAACTGGAGGCTGCGGGTGCAGACATGGTGCTCGTCGAACTCATTCCCACGCCCTTGGGTGAGCGGCTTACCAAGGCCTTGAAGGTGCCCACCATTGGCATTGGCGCGGGGCCCCACACGAGTGGTCAGGTGCTCGTGCTGCACGATATTTTGGATGTGACCCCGGGGCGCAAGGCCCGGTTTGTGAAGAATTACCTGGCCCAAGAGGGCAGCGTGCAGGCGGCCGTGGCGGCCTTTGTGCGCGAGGTGAAGGATGGCACCTACCCGGGGCCAGAGCATGGGTTTGAGGCATAGGGCGCGAAGGCGCCTGGGCAGTCTCCATCACACGAGATATCATGTTATCAATCATGATATTTGAGGGGAGTCCGCGATGACCACGCCAACCAGACTTCTGAGCAATGTGAGCCGCTCAAGGGCACGGATGCGAGAGGCCGGTCTGCGGCCGGTCCAGTTTTGGGTGCCCGATACGCGTCGGCCAGAATTCGCAGCTGAGATTCGGCAGCAGTGCCTGGCACTGAAAAAGGACGCGCTCGAGGCCGAGATGCTCGAGTTCACGAAGCAGGCCGCCAAAGAGATCCCTGACTGGAAATGATTCACAGGGGTGACCTGGTCACCGTGGCGCTCCAAGGGGACTTCGGTAAGCCCCGGCCAGCACTGGTGGTTCAAACGAATCTTCTCTCGGAGCTCGAGAGCGTGATTGTTGCGCCGGTCACCAGCGAATTGCGCAACGCTCAGTTTCGGGTGACCATCGAGCCCTCCCCTTTAAACGGGCTGAAGGTTCTCTCACAGGTGATGGTGGATAAGTTAACGGCGGTGCCGAGGGCCAAAATCACCAAGCCGTTTGGAAAGATTGATGATGGTCGGCTGCGACAAGTGGACCGATGCATGCTGGTTGTATTGGGGCTTATCTAAGACATGAAAATTCTGGTCACTGTAAAGCGCGTGGTGGACTACAACGTGAAGGTTCGGGTCAAGCCCGACGGCTCGGATGTGGACATCGCCAACGTGAAAATGAGCATGAATCCCTTTGATGAAATTGCGGTGGAGGAGGCGGTTCGGCTCAAGGAATCTGGCGTGGCCACCGAGGTGGTGGCCGTGAGTTGCGGCACCACGGTGAGCCAAGACGTGCTGCGCACGGCCATGGCCATGGGGGCTGATCGCGCGCTGCTCGTGGTGCTGGATGATGCCCAGGCGGCGGGTTTGGAGCCACTGGCAGTTGCCAAACTGTTGGCGGCCGTGGTGGCTCGCGAGAAACCTGACCTTGTGGTGATGGGCAAGCAGGCCATTGACGATGACGCCAACCAGACCGGACAGATGCTCGCCGCCCTGTGTGGCTTTCCGCAGGCCACCTTTGCATCCAAGCTGGTGGTGTCGGGGGTGGAGGGGCAGCGCGAAGCCCACGTGACCCGCGAAGTCGATGGTGGGTTGCAGACCCTGGCAGTTTTGCTGCCCGCGGTGGTCACCGCAGACCTGCGCTTAAACGAGCCTCGGTACGTGACCCTGCCCAACATCATGAAGGCCAAGAAAAAAGAAATTGAACAACTCCAGGCCTTCGAGCTTGGCGTGTCTGTGGCGCCGCGCGTGAGGATGCTCAGGGTCGCAGACCCCCCAGTGCGGCCGGCGGGCGTGAAGGTGCCGAGTGTGGCCGCCCTCGTGGAAAAACTGCGCGACGAGGCGAAGGTGATTTAAATGAGCACACTGGTGTTGGCAGAACTTGATGACCAGCAGTTAACGCCGAGTTTGGGGGCCGTGGTGGCTGCAGCGCGTGCGC
>JAGYKN010000047.1 GCA_018401615.1 Burkholderiaceae bacterium
CATGTTCAATGTGTTCAGAGGCGATGGCACAAGAACCCATACTAAAGTATTATTTTGTGATGGGCAATCTCCCTTGGTTTTCCTTGTCATGGTGGGTCGCGGGACTGCTGTCTGCCCTGTCTCTGGGGGTTGCTGTGTGGATTCTGGTCCTGGTCCGGCGTTCGAGATTGCCCGCCCGACTGAGCCTGGAGAACCCCACCCTGGCCGCGCAGGTTCAAAAACTGCAGGTCAGTCTCGAAGAGGAGACCCAACGCCGCCTGGCACAGGGCCAGATGCTGATCTCCTTCGCCCATGATTTAAGGCAGCCTCTACAGGCCATTGCCGCCCACAGGTCGATGCTCTATGAGCGTCTGGCGAGCCGCCAAGACCTTGGCCCTGATGGGCAGGGTGTGGGCGATGGTCTGGCTGGAATCTCCGCATGCCTTCAGATCGCAAACGAATTGGTTGAAAGCGCGCTCGATACGGAGCGACTTGCCAACAACAGCATCAGCCCCCGGCATGAAGTCGTTGACATAGAGACGTTCTGTCGAGACTTTGTAGAGCAGTTGCGGCCCCTGGCAACGAGCTTTCACAGCGAGCTGCAGCTCTACTGTTGGCAGCCGCAGGAGACCTGCGTGAGCACCGATCCGAGGTTACTCGGGCGCATTCTTCGGAACCTATTAATCAATGCGCTTCGACATGCGGATGGTCGCCGAATCCGACTGACCATTCGGTCAAGGCAGAGCACCTGTCGTGTGGCTGTTCTCGACAACGGCATGGGCATGGCTGCCGAGGTTCGAGAAAGACTTCGCCAGGGGTTTCGCGCGTCGATACCGTCTTATGTTCTACCCAACGCCAAGGGATCTGGGCTGGGCTTGTTGATCTCGCGTCAGCTTGCCTCGAGCATCGGAGCACGGCTTGGGGTGAGCAGTCATTTGGCCCGTGGCTCAGGTTTTTTTCTCGATCTTCCAGTGTGTTCGCGCCCTGGCGTTGAACTGTCTCAGAGCACACTGAATCCAGGCGAGCCATGCCCTCGGCCTGCAACCAGTCAAGACAAGTTCATTGTCTGGATTCAGCATCCAGCGGTCCTCCTTGATGCCAAGACCGATGCCACCATTGAGGCCTTTCGTCTTGCATTAAAAGCTGAGGGCCACCGCATCATTGATTCATCAGACGGGTCTCTTCGGGTCACACAGCTCGAGGGCTTAAAGGAATCCCCCCTCTTTATCGTCTACGTTTATTGCCAAGGCCAGGACGCTGCCACGCAAATCACGCGTCTTAGAGACGAATTTAACGAGGACCTTCCCGTGCTCGACCTCACCCTGGGGCACGACTCAGACAAGACGTGGGCCCAGGACACCCCTGCTATTCAGATTGGCCCACCCTATTCGCTCAAGACCCTAGAGGCAGCCGTCCTGCGGCTGCAGACCAGGCCTTTTACGTCGCCACCAAGCCCAGTCGCTGAGCCATCAAGATAGCCTGAGTCGACTCGCGACCTCAGAGACATGAGCACGCCACTGACATGGGTTTTTGCTGTGATCTCTGTGATCTCAAGTTCATCTGCTATCTCTCGATTGCTTGCACCGCCGCAGATCATCAGGAGGACTTGGAGTTGACGGCCTGTGAGTTTTAGGCGGTGGATGGTGGTGCTATCTCGAAAGCCGCAGGCCGATAACCAGGTTCCAGACGTGAGAGTGGCATTGAGTGATCGTTGGAGGACATCCAGGAGCAATTCGATGGGTGCTGCCTTGCTCACGAAGGCGTCTGCACCTGACCCAAGGCAGGCTCCGACCCGCAGGTCCTCATCGTTGCCCGAGAGCGTGATGATGGTGATGGGGCCCGCCAGGTCACGAAAGTTCTGAATCGCTGACAGACCACTCAGGCCGGGAAGGGAGAGGTCAAGCAGGATGATCAGCCTTGTTGGCTCAGGCCAGGCCAGAATCTTTCGCGCAAGAATCAGGCCCTCTTCAGCGGTTGAGGAGAGGGCGAGATTTAGGCCAGGAAATCGGGCCTGGATGGCTGCGGCGAGACCATGACGTATGAGGGGGTGGTCATCGACCAGAATAATGGACTGGGAAGACCCTGGGACTCGATTCGATGAAGCCGCAGGCTTTAGTTTGGTAATTGCCCCACCCATCCCATCTCTAGAGCTGCAAGGTTATGAAAAATCCAGCGACACTTCCCAGAGACACGAGCAGTGAGGCAGTGAGAATGGAGGCGGGACAGGACTCCCGCACGGGCACGGTGACCTCAATCGCCTCGAGGTCTTGCAGGACAGAGAGTCTGCCAAGGGCCTGGTCTGCCCACTGGAGGCGATTGATCTCAACCTGTTTTGAATGACTGAGGTTCATATAACCTTTAGTCTATTCGATGAAGCTGCTTTCTTGCATTGGCCTCTGATGTAAGCATGGCAACGACATGATAGACGGGGCTGCCATCGGGACTCATGAGCAGTTGCATGGTCACGCTCATCTCCCGGCCGCCTTGGTCTGTGAGCAGGTGGGAGACGCTACTTTTTTGCCCTATCTTCTCCTCGAGGGCGAGCACATCGCTCATTCGGTCGGTGAAGCTTCTCAGACGGTCCCAGATCAACCCGGACCCGAAGTAGGAATCGTATCGACTGAATATGCTCTCCCAGCCCCCTGAGATGGCGAGGATGGAGAACTTGGAGTTTAAGAGGCATGAGCCGCAGCCAGGGGAATCGAGACGGCTGGTGATGAGCCAATGACTCAGTTGCATGGTGTCGAATTCCTCTCGATGGAGCAGCAACATCAGACCCATTCCACTGACACCCGGCGCCTGAATCGGCTCGAGTCGGAACAGGCCGACAGAGCGGTTTGGGTGGAGGAAGAGGGCCATGATCCGGTTGGCCCCAATCGGAACAATTGAGAGAAAGATGGTGTCAAGGGGCTGCCGGGTGAGTCTCGCATCGCTAAGGAGGGTTCTGGCCAGGCCATTTGCATAGACCAGCTCTTGATCAGTGCGGTTAATCAGCAGGATTGGCGTGGGCAGATGAAACAGTGCCTGGGCAGTCATCTGATAGGGGAGGATGATCTGGTTGCCTTGCTCCACCAAGCCCTCCTCAACCCGCCTTCTAAGACAGCTCATGTGCCGCATCTCGAGTCGGACAAGTAGGCTTGTGAGAAGCAACCTGGTGAGCAACCAGGCGGCCAGAAGCGGCGGGAGCAAGGGCTCAATGGGACTGGGCAATGCCGAAAAGGCCTCAAGCCGAACGTATTCTTGGGTGGTTTGGCTCGTGATGTGTAGGCCAGAGAGCAACAAAAAGCATGCAAACGCAGTGAGGCCAAGCGCAGCTCTCAGATGGCCTGTGGATCTGAGGGACTCTCTGGCTGCGTGCTTTGACAGGCTGTAGGTGAGCTCAAAGGCAAGTGCCATGACCGAGACCATTACGGCGAGCAGTCCGGCGATGGCGGCCAACGCCACATGGCCCTGATGAATGAGCAGCATCTGAAGCATCACAAGGCCAAGCCAGGCGGCTAGCGAGAGCAGTCCGCCAAGTCTGAGGCCTGGTCCCGATACCTTGGCAACGCCAAGACCGATGGCCATAAAGGCGAGAAATTCAAAGGAGAGCAGGGCCACCGTTGTCTGAATGACCTCGCTTAGCAGAGGGTCCCCATGCAGATTGCTGACCAAATAAACCGGGATGATGAGGCCGAGCAGGGTCCAAGTGACCACGGTGACAGAGACCCTCATGGCTGTTTCTCGCCACGGTCCCCTCAGGTGAGGACGCAGTTCAAGGTAGGCCGCAACACATTGGAATAGAGAAATACAAATAAAGAAGCTGAGAACAAGGCTCATGCGTTCGAACCTTGGTTTGGAGCGCCACCCTCGAGCCTGAGGATGGTGATAGCGGGGTTTCCGGCTGAGATTGCCAGCGCGAGAACCGGCTTAGAGGACGGATGCGGGATCACCTCCCGATCGAGCCAGAAGAAAATACTTGGCTGGCCCCAGGCTGACCACCGACCAATCCAGTGTCCATCAACCTCGGTGCTCAGGCAGCCACCAATCTCAGGGGTAATCGGAAGTTGAAAGCCTCTGGGGCCCTGCAAGCCAGGAATCCAGTGGATGGTCTCACCCACAGGTCCGGCGAGCTGCTGGACTGCTGCAAGGCTTTGATCAGCAGTCTGTGATCCAGCAAGGAGGACATTACCGGGCTGTTTGAAGCACAGCCAGATCCAACGTCGATTGGGCGAGGATTGGAGTTCGAGCTCGTAGGGAAGGGCGTCTATCAGTGGCTTCCAGAGTCTGGAACATCGCAGGTCGATTGAATGGTGTGTCTTGCAGGAGATTCCCCCTGCGAGGAGCATCCGGCGAATACTTTGAAGGCAAAACGCCGCCATTCCCTGTGGTCGATCGGGGTGTGTTGCCGCGATCCCAAGGTAGTAGAGGCGCTCGAGATAATCCAGATCGTTAGCTGGTGCCCGGGCCGCGGCTTGGGTGGTGGTCGGCATCTAGGTGCGCCAGTTGTTCAGAGATTTCGGCCTGTGAGGATTTAATGGTGCGAAGGAGGCGGTCAAGCGATGCCATGGCCAGGTGAACTTCAGTAACGTCGTCGCCAGCCTCGTGCGATGGGTGTGTCAGGGCAAGATTTAGAGCCGAGCGCTGCAGCCGTTGGAGCACGCCTTGGGCCTCGTTGATACAGTGGTGCGACTCATCGAGGGTCTTCTGCCAAGTGGACGGCAGAGACCCCTGACCCTCCCCGCGAAAGACCGTTTTCCTCTCCTGCGAGGCGGTTCTCCTGTGCTGGATGGGTGGCTCTGTGCATCCAAATCGCCAGTCTCTGGCATTGCCCTGCGCAGTCTGTGTCTGCCCATGGTGTTCGGCCTTATCTGTGGCCCAATGAGAGGAGGTGGGTGATGCGGAAGACGACTCCCTTGCAGGGGGATTTTCGGGCAACTGCAACTCGGGTGGCGTGACAGAGGCCTCTGCAGCCTGGACTCCTGAACGCTTGAGAAGCGCAATCAGACCTATCAAGACAGCCAGCAAGGCGGCAGTCAGGCCACCAGTCAGGCTGATGAAGTAAGCAGGAATCCCGTTTTTCCCAAACTCACGAATCTTGGGGTCGAGGATGCCTTCGCGAACACCCCACCGACCAAGATCACGTGCATGTTCCCAGAGCCATTGGTGGCTCTGGAGCAGCATTGGACTCATCTGCCCAACGTCTGCTGCAAGCCGCGGTGGGAGCAGGTAAAGCTGTGCATACGCGGTGTAGATGGTGGCCACAAGCAAAATCCCCCCACAAAAAAGGAAGAAACGGAACGACCATGCGTAGGGTTGTTTTTGTTGAATCATCACCGAAATCTAAACCAAAGCAATACTTTAGTCTATATTCTGGCCCAGATGATTCCCCACTAGGGCATTGGCAAGCTGCATGGCAGACGCATCCAGGGCGCCGCCCTGCGACAGGGCCATCCCGAGGCGTCCGGGCCGTCCCAGGTCT
>JAGYKN010000048.1 GCA_018401615.1 Burkholderiaceae bacterium
AACCCACGATGCGCTTTTGGCACATACTCCCTTAGCAGGGGAGCACCTTCGGCCTCTCGGTCACGTCTCCGTTGCCCTGATTCTATCCCAGGCCAAAGGCCTTATGGAGGGCGCGGACTGCCAATTCCATGTACTTGTCAGCAATCACCACCGAGATCTTGATCTCGCTTGTTGAAATCATCTGAATATTGATCCCCTCTGCGGACAGAGTCTGGAACATCTCGCTGGCCACGCCCACATGTGATCGCATGCCAATGCCCACCACACTCACCTTGCAGATCTGGTTGTCGCTCGTGATCTCTCGCGCCTGGATCTGAGGCTGGACCCGCGCATCAATGACCTCCAGGGCCTTGCTCAGCTCATTTCGGTGGACCGTAAAAGAGAAGTCGGTCATGCCATCGTGGCTGGCATTCTGGATGATCATGTCGACATCAATATTGGCATCTGCCACCGGGCCGAGAATCTTAAAGGCGATGCCAGGCTTGTCTGGAACACCCGCAATGGTGATCTTGGCCTCATCACGATTAAAGGCGATGCCTGAAATAACGGCCTGCTCCATGGTCTTGTCTTCCTCGTAAGTGATGAGCGTTCCAGACTGCGCCTCAGTGGCGAGGTCCATTTCGGGATCGGTGAGGCTCGAGAGCACACGTGTCCTTACCCGGTACTTGCCAGCAAACTCCACCGACCGAGTCTGCAAGACCTTAGACCCAAGGCTGGCCATCTCGAGCATCTCCTCAAAGGTGATGCGCGCAAGCCGGCGGGCCTCCGGCACAATCCGCGGGTCGGTGGTGTAGACGCCATCAACATCGGTGTAGATCAGGCATTCCTCCGCCCCAAGGGCAGCTGCCACCGCAACAGCCGATGTATCTGAGCCCCCACGCCCAAGCGTGGTGATCGATCCGGTCTCGTCCATGCCCTGAAAGCCCGTGATCACCACCACATGACCAGCCTCGAGATCACTGCGCACTCGAAGGTCATCGATCGACTCAATCCGCGCCTTCGTGTGGGCTGAATCTGTGCGAATGGGAACCTGCCAGCCGGCATAACTCTTGGCCTTTACCCCCTGCTCGTGGAGGGCGAGGGTCAACAGGCCCACGGAGACCTGCTCACCGGTGGCAGCAATCTGATCGAGCTCGCGTGGATCGGGTCGATCTGTGATCGCCTTGGCAAGGCCCAGAAGCCGGTTTGTCTCGCCAGCCATGGCCGATGGCACGACCACCATCTGATGACCAGCGCGGTGCCACTTCGCAATGCGCCGGGCAACATTCAAGATGCGCTCTGCCGAGCCCATCGAGGTGCCACCATATTTGTGAACGATTAGGGCCATGGCTATTCTTTTCGGGGACGCTCAATGTGAAGCGCGTGAGCCCGCAAACATACCCGAAACGACACCCCAGCGGCAAACTCAGACTCATGCACCTCAAGCGTGGCGCGGCTATCCGGGCCGGCCTGCTCGAGTTGGCGATCAAACTCCTCGAGCCGCCTTGCAGGCGGCATCCGAAGGCCCTCGCCTCGCATCCAGGCCCGCAGCACCGCCATTCGGCGCAGGCTCGAGAGGGCCTGGAGTGCCTCAAGATTCAAAACTGACCCCTTCCCGCGAACGGCATTGAGATCGGCCTCCGACTGTTCTGCAAGACGGTGTTGCGCATGTTGAATATGGCCGATGCTGCGCGCCATCGAGGCCAGTGCACCGCCTCGCATCTCCTTGAGGATCGGAATGACATCTCGTCGCAGACGGTTTCGATCATGTCGATCACTCAGGTTGGTGGGATCCTCCACCCATCGCAGCCCCACAGACACCGCCCAATCGCGCAGGGCCTCCTTGCTGACATCGAGCAGCGGGCGCCAGACCCAGACGGCCTCGGCCTGATCGGCATCATGACCCACTGAATGCAGCACTGGCATGGCAGACAGGCCCTCGAGCCCTGCGCCCCGCATCCATTGAAGCAGGGCCGTCTCGACCTGGTCATCAAGGTGATGGGCCAGCACCAGCGCGGCACCCTGGGCCCGAGCGAGCTCCATGAGCAGGCCCCACCGGATGTTTCGAGCAGCCGCCTCCACCCCCAGTTCCTGGCAGGCCTCGTCTGATGGTCTGGCATGCCTGACCACCAGCGGAATCTGCCAGGCCTCGCAGATGCGCCGGCAGTGGTCCTCAAAGAGATCGGCAGCAGGCTGCAGACCATGGTGAAGGTGAACTGCTTGAATCTCAAGATCGGACCAAGACGAGACTGCATCTGCGCCTTGGCGCCAGAGTTGGAGCCAACGCAGCAAGACGGTGGAGTCAAGGCCTCCGGAGAAGGCCACCAGCAGCCGTCGGGGAAGCTGGGGCGAGAGCCTAGGAGGATTCTTTAAATCGACCATAGGCCCGCAGCCGAGCCTGACGCTGCTCGAGCATCTCCTCGGTTGACATGGCGCTAACTGATGAGAGGCTCTCTTCAATGGCCGCTCGGAGGGTCTCTGCCATCTCTTGGGGAGCACGATGCGCGCCGCCACGAGGCTCGGGAATGATTCGATCAATCAGGCCAAGCGTCTTTAAGCGCTGGGCCGTGATGCCCAGTGTCTCGGCAGCCTCGGGGGCCTTGCTGGCACTCTTCCAGAGGATCGATGCACACCCCTCTGGCGAGATCACCGAGTAGGTGGCAAATTGCAGCATGAGCACCTGATCGGCCACAGCAATGGCCAAGGCTCCGCCGGAGCCGCCCTCGCCGATCACCGAGGCAATAAAGGGCACCCTGAGGCCTGCCATGACGAAGAGGTTTCGGCCGATGGCCTCCGACTGCCCGCGCTCCTCAGCGCCAATGCCCGGGTAGGCGCCTGGCGTGTCGATGAAACTCAAGATGGGCAGGTTGAACTTTTCTGCGAGCAGCATCAGGCGTTCGGCCTTGCGATAACCCTCGGGCCTGGGCATGCCGAAGTTTCGGAAGGTTCGCTCTTTCAGATCTCGACCCTTCTGATGGCCCATGACCATCACCGAGCGGCCATTGAATCGGGCCAGGCCCGCAACAATGGCTGGGTCGTCACCAAAGCTGCGATCGCCGTGGAGCTCGTGAAAATCTGTGCAGAGCATCTGAATGAGGTCGAGCGTGTAGGGCCGCTGCGGGTGCCGCGCCACCTGTGAGATCTGCCATGGCGTGAGCTTGGTGTAGATCTCAACAATCTGGGCATCGGCCTTTTCCTTGAGTCGGGAGACCTCATCAGAGATGTCCAGTGCGGAGTCGCTCTGCACAAAACGAAGCTCTTCAATTTTTGCTTCGAGCTCTGCAACAGCTTGCTCGAAGTCGAGGTAGGTCAAGGCCATCGGTGGATTGTCCTACAAATAGCGCCAGCCAGTTCCCTGGGGGCCGTCCTCCAAGACAATGCCCTGGGCGCAGAGCGCCTCCCGAATGGCATCGGCCTGGGCGAAGTCCCGGGCGGTCTTTGCCACCGCCCGAGCCGCAATCTGCGCCTCTATCCAGCCGAGATCTGCAGCATCCGCAACACCCACCTGACGGATGGCCTGGGCAGATGACCCAAACAGGCCAATCAGGCCGCCCATCTCCACAAGGGCCCTGGCCATTGCGCTGGCCAATGCCGCCTCACCTGCCTGGAGATGTCGATTGACCTCGCTGGCCATTCCAAAGAGTGCGGCAATGGCCTCGGGGGAATTGAAGTCGTCTGACATGGCGGCTCGAAACGAACTGACCAGGCCATGCACATCTGCGGGTGTCTGCAGCACTGGTGTGTCGTGTGGTGTCGGGTCTGGGGTCGATTGATCTGCCTTGCCCAGTGCCGACTCGACCGCTGTGTAGAGGCGAAGCAGACCTGCTCTGGCCTCATTGAGGGCACCATCGGCGTAATTCAGGGGGCTTCGGTAATGGGCACGCAGGATGAAAAATCGCAAGACCTCCGGATGGAAGCGGGCAAGGACCTCCCGAATCGTGAAGAAGTTTCCAAGTGACTTGGACATCTTCTCCTCGTCGATGCGCACAAAGCCGTTGTGCATCCAGATGCGTGCCATGGGATGGTTCTCATCTGCGCCGGTGGCCCCCTCGGACTGGGCAATCTCGTTTTCGTGGTGAGGAAACTGGAGATCTGCGCCACCCCCATGAATATCAAATTCTGTGCCGAGCAGTCGGCAACTCATGGCGGAGCACTCGAGGTGCCAACCGGGACGGCCAAGCCCGTAGGCTGAGGGCCATGTGGCCTCGGCGGGTTCGCCTGGCTTGGCTCGCTTCCAGAGCACAAAGTCGAGTGGATCCCGTTTGCCCTCTGCCACCACCACCCGCTCCCCGGCCCGCAGTTCGTCAAGACTCTTGCCAGAGAGCCGCCCGTAGCGGGAGAAGCGTCGGACCGAAAAGTGCACATCCCCCGGGCTGCCATCGGCCAGGGCATCCTGATACGCCAGGCCATTGCCCGTGAGGTCAGTGATCATTGAGAGCATGTCATCGACGTGCCCAGTGGCCCTGGGTTCGTGGGTGGGGGGCAGCACCGCCAGCGCAGCCGCATCCTCCTGCATGGCCTGGATGAAACGCTCGGTCAGGCTGGTGATGGTCTCGCCGTTCTGAGCGGCACGCTCAATGATTTTGTCGTCGATGTCGGTGATGTTGCGAACATAGGTGACCCGGTGCCCAGTCGCCTCGAGCCAACGGCGCACAAGATCAAAGACCACCAGCACGCGCGCGTGCCCGATGTGGCAGAAGTCGTAGACGGTCATGCCGCAGACATACATGCGCACGTGGCCTGGCTCCAGGGGTTCGAAGTCGACCTTGCTACGGGTTAAGCTGTTGAATATCTTCAATATTTCACCGTGCTAGACTGCAAAAAATAATGTCAAAGTTCCCGCATTCTATGGCCAACCTCTTTCAAGCGGGCCAACACCTCTGCCGGTGTGGCCTTGTCCTGCTGCTTTTGGTGAGCCCCCTTGTGAGCGCGCCTGCGGGCGCCCAGGGCATCT
>JAGYKN010000049.1 GCA_018401615.1 Burkholderiaceae bacterium
GGTGCGTGACTTCAATGCAACGACCACCGCATCTGCTGGGCCATGGAGAGGGCCATCTGGCAGGCCGTTGACCTGGATGACCCGAAAGCCACTGCGCACCAAATTGTTGGCCAGATCGGTTGCGCCAGTGAAGTCGTCTGCAATGCAACCCAATGCAATGGGGGTTGAACTCATGGCGGGGCTCAACTCATGTCACCCCGTTTGCGAGGGCCTGCATGTGCTGCGAGACGATGGCCTGGGCATTGGGGTCTGGTTGCAGGCCAAGCGCCTGGGCCCTTGAGGCTCGCACAACCCCGGGCCAACTGCCCACCACCCGGGCAATGGCTGGGTCGTTTACCCACTGCAGTCGTGCGGCCACCTCGGGCCCTGCGAGTTCCGAAAGCGCCTGGGCCATGGCTCCCACAGTCGTGGCGCAGGCTGGCAGGTTCATGGCCGTGCGCGGGCCCCAGTCTGCATCGCTGGCCTGGGCCGCAAGGCAAAGCCCCTCGAGCGTTGTCTGCGGGGAGGACAAGGCCACGCGCGTCTCGGGGGGCACGGGCACCACGGCGGTCTCCCCGTTGAGGGGCTCGGAATCATGCCCGAGAGAAAGCCTGAGGCGGCGCCATTTGGGCGGCCCGGTCGCACGCTCACGGTCATCAGGCGAACGCTGCGGGCATGAATAAACCCCTTGCGGCCGTAGTCGGCCATGAGTTGCTCGCCAATGAATTTCTGGATGCCATAGCTGCTCTGTGGGGTGGGCAGGGTGTCGTCGTCGGGGGGAGCTTGAAAGTCCTCTCCGAGTGGTTTTCCAAAGACGGCCACGGAGCTGGCAAAGACCACCGTGGGGGGCTGGCCTCGTCGCAGGCCTTCGGCGCGTGCGGCCTCCAACACGAGTTGGGTGGCGAGCAAATTACTGTGAAGGCCCAACTCAAAATCGGCCTCGCACTCGGCACTCACCGCAGCAGACAGGTGGACGATCAGGTCGACATCTCTTAGCAGCGCCTGCGCGCGCTGTGGTGCCTTGAGTTGGTCAACCAGGTCACCTTGGTCTGCGTGCACCCGCGGGTCGGCCGCAATGGCGGCAACTGGCGCGACTCGGTCGAGCAGGGTGATCTGATGCAGGGCTTGTGGCCCTCGGCCAGAAAGGCTCAGGGCGCCTTGGCGCAGCAACTCACGAGACAGCAGGGCGCCAAGAAAGCCGCAGCCCCCTGTGATCAAGACCTTCATGAGGATGTCTTTTGGCCGGGCGTGGGCAGGTCGATGCCCGGGAAGATTTTTATCACGGCGCTGTCGCCCTCGCCGCCGAGGCCTGCAGCCGAGGCCTGCATGAACATCTGGTGCGCGGTGGCCGACAAGGGCAGGGGAAATTTAGTGGCCCGGGCGGTGTCGAGCACGAGACCGAGGTCTTTGACAAAGATGTCGACGGCCGACAAGGGAGAGTAGTCGCCTGTGACCACCTGGGTCATGCGGTTCTCAAACATCCAACTGTTGCCAGCACTGTTGGTGATGACCTCATAGAGGGCTGCGGGGTCAAGGCCCTCACGCAGTCCCAGTGCCATGGCCTCTGCGGCTGCGGCGATGTGAACGCCAGCCAAGAGTTGATTAACGATCTTTACCTTGCTGCCTGCGCCGGCCGGCCCGAGCTTATAGACCTTGGCTGCCATGGCATCGAGGTAGGGCTGGGCCAGCGCGTGGCTCTGGGCGCAGCCGCCCGTCATCATGGTGATCTCGCCACGGGCGGCCTTGGCAGCACCACCCGAGATGGGGGCATCGAGGTAGAGAAGTTGATGCTGGGCGAGCCGACCCTCCAGGGCCATGGACCAATTCGGGTCAACCGTGGAGCACATGATAAAGAGACTGCCGGGCGCAAGTGTCTTGAGCAGGCCCTCGGGGCCAAAGAGCACGTCCTCGGTCTGGGCGGCATTGACCACGACCGAGATCACCACCTGACAGTGACGGCCCAGCGCTGCGGGGGTGGGGCAGGCGGTGCCGCCATCTTGGGCAAATGCCTGAGCCACTGATGGTCGGGCGTCACAGACATGCGGCAGGTGGCCAGCGCGCCGCAGGGATTGCGCCATGCCCAGGCCCATGGCGCCCAGGCCGATGACGCCCACATCGGTCATGGCTTGGTCTCGGGGTCGCTTAGGGTCTGCAAGGCGGCGCGCAATCGGGCGATTTCAGCTCGGGCCTCGGGGGAGAGGTCGGGCACGTTTTGTTGAAGCCTTGCGAGCACCTGTTGGATGGAGGCGTCTTCTTGAGAGGGGCTGTGGCTGGCAGAGGGCGGCGCTGCCGTTGGGGGTTGATCCGGCGCGTGGTGAACCGGGTCTGCACCCACGGTTGGTTCTCGTGCGCCCAGACGCATCGACTCGCCTTCGATGGCGAGGCCCGGGTCAGCGCGCCTCTGTCGGGCCATGCTCAAGAGTGGGGTGGAGACCAACCAACCGACGCTCAAGAGCAGCCACAGGCAGATGACTGCACCCGCCGAGACGCTCGTTTGGCTGGCCAGGCCTGCCAGTTCGGTTCCAAAAGAGCCCCAGGGCAAGGCGCCCATCCAGCCGAGATGACCCCCTTCAGACTGCGTGCGCTGGACCAGTAAGAGCAGCAAAAGCAGGCTATTGAGCAGCAGGAGCAGGCGGTTTACCGTCATGATTGATACAGTAGCAGACATCACCACTCGATTTCGGATCACCCGGCCTGATGAACAACGAATTCGAACTCCCCACCGAGGGCGTCAAAATCTACTCTCCCGAACAGGGCTGGCAGTCTGCTGGACAGCCTCAGCATCAGGCACAAGATGTTCGGCCCCATGCCCCCAACGCGCTGCCCGAGCAAGCCCCTGAGGCCATGCAGGAAGACCAACTCGAGGAGGTTCAAGAAAACGACGCGGTGATGCTGGCTGAGGATCCCTCTGCAAATGAGATTGAGTCGGGAGCCTCCTCCCAGCCCTATGATGAAGATTTCCTCGATGAGGAGGCGCCGCGCTACGAGGAAATCGCGCGCATGCGTGCTGAACGCACAATCGATGACACGCCGTTGCCTCCCGCCCTGGCCATGGATCAGGCGCGTGCTCAGGCCGCCCAGGGAGAGGCATCGGCACTGGCTCAGGTGGGTGATTCTCTCAACAGCCTCTTTCTGGCATTGCAGGCCAGTGCGCCGGGCACCGATCTCACCACCCGTGGACCCACCTGGCGAGACGTTGCTGATATCAGTCGGCACATGGAGGAGTGTCTGTCAGCGCGGCAAGATGCCTTGGCGCAACTCGCCACGATTGAGCGCCAGATTCGGGACACGCGGGAAGACTTATTGGAGACGCTTCGGCTCCTGGCTGCCATGGAGCAGCAGAACCTCGAGGCGGCCACCGTGCGAGCAAACATCAGCGCATTGGCAGCCAACGTGATCTCAAAGCGCTTTACAACCTAACGACTTAGCGACCTAACGTTTGTTGTTGCTATTGCCACCAAAGAGTCGCGAGACCAGGCGCAGCACGGGCTTTTGTTGCGGCTCGGCTGCGGCCTTCTCAACGGGCGTGCTGTTTGCAGGCGCACCGTTGGCCACCGCCGCCTGAGGGCTTGCCTGCGTGAGGGGCTCAGGCGGGCGTTTTGCAATGCTCGGGGGAATGGCCAGCGGCTTGCCCACGTGGGTCACGGTGGTCTGGGCGGTTGCATTGCGCTCTGCTTGAGAAACCGCCACCCGGTACTTTAAATTGGAATGCAAGATGGGACTGCCGCCGACACCCGAACTGGCCCCTGGACCCATGGGCCGCTTGTTGTTGGCCGAGTGAAGGGACATGGTCTGTTCAATCGCGCGGGCAAAGGCCAGGAATGACTCCTGGAGTCGTTTGTTCTTGTGCTTGACGATGAATTGTTCCGCAAATGCTCGCTTGGCATCTACCGCATCAAGAATGGGTGGGGTGAGCACAAATGAGACGGGAAACCGCTCGGAGGAACTGTGGACCGCTGTGATCTGGTCGGCCCGAACACGACTTGGGGCAATGACCAAGGTGGGGTGGTAGCGCGGCGCCTCAAAGACCCATTTGTGTTTGCGTGCAAATTCAATGGTGGTGACAAGTTCCACCTCAGAGACAGCCGAAGGCATGATCACGAGGTCGAACTCAAAGAGCAATTCGCCGTCAAGAAAGTCGTTCCAGGTGAGGTCGGCCAACAAAATATCGGTGTCTACGGCGAGGGTGCGAAGGGTCTTACGGACATCAATGAGCAGACGGTTAAAGCCCCCGTCTTTGGGAAAGGTGATGGACTGCATCCGGATGGGGTTGGGTGCGTCGGCAGATTGAGCCCCACGAATCCAACGGCTTGACGAGCCCTGGCTGTCGAAGTCGAGCAGGGTCGTGCGCTTGCCAAGGTGCGCCGCAAAGTAGTGCGAGAGGTTGGCAGAGATGGTGCTCTTGCCAACGCCGCCTTTTTGGTTGGTAACGAGAATGCGAAACATGTTTAGAAGTCGGTAGGGGGGAGGGAAACTATAGTGCGCATGGGGTCATTTGTACAAACTAGAGTCTCTCACCTTGGCCGAGAACGCGCACGGTGTTAAAGCCGTAACGGGCCATGATTTCTTCCTCGGAGTAGTCGGGGTTGTATTCCATCGCATGGGCAATGGTGACGGCCTCCCAGGCCGGCCCAGTCACGGGGCCCTCGAGCACGAGGGTGGGGG
>JAGYKN010000005.1 GCA_018401615.1 Burkholderiaceae bacterium
CGGGCACCCCTCCACGACGAACCCGAAAGTATCCGTCTTTCGGTCGAGGCTGTCAAATCGATGGCCGGGTCAGAAGACGCTTCGGATGGCCAAAAAATCAAGGGCCCGACCGCTGGGCTCGGTGTAGAGGATGCGCACTGGAAAGTGCCGATCGGTTGGGTCGAGCCAGAGGTCGATTTGTCCCATCCTTCGGGTCTGAAAAGGGTCGCTCGTCACGCGCAATGCGCTCACCAGAATGCCCCCTGGCAAGACGAGGTCCTCCGGGTCGCCGACCTGAAACCGCACCGTTTGCACGTCCTTGTGGGTGGCCAGGGGAATATCGAAGCGCTGTCCTGGCTGAAGGCCTTCGGGCTGCGACTCTCCCATCCAGGCCAGCTGGAAGGCCACACTGAGTCGGTCTTGCAGGCCATTTGGCGCCGTGATCAGGGGGCCATCTGCAGCGAACTGAGCGGTCTTGGCCAGTGGATCAAATGTGCTCTGCGAGGCTGGGCGCCTTGGCGTGTTTTGCTTAAAGCTCCTTGGGATCAAGCCATCGGGGCCAATTTCACCCGCACTCTTGAGCTCGACTGGGCCGCCCACAAAAATAGAAACCCACCCCACGGCCCTTGCAGAGAGCGTAAGCGCATACTCTTTTTCATTTGGGTAGTCGAGTCGGATCTCGCCACGGCCAAGGGGCTCGCCATCAAGGGCGTAGGTGCCCCAATACGCCTCAATGGCCAGCGCGCCCGACTTGGGCATCTCTGCCGCCTTTTTCGGCGAGGGTGGCAGCGCGGCCACCTCTGCTGCTGCTGCAGGAGCGGGGTCCTGAACAGTGGCGACATCGGGTGCAGGCGCTGCCACTGGGGCCGGTGGCGGTGGTGCTCGAGGCGCGGCGGTGGGCGGCAGCTCAGGTGGGGCAGGATTGACCCAGGTGACCTCAAGCGGCCTTTCGGACGCCTCCTCGGGCAGCCTGAGCCAGGCCGTTGGCCCCTCCCAAATGAAGACCAGCAGCAGCACATGCAGGAGCACCACGAGGGTGAGGCTGCTCGAAAAAAGACGGGTGGGTGTCACGGATTTGACCTTACACTTCTTTGATGGAAAACCCGAGTGACCCCTTTTCTTTTCTGAGGTCTGGCTGGCCAGGAATCGGTGCAAGCGGGTTTGCCCAGATGCCCGCTGCTGCTATGCCGACCATGGATCTCGAAGACCTGGACAAGCGCATCTCAGACCTAAAAGCCGTTGATCAGTGGCTCAGCCTGAACCTGCAACTGCTCAAATCAACCATTCAAGGCATGGAGATTCAGCGGGGCACCCTGGCCCAACTCCAGGCCATGCAGTCGTCCATGCAGGCCCCCAGCGGGGAGACAGGGCATCCGGCAGGAATGCTTTGGGCCAACCTGCAAAACCAATTCAGTCAGATGGTGGCGGCCGCACAGGCTGGAACAGCCCCTTCCGAGGCGGCGCCCCAGGCGACACCTCAGGCGCCCCAGGCCAAACCCTCACGCGGCCCTGCCAAGCCTCGACGGACTCGAGCAAGGCCCGCAAGTCTGTGACCACTCTCACGCCGGCTGGCCCACGTCTCTGATCCAAGGCGTGACATCTCGGGCCCACCGGGGTGTCGACGGCCAGGGGCGGTCTCGAAAAAACCTTACTCATCGCAGACTGGTGTTTGACTTTGTTCTTTTCCAGAACTTAGTATGGGATTCGATCCCCCCTCTGGTCAGGTCAACCTTGCCGACGCATCCATTTCTGTCTTCTCTGCAACGCCACGCCCTGCTGCTGTGCGTCCTTGTCCTGACTGCATTTGCCCTCTCCCCAGCGGTCGCAGCCGATTGCCCGCGGCTGCTTGACAAGTCGTTTGCCCGCCTCCAAGACGATGCCCCGCAGTCGTTGTGTCAATACAAGGGGAAGGTCTTGCTTGTGGTCAACACCGCCAGCTTCTGCGGTTTTACCCAGCAATACGAAGGGCTCGAAGCGCTCCATCAGCAATATGCTGGTCGCGGGTTCACCGTTCTCGGCTTTCCTTCAAACGATTTTGGAAATCAGGAGCCAGGCAGCAACGAACAGATTGCGGCCTTTTGCACCAACACGTTTTCCATAAAATTCCCCATGTTTGCAAAGACCAGCGTCAAGGGCAAGGCTGCCAATCCGCTCTTTAAGGAGCTCTCGCGGCAGTCTGATGCGCCCGGCTGGAACTTTCACAAGTACTTAATAGACAAAGAAGGACGGCTCGTTCGCAGCTACGCCAGCCACGTGGCCCCAGGCAGCCAGCGTCTTAAAGCCGACATCGAAGGCCTGCTCGCCAAAGGCCCCCACAACACGCATGACGCCAATCAAAAGGCCATTCAATGAACGCCCCCGAGAAAATTCAACCCGGTGCGCTGCCCGACGTCCAGTCTTCACGTGACACCCGCAGGCTTGCCATCCAGCAGGTCGGCATCAGAGACTTCAAGCACCCCGTCATGGTCCAGACCGCCAGCGGCCCCCAGCCCTCGGTGGCAACGATTGAAATGACAGTGGCCCTGCCTGCGGAGGAAAAGGGCACCCACATGTCGCGGTTCATCGAGGTCTTTCAGAACCACGACGAGGCAATCGATTTCGAGAGCTTTAACCGCCTCATGGACAAGATGCTTGCGCGACTCGATGCACGGGGCGGTGCCATGCAGGTGGCCTTGCCGTTTTTTGTGCGCAAGACCGCGCCCATCTCAGAGGTGAGTTCGCTGATGGACTACCAGATCACCTGGTCAACCTCGGTCGAGGCAGGCCATCGTGTCACCTGCCTCACGGTGGTGGTGCCCGTTACGAGCCTGTGCCCCTGCTCCAAAAATATCTCAGACTACGGCGCGCACAACCAGCGATCCCACGTCACGATTCAGGCTGAGCTCGCCTGCGGCATGTCGGTCGAGTCTCTCATTGGAGTTGCTGAAAAGGCAGCAAGCTGTGAGCTCTGGGGCCTGCTCAAGCGGCCAGACGAAAAATATGTGACCGAGCGTGCCTACGACAACCCCAAGTTCGTCGAGGACCTCGTTCGCGACGTCGCCATGTCGCTGCAAGCCGACACTCGCATATCAGCCTTTACGGTCGAGTCTGAGAACTTCGAGTCCATTCATAACCACTCTGCATACGCACGCATCGAGCACAGACCGGCCGCGAAGGCCTGACATTCATGGGCCAAGAGCATCCCCACTGGGTGGTGGTCGGTGGCGGTATTTCTGGGCTGTCTGCGGCCTGGCACCTCCGAGGCCGAGGCAAGGTCACCCTACTTGAGGCAGACCACCGCCTGGGCGGCCATACGCACACCCGGAGCATCACAATCGATGGCATCACCGCGCCCGTGGACACTGGCTTTATTGTTTTTAATCACAAGACCTACCCTGAGTTGCTTGCCTGGTTCAACACCCTCTCGGTGCCAACCCATCCGGCCGAGATGTCCTTTTCGGTCTCGGCACAGGCGGGTCGCTTTGAGTGGGCCGGCCATAGCCTCAAGGGGCTCTTTGCCCAGCCGAGCAACATGCTTCGACCAACATTTTGGCGCATGCTCGCAGACATCCTGCGGTTTAACCGACGGGCACCGAGAGACTTGCGTCAGATCGAGGCGGGTGCGAAGCCGCCCTGCAGTCTCGGGGCCTACCTTCAGGCGGGGGGCTACAGCAGGTCCTTTGAAGAGGGCTATCTCTTGCCCATGGCCGGGGCCATCTGGTCTTGTCCCGCCGACCAGATGCGGGCCTTTCCATTTGAGAGTTTCACTCGGTTTTGCGTCAACCACGGGTTGCTGCAAATCACCGATCGGCCTCAATGGTTCAGTGTGCTCGGTGGAAGCCACCAATACATCGATAAGCTCATTGCGCGCTGTCTTGAGGACAAGCAGCCCATAGACTGCCGCACAGACCATGTGGTTGCGGGGGTCGCAAGCCGCCCAGATGGTCTGAAGACGGTCACGGGTCTTGATCGCCACACGGGCGAACCATTCGAGATCGTGGCCGATGGGGTGATCCTGGCCAGCCACACCAATCAGTCGGGTGCGCTGCTCGAGGCGGCAGGCCATCCCGCAGCGGCCTGCCTCAAAGACTTTAGGTACGAAGACAACACCGCCTACCTTCACACCGACACGCGCCTCATGCCCCGACGTCGCGCCGCATGGGCTGCTTGGAATTATCAGGCCACCGAGCTGCCACTCGACCCCCTCGGGGCGCCTCTTGGCGGCGCACCGCAGCGGGTCTCCGTAACGTACTGGATGAATGTGCTGCAGTCGTTGCCATTCCAGACACCCATTCTGGTGAGCCTCAACCCCGAGCGAGCGCCCGCGCTGTCACATCAACTCGAAACCATTCGGTACGCACACCCCGTTTTTGATCAGGCGGCGCTCGCTGCGCGCCAAACCATTCAGGGTCTCCAGGGGCACGACCGCGTCTGGTTTGCCGGTGCGTGGATCGGATACGGCTTTCATGAAGACGGGTTCCGCTCTGGGCGCGAGGCAGCCCAATCCATGCTGGCCTGGCATGAGGCCTGCGCCTCAGAAGAAGGCAGTCGATTGGCCGCATGACCACCTCAACAGGTGCTCGGCACGAGCCTCGACTGATGCGCGGCGAGGTCATTCACACCCGCCGCGAACCCACCCATCACCGCTTTCGGGCCAATGTCGTCGTCTTTCAGCTGCCCCTTGTCTCAATGGCCGCCCAACAAGCCACCGGCGGATGGGCCTGGGGACTGGATCGCACCGCCCTGCTTCAGGTCAAGACCAAAGACCACGGAGACGGGCGCCCCCTGCTCGACTGGGCACGATCCCAGCTTCAGGCCGCTGGCATCAGGGGCGTCGATGGGGAGATCTGGCTGAGTTGTCTGCCCCGTTGCCTTGGCTATGCCTTTAAGCCAGTGAGCTTTTGGTTCTGTGAGAACCGCGGGGGTGATACCGTTGCGGTCATTGCGGAAGTGAACAATACCTTCGGGGAACGGCATGCTTATGTGCTCGATTGCAGTTCGGGCTACAGGCCTGGCCAGACCCTTGGTCATGACAAAGACTTCTATGTGTCACCTTTTTTTCCGGCAAAGGGCCGCTACCAGTTTCGCTTTCGACACCAGCCAGATGCCCACGGTGCAGCGCTTGCACGAATTGAAGTCATGGGACCGCGGGGTCCAAGCTTGGTGACCAGCATCAGCGGTCGCACCCAGGCCCTCACCCAGCGCAGCGCCTGTGCGGCCTGGGCCATGCACCCCTTTCAGAGCCTCTGGGTCATTGCCCTGATTCATTGGCACGGCCTTCGACTCTGGGTCAAACGCGTTCCCCTGGTGCCTCGAAAGGGAACGGCCACATGAGCAGCCCGGGGATCACCGCGCGGATGGTGCTCAGCATGTTGCGCAACATTGAGCTTGGCGAGATTCGTCTCATCACGCCCGCAGGCGAGCATCAGCTGCAGGGCATCCAACAGGCAGACTTGGCACCACAGACCTTTGAGATTCGCCGCTGGCGGGCCTTCGAGCGGGCCCTGCGCCGAGGAGACATTGGATTTGGTGAGTCGTTTATGGACGGGGACTGGACAACACCCGACCTGCCCGGTCTGCTGCGAACGCTCGCTGCAAATCGGCAGGCCTTAGACAAAGCCTTCGTCGGTCGCCGCTGGCTGTTGCTGCTCGATCGCATTGGGCATCTCCTGCGAAGCAACTCCGCCAGGCGGGCCAAAAAGAACATTGAGGCCCACTACGACCTGGGCAACGACTTCTACCGGCTCTGGCTCGACCCCACCATGACCTACTCGAGCGCCATCTACACCGACCGTGAGATGCGCGGCGAGCTGCCCACCGACTTGTCTGGTGCGCAGAACCGCAAGATGGACCGCGCCCTCTCGATGCTTGGTCCCCTGGGGCCTGAGAGCCAGACCCTCGAGATTGGGTGTGGCTGGGGGGGGTTGGCCATGCGCCGGCTGCAACAGCCTGGCGGGCACCTGGGGATCACGCTCTCGAGTGAGCAAAAAGCATGGGCGGACGAGCACCTTGCGGCTGAGGGGTTGCAGGGCCGCTGCGACATTCGGCTTCAAGACTATCGTCACACCGATGGCAGCTTCGATGGGATTGTGTCCATTGAGATGATTGAGGCCGTTGGCGAAGCTTACTGGCCGGCCTACTTCAACACGCTGCACCGATGCCTCAAGCCCGGCGGCCGAGCGGTGGTGCAGGCCATCGTGATCCGAGATGACCTCTTTCCGCGGTATCGAAAGGGCCTGGATTTCATCCAAAAATACATCTTCCCCGGTGGCATGCTGCTGTCGCGCCAGGCCCTCGAGGCCGTGTCGTCAAAGGCCGGCCTGCGCCTTGTCGATGAGTTCGCATTTGGCCAGCACTACGCGCGCACCCTGCGAGACTGGTACGACCGATTCAATGCCAAGGAAGATGACATTCGGGCGCTTGGCTTTGATGACCGATTCATGGCCATGTGGCGCTTTTATTTGTCGTATTGCGAGGCCGGCTTCTACACCGGTGATTGCGATGTCTTGCAGGTCTGCTTTGAGCGTTAGGAATCCCTAAGCCGTGATTGCCCGACGCACCCTATTGGTCGGACTCCTTGCAGGCTTGGCCATTTTGCTGTGTCGACCAGCTTGGGCCATGCGCCCAGTGGGGCGGGGCACACTGCGAGTCTGGGGCTTTAAGGTCTACGACGCCGAATTGCTTGTGAGCGAGCCCCTCGGCCCAGAGGGCGAGAGCCTTGAGAGCCTGTTTTCGAGGCCGTTGGCACTTCGCATTCAATATGCTCGCGACATTCAGTCACGGGCCCTCATCGACCGCACCATCGATGAGATGCGCAGCCTTGGTGCTGGCACGGCAGCGCAACACACGGCCTGGTCCAAGGCCCTCGATGGCATCTTCCCGACCGTGCAAGAGGGCGATGAACTCCTGGGTGAACATGAACCGGGCCGCGGTGCGCGCTTTCAATTCAATGGAAAGCCTGTGGGAGAAGTTGCAGACGAGGCATTTTCTCGGGCATTTTTTCGAATCTGGCTCGACCCAAAGACCAGCGCCCCTAGACTGCGCAAGGCACTGCTTGGCCTTGCAAACAACTGACAACCTTACCCGGGCTCAGATGCTGCGCTATGGGCTGCCGGGGGTGGTCCTGGCCTCAGCAGCGTTGCCGCTCTACCTGGTCACGCCACATTTGTACGCCGGCGCGGTGGGGCTTCCCCTTGCCTGGGTAGGCCTGTGCCTCATGGCCACACGGCTCATTGATGCGATCACGGATCCCATCATTGGCCGATGGATGGACAAGACCCCCGGAAGACGCTTTGAGAAGTGGATGCTCCCGAGTCTGGCCATCTTGTGCCTGGGCATGGTGCTGCTGCTCTCTCCGCCCACAGGCTGGTCGAGCGTTGCCCTCATGGCCTACATGACTGGCTGTGCACTGTTGGTGTCGCTCTCAAACAGTGCAGCGGGTCTGGCCCATCAGGCCTGGCTGGTGAGTTGGACCGACCAGCCCGACACACAGGCTCGGCTGGTCACCAGTCGGGAGGGTTTCACCCTGTTGGGGGTCATGGTGGCTGCGGTGCTTGCCAGCCAAGACAGTCTCACGGGCCTGCTGGGCTGGGTGCTCCTGGTGGCCCTGCTGGGCGCGGCGGCCTTGCGAGGCCTGCCCGGTCAGGCCAGCCTCGGTGACACCAGACCCACATCGGTCTCGGCCTGGCAAGGCCTCAAGCTGCTCGATCCGCCCGGCCGCGGGCTGCTCGGGGTGATGGGGCTCAATGCCCTGGCCAATGCCATCCCGGGCACCTTGTTTCTCTTTTTTGTGGCCGATCAACTGGCCTTGTCCAAGGAGGCCGCTGGCCTATTGCTGATGGGCTATTTTCTTGCTGCGGCCATCTCGATGGTCTTTTGGCAGCGACTCTTGCGTCGGCACCCGGCGGGCAGGGTCTGGCAGGTCTCCGTGGTGGTCTCCGTGGTGGCCTTCGTATGGGCCACACAACTCGGAGCCGGTGACCTCTGGCCATTTGCAGTGATTTGTCTTGTCACCGGATTTGCACTCGGTGCAGAGCTCACCTGCCCCGCACTGCTCTTGGCAGCGGCCATTTCCAGGTCTGGCCAACGTGGCCAGCACGAGGCGCTGATCATGGGCCTGTGGACCCTCTTGCAAAAACTTGCCCTTGCCCTGGCTGCCGGCCTTGTGCTCCCGCTTCTGGGGAGCCTGGGCTACTCGCCGGGTGAACCCCATGGCATGGCCTTGCCCCTGGCCTATGCTGGCCTGCCCTGTGGGCTCAAGCTCGCAGCCCTGTTTTTCTTTAGACGACTGGAGACCACCAAGTGATGATGAGACGATTTTTCTTGCTGGCGTTGACCGCCGCCGCGATTGGCCTACAAGGCTGCGCTGGGCCCAACGTGGAGCAATATGCACAGGAGAAACCTGCACTCGATCTGGCAAACTATTTCCAGGGCCGCACCACCGGCTGGGGCATGGTCACCGACCGCTCCGGTGAGGTGACTCGGCGTTTTGTGGTGCAGATCGACGGCACTTTCGAGGGCAACACTGGCGTGCTCGATGAGACCTTTGAATGGTCCGATGGCGAGAAACAAAAGCGCATCTGGCGCCTGGAGAAACTTGGGCCCAACCGCTGGAAGGGCACGGCCGATGATGTGGTGGGAGAGGCCACGGGCGAGATCGCGGGCAACGCCCTGCACTGGCGCTACACCCTGGCCGTGCCGGTCAAGGGCACGGTGATCAACATGGCCTTTGATGACTGGATGGTGCTGATCGATGACAAGGTCATGCTCAACCGCGCCACCTTTAGCAAGTTTGGCATTCGGCTCGGTGAAGTCACCCTCTCGTTTCAGCGGCCATAGCATTTCATGCCTTTGAATCAGCCCATTGCAAGCCTTCGGGGCCGCACCGTCTGGGTGGTGGGCGGCTCAGCTGGCATTGGAATGGCCCTGGCGCAACAGGCCTTGGCTCAGGGGGCGCGGCTCATTGTGTCGGGTCGCCGAGCGCAGGCACTGGCCGAGGCCTTTCCATCTGAGGCCGTGAGATTCGAGGCCGTGAGACGAGAGGTCTTGGACATCACCGAGCGCGGTGGGGCCCAGCGCGTTCTTGATGGATTGGCAGCCGATGGCTGGCTGCCCGACCTGGTCTTCTGGGTGGCGGGCGACTACAAGCCCCAGCCCATTGAAGACTTTCAGGTGGAGGATGCGCGTCAGGTGATAGAGACCAACCTTCTGGCCTGCTACGACGGGCTTCGTGCCCTGCTCAACCATTGGCTGCCACTGGCGCCCGCGCGAGCGGCCCAAGGGGTGCCAAGGTTTCATGTCTGCTGGTTCTCAAGCGTGGCGGGCTACCGCGGCCTGCCACTGGCGTTGTCGTACAGCGCGAGCAAGGCGGGCTTAAACGCCATGGCCGAGACAAGTTTTGTGGAACTCAAGCCCAAGGGCATCGATGTCTCACTGGTCTGCCCGGGCTTTGTGAAGACCCGGCTCACCGATGGAAACGACTTCAAGATGCCCGCACTCATCTCGATTGACGAGGCTGCAGAGCAAACGCTTCGGGGGCTCGCCAGGGGTGAGTTTGAAATTCATTACCCCAAGCGGTTCACCTGGTTCATGAAGGTGCTCAGGGTGTTGCCCCATGGGCTCTTCTTTTGGTTGATGGGGAAGACAAGACGCCCCCATCAGGATTAAACAAAAGGCATGGCCCTGGGGGCTGGCCCTCATAATCGTTGAACATGATCACAACGCCAAGCCCGAACGATTTTCTGCAGGCCGCTGCCAACCTCGGGCCCCAGACCCTGGACACGCTGGTGGCCCGCTACCACCCGCAGGCCCGGTTCCAAGACCCCTTCCAAACCGTCACGGGGCGCGACGCCATCGCAGCCGTCTACCGCGGCATGTTTGCCAACCTCATCGAGCCCCGGTTCACCGACCTGGCCGTGGCGGTGGTCCCTGCCAATGCCAGTGCCACTGCCACTGCCACTGCTAACGAGAATGCCCTTGGCAGCCCAGGCCCTTGCTGGGCGGTGCGATGGGTCTTTCGGTTCCGTGTGAAGCCCGGCTCGCCCGAGCAGGCCATTGCCGGCACCAGTTGGTTGTGGCTGTGCCCCGAGACCGGACTGATTCAAGACCATCAAGACCATTGGGACGCAAGCGAACTCTTTGCGGCCTTTCCAGCCCTGGGCTGGGCCGTGAGGGGCCTCAAAAAACGCATCTCAGCTTCAGGTCATGTCACGGAAAAGACTTGAAACCTTTATAGAATAGGGCAGTGAAAACAATCAACGCCAACCACATGCTCTACCCCGAACTCTTTCGCGCATTCGAACGGGTTCGCTGGGATCTCGACAAAGACATCGACTGGGCCTCCTTTGATGCCAGTCAACTCACAGACGAGCAGGCCTTTACCATCAAGATGAATGCCATCACCGAGTGGGCGGCCCTGCCAGCCACCGAGATGTTCCTGCGCGACAACCGCCACGACAGCGACTTCTCAGCCTTCATGTCGGTCTGGTTCTACGAAGAACAAAAGCACAGCCTCGTGCTCATGGAATACCTTCGCCGCTTCAAGCCCGAGATGGTGCCCAGCGAGGCGGAGCTTCATGCGGTGCGCTTTGAATTCGACCCGGCCCCCGCCCTCGAGACCCTGATGCTGCACTTCTGTGGCGAGATTCGGCTCAACCACTGGTACCGCTGTGCGGCCCAATGGCACACCGAGCCCGTCATCAAGCAGATCTACGAGACCATTGCCAAAGACGAAGCCCGCCATGGGGGCGCCTACCTGCGCTACATGAAAAAGGCCCTCCAACAGGTGGGCGACAACGCTCGCTCGGCCTTTGCCAAGATTGGCGTGCTCATGGCCTCGGCCAGTCGCACGGCCAAGGCCCTTCACCCCACCAACCTGCATGTGAACGAGTCGCTCTACCCCAACGACACCGTGCAGAGCCGCCTGCCCGAACCTGGCTGGCTCGAGCGTTGGCTCGACGAGCAGATTCGCTTTAACACCGACTGGGAAAAGAAGGTGGCCGAGCGCATCTTGCACAACCTGAGCCTGCTCTTTGATCGACCCTTCGAGAGCGTGCAGGAGCTCAACCGGTTCCGAAAGGAAATCAACCGCGGCCTGGCCAGCCCGAGCTCGCAGCCCGTTTGACCCCCCCACTGCTTTTCCTCAACAAGATTCACCCCGCCTCGGGGGTCGACGACGCCCCGAGCGCAGGCCTGCTGGCGGCGGTGGCTGCCCTGCCCAAGCCGGTGGTCTTTACCAATGGCGTCTTCGACCTGCTCCACCGCGGCCATGTGACGTTGCTGGCGCAGGCCCGTGCCCAAGGCGCAAGCCTGGTGCTGGCGCTCAACGACGACGCCTCGGTCCGGCGCCTCAACAAGGGGGCAGACCGCCCCATCAACGCCTTGGAAGACCGCATGGCCGTGGCAGCCGCCCTGGGCTGCGTGGATGTGGTCACGGGTTTTTCAGACGACACGCCGCTTGCGCTCATTCTGGCCATGCGGCCCGATGTGCTGGTCAAGGGTGGCGACTGGGAGCTCGAGGACATCGTGGGGGGGGCCGAGGTGCGCAGCTGGGGCGGACGCGTCTTGTCCATCGCCTTTGAGCACGAACGGTCCACCACCGAGACCCTGGCGAGAATTCGAAACGCGCGCTAAGCCATCTGCCGCATCACGCGAAAGATGCCATCGAACACAAGATCTGGACAGTGCTGGGCCGTTGCAAGGGGGCCTTGAGGGCCATGGCCACCAACCCGCTCAATGCACTCGGCGTGGTGCTCAATCCAGGCCTGGGCATGGCCCCCATGGACAACCATTGCATCTGCAGGTGGCAAAGCCAAGATGGGCGCTGTCTGGGCCAGGCCGATGCCGTGAGCCAAGGCCCCAGACGAATCTTGCGGCCATCCTGCAGCAGAGAGCCCCTGGGCTGGGGCATCAAACAGGGGCGCCAAGGCCGAGGTTCCTGCACAGAGCATCGATCTCATCAGGCCAATCCCGGGCAGGATGACACCACCGTCGAACTGCCAGTTCGGGCCAACGTTGTCACCCGGCATCTGCGAGGAGCGCGTCAGGCCATCGATGACGGTGGCCGTGCCCGCCGAGACCACGAGCACACTCATGGCGCTTGGAAGCCTTGCCTCTGCCCACTGGACGGCGCCCAAGGCCGCCGCCCAGCGGTCTGCACCGAGTTGCTTGGGGTCTCGGTAGCCATTGGTGAGGCGCGCCAGTTTGGGCTCCGACCTGACACGACAGACCGGTGCCTCGGTGACCCGCTCACCCCATTGCAGCAGGGCATTGGTCTGGTCAGTCGAGGCAACAGAAACCAGCCCCATCGCACACTCGACCCCTTGATCGTTGAGCCGTGTGAGGGCGGCCCCACAGGCCTCTTCAAGATCAGCTGCGAGCGCTGCGCCCGGTCTTGCGACTGATGACATGGCGCCCTGCTCGAGCAGCCCACCACCTGGCCCAAGAAGCTGCCACTTGAGGCGACTGTTGCCCAGGTCGCAGAGCAAAACAGCCCTCAAGCGGCCACCCCTCGAAGGGACACCGCACCCAAGGCCCTCGTCACCACCCTGCCGTCGGCCAATCGCAGGCGAAGCCGGCCATCTGGGGCGACACCCTCGGAGTGGCCCTCGAGCCGCTCTGAGGATGCCAACAGCACAACGGGCTCGCCAATGTGCGCGTCCCACTGTGCGTGGGCACTTGACTGGGCGAGGGCGTCAATCTGAGGGGCTTGCGCCAGGTCTGCCACCGCCTGGACCAAGGGAACCACCCACTCCATCACGGAGGTTGACGGGGCAGCCAACTCCAGAAGGCCCACCGCGTCGTGCAGGCCATCCGGTTTGGGAACCCGCCAACGCCCGTTCAAACCAATCCCAGCGACCAGCCAGCCTTGACCTGACACGGTGAGCCTCTGAACCAAGACCCCACCCGCCTTGTGGCCATGGCACAGGATGTCGTTGGGCCACTTTAAGGCGAGACCAGCAGCGGCCTGTGCGGGAATTCGGGTGCACAGCACCTCCACGACAGCAACACCAAGCCAAGTCGGCCAGGGTGGGGGGGTGTCCTGCGACAAGCCCTGCACCACCTGGCCAGGCAGTTGCGGCCAAGCCAAACTCAGGGCAAGACCATCACCGCATGAGACCCAGGCGCGGCCATGCTGGCCAATGCCAGCGGTTTGCTCTCGCGAGACCAACGCGAATGGGGTGCGGGCCCGACCCTCACGAACCCGCTCCATTGCGAGCAGGTGAGTCGACCCCACAGCAAGGCAACGCTCAATCGGCCACATGCTTGGCATCATACGGAGATGAACCATTGGATGCGCGAACGCGTGGGGTGGGAACGCTGGCTTGTTGGGTTGGGCCTGCTGCTGGCCATCGGC
This sequence comes from Burkholderiaceae bacterium, assembly GCA_018401615.1. Taxonomy (GTDB): domain Bacteria; phylum Pseudomonadota; class Gammaproteobacteria; order Burkholderiales; family Burkholderiaceae_A; genus Hahnella. Next base: position 13,313 of record JAGYKN010000005.1, read on the forward strand.
CTCATCAGCCTCTACCCCTATGCGGGTTGGGCATGGCCCGCTCAGGGTCATCCCTTCTCATTTCTATTTGCCCCAATGCCCAGATACCGAACGAGTTTCGACCTCTGGACCAATCTGCTGGCCTACCTGCCACTGGGGGCTGTCTGGGCCAATATTTTTCGCCAACGTGGTCTGCTGCGTGCCGTGCTCATGGCCACCCTTGTTGGGGTGGCTTGGTCATTCACCATGGAGTCAGCCCAATCCTTCCTGCCCACTCGACGGCCTCAGTGGCTAGACCTCCTGGCCAATGGCACTGGCGCTGCCCTGGGCGCCCTTGCCTGGGCCCTGCTGGCGCAGCGCGTTCGCAGCAGGGCTCGGATCCAACGCGTCCACATCTGGGGCAGTGGTCCCATCAGCCTGACCGGGGCCCTTGGACTGACCCTGCTCTGGCTTTTTGCACAAGCCGCGCCCACCCCCATCTGGTTGGCATTCGGAGACGTCTTGCCCATTGAATTCGGGATACGGCCCTTCGGGGCCCTCGATGCCCTGACAGGATCAAGCCTGCCACTTGCCGAGGGTGAACGCATCTTCACAGAGGCAAGCCTGGTGGTCTGCGCCCTGCTGGGCCTGGCCATCCATCTGAAACTTGGCCTGTCTGGCCAGCCAAGCTGGTGGCTTCGTCAGGTTGCTGATAACTGGGCCTGGGTCATCACAGCCGCGTTGGTGATTGGTGTGGGCTCGAGGACGGCCTGGATATTGCTGCTTCAACCGCCTCCCCTTGGGGTGGAGGCGATCTGGGCGAGCCTTGCGGCTTGGTTTAGCCCTGGGGTGCAGGTGGGCCTGCTGCTGGTGGCCCTCTTGGGCGCGGCTGTGGCGTTTTTAGCGCCCCTGGGTCTGTGCGGACTCGGCATGGTGTTGTCGCTCCTGATGGTCATGCTGGCCTCGGGACTGCCCAGTTCAGTGGCCGAACCCAGCACACCAATCGTCTTGGCCCAGGGTCAGTGGGTCAACTTGCGCGGGCTCGCGGCCTGGGCGGCAACCCTCTGGCCAATCATTTCCATGGCGTGGTTGGGGCTCTGGATGCTCAAAAGCCGCCGTACACTACGCCGATGAGCCCATATAAACACCATGTCTTCTTTTGCACCAACCAACGCAACGCCGGATCAGACTGCTGCAACAACTGCGGGGCCTCTGCACTCCAGGCCCATGCCAAGGACCGCATCAAGGCCCTGCGACTCAACGGCGAGGGCAAGGTTCGAATCAATAAAGCTGGGTGCCTCGACCGATGCGACTTTGGCCCTGTCATGGTGGTCTACCCAGAGGGCATCTGGTATCAGTACGTCGATCAGACGGACATCGACGAGATCATTGATCAGCACCTTGTCAAGGGCGAGCCCGTGGAGCGACTTCGGATCGCGTGAACGCCCAGACCGACGTCCACCTTATTGCGGGACCAGCTGGCGCACTGGACATTGCACTAGACCGGCCAGCCGCTGGCGTCTCCCCGATTGGCCTGGCCGTGATTGCCCACCCCCATCCTTTGTTTGGGGGCACCCGCGACAACAAAGTGGTTCAGACCATCGCCAGGGCCCTGATGAGTCGCGGACTGATCTGCCTGCGGCCCAATTTTCGAGGGGTCGGCCAGAGCGAGGGCGCTCACAGCCTGGGCATTGGTGAACAAGACGACCTCTGGGCCACCTGGCAATGGGCCGAAGCGACCCTTGGCGCCAATGCAGGGCCCAGCCGTTGGATGGCAGGCTTCTCGTTCGGTGCAGTGATGTCGTCTCACCTGGCCGCAAACTGGGAGGCTGGTCGAGCAGCCCGAGGGCTGCCGCCACAGCGACTCGGGGTCTGCCTGCTGGTGGGGCTGGCCACAGAGCGCATGTCGCCATCGCCCCCCGTGGCGATGACTCGAATGATCCATGGTGAGGCCGACGATGTGGCATCGCTTGCGGGCGCCCTTGACCATGCCCGTCCCTTCAAACAGCCGGTCATGGTCTTGCCTGGGGCCGGCCATTTCTTTCACGGCATGCTGCCTGAGCTGCGCGAGATGGTGGTCCAGGCGGTCGCAGACATCTCGTGAGCGCCAGCGCAACCCTCAAACCACCCCCAGTCACGCATGGGCTGACCACTGGTTTTGTTGGGGCCCTGATTTGCATTTTCTCTTTAATGGCCGCATCCACCCATGACGCTCAGGCCCAGACCCCCCAATGGCCAAGTCCCAACGGGGTGTCGGCCAAGGCCTGGATGCTGATTGATCTGAGCACCGGTCAGTCACTAGCAGGCGTTCGGGAGTCCACACCCACTGAACCCGGCGGCCTGTCCGTCCTGATGACCGCCTACTTGAGTTTCACGGCGCTTCGGGAGCGTCAAATCCGAATGCAACAAGTGCTCCCAGGCCCGCTTGAAAATGAAGTGCCGGCCGGGCCAAGGATGTTTCTGGGGGCAGATGGTGCCAAGGTAAGAGACCTCCTCACGGGGGTCATGCTCATGGGTGCGCATGATGCTGCGGTGAGTCTGGCCAAGGGCATCTCCGGCTCGGAGGACGCCTTTGTGGCGCTCATGAATCAGACCGCCAAGCGGCTTGGCTTACACAACACACGGTTTACCAATGCGAGTGGTGCACGAACCGATGTCAATCCAGCGCAGACCACCGCACAAGAGATGGCTGCGCTTGCCATCCAGTTGTACCTCGAATTTCCAGAAGCCTTTCAGATTGCCAATCAGCGCGAGATCACCTTCAACGGGATACGGCAAACCAACCGCAATCGACTGCTCTGGCTTGACCGCAGTGTGGATGGGCTCATCGCCATTGACCACCCCACACAGGCCTCCGGCCTGGTCACCGCTCGGCGGCCCCAGCCAATTGGTCCTCGCGAGCAGATCCAACGGCGCCTGATGGTGGTCGTGTTGCAATCCGACTCTGCTGAGGTGCGCGCCCAAGAGACCCTTGAGCTCTTGAATTTCGGCTTCCAACAGTTCGATGTGGTCCGTCTTTTTAAGCACAATGCGGTGGGCTCTGAACTCGAGGTCTTCAAGGGCATCCGCGCCAAATTAAAGGCCGAGTTTCGACAAGATGTCTTGGTGGCTGCGCCGAGATCGCGCTTTGGTGAACTTCGAACGGAGTTGCAGACCGGCGCCGGCCTGGTGGCCCCTGTCACGGCAGGTCAGCGGGTTGGGAGCATGCGAATTTACCTTGGCCCACTGCAGATTCATGAGGTGGACCTGGTGGCGGCGGAATCCGTGAAAACCGCCGGCCTGCTCGGGCGCGCCATCGACAGCGTGCGCCTCTTGGTTCGCCCACCCTTTAAGCCCTTATGATTTGATCCCCTGCGATTTGACCCCCTGTGAATTGATTCTCGATGACTGACTTTTTATTTCCAGCCGATCTCGACCCAGAGGCACCGGCCTACCTCAATGGTTCATGGCTCGCCCTCTCCCAGGCACGCGTGTCTGTCTTGGATCGCGGATTCCTCTTCGGAGACGGCATCTATGAGGTGGTGCCGGTCTATGGTCGCAAGCCCTTTGCCTGGGATGGGCACCTGGCCAGGCTGCATCGAAGCCTCGCAGCGCTCTCGCTGGAGTCCGCAACAGCGGCCATTGACTGGGCGGAGATCGTCCAAGGTCTGATTGCTCAGGCCAAGGCGCAGGACCAATTCATCTACCTTCAGGTGACACGCGGGGTGGCCAGACGGGACCACAGTTTCCCCCGGCCTGCCGTGCAGCCAACGGTCTTTGCCATGGTCAGTCCGCTCAAGCGGCCAAGTGCCCAAGACCGGGCCGAGGGCCTTCGTGCCATTAGCCTGCCCGACGAACGTTGGCTGCGTTGCGACATCAAGTCGGTTGCGCTCCTGGGCAATGTGCTGGCCAGGGAGACAGCCGTGGCACAGGGGGCCCATGAGGCGATTCTCTCTCGCCAGGGGTTTCTCACAGAAGGTGCCGCCTCCAACATCTGGGTGGTCAGCCAGGGCCGTCTGCGCTGTCCGCCCCGTTCCAATCAGCTGCTCGCTGGTATTCGAATGTCGATCCTTCCCGCCCTGGCGCGCGCCCTAGAAATTCCCTTTGAAGAGGGCCCCATTGCCCAGACCGAGGTCTTGCAAGCCGATGAGCTCTTGTTGACCTCGGCGACCAAGGAGGTGATGCCCATCACGCTGCTCGATGGCAGGCCAGTCGGCACCGGTGTCCCCGGACCGGTCTTTCACGCCCTGCGGGCCGCCTACGACCAGGCCATTGAGGCCCATTGCGCGTGAGTGTCTCCGACGAGACCCTGCTCACTTTTCCCTGCTCATTTCCGATCAAGGTCATGGGGGAGCGCAGGGACGATTTTGCGCAGACGATCCTGGCTGCCGTTGAACACCTCAGCGGCCCACTCCAGGCCGACCAGGTGGAAATTCGATCCAGCCGCACCTCAAAGTACCTGAGCGTGACGCTGATCGTTCAGGCCCAATCGAAGGCACAACTCGATGACATCTATCGAACCCTCACCAGCCATCCCATGGTCAAGCTCGTGCTCTAAGGCGCAGCGCACCGCCCGCAACATGATCCGCCGACACCTCCTACAGACGTCATATGCGCATGTCTCTCAAGAGATGCTCGCGTTCTCCCTGGCCCGAGACGCCGACACGCCAGACGAGCTCTGGCTGATTGAGTGCGATCCCGTCATCACCCTTGGACTGGCTGCTGACCCCAGACACATCCTGCGTGCTGGCGACATTCCAGTCCTTCAGACCGATCGCGGGGGGGAGGTGACCTACCATGGTCCCGGTCAACTCCTGGTCTTTCCACTGCTGGACCTGCGGCGTCAAGGCCGCATGGTTCGGGAGACGGTGAGACTCTACGAGCAGATCGTCATCGACTGGGTGGCAAGCCTTGGCATGTCCACGGCCTGCCGGTGGCAAGGCGAGCCTGGCCTCTACCATCGTGGTGTCGACGGGGTGCTTGAGAAGTTTGCAGCCCTGGGCCTGCGGATTCGAAAAGGCTGCACGACCCACGGGTTGGCGATTAACCTTGACACCGACCTCTTGGCCTTCGAGCGCATCAATCCGTGTGGTCATGCTGGGCTTGGGGTCACGGACCTCGCTACACTGGGCATGAACGTGAATTGGCAGACGGCTGCCGATGCGCTTGGCGATCGCTTTGACGAGGCCTTTCAGAGATGACCCTTCAGAGATGACCGAGACCGCCCACCAACGACAGCTCGACCTGGGGCCACAGCGACCCAATCCAAAGCTCAAGGGGGCGGCCAAGGTGGCCAAGATTCCCATCAAGGTGATTGCGCCTGAGCAGCCACTGCGCAAGCCCGACTGGATTCGAGTCAAGGCTCCCTCCCCCAATGGCCGGTTCTCAGAGATCAAGTCGATTCTGCGGGAACACCGCCTTCACACCGTCTGCGAGGAGGCATCCTGTCCGAACATTGGTGAGTGCTTTGGGCGTGGCACGGCAACCTTCATGATCATGGGCGATAAGTGCACGCGCCGTTGCCCCTTCTGCGATGTGGGCCATGGTCGCCCTGATCCGCTTGATCTTGACGAGCCCGGCAACCTTGCCAAGACCATTGCGGCATTGCAACTGCAATACGTGGTCATCACGAGCGTTGACCGGGATGACCTCAAAGACGGCGGCGCCCAGCACTTTGTGGATTGCATTGAGGCCGTGCGCACAGCCTCGCCCCAGACGCGGATCGAGGTCTTGGTGCCAGATTTTCGCGGCCGCATGGACCGCGCCATCAGCATCCTGGAGGCCGCACCGCCTGATGTCATGAACCATAATCTCGAGACCGTGCCACGCCTCTACAAAGCGGCCCGGCCAGGCTCCGATTACCAACACTCATTGAGGTTGCTGCACACCTTTAAGGAAAAGGTGCCCCATGTGCCCACCAAGAGCGGCATCATGCTCGGCCTTGGAGAGACCCTGGAAGAGGTCTTAGAGGTCATGCAAGACCTGCGCAGGCATCGTGTCGACATGCTCACCGTGGGGCAGTACCTGGCCCCATCTCAGGCCCACTTCCCCGTTGTGCGCTACGCCCTGCCCTCAGAATTTAAGGCCATTGAATCTCAGGCAAAGGACATGGGCTTTGTTCACGCGGCAGTGGGTCCCTTGGTGCGCTCGTCGTATCACGCGGACCAGCAAAGCCAAGGCGTGCTCCAGGCCCCTTAAAAAGACCCTCTTTCCGGGGCCCCTGGGCGCCCCTAGCCGAGCGTCTTGGTGAGCCAGCGGCGAAGGCCGTCAAAATCTGGCTCGCCCACAAAGCGCTTATGAATGTGGCCGTCGGCATCGACAACAAAAGTGGTGGGTGTGACCGAGACATCCCCCCAGGCCTTGGCCCATTGATTGTCTTGATCATGTAGGACCCAGAACGGCAGACCCCGGTCTTGGACGAATCGCTCAAGAAACGCTGGACGGTCGTGATGCATTGCCACCGCAAGGGTGCGAAATCCCTTTTCCTCAAAGGCCTGATGGAGGGCGATGAGCTCGGGCATCTCTCGCACACAGGTGATGCAACTCGTGGCCCAGAAGTTCACAAGATAAGGCTTGCCCTTGAGCGCTTGGGTCGAGACGAGCTCTCCCGAGAGTGTCTGGCCTGAGACGCTTGGCGCCACAGCCGCACGTGTGGCCCAGGTGCCAACGGCTGCCAGGCCACCCACAGCCGCAACTGAGAGGATCATGCGGCGGCGAGGCGTCATCGGACCGGTGTCACCTGAGGTGCGCCAACGGGGGGAACAGCGGGCTGGGTTGTGGTTTTGCCCTGGGCCTCAGGTGCTTGCTTGCCGCCCTGCAAGGCGGTGTCGATGGCCCTTGCCTGTTCCTCCGTGATGACCTCAAAGGCCTGCACAACCCGCCGAACCCCTGGCACCCGAGAGATGATCTCGGCGGCCCGGGCTGCCTCTCGGGGTGAGACAACCCCCATGAGGTAGACGGTGCTCGACTCCGTCACCACCTTGATGAGGTTGCCGTTGACATCGCGAGCGTCAAGAAGGGTGGCTTTCGCACGTGTGGTGAGCAAGACATCCCTGCCATAGGTGGTCACGCTGGCTGGGAATCCCACAAACAGCTCATTGATGATGGGGGCTTTGGTGTTCTCAATTCGGCCAATGATCTGGCCCACCTCGGCCTTGGTGGCCTCGTCCGGCACAAATCCGGTGAGGAGCACCTGCCGATTAAAGGACGTCACGCTTGCTGTTATGGCGGCATCCCCCTTAAAGCGTTCGCGCAAGCGATTAAAGCCCTTGAGCTCAATGGTCTGGTCTTCGGTCTGAGCGCCCGTGGTGCGACGGTCGGAGATGGACAAGGCGCCCACCACCATGCCAGTGGCTGCCAGGGGAAAGCAGCCCGTGAGACCAGAGCCAAGGGCCAACGAACCCAATCCAACCAAACAGACGCGACGCGTAACCATGCGAACTCCCCTTGTGTGATGACTGATTATAGAAGCCTCGTGTGACGCATGAAGTGCAAATCAGCGACCCGTCTCATCGAAGGCATGCGCAACCCAGCACCATTGGCCGCACTCATGGGCCATGAGGTCGAACCGACATGCTGGCTCAGGCCCCCCGCGGGCCTGCAACCAGGCGCGGGCAGCCAGAATGATCCGACGACGCTTAGACCGTGTCACTGACGCCAGTGCCCCCCCGTAAGCTGGGCTGGCCCGCATGCGCACTTCCACAAAAACAAACACGCCTGCATCGACCATAATCAGGTCGATCTCACCAAACGGATATCGAACCTGATGGGCCAGATGCCTCATGCCTTGAGCCTCAAGCCAGTTAGAGGCTTCCCACTCCTTTGCAGTTCCCTGGTTTTGTCGCGGACTTGTCATGCTCAACGCTCCTGAAAATTTCGAGCCTGGGCTCTACCTGGTCGCCACGCCTATCGGCCATTTGGGGGACCTGAGCCCACGGGCCAAATCCCTTCTCGCCCAGGCCGAGTGCCTCTGCGCTGAGGACACCCGACGACTGCGTTCCCTGCTGCACGCATTGGGCCTGCCCACCGAGGGCCGGCGCCTGGTGGCGATCCACGCGCACAACGAGACAAGTCAAGCGAGCACTGTCATTGCCCACGGCTTGGCCGGCCAACGGGTGGTCTTGGTCTCGGATGCGGGCACGCCGGGCGTTGCCGATCCCGGCGCTCGCTTGGTTCAGCAGGCCTGGGCCAGCGGCCTTCGGGTGATTCCAATCCCGGGTCCAAGCGCCCTCACAGCGGCCTTGAGCGTGAGCGGATTTTTGGTCTCCGAGACGCACCCGCTGAGTTTTTGGGGCTTCCTGCCGGCCCGGGCGGCCGCCCGCCGAGCCACACTGATGCGGCTCATGCAGGTCGGTGGGGTGGCCGTCGTGTTTGAAACACCCCACCGCCTCGAGGCAGCCCTGCTCGATGCAACCGCAGTGCTTGGAGAGGCTGTGCCAGTGTTGCTGGCCAGGGAGATGACCAAGGCCTTTGAGACCCTTCATCGGGGAACCCTGCGCGAGGTGATGGAGGCCCGAGCGGCAGGTCTGGGGGCAGACCCGCGAAGCGCCCAGGGCGAGGTGGTGCTGGTCTTTGACCTACCTGATCCTGATCGTCACGAGATCGGACAGTCCGCCACCGCCCGCCAATGGGCTCGGCTGCTGGGTGCTCAATTGCCTGCTGCCACAGCAGCAAAGATCCTGGTCAAAGGACTTGGGCTGACCAGACAAGCAGCCTACGATCTGGTGATCAGCGACGAATCAACGGACGAGACTTCTCGATGAGGTGATCCACCACCGCCAACGCGCGTTGATGGCTGCCCCCCACCATCGATGGTGCCGTGACGAAGCGGCCCTGGACGGTAAAGCGCGGCACGCCCTCAACCTCATGGGAGGTCATGAGGGCGGTGGCTCGTCGCATGCTGCTGGCCACCGCAGGTGAGTTCCACGCCTTCTCAAAGCGCACAGGGTCAAGGCCCGCCGGGCGGGCCCAGGCGACGATTTCGGCCTCTGTCAGAAGGGGCTGTCGCCCCAGGTGAATGGCAGCAAAGACCTTCTCGTGCACGGCATCGGGGGCCATCAATGCCTCAAGGGTATAGAAGAGCTGCTGTTGCACGCTGCCTCGAAACGCCACATGAACCCGTCGAAAAGCAACATCATTGGGGAGCTTGGCCAGCCATGGCTTCATGATCGGTTCGATGGCATAGCAGTGGGGGCAGGCGTACCAAAAAAACTCCAACACCTCAACCTTGCCCGATGGGGCCGTGGGGACCGCCTTGGCCAGGACGCGAAAATCGATGCCCTCATCGATTGGGGCAGCCTGAGCAGCCAGCCCGAGGCCCAGACCCGAGAGGGCCAAGGGTGCCAAGCGACTGGCAGCCAGGACCGTGCCGCCCAAAACACCACGTCGGCGAGACTTGTTGAGACCTTGCATGTTTTGACTCTCCTTTATTGGGCGGGCAAGACCCGCACCAACGTTGACTCGAGGCCATTTTCAGCCAACGAGACCTTGGTGCGGTTTAAGACCTCAAAATCGGAAAACGGCCCCAGCCGAACCCGATGAAAGACCGTGTTGTCGCGTTTGATCTGCGAGACAGCTGCTTCAAACCCAAGAATTGCAAGGCGTGCGCGCATCTGATCGGCTTCATCCACCGATCGGTAGGCGGCAACCTGCAAGAAATAAGTGGTGCCTGGTGGTTCAGCAAGCGGTGGGCCTTGGGGGTCTGCCAACTGCGGCGGCGGCGGTGCGGCAGCGGCAGGCACGGGGGGTGCGGCAGCGGGCTGCTGGGCAGAGGTGGCCTCCTCGGGTGCTGCCTTCTTTGCAACAGCCGGCTCGGGTTTGCGCAGCCCTCGATCTTGAAAGGGCGGCGGCGTGATGGTGAGGTAGGCCGCCACTGCGGCGGCCACCACCAGCCCAACGGCCACGCCGGCAGAAAAGCTCACGATGCTGCCACCCCCGTTTGAACGGTTCGGTGCGCGGGGCGTGTCGGTGGAGCGGGCGCTGGGCATTGGGCGATGCTACATCTTGTTGGGCGCTCGGACACCGAGAATGCTCAGGCCCGACCTCAACACGCAGGCCGTGGCCACCAAAAGCAAGAGCCGCGCCTGCCGCAGGCCAGGGTCATCGACCAGCACGCGGTCGGCGTTGTAAAAGCCATGAAAGGCTGCGGCAAGATCTCTCAGGTAAAAGGCAATCAGGTGCGGGGCAAACTCCTCGGCGGCCTGGGCCAGGATGCTTGGGTAGGTCGATAGGCTCGAGCAGAGGGCCAGCGCCTTTGGTGAATCAAGGCGCTCCAAGCAGGCCGCCCGCTCGGTGGGCGTGAGCAGCGTTGTCCAGGAGAGGTCTGCGCCGTTGTGCCCTGCCTGCATCAAGACACTCTGAATGCGCGCATGGGCGTACTGAACGTAGTAGACGGGGTTTTCATCTGACTTAGAGAGCGCCAGGTCCACATCAAAGACAAACTCAGAATCGGCCTTTCGCGACACCAAAAAAAAGCGCACCGCATCTCGGCCCCGGTCGATGTCGGCAGCCTCTGAATCCGCCTCTGAGCCCGACCACAGGATGAGATCACGCAGGGTCACATAGGCGCCTGCCCGTTTGGAGATCTTGACCTCTTGGCCGTTGCGCATCACGGTGACCATTTTGTGCAAGATGTAGCTGGGGAAGCCCTCCGACACGCCCTCCTCGAGGGCCTGCAAGCCAGCGCGGACCCTGGCGATCGTGCCGTGGTGATCGGAGCCCTGAATGTTCACAGCACGGCCAAACCCGCGCTTCCATTTCTGAAGGTGGTAGGCAACATCGGGCACGAAGTAGGTGTATCCCCCGCCTGACTTTCGCATGACCCGGTCTTTGTCGTCGCCGTAGTCGGTCGAGCGCAGCCAGAGCGCACCATCGTTTTCATAGGCCTTGCCGTTTTGGACAAGGCGGTTGACCACCGACTCGACGTGTCCATCGGTGTAGAGCGCCGACTCCAGGCTGAATTGATCAAAGCACACGCCAAAGGCCGCCAGGTCAAGGTCTTGTTCATGCCGCAAATAAGCCACCGCAAATGCGCCAATGGCAGGCAGGTTGTTGGGCTCCCCCTTGGCCACCACAGTGGTTCCCTCAGAGGTGGTGACCGACTCTCTGCGCCGATAGGCCAGGGCGATGTCCTCGATGTAGTCACCGCGGTACCCATCGACCGGAAAGGCAGGGTCATCGGGCATGAGTCCATTGACACGGGCCGCAACAGATCGGGTTAGGTTGTCAATCTGTGCCCCTGCGTCGTTGTAATAAAACTCGCGATGCACCAGGGCACCTTGGGACTCGAGCAGCTTTGCAAGGCTGTCGCCAAGGGCCGCCTGTCGGCCGTGCCCCACGTGCAGTGGGCCGGTTGGGTTTGCAGACACAAACTCGAGCAACACACGGTCGTCTGGGCGCAATGGCTGATGACCAAAGTGTTGAGGTTGCTCGAGGATCTCTGCGACGACTGCCGTTTTGGCTGCGGGCTGCAGCCGAAAATTCACAAAACCAGGGCCAGCCACCTCGGCTGCGACAAGCCACTCTTGCAGCGCTGCTGACTGCATGAGCGAGTTGGCCCAAGCCTGGGCAAGGACGGGGGGCTTGGCGCCCCATGATTTGGCCAGCTTGAGCATGATGCTCGTGGCAAGATCGCCATGCTCGGCCTGCTTGGGTTGATGAAGGCTGTCGATCACATCATCGGCCGATGGCGACAGCGGTGCGGACTGTTGGGCCGCCAGCCTCACCAAGACATCGTAGAGGGCCAAGCCAAAGGCCCGCCGTTGGGAAGGCAGCATGCTCAGAGGTGATAAGCCGTCTGGACCATGAGCTTGGCGCTGGTCCTCATGGCGCCTTGCACGGGGGCTGGTAGGTCCGCGCCTCCCATTGCCCTCGCTTCGGCGCCATGCGTTGCTTCATCGGCCATCATTTGTGACACCAGCGCTCGGGATCGGTGGTCGTTGACTGGCAGATTGGAGAGGTGTCCCTTGAGGTGGGCCTCCACTTGGCGCTCTGTCTCTGAGACAAACCCCATTGCTTGCGCCAGTGGAAGTCGACCCGCCACCAGCCCGAGGCAGAAGGCGCCCGCATACCAGAGGGGCGAAAAGACGCTCGGGCGGCCATCGAGCTCGCGCAGGCGGGTGAGGGTCCAGCGCAGGTGATCAGCCTCCTCTCTGGCGGCCCCAAGCAGTGCCTGGGCATGTTGCGCAGACGGGGTGGCGAGGGCCTGCCCCTGATAGAGCCCTTGAGCAGCCACTTCACCCGCATGATTGACCCGCATGAGCCCGGCCGCGTGGCGAATCTGCTTGGCCTGAAGGTCGGCCTGAGGCAGCTCACGCCCAGGCATGGGCCGCCCCGTGCCAGAGGGCTCGGTGGTGAGGGTCTTCAGTGCGTTGTCGAGGGCGCTGAAAACGCGGTCAAGGCCAGAGAAGCGAATCAATCGTTTTATTGGGTGAAATTGCCGCCGGCACTGTTGGCCAGATGCGCAACCGCCTTGCCAATTTCCGCGTCGGAGTATGCACCACCGCCTTGCGCACCCATGGCACCCTTGCCCTTGAGCGAGGAGGTGAGCAGGGCCTCATAACCTTTTGCCAGGCGAGGCGCCCAGGCGGCTTTGTCACCGATCTTGGGCGACCCCAGCACACCAGAGGTGTGGCACCCCGCACATGCTGCAGCATAGACCTGGCTGCCAGTTCGGATGACCACCGCGCCTGCAGGCGCTGCTGCGACGACTTCACCCGCCTCGGGCGCTGTGACCACGCGACCAACGGGCTTGATGCGTTGTGCAGTGGCTTCGGGTGAGAGGGCGTCACTGCCTGCCCCGATCATGGGAGCCGCGCCGATGTACATCGTGAGCAGCACGATGGCAACAATGGGCACGATGAAACTCAGCACGACGACGATGATGAGTTGCTTTGGGGTCTTGATGGGGCTCTCGTGTTCGCTCATGGCAAGATTCTCTGTGGGGTCTGGATGGGTGAAGACGCGTATTATAAGAGGCTTGGCGTCTGTAGCTCAGTGGATAGAGTATTGGCCTCCGAAGCCAAGGGTCGCAGGTTCGATTCCTGCCAGACGCGCCAAGTTACGAAGACCCCGCTACGCCAGCCCCATCGGGTCGACTTCGACCTGCGCCTCGGCTGCCCGGTTGGCTTGCACCCAAGGGCCAAGGGCGCTCAGCAGGGTGTGAAGCCCAGAGCGGGCGCCACACTCCAGAATGATTTGCCACCTGATCTTACCCGCCTGCCGTTCAGGATATCTCGGCGTGGGCGGATAAACCGTCACACCGAGGTTTGCACGGCTGGAGTGAGCCTCACACCACTTCTGGCACGCCACTGCTGCATCACGAACGTTGTCTTGTTTTGCGTGCGAAAAACGAACCGCCGCCAGATGGGCATAGGGCGGCAGCCCTGCCGAGCGACGCTCCTCCAGGAGTTGGTCCCAATAGCGCTGATGTGCGCCAGGCGAGGGGTCGGCCAAGGCCGTGAGCAGAGGGTGGCTTGGGTAGCGCGTTTGAATGATGACCTCGGCTTCTTTGAGGTGTCGACCCGCGCGGCCCGCCACCTGCAGCAGGTTGGCAAATAGCCATTCTGGCGCCCGAAACTCCGGATTGGTGAGCTGCGCGTCCGCGTCCACCACGATCACCCGTTTGAGCGCGGGAAAATCATGGCCCTTGGCCATCATCTGTGTGCCCACCAGCAGGTTGACTGCGCCCGAGCGAATCTTCATGAGTGCAGCCTCAAAGGCAGCATGGGTGGGAATGGCATCACGATCGATGCGCAGCAGGGCGGCGGCCGGAAACCGCTGCTGCAGCGCCTCTTCGAGCTGCTGGCTGCCCCGCCCGTAGGACTCTAGGCCGGGGTTACCGCAGTCCGGACAAGCCGCTGGTGGACTTGACTGGTGACCACAGCGGTGACAGATCAGTCGCCAACCTGCCCGACGTTTGTGCAGCACGGCCGGGGTCGAGCAGTCCGCGCAGGGTGCCGTCCAACCACAGGCCTCACAATTGAGAACGGGTGCCCAGCCTCGTCGGTTTAGATACACCAAGGCCTGCTGACCCTCTTGCAGGGTCTCCTCCAGGGCCCGCCAGGCGCTCGGTGCAAGGCCGTCTTGCGCGCGCTCGACCCGAAGGTCAATGAAACGAATCGGCGCGGGCGCTGCCCCTGTGGCGCGCTCTTGGAGTTGCAAGAGGGTGATGCGCTGTTGCTTGACCTGAGCCTGCATCTCGAGGCTTGGGCTTGCCGACCCCATCAGCAGCGGAATGCCGAGGTCCTTCGCCCGCCATAGGGCCAGGTCTCGGGCCGAGTAACGAACGCCCTCGAGCTGCTTATAGGAGGCATCGTGCTCCTCGTCGACAACAATGATGGCAAGACCCGGCAGGGGCGCGAGAATGGCCATTCGGGTGCCCACCAGAATCTGGATGTGTCCCATTGCTGCGGCCAGCCAGACCTCGGCACGCTGCTTGTCAGTCAACCCGCTGTGCAAGACCCCAATGCGGTGGGCCTCAAAAGCTGCCCGAAGCCTCTGGTCGAGCTGCGGCGTCAGGCCAATCTCTGGGACCAGCAACAACGCCTGCCGGCCGGGTGCGGATCGCAAAATGTGATCCATCATCTCCAGGTAGACCCGAGTCTTTCCAGACCCCGTGACCCCTTGGAGCAAAAAAGTCTTGCCCATTGGGTCGACTGACTCACCCTGCATGGCGGCCACAACGCCTGACTGCGCGGGGGTGAGCGTGGGCCAGGCGGCTGGTTTTGATTGGTTGGTATTGGGTGTTGCCTGCGCTGGGGCGCGCGATAAGGCAGCCATCTCTGAGACAAGCGCGGACATGAGCGTTGCCATGCCCGAGGGCTTTGTGCCCGTCTTTAGGACCCGCTCACGGTGGGTTGAGGCCGCTCGAAACCAGTTCGGCAGCATGGTGCCCATGACCTGCCCCACAGATCGATGATAGTAGCGGGCTGTGAACGCCAACAGCCGCCTGCTGGCCTCGGGCAGGCGCGGCAGCAGCAGGCGCTGGACGACTGGTTTTAGCCCATATTGAAGGCCTGCGATGGTTTGTTCGGTTGCCATCTCCACGCCCAAGACCAATCCGACCTTGGTGCGGGTGCCCACCGGCACGAGCACCCAATCGCCCTCTTGGAGGTCTTGGCCTGGCCGCGCCTGCTGAGGCTCCGACTGAAGACCCCTGTAAGACAACGCGCCAAGCCCGGGGGTGTCGACGGCGACCTGCAAGAGTCGCTCGGGCGAATCGCCCATGGGCAGACCGGTCTAGGCCTGCCGGCGGCTGGCTTTGGCGACGGTCTCCACGAGACACGTCACATGATCGATTGGCGTGAATTGTGAGATGCCATGGCCGAGGTTAAAAATGTGGCCCGTGCCAGCTGAGAGCGCTCCAAAGCTCTCGACCACCTTGGTGGCCTGCGCCTCAATGTGCTCAGGGGTCCCCAGGAGAACAGCTGGGTCCAGGTTGCCTTGAAGGGCGCATCGGTCACCGATCAATCGGCGTGCCTGGCCAAGGTTGACGGTCCAATCGAGGCCAACGCCCTGGCAGCCCGTGGCGGCAATGCGCTCCATCCACTGGCCGCCGCCCTTGACGAAGACAATGACCGGGGTCTTCGGATGGCGGGCCCGCAGGTCGCCCACGATGGTCTGCAGGGCTTGCAGCGAGAAGGCATCGAAGGATTGGTCTGCAAGAAGCCCGCCCCAGCTGTCAAAGAGCATGATGGCCTGTGCACCGGCGCGCACCTGCATGTCGCAGTAGTCGGTGACCGCATGGGTGAGGCGCTTGAGAAGCGCCTGGACCAGGTCTGGACGGCTATAGACCCATTTGCGCACCGACAGAAAGTCATCGGAACTGCTGCCGCCAGCGAGCATGTAGCAGGCCAGGGTCCATGGGCTGCCAGAAAAGCCAATCAGGGGGACGCGGCCGTTGAGGGTCTTTCGAATCAGAGACACCGCATCGCCAACATAAGAGAGGGCCTCGGCCATGTCGACATTGGGCATGGCCGCTAGGTCGGCCTCAGACTCAATCTTTCGGTGAAAGCGAGGGCCTTCGCCCTCTACAAAATGAAGGCCCAGGCCAAAGGCATCTGGAATGGTGAGGATGTCCGAAAACAGAATGGCGGCATCCAGGCCGTAACGATCGATGGGCTGCATCGTGACTTCACAGGCCAATTCTGGGTTTTTACAAAGGGCCAGAAAGTTACCGGCTTTCTTGCGCGTGGCGTTGTATTCAGGCAGGTATCGGCCAGCCTGGCGCATGAGCCAGACGGGCGTGCGCTCCACAGGTTCGCGGGCAAGCGCCCGCAAAAAAAGGTCGTTGGGCTGTGTCAAACCGACGGCCGAGGTCGCGATCTACTTGCGGCTTCGAAACTGCTTGAGCGCTGCAAGCTGCGCCGAGGCAATGGCGAGTTCGGCCTGCGCTGCGGCGTGATTGAAGTCTGTCTTGCGATCGGCCATCGACTGCTCTGCATCCTTTCGAGCCTGCTCTGCCTTTGCCTCATCAAGGTCTTTGCCCCGAATGGCTGTATCGGCCAAGACTGTCACCACCCGAGGCTGGACCTCTAGGATCCCACCCGCCACAAAGATGAGTTCCTCCTCCTGCCCATTGATCTTGATGCGAACCGTGCCGGGGCGGATTCTTGTGATAAAGGGAATGTGGCCAGGCAAGATGCCGAGCTCGCCTTGCTCACCAGGGAGTGCCACAAACTCAGCCTCGCCGGAAAAAATCTTCTCGTGAGCGCTGACAACATCGACTTGAATGGTGGTGGCCATGGGCAGTGGACTCCGGTTGGGTGATTAAAGCGTCTTGGCTTTTTCAAAGGCCTCGTCGATGCCGCCGACCATGTAGAAGGCCTGCTCGGGCAGTGCATCGCATTGACCGTCCACAATCATCTTAAAGCCGCGTATCGTCTCGGCCAGCGTGACATATTTCCCGGGCGAGCCTGTGAAGACCTCGGCCACGTTAAAGGGCTGAGACAAAAACCGTTGGACCTTGCGCGCACGCGCCACGGTGAGTTTGTCCTCTGGCGAGAGTTCGTCCATGCCGAGAATGGCAATGATGTCGCGCAGCTCTTTGTAGCGCTGAAGCGTCTGCTGCACCTTGCGGGTCACTGTGTAGTGCTCCTCACCCACCACATTGGGGTCAATCTGCCTTGAGGTTGAATCGAGTGGGTCGACCGCAGGGTAGATGCCCAGGGAGGCGATGTCTCGCGACAACACCACTGTGGCGTCGAGGTGCGCAAAGGTGGTGGCTGGCGATGGGTCGGTCAGGTCGTCGGCAGGCACGTAGACAGCCTGTATCGATGTGATCGAGCCGACCTTCGTGGAGGTGATGCGCTCTTGCAGGCGGCCCATCTCCTCGGCCAACGTTGGCTGATAACCCACCGCAGATGGCATTCGACCGAGCAGTGCGGAGACTTCCGTTCCAGCCAGGGTATAGCGGTAGATGTTGTCAACGAAAAAGAGAATGTCACGACCTTCGTCGCGGAACCGCTCGGCCATGGTCAGGCCCGTCAGGGCAACCCGCAGGCGGTTTCCGGGGGGCTCGTTCATCTGGCCAAAGACCATGGCCACCTTATCGAGCACGTTGGAGTCCTTCATCTCGTGATAGAAGTCATTTCCCTCACGGGTGCGCTCGCCGACGCCGGCAAAGACGGACAGGCCGGCATGCTGCTTGGCGATGTTGTTGATGAGCTCCATCATGTTGACGGTTTTGCCCACGCCAGCACCACCGAAGAGGCCCACTTTTCCGCCCTTTGCGAAAGGACAGATGAGGTCAATCACCTTGATGCCAGTCTCGAGGAGTTCAACCGATGGCGAGAGGTCGGCAAATTTCGGCGCTGCCTGGTGAATTTCTCTCAACTCATCGCAGGCAATCGGGCCAGCCTCATCGATGGGGCGTCCTAAGACATCCATGATTCGGCCAAGGGTGCCCTCACCGACTGGCACGGAGATGCCTCTGCCAGTGTTGTTGACCGGCATGCCCCGTCGAATGCCATCTGACGAGCCCATGGCAATGGTTCGAACCACACCATCGCCAAGCTGCTGCTGCACCTCAAAGGTGAGGTCTCTCTCGATTAGATCGTGCTGGGCACTTGTGTCTAAGGTGAGCGCGTCATAGATCTTTGGAATGCCGTCATGCGGGAACTGGATGTCAACCACCGCGCCAATACACTGAACCACCTTGCCTTGTGCCATGCTCATCTGAGGGTCCTCTTCTCTATAGACATTTATGAATTTCATGCTGGTGCTGGGTTAAACCGCCGCCGCACCACCCACGATTTCTGACAATTCTTTTGTGATCGCCGCCTGCCGGGCCTTGTTGTAGGACAGCTGCAGGCGTTCAATGAGCTCCTTGGCGTTGTCGGAGGCCGCCTTCATGGCCACCATGCGCGCGCTCTGCTCACAGGCCATGTTTTCAGATATGGATTGAAAGACCACAGATTCAACGTAACGCATGAGCAGGTCAGATAGCACCCCCTCAGCGCTTGGCTCGTAAATGTAGTCCCACCCATGATTGGGATCCGTGCGCTCGAGACGATCGTCCGAGAGCGGGAGCAGTCCACGCACAGTCGGGTCTTGCTTCATGGTGTTTACAAACTGGTTTGAGGCCAAGAAAACGGCATCCAATTCCCCAGCTGCAAAGGCATCGAGTTGGACTTTGATTGGCCCAATGAGGGTCTCCAACTGCGGGGCATCGCCAAGCCCGGTGGCATGACTCACCACGGCAGCACCCATGCGGGAAAAGAATCCATACCCCTTGTTGCCAAAGGCTGTGATTTGGACCGTGGCACCGGCGGCCTGCCACTCCTTCATGGCACTGGCAACCTGACGCAATAGATTTGTGTTGAGGCCGCCACAGAGGCCCTTGTCAGAGGTGACCACGATGAGCCCAATCCGCTTCATGAGAGGCGGCTTGACCATGTAAGGGTGAACGAACTCTGGTGTGGCGTGACTCAGGTTTGCACAGATTGCTCGGACCTTCTCGGCATAGGGGCGCCCCGCGCGCATGCGCTCTTGGGCGCGACGCATTTTTGATGCGGCGACCATCTCCATTGCCTTGGTGATCTTTCGCGTGTTTTGAACGCTCTTGATCTTGTTGCGTATTTCTTTTGAGCCTGGCATCGGAGATCCTTAGTAGGCGCCGGTCTTCTTGAAGGCCTCGATGGCCTTGCGCAGCTGGGCCTCGTGGTCTGCAGAGAGGTCCTTGGCTGCCTCAATGGCATCGGTGAGCGCAGCGTGCTTTGATCGAATGTCATCCCGCAAGGCCCGCTCGAACGCCCCTGCCTTGGGGACTTCCACGTCATCCATGTAGTTGTTGTTGACAGCAAAGAGTGTGAGCGCCATCTCCCAGATCTTTAGGGGCTGATACTGGGGCTGCTTCATGAGCTCGGTGACCAGGCGGCCACGCTCGAGCTGTTTTCGGGTGGCCTCGTCAAGGTCCGAGGCGAACTGAGCGAAGGCGGCGAGTTCTCGATACTGGGCCAGCGCCAGGCGAACCCCAGCGCCTGTGTCCTTGCGTTTCATGAGCTTGGTCTGGGCAGCGCCGCCGACCCGAGACACCGAGATACCGGCATTGAGGGCGGGGCGAATGCCCGCATTAAAGAGGTCTGTCTCAAGAAAGATTTGGCCATCTGTGATCGAAATCACATTGGTGGGCACAAAGGCCGACACGTCGCCTGCCTGTGTTTCGATGATGGGCAGGGCTGTCAAGGATCCGGTCTTGCCTTTGACTGCGCCTTTTGTAAACTTCTCGACGTACTCCTCGTTGACTCGCGCAGCGCGCTCAAGAAGCCGTGAGTGTAGATAAAAGACGTCGCCAGGGAAGGCCTCCCGACCCGGGGGTCGACGCAACAGCAGTGAGACCTGCCGATAGGCAACTGCCTGCTTGGAGAGGTCATCGTAAATGATGAGGGCGTCTTCGCCACGGTCCCGGAAGTACTCGCCCATGGTGCAGCCAGAGTAGGCCGACAGGTACTGCATTGCAGCGGACTCGGAGGCCGATGAGGCCACAACAATGGTGTAGGCCATTGCACCGGTTTCTTCTAGCTTGCGAACAACATTGGAGATGGTCGACGCCTTCTGACCAATGGCCACGTAGACGCAGGTCATCTGCTGACCCTTTTGATTGATGATGGTGTCGACGGCAACAGCAGTCTTTCCGGTCTGACGGTCACCGATGATGAGCTCACGCTGACCACGACCGACTGGCACCATGGAGTCGACGGCCTTCAGACCGGTCTGGACTGGTTGGGAGACTGATTTTCGGTAGATCACCCCTGGTGCCACCTTCTCGATGACATCCGTCATCTTGGCGTTCACAGGCCCCTTGCCGTCGATGGGTTGTCCAAGCGCATTGACCACACGGCCGATGAGTTCTGGACCAACCGGCACATCAAGAATGCGGCCAGTTGCTTTGACCACATCGCCCTCGGAGATCTCGGTGTACTCCCCGAGCACCACTGCGCCAACGGAATCTCGCTCAAGGTTGAGTGCCAGACCGATGGTGTTGTTGGGGAATTCGAGCATCTCGCCTTGCATGACATTTGAGAGGCCATGGATGCGGCAGATGCCGTCGGTCACCGAGACCACCGTGCCCTGATTGCGGGTATCTGCAACCAGGTTGAGGCCTTGGATCTTTCCCTTTAAGAGTTCACTGATTTCAGAGGGGTTCAGTTGCATTCAAATTGCTCCTAGTTCAACAGGGCAGATGTCATCTTTGAGAGTTTGCCACTCACAGATGCATCGATCACTTCGTCGCCAATCGAGATGCGCACGCCGCCAATGAGGCCTGGTGCCTCTTTGACCGTGATCATGACCGACTGACCGTATTTTTTTTCCAACAAGGCAACCACCTCTGCCTGCTCCGCAGCCGAGAGGGGGAACGCTGTCTCCACGCACGCAGCAAGCGTGTCGTTGTCGGCGTTTTTGAGTGCCTCAAAGAGATCGGCCACCTCTGGCAAGGCAAAAAGGCGATGGTTCTGTGCCAAGAGGCGAACGAAATTTGCCACAGATGGGCTGAGGTTGCCGGCTGACTCGATAAAGAGGGTTGCCAGCTTGTCCGGGCCGACGGCTGGGTTGCCGTAGAGGCATTGAACCGTTGGGGCCTGGGCGATTTCGGCGAGGTCCGCAAGAGACTTCGACCAGGTTGCCATGGCCTTGGGATCGCTTTTTTCGGTCTTTGCCACTGAAAAAGCAGCCTCTGCGTATGGACGGGCAATGGTGACGGCTTGGGCCATCCTAGAGCTCGTTCTTTAGGTTCTTCAAGATCTCCGCATGCGTCTTGGCATCGACCTCCCGACGAAGAATCTGTGTTGCGCCTTTGATTGCAAGGGCGGCAACATCGTCTCGAAGCGCATCTCGAGCCGATTGCATCACAGATTGAGCCTCTTTCTCAGCTGCAGTCCGAGCAGCCGTGACGATTCGCGTGGCCTCGGACCGCGCCTGCTCAATTAGGAGGTTGGCCTGCTTTTCTGCGCCGGACCGAACCTCGCTGGCGACATCCTTGGCCTTGCCCATCTCCTCAGCAGCTCGACGTTCAGCCATGATCATGTCTGATTTGGCTTTGTCTGCCGCGGCAAGGCCGTCGGCTATTTTTAGAGCTCGCTCATCGAGGGCCTTCATGATCGGAGGCCAAACAAATTTCATGGTGAACCATGCCAGTACAAAAAATACGACAAGCTGGGCGACCAGGGTTGCGTTCAAATTCACAGCAGAGTCCTCACAGAGTCTCGTTCACAAGTAAGCCGCAGGGTGCGGTCGCACCCCAGGCAGGCTGTTTTATCCAGCAAACGGATTCGCAAATGCAAACATCATGGCGATGCCCACGCCGATCAGAAAGGCGGCATCGATCAGGCCTGCGAGCAAAAACATTTTGGTCTGCAGCTCGTTCATCAGCTCAGGCTGACGTGCCGACGCCTCAATGAACTTGCCACCCATGATGCCGATTCCAATACAAGCGCCGATGGCACCAAGGCCAATGATCAAACCACAGGCAAGCGCGACAAATGCAACGTTGGTCATAACAACTCCTTAGAGGGGAAAAAAGAAACAACTGCGACAAAAAAACCCATGCTAATTCAGTGTCCTTCGTGGGCCTGGCCGATGTAGACCAGGGTGAGCATCATAAAAATAAACGCCTGCAGGGTGATGATCAGGATGTGAAAGACGGCCCAGACGGAGCCCGCGATCACGTGCCCAATAAAGCCAAAGGCGGTGGCCGTGCCACCAAGCAGGGCAATGAGAATAAAGATGAGCTCGCCGGCATACATGTTTCCGAAGAGCCGCATGCCCAGCGACACGGTCTTGGCCACAAACTCAATGATATTGAGGCCAAGGTTGGCCAGCCAGAGTGCGGGATGGGACCCAAAAGGCGCACAAAACAGCTCGTGGAGAAAGCCGCCAAGACCCTTGATCTTGAGGTTGTAGTAAATCATGAGGACAAAGACACCCAGCGCCATGCCAAGGGCTCCGTTGAGATCAGCCGTTGCAACGATGCGGTGGTAGTGAATGTATTGGTCCAGGCCGGTGGCAATGAAGACAAAATGCGGCAGGTCCACTGGGAGGAGGTCCATTGCGTTGAGAAAAAAGATCCAGACAAAGACCGTGAGCGCAAGCGGGGCGATGAATGTTCGATCTCCATGCACGATGCTTTTCGATTGATTCTCAACCATCTCAACCAGGATCTCGACCATGGCCTGGAAGCGTCCAGGAACGCCGGCCGTGGCATGACGAGCGGCCCTGGCCATCAAAAAGACCGCGAGCGCACCAAGGAGAACAGACCAAAAGATGGTGTCGAAATTGATGATGGAAAAATCAATGATGGCTGTCTGAGGCTTACCCGTGTTGGTGAGGTGCCCAAGATGATGAACAACATATTCTCCAGCGGTCGGCGCCTGAGTAGCAGCCATAATCTTCCTTGTTGTGACTTACTTCGTTGTGACTTACTTCGTATCCTTCGACTCGGACATCTGCCGAAGCCGACCATCAATTCGATGGGCATCCTGCCGCCGACGCGCATGACCCAACGCCAGGGGCGCCCAAAACAACGACAAGACCGCCACAACAACACCTGCTAAAAGCGCAGGCCAGATCGGTGTCTCAAGCCATCGTGCTGCAAGAACCAGCAGCGCGACGGTGAGCATTAATTTGACCAACTCTCCAGCCATCCAGACCACCGCTGCCTGCTCTGCCGTGGCCATCTTCATGCGCCAGGCAAACAACAGATTTGGCAAGACCACGGAGAACCCCCCGAGCAGCAGACTCGCACCCGAACTGGTTGAGTGGAGTAACGCGAGGGCCCCAAAGACCATCACCATGACGCCTTGCACCAGCGCAACTTGAATCATGATGTTGCGGTTAGCGTCATCGGATTATTCTGGAAACCCCGACGATGCTATCGCCGTTGGGCCAACAAGTCAAAACCCTTCTGGCCTTGCAGGCATGAGCCGCTGCAGCAGGCCTTCGAATTCCTCCGGACTGTTAAATTGAACTCGAAGTTCCCCCCCGAGGCTTTTTGGTTTTAAAACAACAACCAACCCCAACTGGTCTGAGAGCGCATCTTCCATGCGTCGCCAGTCGGCAGCCCCCTCAACGCTCGATGGTTGCCCGCCAGCACGAGTCTGCGGGCGACCCGTTGCGTTTAATCTGCGGGCCCGTTCTTCGACCTCTCTGACAGAGAGTCCCTGAGCAACGACGAGCTCGGCCAGCGCGCGTTGCTGAGGCGGGGACAGGGTCAACAGGACTCGGGCATGTCCGGCCTCTATCTGCCCGCCCCGCAGGTAGGCCTGAACCGGTTCGGAGAGCTGCAGCAGCCGCAACAAATTGGTGGTCGCACTGCGCGACCTGCCAACCGCTTGAGCCGCCTGTTCGTGGGTGAGGCCAAACTCATTGATCAAACGCGATATGCCCTGGGCCTCCTCTAAGGCAGAGAGGTCCCGACGTTGGAGGTTCTCAATGAGCGCGATGGCCAGGGCAGTCTGATCATCAACAACCTTCACGACAGCTGGGATCTCTGTCAGGCCAGCAAGTTTAGAGGCTCTAAACCGGCGCTCGCCGGCGATGATTTCGTAGGCGACCGTGTCCAATCCTGAACTGATTGGACGCACCACGATGGGCTGCAAGACACCTTGGCGCCGAATGGAATCCGCCAGCTCCTGTAAGGCAGTCTCATCCATTGCCTCTCGCGGTTGATATTTGCCTGCCTGGAGTGAGCCAAGTGGCAATGACACCAGCCCTGCCTGGGCGTCTTGCATTGGCGTTGTGGCGCCAAGCAACACGTCTAGCCCGCGTCCAAGGCCCTTCTTTTTGAGGCTCAAGAGATCACCTCCTGCGGGGCGGCTGAGCCCTTTCGCATGGCCATCCGGGCCACCAACTCTTCGGCAAACGAGAGGTAGGCTTGAGAGCCACGGGATGTGGCGTCGTAATCGATTCCCGATTGACCGTGACTGGGCGCCTCAGCGAGTCGAATGTTTCTGGGAATCACCGCCTTGAAGACTTTTTCACCAAAGTGCCGCTCCAATTGGTCGCTGACCTGCTGGGAGAGGGTCATGCGCGGGTCAAACATGACCCGCAAGAGTCCGATGATCCGAAGGTCGCGATTGAGCCCTGCGTGGACTCGCTTGATGGAGTTCACAAGGTCTGACAGCCCCTCGAGGGCAAAATACTCGCACTGCATGGGGATCACCACGCCATGGGCTGCACAGAGCCCATTGAGGGTTAACAACGACAGTGACGGGGGGCAGTCAATGACGACGATGTCGTATTCTGGCCCGATCTCGACCAGGCCCTTGGCCAGGCGATGCTCGCGGTCATCTAGATCCACAAGCTCAACTTCTGCACCAGCCAAGTCACGGTTTGCAGGCAATAAATCGTAACCACCGGGGGTGGACACACGAACCGCCCTGGCAGACTCAAGGCCCACAAGCATTGGATAGACGGTGCGGGTGAGGCTGCTCTTGTCGACCCCGCTGCCCATGGTCGCATTGGCCTGGGGGTCTAAGTCGACGAGCAGCGCCCGAAAGCCAAGCCGGGCCATGGCAGCCGATAAATTAACGGCCGTGGTGGTCTTGCCCACCCCGCCCTTCTGATTTGCGACTGCAAGAATCAAGGGT
Source organism: Burkholderiaceae bacterium (assembly GCA_018401615.1). Lineage (GTDB taxonomy): Bacteria > Pseudomonadota > Gammaproteobacteria > Burkholderiales > Burkholderiaceae_A > Hahnella. Next base: position 38,332 of record JAGYKN010000005.1, read on the forward strand.
TTTCGAGACACGACAGTGGTCATCCTTGCGCCCTCCGAATCCAAACCAAGTGACGCCCACCGGGATGGCCATCATCCGATGCGGATTCAACAGCATCAAGCTCATACCGCATCGGTGTGGTCGGGTGTGTGTACATACTCGTTTTTAAACCTCTGATCTCGTCAAGCCTGCCTGCCATGTAGAGCCATTGGGTGGCGGCACCTGAATGACACCAACTCAAACTCAAAAAATCTTCAATGGCAGCAAACGCACGGCTGCCAATGATCGCATAGCCGCCTGGCGGCATGGCCTTGAGGAGGTCTCCGTTGGCTTGAACGGACTCCTGATAAACGCCCACCCGTCCCCGCAGGCCAAGCCTGGCAACCGCATGTCGAAGAAACGCAGCCTTGCGGGCAACGCGCTCGACCAACACCACGCGCGCGGCCGGAAGGACAACGGCCCAGACCAGGCCGGGCACGCCATTGCCAGAGCCCACGTCGAGCAGGCAGGGGGAAGGTAGCGTGACAAGGTCGAGGCCGAGGGCGTCAGTGCATCGACGAGGTGTCGGGAAACGGCCTCTTGCGGCCGAATGGCGGTGAGGCCGTGGACGTCGTTCCAACGGGCCATCGCACTCAACAATGAAGACAAGTCCGCCGCTTGATGCAACAGCAGTGGACACCCAACTGCCTGTGGGTGCCGCGACCAGGCCTCTTGAATGGTTGATGGGTCGATGTCCACCGATGGCCACTACGCCGCACTCGAGACAGCCTGTTCCCGAGCGCGTTGCCGTTTGAGATGGATGAGCAAGAGCGAAATGGCAGCTGGCGTGACGCCCGAGAGTCGACTGGCCTGACCAATCGTCTGAGGGCGAGCTGCCAAGAGCCTCTGACAGACTTCACTTGAGAGCCCTCGCACACTGGCGTAGTCGAAATCCTCTGGCAATGCCGTGGTTTCCTGGGTTGCTCGTCGTGCCACCTCTTCTGCTTGTCTCAGAATGTAGCCTTCGTATTTAATGTGGGTCTCAACCTGCTGCAACACGTCAAGGGGCATGGCATTGGCCCCAAATGACGGCATCAGGGTGGCCAGTTGCGCGAGGCGAACGTTCGGGCGCTTTAAAAGGGTGGCGGCCAAGGCCTCTTGATTTGGGACCTCTTCGGAAAACACTGCCTCGAGGGCCTGCCTGCCAAACCGGCTTGGGTGCACATAGGTTGATCGCAAGCGCTCCAGGGCAATCGCAATGGCCTCTTGCTTGGCTTCAAAGGCAGCCCAACGCCCATCGTCGACCAGCCCAAGGGTCCTGCCATGGGCTGTTAACCGCGAATCAGCGTTGTCCTCTCTTAGGCTCAAGCGATACTCAGCCCGACTTGTGAACATCCGATAAGGCTCGGTCACACCCCGGGTGACCAGGTCATCGACCATCACCCCAAGATACGCCTCATGGCGGCCTGGCCACCAGGCCTCCAGGTTTCTGGCCTGTCGTGACGCGTTCAGACCCGCAAGCAGCCCTTGGGCGGCGGCCTCCTCATAGCCCGTGGTGCCGTTGATTTGCCCTGCGAAAAACAGTCCCCCAATGTCCTTCGTCTCAAGACTCAACTGAAGGCGCTGGGGGTCAAAATAATCGTATTCAATTGCATACCCGGGGCGAACGATGTCTGCCTTCTCAAGGCCGCGCATGGATCGAACGATCCCAAGTTGGACATCAAATGGCAGGCTCGTGGAAATCCCGTTTGGATAAACCTCATGCGTTGTCAACCCCTCTGGCTCCAGATAGATTTGATGACTCTCCTTGTCGGCGAATCGATGGACCTTGTCTTCAATCGAGGGGCAATACCTGGGGCCAACGCCTTCAATCACGCCAGTAAACATTGGGGATCGGTCCATGCCTGACCGAATCAGGGCATGGGTGGCCTCATTGGTGTGTGTCACCCAGCAAGGCAACTGGGCCGGGTGCATCTGGGCATTTCCCAGAAACGAAAACACAGGCACGGGGTCCATGTCACCGGGCTGCTTGGTCAACACCGACCAGTCGATGGTTCGTCCATCGAGCCGGGGGGGTGTTCCCGTTTTTAATCGCCCCTGCGCAAGGCCCAACTCCCGCAGGCGATGAGACAGCGCAATGGCGGGGGGGTCCCCTGCCCGCCCGGCACCATGATGTTCCAAGCCAACATGGATCAGGCCATTTAAGAACGTGCCGGCTGTGAGCACCACTGTTGGTGCGCGAAACACCACCCCAATCTGGGTGCGAATGCCGGAGACTCGGTCTGCAGACAGCAAAATGTCGTCCACAGCTTGTGCGAAGAGCATTAAATTGGGCTGGCCCTCGAGCCGACCTCGGATGGCCTGGCGGTAAAGGACCCTGTCAGCCTGGGCGCGGGTTGCCTGAACGGCAGGCCCTTTTGAGCCGTTTAGGATGCGAAACTGGATGCCCGCCTCATCGGTGGCAATGGCCATGGCCCCTCCCATGGCATCAATCTCTTTGACAAGATGCCCCTTCCCGATCCCCCCGATGGAAGGATTACAAGACAGCTGCCCAAGGGTCTCCATTGCATGGGTCACCAGCAAGGTCTGGGCACCGGTTCGGGCAGCGGCAAGCGCCGCCTCCGTGCCCGCGTGGCCACCGCCAACCACAATCACATCAAACTGTTTTGGATACTCCACGGGCTGGGTCTTTGTCTCGTCGCGCGCAAGCAAGGGTTTGCATTATAGGGGCTTCGCAAGCCAGGAAAACAACTTGGTCGAGCCATCGCCTTTGGCCAATGGTTTCACGTGAAACATTGTTTCACGTGAAACCACCCACCTACCGCAGCCCCGCCATGGTCACGTACTTGATCTCCAAGTATTCATCCATGCCATGACGTGCGCCCTCTCGCCCAAGGCCCGACTGCTTAACACCGCCAAATGGTGCCACCTCATTGGAAAACGCCCCGGCATTGACAGCGACCATGCCCGCCTCCAGCGCTCGAGCCACCCTAAACACCCGTCCCACGTCCCTTGAAAAGAAATACGCCGCCAGGCCGAACTCCGTGGCATTGGCCAATTCGACCACCTCCTCCTCGGATTCAAAGGAAAAGATTGGCGCAACCGGCCCAAATGTCTCCTCGCGCGCGATCTGCATGCTCGGTGTGGCACCAACGAGCACCGTCGGCTCAAAACAAACCGCCGCAGGGGTGTCGCCGCCTTCGCCAACCAGCACCCGGGCCCCCTGCGAGAGCGCCTCAGCAAGGTGGGCCTCGACTTTCTCAACCGCAGCAGCCTCAATGAGGGGGCCCACCTGAGTCTCGGCAAGGAGCCCAGACCCAACCCTCAAGCCAGCCACCTTATCAGCCAGCATTTGAGCGAAACGATCCACCACCGCCGATTGAACAAAAATTCGATTCGGGCAGATGCACGTCTGACCAGCATTGCGAAACTTTGCTGCCATTAGACCCTCAATGGCAGCTGCTAAATCAGCATCGGCAAACACAATAAAAGGCGCATTCCCTCCCAATTCCAGGGACAGTTTTTTGATGGACGGCGCACATTGACGGTACAGAAGGCGCCCCACCTCAGTTGAGCCAGTAAACGATAGTTTTCGCACGCGCGTGTCTGAACAGAGCACCTCGCCAATGCGCGCCGCGGCAGCCGCGTCGCCCAACACAACGTTAAACACCCCCGCAGGGAGCCCTGCTCGGCGCCCCAACTCAGCAAGCGCAAGTGCGGTGAGCGGCGTGGCCTCAGCCGGCTTGACCACCACGGTGCAGCCAACGGCAAGGGCTGGGGCACACTTTCTCGTGATCATGGCCGCTGGAAAATTCCATGGGGTGATGGCGGCAACGACACCAATGGGCTCCTTGAACACCAGGAGTTCTCGATCCGAGGCTGGCGAGGGGATGATCTCGCCATAGGCTCGCTTGGCCTCCTCCGCAAACCATTCCACAAAGCTAGCGGCATACAAGACCTCTGCCTTTGCCTCCGTCAAAGGCTTGCCCTGCTCACGCGTCATCAGCATGGCGAGATCATCGACATGCGCATGAATCAGGCTGTGCCAGGTTTTTAAAATCGCGCAGCGCTCCTTGGCGCTGCGTGCGCGCCAACCTGGCAAGGCCGCAGCAGCCGCGTCGATGGCCGCAGACACATCCTGGGGCACCATGTTGGCCACCGATGCAATGGACTCACCGGTGGCCGGGTCGGTCACCTCAAAGCGACCCCCGCCAACACCAGGCCACCAAGCCCCATTGACCCAGCCATTGTCTTGAAACAACGACGGGTCTTTCAGCGCCAGTGTTCCCACGCGTGAGCCCCCCGTCATTTCATCGTTGGCATGACAAACTCCGCGCCACCGCGAATGCCCTTGGGCCAGCGCTGAGTGATGGCCTTGTAGCGCGTGTAGAACCGCACCCCCTCCGGGCCATGGATGTGGTGATCCCCAAACAGAGAGTCTTTCCAGCCCCCAAAAGAGTGAAACGCCATCGGGACGGGAATCGGAATATTGATCCCAATCATGCCCACCTGGATGCGATTGGAAAACTCACGGGCCGTGTCCCCATCGCGGGTGAAAAGAGACACGCCATTTCCATACGCATGCCCATGGATGAGCGCCACCGCTGCCTCAAAGTCCGGCACTCGCACCACGCTCAAGACGGGGCCAAAGATCTCGTCTTGGTAAATCGACATGCTCGGGTTGACGTGATCAAAGAGTGACGGACCAATGAAAAACCCCTTCTCGTGACCCACCGGACGCTGGCCCCGACCATCTAAGACCAGGGTGGCCCCCTCCTTGACGCCCGCATTCACATAGCCCGTGACGCGTTCAAGATGTGCTTGCGTCACAAGTGGTCCCATCTCGGCACCCGCTTGCTCACCAGGCAAGACTCGAATGCTGCGCGCCTTTTGGGCAAGCCTTGCCACCAATGCGTCAGCCACCGGACCCACCGCCACCGCCACCGAGATCGCCATGCAGCGCTCACCGGCAGAGCCATACGCAGCCCCAATGAGCGCATCGACTGCTTGATCAAGATCGGCATCGGGCATGACCACCAAATGATTCTTTGCACCACCGAGCGCTTGACAACGTTTGCCGTGGCCCGTGGCCCTGGCATGAACAGCCTTTGCAATCGGCGTGGACCCAACAAAACTCACCGCAGCAACGCCAGGGTGATCCAGCAGCGCCTCCACCGCAACCACCCCACCTTGAACCACCTGAAAAACACCGTCAGGCAGCCCTGCTGCCTTGAGCCCCTGCGCCATCAACAACGAGGCGGAGGGATCCCGCTCAGACGGCTTCATCACAAAGGTGTTGCCACATGCGATGGCCACAGGGAACATCCACATGGGCACCATCACTGGAAAGTTAAAGGGACTGATCCCAACACACACACCCAATGGCTGCCGCATGCTCCACCCGTCGATGCCACTGCCCACCTGCTCTGTGAATTCACCCTTGAGCAGGTGCGGAATGCCGCAAGCAAATTCCACCACCTCCAGCCCTCGTTGAACCTCACCCCTGGCATCGTCTAGCGTCTTTCCGTGTTCGGAGGTGATGGCCATGGCGAGCTCATCGCGATGTGCCTCAACCCAATTTTTAAACTGAAACAGGACCCTGGCGCGCTTTATCGGCGGAGTGTTCGCCCACTCTTTAAAAGCGCGAAGGGCGCCCGCGACTGCCAAATCCACCGTCTCGGCGCTCCCCAACGCAACCTCTGAGGCCACAACCCCACGCGCAGGATCGAACACCGCCTGTTTGGCTGAATCGGACCCTGCATACATTGCCCCGTTGATCCAATGACCAATCTGTTTATGGCTCGCCATCAAAACATCTCCCATGTGGTCCATCCCATCCGCACAATCATCCCCACAAGCAGGATGAGAAAAAACTGCCGAACAAAGCCACTGCCCTTGAGAAACGCAAGGCGAGTGCCCAAGGTCGCCCCCACTATATTGCCAACGGCCATCACAACGGCCGTGGCCCAGAGAATGGCGCCTGTGGGCAAAAAGAACAACAAGGCCGCCACATTCGTTGTGGCATTGACAAGCTTGCTGTTGGCAGAGGCATGCAAGAAGTCATAGCCGAAAAACCGGACAAAAACAAAGATTAAAAAAGCACCCGTGCCCGGGCCGAAAAACCCATCATAAAAGCCAATCACCCCACCCGTGAGGCCCCCAACCACCCATGACATCCTTGCCGACAAACGGGGGGCGTGAACCAGCCCCATCTCTTTGCGTTGAAACGTAAAGATCGCCACCAACACCAGCAGGACCAACACCAATGGCTGAGCCCAGGCCCGAGGCAACAGGCTGACCGCATTGGCCCCCAGCCATGCGAAGGGGGCCGCCATCAACACCGCCGGCCCAGCAACCCGCCAATCTAGCCGCACCACCCGAAGGTATCGCCAGGCAGACCAACCTGTTCCCGCAATCGATGAGAACTTATTGGTGCCATGTAGGCTTGCGGTGCTTGCGCCTGCGTGGCTTCCGAAAAGCGCGGGCAACTGAATCAGCCCTCCCCCTCCCACCACCGAGTCAACAAATCCAGCGCAAAAGGCCGCCAAACCCAAAAACACCAGCAAGCCAACGCTTTCTTCCACCAACTATTCCCATTTCGAAAAGAGATCGGTCATCATAGGAACATGGACCGGTTGACCCGAGCACAACATTCTATCGGGCTCACGATGGGCGACCCTTCTGGCATCGGACCAGAAATCTGCCTCAAAACGCTGGCTGCACCTTCCTCGACCAAGCTGCCCCGTTGCGTGTTGTACGGCGATGTTGTTCACCTTCACAGGCTGGCTCAACAGCTCAACCTCCCCCACAACCCAGACGACTGGGTCGACACCGGCTCACTCGGCCCATATGACATGGCCACAGCCAATGCTGCAGCAGGCCAAGCGGCCTACCAAGCCATCGTCAGGGCCACCGAGGACGCAAAACATGGGCATCTGGCCGCACTCGTGACCGCACCCATTTCAAAAAAAGCCCTCCATCTAGCAGGCCACCTGTGGCCAGGTCACACCGAACTCTTGGCACACCTGGTCAACCCACTCGAACCACCGCCTGTGCGCATGATGTTGGTCAACCCTCAACTCGCGGTCGTGCTTGATTCCGTTCACCTGCCGCTTCGCGAGGCCATCGATCGGCTCAGCACCGCGCAACTCGTGCAGACCATTCAAATTGCGCACAAGGCTGCAAAAGAGCGTCTGAAGCTGGACAACCCGAGAATCGCCGTCGCGGCACTCAATCCACATGCCTCCGAGGACGGCGCTTTTGGGCACGAAGAGAGCGCTGTGTTGACCCCGGCCATCAAACTGGCAAAGGCCCTGGTGCCCGACATATCCGTGTCTGGTCCCTGGCCCGCCGACACGGTCTTCATGAGGGCGCAACGGCTCGCCTCGCCTGCCCAAGACTTTGATGTGGTCATCTGCCTCTACCATGATCAGGGCTTGATCCCCATCAAACTCAATGGCCTCGACCAGGGGGTCAACATCACCATCGGATTGCCTTTTATTCGGACCAGCGTGGACCATGGCACGGCCTTTGACATCGTGGGCCGAGGACTTGCCAGTCCCAAGAGCCTTCAATCAGCCCTAAACCTGGCCACCACATGGCTCTCCTGATACTGTCGACTGGTGGGACATTCGAAAAGGTCTACTGCCCCTCCCAAGGCCGTCTCTGGTTTAACGGCAGCCGGCTTGAACATTGGGCATCACAGTGCTGTCTGCCCGAGGCCACCCGTCTTGAGACCATCATGCTGGTTGACAGCCTCGAGATGACAACGCAGCAAAGGCAAGACATCGCAGAACATGTCTTTAAAGCACCAGAGGACCGGGTGGTTGTCATTCACGGCACCGACACCATGACCGACACAGCACGAGTGGTCTGCACCCGACAGCGGTCGAGCCAGACGGTGGTCTTCACCGGGGCAATGATTCCAGCGAGCCAACCAGACACAGATGCATTGTTTAACCTCGGCATGGCGGTCGCAGCCAGCCAGATCCTCGAGCCGGGTCAGTACGTCTGTATGTCGGGGGCGGTCTTTGATGCCCACCATGTGCGCAAAGACATCGCCCTTGGCAGGTTCGCTGGCGCCCTACTTGCCAATGCAAAAAGACCCAAAGATCACTCCGAGTAAATCATCTGAGTGAAAGTCGCCAGTCAGTCCACTCAGATGACCTTGCGCCAACCGCAGCCGTTCGGCCAACAGTTCCAACTCCGACTCCCTTAAGTGATCCTGGCCCAAGCAGATGTCCGACTGCGTCTTCTCCAAGGCATCCAGGTGACGGCGACGTGCGCCCCAGACGGTCTCGGACTGCCCCATCAAGCCGCCTCGAGACCGCAGGTGTGATCGAAGACCTGAGAGGCCAAGACCCGTGGTGGCGGAGACCCAGAGCTGCACCCCCACTGTTTGCTCCAACACCTGCCCCGACGTCTGCTCCGACACCTGCTCCGACACCTGCTCCAACATGCCCTTCTCATGTCTCGCCTCAATGGGGGTCGAGCCCGCCGCAGCTGGCAGCAAATCGGCCTTGTTATGGATGAGCCAGACATCTTGGGGTCCGCCGCCGCCAGCCAGCCAGGCCGAGCGAACGGCCTCTTCGAGCGCTGTCGTCCCAACGCCACCCCCCTGAGCGGGGGTGTCACTGGCATCGCGCAACATCAGCAAGACATCGGCCTGCGCAACCGCTTGCCAGGTCCGATCGATCCCGAGCAACTCAACCGTGTCATGGCTATCGCGAATTCCTGCCGTGTCAGTGAGTTGGACCGTGATGCCTTCGATCACAATTTCGTGTTGAATTCGATCCCGGGTGGTGCCAGCAACCGATGTCACGATGGCCACCTCTTGTTCGGCCAAGGCATTTAAAAGAGAAGACTTGCCCACATTCGGTGGCCCCACCAACACCACCCGCAGACCATCACGGAGTGCCACACCCCTGCCAGACACGAGCAACACCCGGTCAACCGCCTGGGAGAGCGCCATTAGGCGCTGCGCCACAGCCTCACGCACCAGAAACTCTTGCTCCTCGTCGGGAAAATCCAGACAGGCCTCAACCCTCATGCGCAGATCGACCAACTGGGACTGTAATGCCTGAACTTCGCGGCTAAACCCGCCCTGAAGCGAGAGCAACGCCGCCTTGGCCGCGGCATGAGACCTGGCAGCAACCAGATCAGACACTGCCTCTGCCTGAATCAGGTCCAGCCGGTCGTTTAGGAACGCGCGTTTGCTAAATTCACCAGGCTCGGCCAATCGAATGGGCCAATCCGCGCATTGGGCAGACAGGCATGCGCACACGACCCGGTCTAGGACGGCCGTGCCACCATGGCCTTGGAGTTCGAGCACGTCTTCACCCGTAAAGGAGTTCGGGCCTGGAAAGAAGATCGCCAGCCCTTGGTCGACGACCTCTCCTGAAACATCGTGAAACGATCGCAGGCTGGCATGCCTTGGGGTTAAATCTGAAGACAGGACCACCGCCATGACATGCCGAACACCAAGACCCGAAACCCGAACCACCCCAACCGCTCCCGGCGTTGTCGCCGTCGCAATGGCAACAATCGTGTCAGACGACATTCATCCTCTTCATGATCATCCACTGCTGCGCGATGGAGACCACATTGTTGACCAACCAATACAGCACCAGACCCGAGGGGAAGAAAAAGAAAAAGACCGAAAACACGATGGGCATGAACATCATGACCTTGGCCTGAAGTGGGTCTGGCGGCGCCGGGTTTAACTTGGTTTGTATGAACATGGTGATGGCCATCACCACTGGAAGGATGTAATACGGATCTGGCGTGGAGAGATCACTGATCCAAAGAGCCCATGGCGCGTTTCGCATCTCCACGCTGGCAAGAAGCACCCAATAGAGCGCCAGAAACACTGGAATCTGAATGATGACGGGAAGACAGCCGCCAAGCGGGTTGATCTTTTCTGTCTTGTAGAGCTCCATCATGGCCTGATTGAGTTTGGCTTTATCTGAGCCGTAGCGCTCCCGAAGCGCCAAGAGCCGAGGAGACACCGCCTTCATCTTGGCCATGGACTTGTAGCTTGCCGCCGACAATGGATAAAACGCCAGCTTGATGAGGACGGTGAGCAGCACGATGGCCCAGCCCCAATTGGCCACCAACTTATGGAGCTGCTCGAGCAGCCAATAAATTGGTTGAGACAAAAATGTCAGGAAACCGTAGTCGACCACCAACTCGAGCCCAGGGGCCAACGCCTCAAGCACCCGCTGCGCCTGCGGTCCTGCGTAGAGCGTCACCTCATGGGTCTGCTGGGCGCCTGGCGACACCGGCGCAAAGGCTTGGATGACACCAGCCGTGTAGAGGTTGTCGCCCACTCGACGCGTATAGAACTCTCGCGGCGCTTGATTCTGAAGGACCCAGGCTGAAACGAAATAATGCTGAACGAAGGCAAGCCATCCGTCATTTGCCTGCTTCACATGGTCCTGTTTTCCTTTTTCAATGTCTGAGAAGGAGATTTTTTGAAATTTGCCTTGTTCTGTGAAGATCGCCGGCCCAGTAAAGGTGTGATAAAAATCACTCTCACCCGGCGCGGAATCGCCCGTTCGCAGAAATTGCAAGTATAGATTTGGTGCCAAGGTGTCGGCACCCGTGTTCAAGACGGTGTGTGAGATGCGAACCGCGTGACCCGCTGGCTCGATGGAGAGTGTTTTGATGAGCTTGAGGCCCCCAGACTCGGCTGCCAACACCAAGGTGCGCAATGGGTCCTGGTTGCTTTTCAACGGTTGGGGCACAAAGACCAGCGTGTGGTTTGGGTATGACTCGGTCCGTCCTGCCGATGCAACCAACCCTGATTGTGCTTCGTAACGGCGAGTCGGTCGGCCATCAAATAACCGCACCACGCCATCTTCGTAATTGTCAGAACGTTGGTCTAGGAGCTTGGCCGTCACCACGTTTCCACCCACCGTGCTGACCTCCAACAACAGATCTTGATTGCGAAGGGTCAAGAGATTGCCACTGATCGGCGCTGCGTCCACGGCTGGGGTTGAAATTGGAGCCGGCGCTGACGACGACAGGGTGGGGGTGGGCAGGGCCGAGGGGCCCTGGTTTGAGGCGGTTGCACCAGGTGAGACCGGGCCATCCGCCTCACCAAATGGCGCTGCAGTGGGCGCACCCGCTGGCGTCACTGCCTGGGTCGTGATCGACTGACGGTGCCATGCGTCCCATAACAAAAACAACGAGCCAATGAGCACCATTAGCAAAATTGTGCGTCGCGTATCCATGATGCCCTTATCGATGAGTCGTGGGGAGTGTAGTGCAAGAAGATGACGGCACTGGGTCCCACCCGGAACCACCCCATGGGTGGCAACGACAAAGCCGCTGGGCCGTGAGGCGACCACCCCGAAAAAGACCATGTTGATCAAGCGCCTCTAGCGCGTAGTTCGAGCATGTTGGCTCGTATCGGCAGCGGGGTCCGAGCAACGGCCGCAGGCAGACCTGGTAGAGCCTGATCAAGCTCCTCAAGAACAACATATCAAGACGTCCTGGCAGGCATGAGCGCCATGAAAAGGGCCTTCAATAATTGCCAGTGTTGACGCCTCTCGAGCGCCGATGCCATGGAGACCTTCGAATGCACCCGAACCAACACATCACAGTGGTCGTTGACATGCGCGCGCATCAACACCCGTGACCAGCGCTTGATCGTGTTGCGTCGCACCGCTGATTTCACCAACTTCTTTGGGACAATCAAGCCCAAACGCGGCTGCAGCCCCTCAGAAGGCAACGCATGCAAGGCAAAGGCGCCCTCGCGACGACGGTGCCGTGAACCGAGTAGCGCACTGAAATCCTTGGCGCTGCGAATGCAAGATATCAAACTGCTAGACGCTGACGTCCCTTGGCGCGGCGAGCACGAATGACAGCGCGCCCGCCCCGGGTTCTCATGCGTACGAGAAAACCGTGCGTGCGTTTGCGGCGAACCACCGAAGGTTGGTAGGTGCGTTTCATGTGAAAAGACTCCTCTGGCTGAACCCTCAAGTGTAGCCTGACACCGCCGCGATTCGCAAAGCACGGCCGGCAGTCGGCCTGTGGATAACTGCCCAGGTCGAGTAGAATCATCGGATGCTTCAACACGACTGGCAGGCCTGCCTCACCCACTTTTCCCGCTTACTGCCGGATCAACAATTCAAGACCTGGGTCATCCCCCTTGTGCCGTTGAGCCTTGACACTGTCAGCACGCCAGCAACGCTCGCACTGGCGGCACCAAATCGGTTCAAGCAAGACTGGGCAAAAGAACACCTGCTCGAACCCATGCGTTCATGGTGGCAGATGCACCTTGGCCAAAGCGTTGTCATTGACATCATCCTCACCCAACAAGACGCCGAACCCGCGCTCGCACAGTCCGGCAATCCCCATCCAAGCCCCACGGACGCCAACACCTCGACAGTTGCGTTGGCAATCGACCCATCAAGGCAGACCTCTCGGCTAAACGATGACCTGACTTTTGATAACTTTGTGTCAGGAAAAGCCAATCAGCTTGCTCGCGCCGCAGCGCTGCAAATTTCTGACAATCCAGGCAGTGGGTACAACCCATTGTTCCTGTATGGCGGGGTTGGACTCGGAAAAACGCATCTGATTCACGCCGTGGGCAATCAGATGTCTCAGCGCAACCCCCAAATCAAGGTGCGCTACATTCATGCCGAAGCATATGTCAGCGATGTTGTCAGGGCCTATCAGCGAAAATCTTTTGATGACATCAAGCTGCACTACCACACGCTGGACCTTCTGCTCGTTGACGACATCCAGTTTTTCTCAGGCAAAACACGAACCCAAGAAGAGTTTTTCTACACCTTTGAAGCGCTGATCGCTGCAAAAAAGCAAATCATCATCACAAGCGACACCTATCCATCGGAGTTAAACGGCATTGACACTCGCCTGATCAGCCGATTTGGATCTGGTTTGACAGTGACAATTGAACCGCCTGAGCTCGAAATGCGCGTGGCCATTCTCTTGAGGAAAGCGGAAAAGGAAGGCCTGCCCCTGGCCGAAGACGAAGCCTTTTTCGTGGCACGGCAGTTAAAATCAAACGTTAGAGAACTAGAAGGCGCGTTGCGCAAAATAAGCGCCTATTGCCACTTTAACCAGGTTGATCCAAGCCTTGACGTCGTCAAGGAGGCGTTGCGAGACCTCTTGGCCATACAGAAAACCTCAATTTCTATTGAAAACATACAAAAGATTGTGGCGGACTATTACAAAATAAAAGTTGCAGACATGTATTCAAAAAGACGACCAGCCAGCATTGCACACCCAAGACAAGTTGCCATGTACCTGGCCAAGGAGCTCACCCAAAAAAGCCTGCCAGACATTGGTGATTCGTTTGGTGGCCGCGATCACACAACCGTTTTACATGCCGTTCGTAAAATCAATGCACAACGACAACACAACACTGAGTTAAACCGAGCCATACATGTTCTTGAACAACATATTCGAGGTTAACGCTCAACACCTGTGGATAAACAAGGGACCAATTGTGAAAAACTTTTATCACCACGTAGACACCGCCAACTTGTCCACACCCTCAAGCCAATTTCCACACCAGCATAAGAATTGAAATTAACAACTTACAATATCGTATCAAATACTTAGACTCTTTATTCACACAAATTCTTCGGTCTATCTACTACTACTAATTTAAAAATCATGATTCTAATAAAAGCACAGCGCGACGCTATTTTACGACCATTGCAACTCATCACGGGTATTGTTGAGCGCAGACACACATTGCCCATTCTGGCCAACATTCTGCTGCGTAAAAAAGGAAGCATTGTTTCTTTTATTGCAACAGACATTGAGATGCAAATAACAGCTTTTAGTGAATTGGGGCACGGCGATAACGATTTTGACATCACTGTCGGAGCAAAAAAATTCCTCGATATCCTTCGCGCATTACGAGCAGACATTGAAGTGGTCATTTCCATTACAAATTCCAAACTATCAGTAACACAGGGAAAGTCGAAATTCAACTTACAAACATTGTCTGCAGAGGAGTTTCCCGTTGTTGTTCAGGCATCTCAATACACAGCCACCGCGACGTTATCGCAGCAAGACTTTCGTCGCTGCTTACACCTGGTGCAATTCGCAATGGCGCAGCAAGACATACGCTACTACCTAAACGGCATGTTGTTGGCACTGGCCAATGACGCCTTGAGAACCATTGCCACCGACGGCCATCGCCTGTCATACAAATCAGTGGCCATGGTTCAAGAAACCAGTATTGAAGTGATTGTGCCAAGGAAGGTCGTATTAGAGCTGCAAAAGACATTGAATGATTCAACCGACACCATTGACATATGTCTGACGAATAACCAGGTGCTTTTTAAGTTTGGGCAGATTGAGATTTTGTCAAAACTAATTGAAGGCAGGTTCCCAGATTACGACCGAGTGATTCCAAAGACACACAGCAAACACATTACCTTGGAACGTGAGGCCTTTTTGAAATCTTTAAGCCGAGTTGCAATTCTCACAACGGAAAAATACAAAGGTGTTAGACTTTCCCTACAGGACAACGCCTTGAAATTGTCTGCCACAAATGCAGAACAAGAAGAAGCCCTGGAAGAATTGGATATTGAATATGATGATGAATTGTTAGAAATTGGATTTAACGTTCAATATCTGATTGATGCGTTGGCAGTATTGAAAGACGATAACATCACGTTGTCTCTACAGGACAACAACGCAAGTGCCCTTATTACCATTCCCTCAGACGCATCATTCCGATACGTCGTGATGCCAATGCGCATCTAAAAAATCTAAAGGCACACCAGCAATGACAACAATGGATCAGTACGACGCATCATCAATCAAGATGCTCAAAGGCTTGAGGCTGTCCGCAAGCGCCCAGGAATGTACATTGGCGACACACATGACGGCACAGGTTTGCATCACATGGTGTTTGAAGTGGTGGACAACGCCATTGACGAGGCACTTGCAGGACATTGCGACAACATCGTTGTGACCATACATTCAGACAATTCAATCTCTGTTACTGATAACGGTCGAGGCATTCCTGTCGATGTCCACGAAGACGATGAACTTGGCCGAACCGCAGCTGAGATTGTCATGACAGAACTGCACGCTGGCGGCAAGTTCGATCAAAACAGTTACAAAGTATCGGGTGGGCTTCATGGTGTGGGTGTGTCGGTGGTCAATGCCCTTTCGAGCTGGCTCAAACTGTCTATTCGGCGAAATGGGCAACACCACACCATGGAATTTCAAGATGGTGCCTTAAGGCTTCCCCTGAGTTTGCAGGGACCAACCAATCTAAAAGGGACAGAGGTTCACTTTCTAGCGAATGCTGAAACATTTGGTAAGGTCGAGTTTCACTTTGACATACTGGCAAAAAGGCTACGAGAACTAAGCTTTCTTAACCATGGTGTCAAGATTAAGTTAATTGATCACCGTGACAACAAAGAAGAAAACTTCGCATTTGCTGGCGGCATTGCTGGCTTTGTCAGCTATATAAACACCACCAAAGCCACTCTTCACCCTCACGTCTTTCATGCAACAGGCACCAAAGACGGCGTGACGGTAGAGGTGGCCATGCAATGGAATGATTCCTACAACGAACAAGTCTTGTGTTTTACCAACAACATCCCGCAGCGCGATGGCGGAACCCATCTCACAGGATTGCGGGCAGCCATGACCCGCGTGATGAACAAATACATCCAAGATGAAGACCTTGCAAAAAAAGCCAAGGTGGAGACCACGGGCGATGACATGCGAGAAGGGCTGGCATGCGTTCTATCTGTAAAGGTCCCTGAGCCAAAATTCTCATCACAAACCAAAGAGAAGCTCGTGTCGAGCGAGGTGCGTCAACCTGTGGAAGACCTCGTTGGTAAAATGCTAGAGAGTTTCCTTCTTGAGAACCCAACTGACGCCAAAGCAATTTGCAATAAAATCATTGATGCTGCGCGTGCTCGGGAGGCTGCCCGAAAAGCACGCGACATGACGCGTCGAAAGGGCGTCTTGGATTCATTTGGATTGTCTGGCAAATTAGCAGATTGCCAAGAGCGTGACCCAGCGAAGGCGGAATTGTATTTGGTAGAGGGTGATTCCGCTGGTGGATCCGCAAAGCAAGGGCGCGATCGCAAATATCAAGCCATATTGCCACTTAAAGGGAAAATTCTAAATGTGGAAAAAGCAAGGTTTGATAAGTTAATCGCGTCTCAAGAAATTGTCACCCTCATCCAAACACTCGGCACGGGGATTGGCAAGGAAGAGTACGACCCCAACAAACTGCGCTACCACCGCATCATCATCATGACGGATGCCGACGTGGACGGCAGTCACATCCGCACCCTTTTGCTGACTTTCTTTTATCGACAAATGAGAGAGCTGGTCGAACGCGGCCACATCTACATTGCCCAGCCACCGCTTTATAAAATAAAGATTGGCAAAGAGGAGCGCTACATTAAGAATGATGTTGACATGCAGACCATGATGCTGTCTTTGGCATTGCGAGATGCATCGCTTGTGTTGCCAGGTGAGCAAGCACCCACAATCCCTCTATCTGAACTGGCGCAACTTTACCTGAGAGCAAAGTCAGTCATTGACAAATTGTCCCGTGTCATCGACGCCACAATTTTAAATGCTGTGCTCCACGGTGTGAACCTTGACGTGTCTTCAAACGAACAAGCCATCGACTCATGCGCACGCCTCACCCAATGGCTCTCCGTGCATCTTGATGCGAGCTTGGTGGTTCCAAAGGTTTTTGCAGAATTCAACCCCTCCGACAACAGATGGTCGATTCGCGTGGAGCGACACCACCATGGCAATTTGAAACACTGTACGTTGGATCAAGACTTTATCAATGGTGAAGATTACAAAACGATAAAACAAGCCAGCGATGTGTTGTCTCTTGCAACCCCTGACGGCACAAAGGTTCAAAGGGGAGTCGGGGAACACGCAAAGCAACACTCAGTTTCGTCTTTTTCAGGCGCCATGGAATGGCTTTTAAAAGAAGCGGATCGAGGATTGTCCAAGCAACGCTACAAAGGTCTGGGCGAGATGAATCCAGAACAACTCTGGGAAACCACCATGAACAGCGAAACTCGGACCCTGCTACAAGTAAAAATAGAAGATGCAATATCCGCTGACGCCATTTTCACAACGTTAATGGGCGAAGAGGTTGAACCAAGGCGCGTCTTTATTGAGTCCAACGCTCTCAGAGTTGCAAACCTAGACATTTAAAAACGCTGGCACATTGGAACAGTCCAATCAGCTCGTGGTGGCAATATCATCTAGGGCATTATTTGATTTTGAAGAAGAAAACAAAGTCTTTGAGCAAGGTGATGATCGAGCCTATATGAAATTGCAATGGGAGCGCATTGATCACCCAGCTTCCCCAGGTGTGGCATTTGGATTGGTACAAAAGCTACTCGCTTTTAACACGGCTGAGCAAAATAGGGTTGAAGTCGTCGTGTTGTCGAGAAACGATCCCGTTTCAGGCTTACGGGTCTACCATTCTGCAAAAGCCCACGGGCTTCAACTTCAACGTGGTGTGTTCACACGCGGGCACCCACCCTACCGGTATTTGCGCCCGCTTGCCGCACATTTGTTTTTGTCGGCAAATGCTCAAGACGTTGAACAGGCGTTGCTATCTGGTTTTCCTGCGGCGCATGTGTTTCCAAACTCCGCTCGCGCTGGCAAGGCCTACCCCACAGAATTGCGCATTGCCTTTGACGGAGACGCAGTTCTATTTTCGGACGAAGCAGAGCGGGTCTACCAAACGGGCGGTCTTCACGCCTTTGTGGAACATGAAACCAGGCATGCGCAGGCGCCCCTGCCCCCTGGGCCATTTAAGCCCCTACTGGATGCTTTGGTGCAACTGCGACAGGCGGCATCATCAGGCCCGATGAAATTGCGCACCGCCTTGGTCACAGCCCGATCCGCGCCGGCCCATGAGAGAGCAATTAGAACGCTCATGAACTGGCAGGTTGACATTGACGAGGCATTTTTCCTCGGGGGACTCGATAAAGGTCGGTTTCTGCTTGAATTCGAACCGGATTTCTTTTTTGATGACCAGACCCGTCATTGCGAATCGGCTGCCCTTGTTGGCCCGACCGGGCACGTGCGCGCTGGCGTGACCAACCAGACGGGATAAAGCACACGCTGTTCACACACGCCCTAAGTCGCTGGAGTTGCCTTCTTGACAGCCACCTTGGCAACTGCTTTTTTGCGCGGACTGGCGGGCTCTTTTTTTACCGTTTTCTTCGCGCCCTTGGTGGCAACTTCTGTTGCGCTTTTCGCTGTACCTTTTTTTGGCGCGCGGGCCTCAAACTCGAATCCCACCTTCCCTTCTGGTGTTTTGACCAAAAACGCCTTGAATCTGCGCTTGGTGCGTGACGATACGAATCCATCCAAGAGATCTGTGCGGCCGTCACGCAGCAATTTGACCATCTGCTCAGCGAGGATGGTTTGTTGAAGGATCATCACGCCAGACTTGAAATCGCACGACTTCTCCGGACCGGTGGCTTTGCTGCAGACATAGGAATTGCCATAAGCAAACACAGCCTGGGCGCACTTTGGACACGGCCCAAGGCTCTCCTGATCACTAAAGTCGATGATTTGCGCCAAATCATCGTCAAGCGATGGACCAAAATCAAACTCCAGTTTGTGCTCGGTTGTGAGCTTGAGGCTCGCGGCAAAGGGTCTCCCCAATTTGCTTCGAAACCCATCGACCGGACCGAGTTGCTTGTCTTGAATCAGTTGCTCTGCCTCATGAACTTCAAAGGTGCGGCCGCCAGGAATCTTGGTAAATGAGAACTCGCATGTCACGCAGGCGAATCGCCGATAATTTTCCTTCACCACCCCACCACACTGTGGACAGGCTGTCTTGAGGGTTGCGTAATCCCCGGGTATGGTGGTGCTAGAGAAGTTTCTAGCCTGCTCAACCATGTGACCGGTTAATGTTGCAATGCCCTGCATGAACGATTCCCGCGACAGTCGACCCTCTTCAATCTGACGCAATTTAAATTCCCACTCTCCAGTGAGCTCAGGCCGAGACAAGACTTGAATGTCAAGGCCCCGCAGAAGTGTCATGAGTTGAAACGCCTTGGCTGTTGGGATTAACTCTCGAGCCTCACGAAGCAGGTATTTCTCAAACAACAATCCCTCAATGGTTGCTGCGCGTGTTGCAGGTGTCCCGAGTCCTTTGCCTGCAAGGGCTTCGCGCAGGTCATCATCGTCGACGAATTTGCCCGCCCCCTCCATGGATGACAAAAGGGTGGCCTCAGAGAAACGCGCCGGTGGTTTGGTCTGAAGGTTCTTCACGGTAACGGTCTGTGCCAATGGTTTGTCTTTTGGGTCGATGGCCACAAGGCGGTCATCACCTTCCTCAGCCTCCTTGCCGTAGACCGTGAGCCATCCTGGGGAAACCAAGACTTTCCCGTCGGTTCGAAAGCACTCCCCAGACACGGTGGTCAGCCGTGTGGTGTTGAGGTATTCAGCTGAAGGAAAAAAAATCGCTAAAAATCGGCGCGACACCAATTCAAATAATTTTTGCTCTGGCTCAGACAACGATCGTGGCAGTTGACCCGTGGGAACAATGGCGAAATGGTCGGACACCTTGCTGTTGTCAAAGATCCGTTTATTGGGTTTGAGCCACTTTTTGGCCAGGATGGTTTTGGCTGCTGTTGCGGTGGGGCCGTAACCTGAGAGTGCAATCAGGGTCTGCTCGACGACCCCGAGATAATCCTCGGGCAGTGCTTTGGAGTCGGTCCTTGGGTAGGTCAAGACCTTGTGCTTTTCGTAGAGAGCCTGCGCAAGACCGAGGGTGTTCTTGGCAGAGAATCCAAAACGAGAATTGGCCTCTCGCTGAAGGCTTGTGAGATCAAATAGTGCGGGAGCTGCCTGGGTTGTTGGCCGACTCTCCTCGGTTACTGAGCCAACCTTGTCCTGACAGGCGCTTGCAATGGCAGCAGCGGCAGCGGCGTCCCAGAGACGATCAGCCCTTGCATCGGGGTCTGTCTCGCTTTTCTTGAACTGGGGATCGACCCATTTGCCGCTGTACTGGCCGGCTGCGACCTTGAATTCTGCCTCCACCTCCCAGTAGGATTTCGCGCGGAATTGGCGAATCAACTCCTCACGCTCGACCACCACCGCCAGGGTGGGTGTCTGAACCCTGCCAACGGTTGTGAGAAAGAAGCCACCCTCTTTGGAGTTAAAGGCGGTCATGGCCCGGGTGCCATTGATGCCAACCAGCCAGTCGGCCTCCGACCTGCAACGGGCGGCATCGGCCAGGGGCATCAGGTCTTGATCCTGTCGGAGTGAATCAAAGGCGGTGCGGATGGCCGTTGGGGTCATGGACTGCAACCACAGCCGTGAGATCGGTTGCTTGGCCTTGGCATGTTGAACGATGTAGCGAAAGATCAATTCCCCCTCGCGTCCGGCATCGCAGGCGTTGATGAGCTGGTCTACATCTTTGCGTTTGATCAACCTGGTGAGTGTTCGAAGCCGCTGTTCAGACTTGGGAAGAGGCTGCAGGTCAAAGCTTGGCGGAATGACGGGCAGGTGCGCAAAGCTCCACTTCCCTCTTTTCACATCGTATTGCTCTGGCGCCACAATCTCCAAGAGGTGCCCCACTGCAGAGGAGATCAACATGTCTTCTCGCTCAAAGACGTCATCGTTTTTCTCAAAGCCGCCAAGTGCGCGGGCAAGGTCTGCTGCAACGGACGGTTTCTCTGCAATAACAAGGGTTTTCGACAAGGCATGGACTCACAAAGGACAGGAACAGATTTTTAGAATACGCCAGGTCGCACCAAACGCTGCCAACCCCCATGCGGCGTTCGATGGGCACGCCCTTGGAGTTCCAGCACCAAAAGACCCGCCTGGACATCTGCCTGACTCAGCCCACTGCTCTCACAGAGCGCCTCTAGCCCTTGTGCCTGCGCAGACAAGACCCTGATGACGCCATCGGCGCGTGGGTCATCGTCGGCATCCCAGAGTTGGCTGGGCTGCGGCACAGGCCTGGCTGGTGGCGCAAGACCAAGATCCTCCAACCACTCATTGGCGCTTCGAACCAGGCCGGCGCCTTGCCGAATGAGACCAAGCCCTCCTTCAAATAGAGGATCGTGTATGGATCCTGGCACCACCGAGACATCGACCCCCATTTCCAGTCCATAGAGCGCTGTGATGATCGATCCGCTGCCCCTGGCTGCTTCAATGAGACAGATGCCCCGCGACAACCCAGCGATGAGACGGTTGCGAAGGGGAAACTGATAGGGGCGTGGTGGCGTGCCGTCGGGATACTCACTCACCAGCAGCCCCCCCGACTCTAGAATTTGATGCAACAGCCATTGATGTCGCTTGGGATAGGTCTGGTCTAGCCCATGGGCCAGCACGGCAATCGTATGGCCTGCGACGGACAAGGCCCCCATGTGGGCGGCTGCATCCACCCCAACGGCCAGGCCGCTGATCACACTCATTCCTCGGGTGGCGGCATGGACAGCAAAATCCTTGGCATCCACCAGGCCTTGCGCACTGGCACGACGGCTCCCCACAATGGCAAGCCCCTGTTGGGCCAAGAGAGACGCGTTCCCCTGCCAATAGATGTGTTCAAGCGATGGTGAGATGGTGTTGAGCCGAGCCCATGACAGCGGATGAAGAAGGGACTGTGCAGAACCAACGTTGGTCATGGTGCATCGACTCCGAGGGCGAGAGGATCTAGACTATGGTCCGGCCCTTTATAAACCTCGACCATTCGGATGGCACTTCTCAATATTTTGCAGTACCCGGATCCACGCCTGCGCACGGTGGCCAGGCCCATTGTGGAAATCGATGCTCGAATCAAAACGCTTGCCCGCGACATGGCTGAGACGATGTACGCTGCCCCGGGAATTGGCTTGGCCGCCACGCAGGTTAATGTCCATGAGCGACTCATCGTGGTCGACATCACTGAGGACCACTCGGACCTGCGGATTCTGATCAACCCAGAGCGCCTGGAACACAGCCCGCAGACCAAGTTGGTTCAAGAGGGTTGTCTATCGGTGCCGGGCATGTATGACGAGATCGAACGGCCTGATTGGGTCCGTATTCGGGCGATCAACCTCGACGGACAGAGCATTGAATTTGAGGCGCAGGGCCTGCTGTCAGTTTGTGTTCAACATGAAATGGACCATCTAGATGGGCGCGTTTTTGTAGATTATCTCTCTCGGCTCAAGCAGTCCAGAATCCAACAAAAACTCATCAAGGCGCAACGTCAACCAACAGACAGCCTTGAGCAGCCCACCCGTCTCTGATCGCCTGAGGGTGGGCTTTGCCGGGACGCCCGCCTTTGCAGCCCAGCAGTTGCAGGCCCTCTTAGACCACCAAGAGGCGCTCGGATTAGAGGTCTCATGTGTCTTGACTCAGCCGGACCGGGCTGCTGGCCGGGGCTTGTCCATGACACCGTCGTTGGTCAAGCAAATCGCTCAGAATCGGGGCGCTCCAATCTATACCCCGGCGGGCCTAAAAGCTGGTCACCCAGACGCGGCCAGCACCCACCGCGCCCTGCAAGGCCACAGACTCGACGTCTTGATCGTGGTGGCCTACGGGTTGATCTTGCCGGCATCGATCCTGACACTGCCGCGATGGGGATGCATCAACCTGCATGCCTCGTTGCTGCCGCGATGGCGAGGGGCTGCACCGATTCAGCGTGCCCTGGCGTCTGGAGACACCCAGACAGGTGTCTGTGTGATGCAGATGGCTGACGGGCTCGACACCGGACCCATTTGGAGCACCCATGAACTTGTCATTGACCCACTCGACACCTTCCAAGTTCTTCATGATCGTCTGGCCGCCCTTGCCTCGGAAGCGCTCTTGGCCTGGTTGGAATGGCGTCCTTTTCTAACAAGGCAGCCCACTGCCCAGCCAGAGGTGGGGGTCTGTTATGCCGCGAAGATCACCGCCGAGGACCGCCCCATTCGGTTTGAAAGACCTGCAGACGATGTTTGCAATCAGGTCCGCGCACTCGACCCAAGCCCTGGCGCCACGGCGAGCTGGCAGGGCGTGGCGCTCAAGTGCGGCGGTGCAGGCGTGGTCGAGGAGCTTGGGCACTGGGCGCCGTCGGGCACCATCGTGCGGCTGCCTTCGACGTCTCAGCCTTTTATCGCCGTGGCCTGTGGCAGAGGTGTCGTTGGTTTGGCCTGGTTTCAACGGCCCGGTGGCAAACGCCAATCAGCAGAGGTTTTCGCTCGAGGTGCTGGCTGGGCAGTGGGATCTAGCTTTGACAGCGGCTCAGATGCCTAAGCATGTGAGTGGCGCAATCAAACAGTCGCCACCCCTATGGCAGCAGATGCTCCAGGCGGTCGACGCAATTGTTGAAAATCAGTCAGACCAGGCCAAGCTCGGCGTGATGGCGCCACGGCTGCCGCCAGCAGTCGAGGACCTGCGGTATGCCGGGCTTCGGGCGTGGGGGCTCACACAGGTTCGTCTCAAGCGGCTCGTCAAACGACTGCCAGATCAACGGCTGGTCGCCCTGCTGTCGGTGGCGTTTTCTTGCCTTCATCGATCCTATCGCGCCGATCCCATTGTGGTGGATCAGGCGGTACAAGCAGCCCGCGCGCTTGGTCGGGAGCCGGCAGTCCGCTTTACAAACGGGTTGTTGCGGCGGGTCTTGTCAGACTCGGTGGCCTCAGCTGCTGACCTGGCGCACCCCATGGCAAGGTTCAATGCGCCAGACTGGTGGCGAGAGAAACTTGCCCAGGAATGGGGGACTGATCAGGCCACCAAGGTCCTTGCTGAGGGCCAGGGCCGTGCGCCTTTTTGCCTGCGGCTTTTGGGAGGTGCAACGGAGCGAGCACAGACCCTCCTGGGGCTGCAATCGATGGGCCTGGAGGTCTGTTTGGATGAACATGACGAGGCCAGGGCGTGGGTGAGTCCGGCTCGAGCAGTCCACGAATTGCCTGGCTTTGACCAAGGGCGGTTTCGAGTGCAAGACGCCGCAGCTCAGGCGCTTGCTGGGTGGATTCGAATCAGGCCAGGAGAGGCCGTGTTGGATGCCTGCGCGGCGCCTGGGGGCAAGAGCTTTCTGTTGGCAGAGCAGCCCGGGGCGACAATCTGGGCGGTGGATCAGTCGGCCCCTCGGATGCAGCGCATGCGGGTGGAGCAACAACGTGTGCGGGCCTGGCTAAAGAGCCCGATCAACACAATGATCTGGGACTGGTCCCGAGAGGCGCATCCGAAGGGGCTTCCAATGGCCTTTGACCATGTGATACTGGATGCGCCGTGCTCAGCCTCGGGCGTGGTTCGCCACCACCCAGAGATTGCCTGGCGCCAATCCCCAGAGGGTCTGCGCAGCCTCGTGTCTCAGCAGGCCAAGATTCTCGATAAGCTTTGGCCACTGCTCAAACCTGGAGGACAGTGTTGGTTCATCACGTGTTCCGTTTTTCGAGCCGAAGGAGAGGATCAGATCCGTGCATTCCTGCAACGATGCCATGGCGCAAGGCGATTGGATGCCCCGGGTCATTTGATGCCGCAATCCGATGTCTCGCCCAGCGGCCTGATCAGAGGGCATGATGGCTTTTTCTATGCTTGCTTGCAAAAGACTCCTTAGAGCGGCCCAAGGGTTATGTGGGGTGACCCGAGGGCTGATGGTTCTTGTGAGCCTGTCCTCTCCCATGGCGTGGGCAAATCCGACTGACACCACCCCGAATGGCCCTGCCTCGGTGCCTGCCGCCAGTCTGACGGTGGCGCAGGCCAGCGCCGATCTGGACGACACCGGATGGATTGTGTTGAGCGGCCAAGTCAGTGTGTCGTTGAGCCCGGTCTTGGTTCAGGCCATTGAGCGGGGTGTCACCCTGTCTTTCTTGTCAGAGTTCAGCCTGGTGAGGCCGAGATGGTGGTGGTGGGATGAGGAGCGAGTGCAGGTCAAGAGGCTTGCAAATTTAACCTTCCACCCCGTGTCAAGACAGTTTCGAGTCAGTGTGGATGGGGCAAAACCCCAGGCATTTGCCGACCTGACCGAGGCATTAAAGGCCTGCCTGGCCGTTCGTGGCTGGCGTGTCGTGCCAGCCTCAGAGTGGTCCGATGGGCTCGAGGGTCGATTGCGCCTTCAACTTGATCCGAGCGCCCTGCCAAAGGCCCTTCAGGTGACGGCCATCGCAAGTGAAGACTGGATCCTGTCCTCAGGACGTGTCAGGGTGCTGCAGCCATGAGCTTGGCACTTCGGCTGGCGCTGCTGGTCGTGGTTGCGTTGGCAGCGGCCTTTCTTGCTCTGTTGGCCACGGCCTCCGGTCAGGAAAGCCGCCTAGACGAGTGGTATGGCTGGTTGGTGGGCATGAATCTCGTGTTGTCCGTGGCCATGGCCAGTCTGGTGTTGTTGGTTTTTGCCAGGACCTGGCGCCGCTATCGACAAAGGGTCTTTGGGTCTCGGTTGATGATTCGACTGGCGCTGGCATTTGCCCTGATGGGTGTGGTCCCGGTTGGTTTGGTGGCCATGGTCTCGTCTCAGTTTCTGGCAAAGACCATTGACAGCTGGTTTTCTCAGAGTGTGGACGGGGGACTTGAATCCGGGGCCGCACTCGGACGGGCAACCCTTGAGTCCATTCAAATCGAAGCCACCACTCAGGCTCGACGCCTTGCCTTGGCCCTTGAAGCGCAGCCTGATGAGACCCTGAGCGAGGCGGTTGAAATCTTAACGGATGGGCGAGATGGGCGAGATGGGCTAGAGGTTTTGGTTCTCAATGCCAAGGGTCGAGTCCTGGCAATTCGAAGTGCCTCATTGTTTCGACTCGTCCCTGACATGCCGTCGGCAGAGGCCCTCAATCGGGCTCGTGCCACTCGCCAGTTTGTGATCATTGAGCCGCGGCCGGATGGTCCCGAGTGGGGGCTTCAGGTTCGAGCCGTGGCCATGTCCGTGCCAACAACCCTTGGGGCAGATCAGATTCGCTTTGTGCAATGGCTCGAGCCGGTGCCGGACGCGTTGGCACGAAACATTGATGCGCTCAATAAAGGCTACAGCGACTATCGACAGCTTGCCCTGGGCAAAGAAGGGATCAGTCGAATTTATGGTGTCACGCTCACCCTGACATTGTTGCTGTCTGTTTTTGCCGCCTTGCTGGCGGCGGCCTTGCTCAGTGCCTGGCTGGCGGGCCCCCTGCGGGCCCTGGAGCGCGCCACCAAGGCTGTGGCAGAGGGTGACTATCCCAGGCTACGCGAGGATGCTGCCAAGCATGAACTTGGAGACCTCATTCGGTCTTTTAACGAGATGACCCGTCAACTCCAAGAGGCACGACACCTTGCGGTCTCAAATCAGCGTGAGCGTGAGGCAACGGCCTCCTTTCTCGAGCAGGTTCTCTCGCACCTCTCAGCGGGCGTATTGGTCTTTGACGGTGATTGGAAGCTCTTGCGTTTTAATCCTGGAGCGGCCCGCATCCTGGGCGCTGGCCTCTCCGAGCGGATGGGCCAGCCGATGTCGAGCCTGCCGCTGCTGAAGTCTCAGGCAGCGACGATCATCTCGGCCTTGGCCAACGTCGCAGAGGATCAGCGACAACTTGAGGTGCCAAGGCCAGATGGGCAGATCGTGACCCTGCTCACCAGCACATCGCGCCTGCCAAACCAGGACCCCGGTGAGCCAGATCAGTTCGTGCTGGTCTTTGATGACATCAGTGACCTGATGTCCGCACAGCGTGCCAAGACTTGGTCTGACATGGCAAGGCGTCTGGCTCACGAGATCAAGAATCCATTGACGCCGATCCAGCTCTCTGCAGAGCGGCTCCAGCGTCGGCTCGTGGATCGGCTCTCTGTCGAGGACAGAGAGATTCTCGACAAATCGTGTGACACCATCGTGGCGCAGGTTGCGGGCCTCAAGGCCATGGTCGATGAGTTCAGGGATTACGCACGACTTCCAACCGCTCAACCCAAGCCGCTCGACCTGGGCAGGCTGCTCGAGGAGATCATGCCGCTCTATGCGGCCGATGGGCGGGTGGCCTGCAGGCTGGCCCCTCAACCTGCCGTGGTCCTCGCCGATCAGGGCCAGCTGCGCCAGGTCTTGCACAACCTTGTTCAGAATGCCCAGGATGCGGTGGGCGATGACCCAGACGCCAGGATCACGCTGCACACTGGCTGGACGCAGACAGCAGAAGGGCCTCGAGCCGTGATCCGCGTCGATGACACCGGCCCTGGGATCCCGGTCGCCTTGGCGGGTCGGCTCTTTGAGCCCTATGTCACCACCAAGCCCAGGGGCAGTGGACTTGGGCTGGCCATTGTGAAGAAAATTGCTGAAGAAAATCGCGCCACCATCAGCCTAGAGACCCTGCGAGATGAGCACGATGAGATCCTTGGCGCGCGGGCTCAGCTTCAATTTGCAGATCCATCCATCCAGGCAGAAAATAGAGGCCATGGCTGAGTTACTCATTGTTGACGACGAGCGCGGCATTCGCGAACTCCTCTTGGAAGTCCTTGAAGACGAGGGCCACGCAGTGACATTGGCCGAAAACGCTGCGCAGGCCAGGGCCGCTCGCAGCATCAGAGAATTTGACCTCGTCCTTCTCGACATCTGGATGCCCGACACCGATGGTGTGACGCTGCTAAGAGAGTGGTCTACCCAGGGGCTGCTCACACAGCCGGTCATCATGATGTCGGGCCATGCCACGATTGACACCGCGGTGGAGGCCACGCGAATCGGGGCCATTGATTTTCTCGAAAAGCCGATTGCCCTGACCAAGCTGCTCAAGTCCGTCTCGGCAGCGCTTGCCAAGGCCGAGGCACAGCGGGCATGGAAGACGGCCGTTGCCCAGATACAGGCCACCAGTCTGGCGGTCACGCAGGCCAACCAGCCATCCCAGCCCGATCAGGAGCCTCTGCAGCGGCCCATTGATGCCGCCCGTGAGGCGCTCATGGCAATCGACCTCGATGGCCCCCTTCGGGAGGCTCGAGAAACCTTTGAACGAACACTCCTTCAATATCAACTCGACTGCGAGGGCGGCAGCATGACTCGCCTTGCAGAACGCTCGGGCCTGGAGCGCACGCACTTGTATCGCAAGATTCGCCAGCTTGGCATGGAGCCAGGCAGGCACGGCCTGCGCAAAGTCGCTTCGTGAAGATTCTGATCCTGGGCGCTGGCCGCGTGGGCGCTGGCCTTGCCGAGATGTTGGTGACCGAGCGCAACGACATCACCGTGGTCGATACCGATCACCAGATTCTTGCAAGCCTGCAAGAGAGGCTCGATCTCAAGACCATCTATGGCTCGGCCACGAACATGAGTGTCCTCGAATCGGCCGGCATTGATGACACCGATATTCTCATTGCAGTCACTGCCAGTGATGAGGTGAACCTGGTGGCCTGTCAGATCAGTCATCGCCGCTACAACGTGCCGCGACGCATTGCAAGGGTTCGGTCTGCGCAGTGGGTCAACAATCCAGATCTCTTGTCGACTGAGGGCTTTGCAGTTGATGTTGCGATCAGCCCGGAAGGCATCGTGACCGACTACCTGCTCAAACTCATAGAAATCCCAGAGGCACTGCAGGTTTTGGAGTTCGCCCAAGGCCGGGTGAGCCTTCTGGCGGTTCGGGCCCGTGCTGGCAGTCCCCTGGTCTCGCATCCCCTTCGGGACCTTCGACAGCACCTGCCCTCGGTTGATTCACGGGTGGTGGCAATCTTTCGTCAGGGAAAGGCCATCTTGCCCGACGGCGCCACACTCGTTGAGGCTGAAGACGAGGTCTTCTTTCTCGCAGCCTCTGAGCACATTCGCATGGTCACCCAGGAACTCCGACAGATTGACCGCCCGGTGAAACGGGTCATGATTGTTGGAGGGGGCAACATTGGTCGCAGGCTGGCCGAGGCGATCTGCCATGACATCACGCCAAAAATCATCGAGGGCAACCTAAAGCGTTGTGAGCAGCTTGCCCAGGAGTTAAACGGAAAGGCGCTTGTCCTGCACGGAGACGCGACAGATGAGGAGCTCCTAGATGAGGAGAACGTTGGCAGTGTGGACTTCTTTCTGGCACTCACCAATGATGACGAGAACAACATCATGTCGTGCCTGTTGGCCAAGCGCCTGGGTGCACGCAGGGTCCTGGCCCTCATCAATCGAAGGGCCTATGCCGAGCTCATGGAGGGCGGCCAGATTGACATTGCACTCACACCCTCGCACGCCACGCTGGGTGCCCTGCTCAAATACATTCGAAGGGGTGACGTGGCAGCCGTCCACAGCCTTCGCAGAGGCGCTGCGGAGGCCCTGGAGCTGGTGGCTCACGGGGATTCAAAGACGTCTCGGGTGGTGGGTCGTCGTGTCGAGGAAGTCGCCCTTCCAGTGGGCGCACAGTTTGGTGCAATCGTCCGCGGCACGGGTGATCAAGCCGTGGTCATCATGGCCCATCACGATGTCTTGATCGAGACCGATGATCATCTCATCGTGTTTGTGACCAACCGAAAAATGATCCCGAAAGTCGAGAAGCTCTTTCAGGTCTCGGCTGGCTTTTTCTAGGACGCCTGCCTGTTGCACACACCTGGCGTAAACAGCTTTCGGGTTGTCCTCAACATCCTGTCGTTGCTGGTGCTTTTCTTTGGGCTCCTGCTCTTTGTGCCAGCGGCATTCCTGCTGATCGGCCCAGATGAGGCGGCAATTGATTTCATGCTCTCGGGCGTCATCACGCTGGTCATGGGGTCGGTTGCCTTTTTGCTGACCCGGGTCAAGAGTCGAGATCTAAGGGCCCGTGATGGGTTCTTGCTCGTGGCCATAACCTGGCTGGTGCTTGCAGCCGTGGCCTCACTGCCGCTCTATCTCCATCTTCCAATCTCGTATACCCACGCTTTTTTTGAGGCAATTTCCGGGCTCACCACGACCGGCGCCACGGTGCTCACCGGCCTTGATGACCTGCCCCGATCTATTCTGTTTTGGCGAAGCCTGCTGCAATGGCTCGGGGGCATGGGCATCCTGATCCTCGCCGTGGCCATCCTTCCGCTTCTTGGCGTGGGCGGCATGCAGCTCTACAAGGCCGAAATCTCAGGGCCGAGCAAAGACAATAAGCTGACGCCTCGCATCACCGAGACGGCCAAGGCGCTCTGGGGCATCTATGTCTTGCTCACGCTGCTGTGTTTTGTGGCGTATTGGATCGCCGGGATGAGCTGGTTCGATGCCCTCATTCACACGGGCTCCACCGTGAGCATTGGCGGTTATTCGAGCCACGATGCGAGCATTGGGTATTTCAATAGCGCTGCAATTGAGTGGGTTGCAATTGTCTTTATGCTGCTTTCGGGCGTTAATTTTGCAATGCATTTTTCGGCCTTTCGGCGCATGACCATGGAGCCTTATAAGCGATGCCCAGAGGCTCGGTATTTTCTGATTGCCGTGGCCTTGGGGGTTCTTCTGGCCACCCTGGTGCTTTGGGTGCATGGTGAGTACCCCTCACTGGGTGAGTCATTTCGGATGGCTGCCTTTAATGTGGTCTCAGTTGCCACCACCACCGGGTATGCGACGGCTGATTACAGCCTCTGGCCGTTTCATCTGGCATGGCTTCTCATGTTGCTGTCGGTTTTTTCCACCAGTTCGGGTTCCACGGGCGGTGGCATCAAGATGATTCGCCTCGTGGTGATGGTGAAACTGGCAGCCCGAGAGCTCATGCGAATCATCCACCCGCGAGCGATTCAGCCTGTGATGCTGGGAGCAGGGGCCGTGGGCCAGTCGGTGATTTTTGCCGTCTTGGCTTTTATGCTCTTTTATGGTGTGACCGTGATGGTGGCGAGCTTCTTGCTGATGCTCACCGGCCTGGACGACACCACGGCCATTAGTGCGGTGCTGGCATGCATCAATAACCTTGGGCCGGGCCTCGGCGGCGTTGGTCCAGCGGGTAATTTCTCAGGCCTTGATGCCTTTCAGCTCTGGGTGCTCTCGTTTACGATGTTGTTGGGCCGATTGGAGTTGCTCACGGTGTTGGTCATCCTGGTGCCGGCGTTTTGGCGAAAGTAGGGTCCTCGCGGACCATCCGCTGGGCCAGCCATGTCAGGCCAATCCATCCAGAGAGGGTGCCCAGGGCCCATTGAAATGCAATGCCTGGGTACTGTCGCACGCCGTCAATCAGGTGCCCCTCCCAGAAGTGATCCAATATCGCGCCAAAGAGCGGTGGCAGCCCGATGCTGCCCAGCATCACGCAGAGGTTCACCAGCGCCACAATCGTTGCAGTGCGTTGACCGTGGACCAGGTCTTTGGCCAGCACAAACGAGAGCACCATCGAACCGGCGGCACCACCGAGCAGCCAGAGCACCAACACGGTGAGCAGCAGCGAGTCCATGATCAAGCCAGAGGCCAGTATGGCCATGAGAAGACAAGTCAGGCCAGTTCCCCAGAGCAGGGGCGTTTGACGGGTGCGTCGACGGTCCGAGAGGGTGCCAAACCCGATGGCCCCTGCGGCGAAGAACACCATCATCATGGAGCTTAGAAAGGTTGCCTGTGCAGGACTCTGGGCAAACGAGGTGGTGAGATACGGAACCGCCCAGAGCCAGGCCAGGGCAGCCAGGCTGCCCGTCACGCCCATCTGCCCAACACACAGCCACATCAAGTCTCGCCAGGGTATGGGGCTCGATTCGCCGTTGGCATTGGCACGAGGCGGGTGCTGATGGTTGGCGTATCCCATGTCAGCCGGGGTGTCTCGCATCTTCCAGGCAATCACCACCCCAAGGGCCAATGCCCCCAGACCGGTTGCCATGATGACCACCCGCCAGCCGGCTGCATCCGATGCCATTCGAAGAGGAAGGCCAGAGACGACCGCGCCAAAGGCCCCAATGGCCAGCGAGACACCGGTGATGGACGCGAATCGTTCGGGTGTGAACCACTGCGAGGCCAGTTTGAGCATGCCCACCCATGCCACGGCGCCAGAGGCCCCAAGAATGAGCCGGCCCAGTGCAGCAACCCCTGGCCCATGCGCCCCTGCAAAGACCCAGGTGCCCACCAGGCCCAATAGGCAGGCCACTGCAAAGACACGTCGTGTGCCATAGCGGTCAATCAGGATGCCGCCGGGCAGCTGCAGCAGTGCATAGGTCACGAAATAGGCCGATGAGAGGCTGCCAAGGGCCACTGCCGTCGGTGCAATCTCGCGTGACAGGTCTAGGGCAAGCGCCGCCGGGGAGACCCGTTGAAAGAAATCAAAGAGGTAGAAGGCTGCCGCCATAGACCACATGGCAAATGCAAGCCGAATCGGCGGCTGGCCGGGTTGGACGGCGGGTTTATCTGGCAGCAAAACGATACAACGCGAGGGTGGCCCGCAGTGTGGGCGCAATCCGTATGGTGGTGATGCCACCATGATCCTGCTCGATGCAGTAGGCGCGATCCGTAATGGTGAGACCAAGCTGACCGAGCAGGGCCTCGAAATCCTTGATGGTTGCAAAGTGTCGGTTTGGGGTGTCGTACCAGGCATAGGGCAGCCGTTGATTGACCGGCATGTGCCCGCGCAAGAGCGATCGAATGTGGGTCCAATGGCCAAAGTTTGGGATGCTCACGATCACCTCCCTTCCAAGCCGAGACATCTCTTGTAAGACATGCTCGGTGCGCTGCGTTGCCTGCAGCGCCTGGGAGAGAATCACCACATCAAACTGGTTGCCGGTAAAGAGCGTGAGGCCTTGGTCAATATCGGCTCGGATGACATTGACATGTCGTCGAAGACAATGTCGAACAAGCTCGTGGTCGATCTCAGCGCCATAGCCGTGACAATTTTTATGGGTCTGCAGCCAATCAAGAAGCGCACCATCACCACAGCCTAGATCGAGGACCCGCGCGCCCTGTGGGACCCAGTCTGCGATCTGAGCAAGGTCTCCTCGCAGGGGGGTCAGTCGCACACAATTTCCGCAAAGTAGTCCCTCACAAGATCGTGATAGCGAGGGTCGGTCATGAGAAATGCATCATGGCCGTGTGGCGCATCGATCTCTGTGTAGATCAGTCGGGCATTGTTTTGCATCAGCGCAGAGGCAATGTCACGAGATCGCTCTGGCGGAAACCGCCAATCCGTGGTGAAGGAGATGATGCAAAACTTGGCCTTGGCAGGGGCGAGTGCCTTGGCAAGGCTTCCATTCAGACCCTGCGGCTGGATCGTAATAATCGAGGGCCTTGGTGATGCGCAGGTAGGTGTTGGCATCAAAGTAGGTTGAAAACTTCTCACCCTGGTGTCGAAGGTAGGACTCAATCTCGAAGTCGACATCAAAGCCAAAGTGGTATCCGTCGCTGTGGCGAAGGGCGCGTCCAAATTTCTGCGCCATGTCGTCGTCTGAGAGATAGGTGATGTGCCCAATCATGCGCGCCACAGACAGGCCGTTTTTGGGCACCGTGCCGTGCTCGTAATAGTGTCCGCCATGGAAATCTGGGTCCTGCAAGATGGCGCGTCGCGCGACCTCATTAAAGGCGATGTTCTGCGCAGACAGGCGTGCCGTGGAGGCAATCACCACTGCATGACGAAGCCTCTGGGGAAAACGAATAGACCACTCGAGGGCCTGCATGCCGCCAAGGCTGCCACCCATGATGGCAGCAAATTGCGCGATGCCCAGGCGGTCGGCGAGCAATGCCTGGGTCTCCACCCAGTCTTCTACAGTCACCAGCGGGAAGTCGTTGCCAAACGGTTTGCCAGTCTGCGGGTCGATGCTCGCTGGCCCGGTCGAGCCAAAGCATGAGCCCAGGTTGTTCACACCAATGACGAAAAATCGGTTTGTGTCAACAGGCCTGCCAGGCCCGACCATGTTGTCCCACCAGCCAATGTCCTTGGGATCCCCTGGCCGACTTCCCGCCACATGATGTGATGCATTGAGTGCATGACAGATCAGGACCGCGTTTGAGCCTGTGGCGTTGAGCGTGCCGTAGGTCTCGTAGGCGAGTTCAAATCCGCGTATCGTCTGGCCGCTGTTGAGGGTCAACGGCAAATCAAATCGAGCGCATTGGGCGACCACGGGGCCAACGGAGGAGGTCTGGGAGTGCATCGCCGTGTAATTTGACACACTTTTTAACAATGTCAGGCCTTTAGGCTGGTCACACTCTCCGCTTTTCAACCGCCCCCAACCGGAGGAGACCATGTCTGACGCCATTTCTCGCCTGCTCCAGGCACACCATCAACAATTGGCACAAGATGCCTCAACGCCCATTCGGCTGCCCGTGACAGATCGGACCCTCAGTTGGAGCCCCGGTTCCAGGCGCTCCCTGCGGCCTGGCGGTGAGGCCGTGATTCGCGTGGAGGTTCGAGACCCATCTGGCCTGGCGCCATGGGCCAGCCTGACCCCGCGACAATTTGAAGTCCTTGAGCACCTCGTTGAGGGCAGTCCAACCAAGGTCATCTGCCGATGTTTAGACATGTCAGAGGGAACAGCGAAGGTCCACATCACCGCCATCCTTCGGGCCCTAAACGTGCGCAATCGGTCCGAGGCAGTGTTGGCGGCCCTGCGGGCCGGCTGGATCCAGACGGTGGTGCCAGAGACCAACAGGCAGGAGGAGTGACCCTTGACTGAGCCGCTACAACACCTCGAGGCCAGCTCGAATCCGTTTGGCATCTGGCAGCTTGAGGAGTCGAGCAACCGGCTTGCCAAGGTCTTGTGCTCGGGCTCGAAGCACCTCTTGTTTGACCCGAAGCAGCTCAACCGGGTGCATTGAGAAAATGCGCAGTCCGAGGCCGAGCAGCAGCCGACAAAATTGTGGCTCGCCGGCCATCTCTCCGCACAGTGAGATGGGGGTGTTGGCTTTGTCACATGCCCGAATCACATCTCGGATGAGCCGCAGCACCGCGGGGTGGAGGGGCTCATAGAGGTGGGCGACCTCGCTGTCGGTTCGGTCAATGGCCAGCGTGTATTGGATGAGATCGTTGGTGCCCAGAGAGGCGAAGTCGATGTGGGCCAGGAGGCTGTCGATGGCGATGGCTGCCGACGGCACCTCGATCATGGCGCCCACGAGAATCCCTCGATCGTAGGCGAGGCCTCTTGTGTCGAGTTGCTGCATGGCGGTCTGGATCATGCGGCGTGCAAGGATCATCTCGTTGGGGCCGCTGACCAATGGGATCATGATGCGCACGGGACCATGGGCCGAGGCCCGCAAGATGGCCCGCAGTTGGGTGAGAAAGAGTTCGGGTTCGGCCAGGCACAGCCGAATGGCCCGAAGTGCCAGGGCGGGGTTGGCAGGTGCCGCGCGCCCAACGGCCAAGGCGGCCACGCTTTTGTCCGCGCCAGAGTCAAGGGTGCGAATCGTGATGGGCCGCCCAGCCATCAAAGTGACCACGCGTCGATAGGCATCGGTCTGTTCGCTCTCGGTGGGCGCTGCCTGGCGATTCATGAAGAGAAACTCGCTTCGAAAAAGGCCCACACCATCACAGCCCGCCTCAAGTGCTGCTGCGGCATCCTCTGGAAGGTCGAGGTTGGCCTGGAGTTGGACTCGCTCTCCATCAAGCGTTTTGGCTTCGATCGTCTTGAGCCGTTTGAGTCGCTCTGAGACCAACTGCTGCCCGGCCCGCTGGTCTGCGTAATGGGCCCGAAGGTCGGCATCAAGGCTGCCCATGACAACGCCCATGGCCGCGTCAAGGACGATCTCTTCTCCCTGGGCCACAAGCCCGTGAAGGCTGGCCATGCCAACGACGGCTGGAAGCCCAAGGCTGCGAGCGAGGATGGCGGTGTGAGAGGTGGGACTGCCCGAGTCGGTGGCAAAACCCGCAAATTGATGCTGCCGCAGCAAGAGCATGTCGGCCGGGGCGATGTCTCGGGCCACGAGAATCCAGGGGAGGTCTTGGTTGGGCTGGCCGTCTTGTTGCGCCAGCGCTGCTGAGAGGTTGGCAACCCCCTGCATGGCCTTGAGGATGCGCTCGACGAGTTGTTGCACGTCGGCCTTTCGCTCCCTTAGGTAGGGGTCGTCAATGGCATTGAATTGGTTGGCGACCTCCTCGAACTGTCTTACCAGGGCCCACTCGGCATTGCACTGCTCACCACGAATCAGGTCGATGGTTTCATCAATCAGGATGGGGTCTTGCAGCACCATGGCCTGGAGGTCCAAGAAGGCGCGGACTTCAGCGGCTGGCTCGCCTTTTAGGGCGACTCGCAGGTCTTCAAATTCCTGTGCAATGCGGCCCACCGCTGCCTGGAACCGCCTGATTTCGGGCTCAATTTGAGCCGCTGTCAGGTTGCGTCTGGGGAGGTCTAGAGAGGCCGGTGCAAGCACCCACGCTCGACCAATGGCGAGCTTGTCGCCCACCCCAATGCCAGAGACAGACCATGCCATGACCTAGTGCTCCTCCCCAAAGCGGGTTTCGATCAGGGTTCTCAGGGCAGCCAGGGCCTCGTCCTCTTGCTCGCCGTCGACCTCAATCTCAATGTCCGTTCCTGGCCCAGCTGCCAGCATGGTCACGCCCAACACACTCTTGGCGTTGACACGCTTGGTTCCCCGTCGAAGCCAGACTTCGCATGGAAACCGCGTGGCGGTCTGCGACAACTTTGAGGATGCACGCAGGTGAAGGCCAAGGGTGTTGATGATGGTGACGCTGACAATCTTCAGGCGAGTGCCTCCAGGCGGCAGCCGCAGTCAGGCTGGTTGGTGAGCAGGTGTGTCGCCAAGGCCTCGGGGCCAAGGGTGTTGTATGTCAGCGCCTTGAGCAGCAGGGGCAGGCTCACCCCGGTGACGCCAGCGACTTGGCAGGCCTTGTCACGGTGAAGGTGGGCGGTCATCCAGAGGCCTGCGCCATTGGAGGGCGTGGCACCGTGGAGATCGGTGAGCAGCAACACTGCCTGAGGCCTGCCCTGCTCTTGCCAGGCCGATTCGATGGCCTGGCTGACCTCAGCCTTGCTCTGCCTATCCAGGACATCCACCACGATGGCATCTCGCAGTTGTCGGCCAAACCCATGACAGGCCACTGCGTGAAGGGCAGAGCCCAGTGGGGCGTGGCAGACCAAGATGATCTGCGTGGCATCGATCACAAAAGGCCCTCGAGGGCGGCCATGAAGTGATCGGCGACATCAAACCCGGTCTGCTGGGTGATCTCTTGAAAGCCCGTGGGACTGGTGACGTTGATCTCGGTGAGATGCTCGCCAATGACGTCTAACCCCACCAAAAAGAGACCACGTGATGCAAGGATGGGGCCGAGGTCTTGTGCGATCTCAAGGTCGCGCGCGGTGAGTGGTCGTGCCTCTCCCCGGCCACCGGCGGCGAGGTTTCCTCGAGAGGCGCCTTTGGGAGGAATCCGGGCGAGCACCTGCGCGATGGGCTGGCCGTTGATGAGCAGGATTCGTTTGTCTCCGTCGACGATGGCCGAGAGGTGCTGCTGGGCCATGATGGCTCGCGAGCCCATGTCGGTGAGGGTCTCGAGAATCACCGGCAGGTTGGGATCATCGGCCTGGGTGACAAAGACACCGCTGCCGCCCATGGCGTCGAGTGGTTTGTAGACCACCCTGGGATGCTCTGCGGCAAAGGCTCGAAGCTCGCTGATGCTTGCCGAGACCAGGCCTGGGGGTGCCCAGCGCGTGAACTCGAGGGCCGATAGCTTTTCACCATGGTCTCGCAGGGCCTGGGGCCGGTTGATCACATGGACGCCGAGTCGCTCAAAGAGCTCGAGCATCTGGGTGGCCACCAGATAGGTCACATCAAAAGGCGGGTCTTTTCGCATGAGGATGACGTCGATATCAGTCGGCGCAAGCGCGGCGGCCTCGACCACAGACCACCAGGGGCTCGTCTGATCCTGATGGTGGCCTTGCCCGAGCAGACGAATGGATTGTGCCGCCACAGACGGGCGCGCAACGCCCCCACGCCAGGCACAGGAGAGTGCCTGGGCCGTTGCCCACCAGACACTGTGCCCTCGATGCTGGGCCGCCTGCATCATGGCAAAGGTGGAGTCCTTGTGGATCTTAAACCCGTCAAGGGGGTCTGAAATAAAAAGCAGGCGAGCCATGGTTGCGCAGAGAGCCAGTGGCCTGCGGCTATTGTGGGCCGCGGGCTGCAGGGTGGGTGGACTCGAGTTCGCGAGACGCTGCAAGCAAGGCCAGGCGAGAGATCACACCATAGAGGTAGAACCGGTTGGGCATGGCGTCGGGGTCTTCTTGGAGCTCGGGTTGCTGGCATCCGCTCATGAAGGGCAGCGGCACAAACTTTGCGCCCGGTGCATTGAGGTTCTCATCTGGCCCGCGGGTTGAGTGAATTCGATAGAAACCACCCACCACGTATTTATCGATCATGTAGACCACTGGCTCCGCAACCGCCTCGCCCTCCGCTTCTTGGACGGTCTCAAAGGAGTGCACCCCTTCTTGCACAAGCACGTCTGAGACACTCTGGCCTTCTTTGATCACCGACATCTTGTTGCGCTGCTTTCGATTCAGACGCAAGAGCTCTTCTGGGTCTTTGACGGTCATGATGCCCATGCCGTAAGTGCCAGCATCTGCCTTGACCACCACATAGGGTGTCTGCGTGATGGCGTGTTCGCGGTATTTCATGCGCACGAGGTCAAGGACCTCTGAGACTTTTTCGGCAAGGCAGGCCATGCCGACCCCGGTTTGGAAGTTCACGCCCTGGCAGTGGTCAAAATAAGGATCAATGAGCCAGGGGTCGATCTGCAGGCGGGCCGAAAATTCGGCAGCCACCGCACTGTAGGCCGCAAAGTGCTGCGATTTTCGACGTGAGGCCCAGCCGGCATGAAGGGGCGGAAACACACGCTGGCCTTGGAGGCCTTGGAGGATCGCCGGCACACCACTCGACAAGTCATTGTTGAGCAGAAT
The DNA here is from genome assembly GCA_018401615.1 of Burkholderiaceae bacterium. Classification (GTDB taxonomy): domain Bacteria; phylum Pseudomonadota; class Gammaproteobacteria; order Burkholderiales; family Burkholderiaceae_A; genus Hahnella. The sequence continues at coordinate 76,924 of JAGYKN010000005.1, forward strand.
GAGACAGGGATCGAAGTCGTCAAGTCCAAGCCGAGCACCGTTTCGCACCAGGGGCTCAAAGACAAGTTGGCCTGCTGAGCCGTTGGCGTG
>JAGYKN010000050.1 GCA_018401615.1 Burkholderiaceae bacterium
AGGTAGGGGTTGGCACCAGTTGGCAGGGCCCCCATGGTGGTGAGGACTGCCACTGCCATGGGCTCGAGTTCGAAGACAAACTGGGCGAGTAGAAAGACCACCACCGGCATGAGGGCAAGCTTAAAGAGGATGATGAGGCCCACCCCGCGGGCTTGAAATCGATTCCGAGCATGAAAGACCGATGCACCAAGCAACACCAGGCAACAGGGCACGGCCACCTGCCCCAGGCCAGCCAAGGTGGAGTCGATCAGGATGGGCATGGAAATGCCAAAGAAGCTCACCACCACGCCCAATAAGATGGGCACCACCACAGGATGCAGGACGGCCGTCTGCACCATCTGACGGGCCGTGAGCCAGCGGCTCTGGGGTGAGCGACCCTTGCTCGTGAGCTCAAAGACCAGGGTGCCAAATCCCAGCAGGACCAGTGCATGCATGGAGAGCACCGTGAGCAGGACCACCAGGCCCTCTGGGCCATAGAAGAGCTTCACAATTGGAATGCCCACCATGACGTTGTTCGAGAAGGTTGCGCAGATTGCGGTGGCCGCCGAGAGGCCCACCAGAGACTCCTGCCGATCACCACGCGGGCCCCAATAGCGGGCCACAACAAAGGCCAGTGCATAGACGAGCAGGCCGGCCGAGAGGTAGCTGAGGATTGGGGTGATGCTGAGCGACTCAAATGAGACCGAGGCCATCGACCTAAATAAGAGTGCCGGCATAAAGACCCGCAACACCAGGCTGGAAAAGAGATTGGCCGAGGCCTCGTCGACCCAGCCCAGCCATGCCACCAGGATCCCGACCGATACGATCAGGAAGACCTGAAGAAGGGCGTCCGTCACACCTTAGGGGGAGGCAGGCGGGTCGGTGTCAGCCAGACCATCATCGGCGCTGTGGCCTTGGGCATCAATTGCCTCTGGGAGGTCGCCGGTGTCAGCGATGCGCTGCACGCCCACCAGCTTGCCGCCCTCATCTATTGAGATCAGTGTCACGCCCTGGGTGGCCCGACCCAGTGCGCGGACCTCGGCAACCCGAGTGCGCACCACGACAGCCTTGTCAGTGATGAGCATGATCTCGTCGGCCTCATCGACCAGGCAGGCCGATACGACCTTGCCATTGCGATCACTGGTGGCAATGGCGATCATGCCCTTGGTGCCCCGACCATGCCGGGTGTGCTCGGAGATGACCGTGCGCTTGCCGTACCCGTTCTGGGTGGCCGTGAGCACAAAGGCCGTCTCGTCTTCGGCAACGATCATGCTGATAAGAGACTGCCCCTTCTCGAGGAACATGCCGCGCACGCCTCGGGCCTCTCGTCCCATGGGGCGGACATCGCCCTCTGCAAATCGAACTGCCTTTCCAGCATCGGAAAAGAGCATGACATCGTGGGAGCCGTCAGTCAGGGCTGCACCAATGAGGTAGTCACCCTCATCGAGCGAACAGGCGATGATGCCGCGCTTGAGCGGCCGCGAGAAGGCCGAGAGCGGGGTCTTCTTGACCGTTCCAAGGGCCGTGGCCATGAAGACAAAATGGTCGTCGGAGAAGACCTTTACCGGCAACACAATCGTGATCTTCTCGTTCTCCTCGAGTGGCCAGACATTGACAAGCGGCTTGCCACGAGAGGTTCGAGAGCCCTGCGGGACCTCCCAGACCCTGAGCCAATAGACGCGACCTCGGTCTGAGAAGGCAAGGATGGTGTCATGGGTGTTGGCAATAAAGAGCTGATCAATCCAGTCGTCTTCCTTCGTGGCGGTGGCGGTCTTTCCACGGCCCCCGCGGCGCTGCGCTTGGTATTCGTTGAGGGGCTGGCTCTTGATGTAGCCCGTGTGGGTGAGCGTGACGACCATCTCCTGGGGGGTGATGAAATCTTCGGTCTGAAATTCCTCGGCGTTGAGTTCAATCACCGAACGGCGGCCATCGCCAAACTCTTTGGTCACCGCCTGGAGTTCCTCGGTCATGGTGGCCGTGATGCGGGCAGGCTTTGAGAGGATGTCGAGGAGGTCTGCAATTTTCTCGATGACCTCTTTGTACTCGGACACGATCTTGTCTTGCTCAAGACCCGTGAGTCGCTGCAGGCGCATCTGGAGAATCTCGGTGGCCTGGGTCTCACTGAGTCGGTAACCATCGGGCTGGGCCCCATAGGCGGCCGAGAGGCCACTGGGCTTGAAGGCCTCGGCAATGGTGGTCTCTGTGGCACGTGCCAGGAGTTCACGCACGAGGTCGGCCTTCCAGGATCTGCCCATGAGTCCCTCGCGGGCCTCAACCGGTGTGGGCGAGGCCTTGATGAGGGCAATCATCTCGTCCATATTGGAGACGGCCACCGCCAGACCCTCTAAGACATGGCCACGGTCGCGGGCCTTGCGCAGCTCAAAGACTGTGCGCCTTGTGACCACCTCTCGACGATGCGAGAGGAAACACTCGAGCATCTGCTTGAGATTGAGCGTGCGAGGCTGACCGTCGACCAGGGCCACCATGTTCATGCCAAAGCTGTCTTGCAGCTGCGTGTTTTTAAAGAGGTTGTTGAGGACCACCTCGGGGAGTTCGCCGCGTTTGAGTTCGATGACCACCCGCATGCCGGATTTATCGGACTCATCGCGAATGTCAGAGATACCCTCGAGGCGTTTCTCGTTGACCAATTCCGCAATGCGCTCGAGCAGGGACCGCTTGTTGACCTGGTAGGGCAGTTCATCGACGATGATCGACTGGCGTGAGGCCTTGTCCATGTCTTCAAAGTGCACCTTGGCACGCATGACACATCGGCCGCGGCCAGTCCTGTAGCCCTGACGCACACCCTCTACGCCGTAGATGATGCCGGCCGTGGGAAAGTCTGGCGCCGGAATAAAGCCCATGAGATCGTCGACCGTGGCCTCGGGGTTTTCCAATAAATGGAGGCAGCCGGCCACGACCTCGGAGAGGTTGTGCGGGGGAATATTGGTGGCCATGCCCACCGCAATGCCAGACGATCCATTGATGAGCAGGTTCGGGATGCGGGCCGGCATGATGAGCGGCTCTCTCTCGGAGCCGTCGTAGTTCGGACCAAAATCAACAGTCTCCTTGTCGAGGTCCTCAAGCAGTTCGTGCGCGAGCTTGGCCAGGCGAATTTCTGTGTAACGCATGGCGGCGGCGTTATCGCCATCGACCGAGCCAAAGTTACCCTGGCCATCGACCAGCATGTAGCGCAGCGAGAAGTGCTGGGCCATTCGAACGATCGTGTCGTAGACCGCTGAGTCGCCGTGCGGGTGATATTTACCGATGACATCACCCACGATGCGGGCAGACTTCTTGTAGGCCCGATTCCAATCGTTATTGAGGACATGCATGGCAAAGAGCACCCTGCGATGCACTGGCTTGAGGCCATCGCGAACATCTGGCAGGGCCCGGCCCACGATCACGCTCATGGCGTAATCGAGGTAGGAGCGGCGCATCTCCTGCTCAAGGCTAACGGGAAGGGTTTCTTTTGCGAAGGAGTCCATGGAGGTTCTTAATGTAGGTTGGCCGCCTTGCAAAACAGCAATTCCCGTGAAAGCAAGTGCACACCACAGGCGGGCACTCCACAAGCAGCAGGCGGCCTTTGTTCGAATCTCGCGATTTTACCCGTTTTGAGCGCTTTCCGCCCACCGCCCTACCCCCCTGCGTGCGGGCCCCTCAAACCGCTCAAATGCGGAAATAACGCTGTCACTAGCCGGCTCCACCTGCTCAAAACGCATCCCTTGGACACTCAGCGTCGCGCAGAATGGGCGATGGCGTTGAGCGTGTCGACGGCACAAATAACGCTTGCGTCCACAGGGGGATGGGTGAATACTTCGACCTCGCATTGAAATTGGGGCCGACCTGGTTTCGACGTGGGCAGTGAAGGAGCGCAGGGCATACCGAGGACCGATTACCTCGTAAATCCATTCGGACATTACTAAACGCCAACGACGAGCGTTTTGCTCTCGCAGCCTAAGGGCTAGCGAGCGCTGCAACGGCACGCTGATGGGCCGGGTGGGTCAAACCACTGCAGCGTCATTCACATCAGATCGTCACCTGATAAGCCGTGGGTCAGGTGCCTAAAACAAGCGGATCGTCGGTTGCCGGCCTGTCTGTCGGCTAAGCATCTCGATTAAACGTAAATTGACCGACTAAGTATGTAGAACTGTCTTTGGAAGGCTTGCGGACGCGGGTTCGATTCCCGCCGGCTCCACCACAAATGAAAATGGCCCCTCGGGGCCGTTTTTATTTGTGGAGTGTGCTGCTGAGTTGAGGATACTCGGACG
>JAGYKN010000051.1 GCA_018401615.1 Burkholderiaceae bacterium
CATCCGATCGGGGGCAGGCACCCTGATCCCTACCGTGTCTGGGTCTCTGAGACCATGCTCCAGCAGACCCAGTTGGTCACGATGCTGCCGTATTTCGAGCGATTTGTGAGGCGGTTTCCCAGCTGCGAGGCCTTGGCCAGGGCCCCGCTCGACGAGGTCTTGTCGGCCTGGAGCGGATTGGGTTACTACGCGAGGGCCCGAAACCTGCATCGGGCCGCCCAGAGCATCGATCTGGCTGGCGCATTCCCTGCGTCTGCTGCAGCCTGGGAGACCCTTGCGGGGGTGGGCCGTTCGACGGCCGCAGCCATCAGCGCTGTTGTGCACAAAGAGCGGGTTGCCATCCTTGATGGGAATGTCCGTCGGGTTCTGGCCCGCCAGGTCTGTGCGCCCGAGCCATGGGCGAGCAAGGCGCTTGCGGACCGGCTCTGGGTGGAGGCGGCGGCTCGACTGCCGATGGACTCGGATCACATGCCGGCTTACACCCAAGCCATCATGGACCTTGGCGCAACGGTCTGCTTGCCACGGCAGCCCAGGTGCGAGGCCTGTCCTGTGTCTGCGCAATGCGAGAGCCGCCGTGCGGGTCGGGTTGAAGACTTCCCAGTGCCGCGCCGACCTCGGGTGCGGCCGGTGCGACGGGCGGGTTGGATCGTGGCCTGGCAGGCTGGCCGGGTGGCCATGCTGCAGCAACCGCCCAAGGGTGTCTGGGGAGGGCTCTGGGTCTTGCCGAGCTGGCCCTTGACGCGCGGATGGCCCAAGCAGGCCGGCATCGTTCGGTCTTTTCACCACGATTTCACGCATTTTCGACTGGAGGTGTCATGGGTCTGTGTGGCCATTGAGGCTCGAGACCCGATTCTGACAACCATCAACCAGGATCCAGTGGGTGCCGGTGTGGGCACCGCGTCACCGCCCAAGGTGACATGGATGCACCCTGAGGATGCCGCGAGCCGGGGCCTACCCAAGCCCGTGCGCAAGGTCCTCGAGGTCAGTCAAGGCCTCGTCTTAAGAGAGAGCGATGGCGAACCATGACAGGCCAGGTCTTGCCAAAACGACGGGCCAAGGTCTCGGCGCAGTAGACCGACCGATGTTGCCCGCCGGTGCAGCCAAGCGTGACGGTGAGACAGCTGCGTTGTTCCTGCTGATAGTGGGGCAGCCAACGCTCTAAGAAACCGCCAATCTCTTCGACCATCGCTGCGACCGCTGGTTTTTCTTCTAGGAATCGAATGACCTTGGCGTCTTTCCCGGTGAGTCCCCGCAACTCCTGCTCGTAAAACGGGTTTGGGAGGCAGCGCACATCAAAGACAAGGTCCGAATCGAGGGGCACCCCCTCTTTGTAGGCAAATGATTGAAAGAGCAGGCTAAGCGGTGAGGGCTTGAGGGCGAGCAACTCACGGACCCATGCCCGCAGGCCAGAGGGCCGCACGTCGCTGGTGTCAAAGACGATGCCCAGGGCAGCGTAGTCGGCCAGGAGTTCTCGCTCGGCCTCGATGCATTCGACCAGGGACTGGCCATCGCGAAAACCCTGTTCGGCCGTTGCGCCATGGCTCAGCGGATGACGCCTGCGTGTCTCCGAATAACGATGGACCAACACGTCCGAACTTGCTGTTAGAAAGAGCACCGTCAGGTCGACGCCAGCCGAGCGAATGGCATCCAGGGTCTGTCCCAGCCCACCCGCGTCTACTGCACCCCGAGCGTCCGCTGCAACGGCCATTCTTGCGTGGCCTTGGAGCCGCAGTGTTCCGACCAACTCTCCGAGGATGCCAATTGGGAGGTTGTCGACGCAAAAGTAGCCGGTGTCTTCGAGGGCCTTGAGGACCACGGACTTTCCGGAGCCAGACAGGCCAGTGAGCAGAACCAACTTGGGCGAAACCAGCAGTGTCATCAGACCCCCTGGCGCATGGCCGCCTGTTGGCGCTTGGTGAATTCCTTGACGGTGTCGACCCCCCTTAGCTGCAAGACGGTATTGCGCACCGCGGCCTCCACGAGGACCGCAAGATTGCGCCCGGCCGCCACCGGGATGACCACCTTTCGGATCGGCAGCCCAAGGACCTCCTCGGTGAGCGCCTCCAAGGGCAGTCGCTCATATTCATCGATGGCAGACCGCCGGACCAACTGCACCATGAGCCGGAGCCGAAGGCGCCGCCGCACGCTGGTCTCTCCAAAGATGGCCTTGATGTCGAGCAGGCCAAGTCCGCGGACCTCGAGCAGGTTTTGCAGCAGGGGGGGGCATTTCCCCTCGACGGTGTCGGGCGCAATGCGGGCAAAGTCCACGACATCATCGGCCACAAGCCCGTGCCCGCGCGTGATGAGTTCGAGCGCAAGCTCGCTTTTGCCCAGGCCAGACTCCCCGCAGATCAGCACGCCGATGCCCAGGACATCCATCAGCACGCCATGCAATGAGGTCGATGGTGCGAGGGTTTTGCTCAATTGGATTCGAGTGAGGTCAATGAAGCGGGCTGCCTGCAGGGTGCTTCTGAGCAGTGGGGTGCCGTCCCGGTCGCAGGCATCAAAGAGCTGGGATGGCGGCACCGCCCCATCGGCGATGACCAGCGCGGGGGGGCGACCCGAGAGCAACTCGGCAGTGAGGTAGGAGCGGCGCTGAGGATCGAGTTGGTTGTAGTAGTCGACCTCTGCTGCGCCAAGGACCTGGATGCGGTTGGGGTGGATGAGATTGAGGTGGCCCACGAGATCGGCGCTCTCGAAGGATGGGCCAGAGATGTGACGGTCTTCGCCGGCCTGACCGGTGATCCACGTCAGCCGCAGTGGTTCTCGATAGGACTCGAAGAACGCCGCGACATTGAGCATGCGAGTGGGGGGCGCTAGCCGCCGGCTGAGCGCCAGGCGCACAGGGCCTGGTGGAGCGATTGAGGGTCTTGGCTGGTGAGCAGGGACTCCCGAAGCGCGGTGTCCGAGAGCATCTCGGCGACCTCCGAGAGCAACTCCAGGTGCTGCTGGGTGGCCTGCTCAGGGACCAGTAAGAAGATGAGGATGCCAACGGGGTGACCATCCGGTGCATCAAAGGGGATGGGCGTGACGAGCCTAAAGACAGCGGCAACCGCATCTTCAAGGCCCTTGATGCGCCCGTGGGGAATGGCAATGCCGTCGCCAAGTCCCGTCGAGCCCAGCCTTTCTCGGGCAAACAAGGAATCAAAGACCTTGCTGCGGGCAATCCCCTGATGTTCCTCAAAGAGCAGGCCAGCCTGCTCAAAGACCCTCTTTTTGCTCGAGGCGTCCACCCCCAACTGAATGTTGTCGACGCTGAGCAAATCGCAGATTTTATTCATACGGCAAAAGTATAGGCCCATTCAGGCAAAATTGTTGCGCTGCGGCAATCAAACGGCATCGGGCCCCCTCGACTGGTGGACCCCTTGTTGGTGCAGTTCCTTGTAGCGCACGACTTGTCTGTCGATCTTGTCAGCCAAGAGATCGATGGCTGCATAGAGATCGGCATGGGAAGCCTCAGCATGAAGGTCTTTTCCTTGAAAGTGAACTGTTACTTCGGCTTTCTGTTCGAGGCGCTCCACAGACAACACCACGTTGGCTTGAATCCCTTGATCGAAGTGGCGCCAGACCCTGGCCAACTTCTGTTGAACATACGCGTTGATGGCCTCGGTGACGGGCAGGTGATGTCCAGTGATGGTGACTTGCATGGTGCGTCTCCTTTTCTATGGTTTAGACCCGCTTGCGAAGGCTGGCGCTCGGGATTCGAAGCCCCTCTCGATACTTTGCCACTGTTCGACGTGCCACCACCACGCCCTGTTCCGCGAAGCGGTCGGCAATCACTTGATCTGAGAGGGGTTTTTCAGTGGCCTCGGCCTTGATCCAGTCTCGAATCTGGGCTCGCAGCGCCGTGGCCGAGGCGGCACCGCCGTCGTCGGTGCCGACGTGGCTGCTGAAAAAATACTTCAGCTCAAAGCACCCGAGGGGGGTGAGCATGAACTTTTGCGTGGTGACTCGAGAGACAGTGGATTCATGGAGCTCACAGGCCTCGGCGATGTCTCGCAAGACCATGGGGCGCATGGCCTTGGGACCCTCCTCGAAGAATTTCTGCTGGGCAGACACAATGGCCTGAGAGACCCGCAGGATGGTGTCGGAGCGTTGCTGAATGTTCTTCATCAT
>JAGYKN010000052.1 GCA_018401615.1 Burkholderiaceae bacterium
CGAGCGAATGTGTGCCGCCAACCAGGGTCTAAAAGGACCCCTGCCAGACCTGTCGATTGCAGCCATCTGGCTCGAGATCATCTCCGGCTGCCGAGCGCTCGAGCGCGAGATGCGCATCTCCTACCTGGGCCCGGCGGGCACCTACAGTGAGCAGGCAGTCCGCGTTCTGTTTGGCCATCGGGTGACTTATTTCCCCTGTGCATCGCTCGATGAGGCACTCGCCATGGCGGAGAAGGGCCTCGTGGATGTGGCCCTCTTGCCGGTTGAAAATTCCATCGAGGGGACAGTGGGCCGCACCCTTGACCTCCTGCTCAGCACACCTCTAAAAATCAGTGCTGAGGTCTCGATCCCAATTCATCATCGGCTCTTGCACCTCACAGGCCAGACCGCTGGGCTCAGACAGATCGTGGCCCATGCCCAGGCGCTCGCCCAGTGTCAGCAGTGGCTCGATGCCCATTGGCCGCAGGCCGATCGCATTGCGGTTGCCAGCAACGGCCACGCAGCCGAGATGGCCTCCAAAGACCCCACCCTGGCCGCCATTGCAGGCCAGGCTGCAGCAGAGCACTACAAGCTGCAGACCCTGGCCGATCGCATCGAGGACGACCCGAGCAATCGCACTCGGTTTGCAGCCCTCGGCCCCTTTGAGCCTGAGGGCTGTGGCAGCGATCAGACCTCGCTCATCCTCTCGGTGCCCGATAAGGCAGGGGCAATGCTCTCGCTCATTGAGCCGCTCGCTCGCCATGGGGTCTCGATGAAGCGGTTTGAGTCGCGGCCGGCCCGGCAGCTCGGCAAAGGTGGATGGGAGTACTTTTTTTATGTAGACCTCGTGGGGCATCGAGACGATCCCACGGTCATGGCCGCACTCGATGAGATTCGTGCGAGGGCAGGCCTATTTAAGTTACTGGGCTCATACCCCCTCTTTGACAAACTCACGGCCCCAGCGGCCTGATGCCAACGGGAGCACACGCCATGCCGATTCAAGACCAGGCCCCCGACTACGTTCGAGCCATCGCGCCCTACCAGGGGGGGCTGCCGATTGCAGAGATCGCCCGCCGTTATGGCTTTTCGGAATCTCAGGTGGTCAAGCTTGCCTCCAATGAAGTCCCTCGGCATGGGCCCGATGGCGCGTGCCGCCATGGCGGCTGCCAGCCAGGATCTCGGTCGCTATCCCGATGGCAATGGCCACGACCTCAGAAAAGCCTTGTCTCGACGCTTCGACCTGCCCGCCGACTGGCTCACGATTGGCAATGGAGGCTTAACGACATCCTGGAGCTGATGGCCCATGCCTTCTTGCGGCCGGGTCGCAGCTCGGTCTTCTCGACCCATTCATTTGCCGTCTATGCCTTGGTCACGCAGGCCACGGGGGCCACGGCGGTGGTGGTGCCAGCTGTGCCCCGGACCTGGGACACGATCTCCAGCCAATTTCTCTTGCACCTCAGCCCGAGCACAGCAGTCGTCTGGGTGGCCAATCCAGACAATCCCTGGCAGCTTCTTGCGCGGCGATGAGGTCGGGCATTCCTCGAACAGGTGCCATCAGGGTGTTGGTGGTCCTGGACAGGGCCTACACGGGTACCTTGATCCTGAGGATCGCTACCCGCCTTTGACTGGGTGAGGGCGGTTTCCGAATCTATTGGTGTCGCGCTCGTTCTCGAGGCCTACGGGGCGGGCTTGAGGGGTCGGATACGGTGTGGCGCAACCTGGTCAGACCGATCTCCTCAATCAGGTGCGCCAGCCTTTTAATGTGAACAGCCTGGCCCAGGCAGCGGCAGCGGCGGCCCTCTTTGATGACGATTTCCTATTGGCCTCGGCGCAGCTCAATCGCGCCGGGCTCGAGCAGATGCGAGTCGACCGCAACAGCGCATGGCGTTTGCGGTGCCTCCTGGGGCAACTTTGTGACTGGCAGACTTAACCGCCAAAGCGAGGAGGGTTACCAGGGGTGGTGGGCGCTGCTTTTGAGGCGCTCTTGACCAAGGGTGTCATCACGCGCCCTGTGGGCAACTACGGTCTGCCCGATCATCTGCGCATCTCGATCGGAACGGCCGCAGAAAACAATGCCTTTCTGGAGGCCATGGCCCAGGTCCTGCCAGGTCTGGCAGCCTGATGGAGCAGCTGGTCATTCTGGGTGCCGGCCTCATTGGGGGCTCGGTGGCCGCCGCCGTTCGGGCCAAGGGGTTGGCTCGCCGCATTGTGGTGATCGACCCCGACCCTGAGCAGTCAGCCCGTCGCCTTGGCCATGCAGATGAGCAGTTTGAGAGCCTTGCAGCCTGGGTCGAGCGGTCTTCGGTGGCTTCAACCGCCCTGGTGCTGGCTGCGCCGGTGCCTGTCATTGCCGCCACCCTGCCGTTGTTGGCCTCGCACTTTCATCTTATTTCCCCGGCATGGGTCACCGAACTGGGCAGCACCAAGCATGCGTTTCAGGCGTCGTTAAAGACCCTTGATGGTCACGCGGCTGGAGATGCGCTGCGCGCCTGCCTTGTGCCCACGCATCCCATGGCAGGATCAGAGGCAAGTGGGGTTGGGGCTGCCAATGCCAACCTGTTCCAGGGCGCACGGGTATTGGTCTGTGATCTCCCAGAAAATACGCCAGCTGCTGTGGCGGCTGTGGAGTCTTTCTGGCTCAGCCTTGGGGGTCAACCCACGAGGCTTCCCCTTCAAGACCACGATGCGGTCTTGGCGGCCATCAGTCACTTCCCCCACCTGCTGGCCTATGGCCTGGCGAGCATGCTGGCACACACGCCCATGGGCGGGTTGGCGCAGACCCTGCATGGTGGTGGCCTGCGCGACACCACTCGCATTGCTGCCTCGTCGGCGACCCTCTGGGCCGACATCCTGCTCGACAACCGCGAGGAACTCCTGCCCCTCATGGGCACCTGGGCGCAGTCCTTTGGTCAGCTCAGCAAGTCCTTGGTTGATTCCGATCGCGCCCGTCTGATTGCCTTGCTTGAGGACGCCGCGCGATGGCGGAGGGGGTTTTGAGCAGCCCGCCCTACACGCTTGACCTTCGCAGGGGAGCCCTTGGCACGGCGGTGCTGCCGGGCAGCAAGAGTCTGAGCAATCGGGTGTTGTTGCTCTCGGCGCTCGCAGAGGGCACCACCGAGATCCATGGGCTGCTCGCATCCGATGACACCGCGGTGATGGTGGCCTGCCTTCGGCAGTTGGGGGTGTCTCTGACGCAGACCGTTGCGGCCGCAGACCCGGCATCGGGCGTGGGGCAGCCCGTCTGGCGGGTGGAGGGCACGAGGGGTGTGTTCCCCGCGCGTGGCTCGGCCGCCGAACCCATCGATTGTTTCGTGGGCAACTCGGGCCTGACGGTTCGAACGCTGCTGCCGGCAATTGTGGTGGCGCAGGCTGGCACCATGTCAGAGGCATTGCTTCATGGTGTGCCTCGCATGCACGAGCGGCCAATTGGCGATCTTGTGGATGGCCTTCGTCAATTGGGTGCCGACATTCACCACCAGGCCAAAGAAGGCTTTCCGCCGCTGCGCGTCACAGGCGTGGCCCTGGCTGAGCAGCCTGTCATTCGCGTGCGTGGCGACACCTCGAGCCAATTCCTCACAGGCCTCTTGCAGGCGGCGCCGCAGCTGGCCCAGCAGTGGGGGCGGCCGGTCACCATTGCAGTCGAGGGCCCACTCATCAGCCGGCCCTATGTGGATT
>JAGYKN010000053.1 GCA_018401615.1 Burkholderiaceae bacterium
CCCAGGCATCCCGACCCAATGGCCAGAAACGCCATGGCCCAGGCCGCGGGCGCCTGCCCACCTCCGAAGAGATCCAAGGCCAGACCAAAAATGGTGGGGCCCACTGCAGCCAACCCAAAGCCCACCAGGGAATAAAGGCCCATGGCCGCACCCTTTACGGCAGTCGGCGCGCTGCCCACAAAGCCCGCAGTGAGCGCGGCGGAGTCTGCCATGAGCAGGCATGAGTAGAGGCTAAACATCACCACCACAAACCACCAGGGACTCTGGGCCAGCAAGGCCATGACCACGCCGATCAGGCTGCCCGAGGCCATCACCCAGAGAATCCATCGGCGCCGGCCCATGCGAAGGGCAGCCTCATTGCCCAGAATGGAGGCCGGCGTGGAGATGAGGTTCACAAAGGCCGCCACGGCCGCAGCCGACCAGGGTGAGGCGCCTGAGCCCACTCCAAATGCAAACACCAAGAAGGCCACTGTCCATGCGCGTGAGCCAAACAATTCCAGGCAGTGCACCCCATATCCAACCGTGTAGCCGCGCACCGATGGGCTCTGCCAGGCCACTCTCCAGGCCGGTAGCGGGAAGACCGTCATGGCCCAACGCCACGCCCAGTGTGGCCCAGTGCTCGAGAGCGCCATGTTTTCAATCGCCTCTTCAGGGGGTCTGCGCGGTTGGGTGACGATCCAGATGAGCGCGAGCGCCCCGATTGGGCCCAGTCCCGCAAGTCCGAACGACCATCGCCAACCGAGTGCGCCAACTGCCCAGCCCGAGAGCAACAAGGAGGCGGCCGCACCCACGCCAAAGAAGGCGGTGTAGAACGAGACAAAACGGCTCTGGCGCGGACCTGGCTCAAATTGATCCGACAGGATGCGCAGCCCCGGCATGTAGGTTGCTGCCAGTCCAGCCCCAGTCAGAAAGTGCCAAAGAAATCCTGAAGCAAAGCCCGATGCGAAGAGCCCAAATCCGAGGCTGCCGATGGCGGTCAAGATGGATCCGAGGATGTAAATTCGGCGCGGATCGTGACGATCAGTGAGCGCGTTCCACATCGAGACGAAGCTCATGTAGCCAATGAAAAACGCGCTTGCGACCAAGCCTGACTCGGTGTTCGAGAGAAGCCAGAGGCCCTGTAATTCCACGAGGCTCACCGCATAGCTGGAAAAGCCCAACATGGATAAGACGTGGGCGGCGAGAATGCTGGTGGCTGTGCGCACACGCGATCATGGCATGGCCGCCTTCACCCGTCTCGACCCCCTCGCGGCTCGCCTGCGTGCGACCCGAGGCCAACGCCACATGTTCAAAACGCTGGCCGAGGGCATTCCTCAAAATGTGGAATACCGTAATGGGTGATGCTAGTCCTATCATCATTTAACGGGGTTCCCAACATGCAAACGCCTATCAGCAAACTCACTCGCAAGTACCAAGCCACCATTCCGGAGCCGGTGCGTCGTTCGCTGGGCCTTGAGGCCGGTGACTCCATCGCTTTTGACATTCAGGCCAATGGGATTCACCTGCGAAAGGCAGGTCCCATCGACCTTGTCTTTGCTGCTGCCCTAGAGAGGACCCTGAGCGAGTGGTCCTCTCGGGCGGATGACGAGGCTTACCGTGACCTTTGATGCGCTTGATGTTGTGGTGGTGCCCATCTGACGAGATCTCACTGGCCAGCGGCGCGTCACCCGAGGCCGTGTCGGTGGACAGACCACCGGGCTCGGGCTTCATGCCGCTGGGGCTGGCATCATGGGGCTTAGACATTGGGCCCTTATTTTGAAAAATCTTCCGCATCTTGCCTTAGTCTTTAATGCCATGGTGTGGGGGCTGTCGTGGATTCCCTATAAGTGGATGGAATCGCAGGGCCTCTCGATCCTCTGGGCCACGGCCATTGGTTACCTGCTCTCGACGGCTGTGCTCGGGCTCATAAGGCCCGCCGTTTTTGTTCGCCTGCTCAAGCCCCACCCGCTGTGGATGATGGGCCTCTTCTACGGGCTCACCAACACCTGCTTTAACTGGGCCCTTGCGCTGGGGGATGTGGTGCGAGTGGTCTTGCTCTTTTATCTGATGCCGCTTTGGGCTGCGCTCTTTGCCCGAATCATGTTGAATGAGCGGCTCTCTGGTGAGGGGGTCGCTCGGCTGGTGGTGGCCCTGGCTGGCGCATCGGTGGTGCTGGCCTGGCCTGCGCTCTCGACGCCACCCCTTGCCTTGGCGCCACCCCACGGCTTGGCACCACAGCACGGCGAACTGGTCTGGGCCGCCGACATCTTGGCCCTTGCGGGGGGTCTCTTTTTTGGCCTTGCCAATGTCTATCTGCGTCGCTTTGAAGCGGCCACGCAGGCCGAGCGAACGCTGACGATGTTCATGGGCTCGGGCCTGGTGCCATTGGTGGTGCTCTTGCTGCTCGCGCTGGTGCACCACTTTGTGCTGGGCGGCCAAGGGTCGCTGCCCTCACTCATGCCCCCGTGGGAGGCGAGCACCGCGGCCTGGGCATTGGTGCCCCTGCTGGCACTGGCCCTGGGGCTGGCCAACTTTAGCCTGCAATACGGAGGCTCGCGCCTGCCATCGCAGGTGACGGCCCTCATCATGCTCTCGGAGATTGTCTTTGCAGCGGTCTCTGCGGCCCTGTTGCTGGGCAAGCAGTTGAGCCTGGCCGAGTGGGTGGGGGGGTTGATGATTGTCTCTGCTGCTGTCTGGGCGAGCCTGCGCCGCTCACGTTAATGGACCTGGGCATTCACTCCTTCTTGGAGTTTGCCGTTGGCACGGTGATCATCGTGATCTTGCCGGGCCCGAATTCGCTCTATGTCATCACGGCCTCGGCACGCCTGGGTGAGCGAGCGGGCTGGCGAGCAGCCGGGGGCATCCTCACTGGCGACACGATCCTGATGGTGGCCACCGCGGCTGGAGCCGCCTCGATGATGACCCTCTTTCCAACCGCCTTCGCCCTGATGAAGGCGGTGGGCGCGCTCTACCTCGGCTGGATTGGCCTGCAACTCTTGCGTGATGGTTGGCAGCGGTGGCGCAATTCGATGTCCGCCTCTGTGGTGGATCCCCAGGCGCGCACCCAAGCCGTCGCCTCAGGCGCCCCCTCAAGCGCCCCCTCAAGCGCTCCTTTTTGGAAGGCCCTTGGTCTGTCGCTCACCAATCCCAAGGCCATTCTCTTTTTCATTGCATTTTTGACGCAGTTCGTTCGGGCCGATGCGCCTTCGGCGGCACTGGCCTACCTGAGCCTGGGCGTGGTGGTGCAGGTCGTGAGCCTGTCGTATCTGGCGCTGCTCATTTATGCAGGCCTGCGGCTGCAGGGGGCCTTCGTTGCCCATCCAAGGTGGGCTGCCAGCGGCATCTTCCTGGTGAGCCTGTGCTTTTTGGGTTTTGCGGCGTCGATTCTGCTGGGCGCCTAGCCTGTGTTTCGCAGTCCCGCTGCAATCCCATTGATGGAGATGTGAATGCCCCTCTGGGTGCGGGCATCGCTCTGCCCGGCGCGGTGCCTG
>JAGYKN010000054.1 GCA_018401615.1 Burkholderiaceae bacterium
ATTCTTCTGGGCGTAGTGCATGGTGCCTTCTAGGAAGAGCCCCCAGGGCGCCAAGCTAGAGCCCGCGTGGCGCTGGTTGAACCGCACCAATTGGCCAACGGCCGCCTTGAAGTCTTTGGTTGCAACGGCAGCTTGAATGGCCTCAAAGGACAGCTTCTCCTCTGGGCTCACGCTCAGGCTCTGGCCATCGATGTCAAATATCTGAGGCTCAACCTGACGAAGGCGGGCGTCCGCCTTTTGGAGTTGTTGCTCAAGGTTCTGAAAGAGCTCTTTCTGCTGCTGCCGAGTGAGGGTTGAGGACTGGGTTGCCTGCTCGATGCTGCCACGCAAGACCGCGAGATCTGCGCGAAGCCTCTCGATCTGCGAGAAGAGTTCGAGCTGGCCTCGGGCCATGCCGTCGAGTCTGCCGGCCAGCGCTTGATTCTCAGCCTCTAGCGTGACGGTCTTGGCTCTGAGATCGAGAATGGCGCGGCGTGCCTCATCGTCTGAAAAGAGTTGGGCGTGGGCTGCCTGACCCGCCGCGAGGCTCAAGGCAACGGCGAGGCTCAGCCCCACTGCAAGGCTCAACCCAATGGCATGCCGACCCAGGCGAATCATTGGACCTGCAGGTCTGCGCGTCGATTTTCAGCATAGCCTGCCTCCGATCGATCAGTCGAGCGTGGACGCTCCTCGCCCTGGCTCACGGCATTGAGCTGGCTGTCTGCCACACCGAGCAGGGTCAGGGCATTTCGGACCGCCTCGGCCCGTTGCTGTCCGAGTGCCAGGTTGTACTCAGAGGTGCCTCGATCGTCTGTGTGGCCTTCGATCAGCAGGGTGGCGCGTGAATTAGATTTCATGAGCCCAGCGGTCTGTTCAACGACAGGCATGTCTTGTTGCCGCAGGGTGGTCTGATCGAAGTCAAAATAAACCGAGGCCCCTCCGGCGGCATCAAAGCCAGCCTCCTGGAGATCGGCTGCGGTAAATCCTGAGGCGGTTGCCGCGCGCTCGTCGGCGCGAAGGCCCTGAGCCTCTGGGGCAGGTGATCCGATTGCACCTGGCGCAGAGACAATTGGGGCAGCCCCCGAGCGGCCGCGACCCGGGCCGTCGGCCTCATCCAGGCTGACCGATGCGCAGCCAGCGACCATGAGACTGGCGGCAATGACGATCAGGATGCGAGGGGACATGGTGTGTTCCTTCTGGATGTTCAGGGCATGCGGCCCCAGGCAGGATTGCGGATACCAGCGGTGTCGAGGCTGATTCGGGTTCGAACGCGACCATCAACCGAGACAGCAGACAGGGTGTCGCGGCCATTGATGCGGCTGGAAAACATGATCCAGCGGCTGTTGGGGGCAAAGCTTGGGGAATCATCTTTTGGTCCGCTGCTCACAAGCCGCTCCTCACCGGTGTCGAGCCTGCGCACGCCAATCACGAACTTGCCATCGCGGCGCGCCACGAAGGCAAGGAGCTTGCCATCGGGGCTCGCCATGGGTCTTGCATTAAAGGTTCCCGTAAAGCTGATGCGCTCTGGTGCCTTGCTCGCGTCGGTTGGCACCTGGTAGATCTGCGGGCTGCCACCACGATCGGATGTGAAATAGACCGTCTTGCCGTCTGCGGAAAACGTTGGTTCTGTGTTGATGGCAACAGCCTTTGAGAGCCGCCTGGGATTGGTGCCGTCGGTATTGATGAGGTAGATCTGAGAGCTCCCATCCTTGGTGAGCACCACCGCGAGTCGCTTGCCATCGGGTGACCAGGCGGGGCCACTGTTGCTTCCCCGATAGTTGGCCACCACCGTGCGACGACCGGTCTGAAGCTCATGAACGTAGACAACGGCCTTGCCCGTCTCAAAGGAGACATAGGCAAGACGGCTGCCATCGGGGGACCAGGCCAGTGAGATGATGGACTGAGAGGATCGCAGCGCGGGCTGGGCATTTTCACCATCGGAGTCAGCGATGAGCAGGACCTGGCGGCTGCCCTCCTTGCGAACATAGGCCAGCCGGGTGGAAAAGAAGCCTGGTTCGCCAGTGAGGTTCTCGTAGATGTAGTCGGCCACCTTATGGGCCGAGCGTCTGGCATCGAGCGTGGTGGCGTCGGTGACCAGTGAGAGGCCTCCGAGGTCTGTGGACTTGAGGTTATCGAGCAGGCGGAACCGAAGGTCCACCTTGCCGTCAGGCTGTCGGGTGACGCTGCCCACGACCAGCGCGTCTGCCCCTTGGTTCTTCCATCGAAGAAAGAGTTCCTGCGACAGCGGGGTGTTGTCAGAGAGTGCGGGCACCTGTGGGCCAACGGGAAGCAGGTTAAAGGCGCCGGTTCGGCGCAGGTTGGATTCCAAGACTTCTTGAACGGTCTCAGCAAAGCTGCGATCGGCTGGCGCTGCAGACAGGAGCGGCACCACTGCGACTGGAATCTGCCGATCACCCACACCGGTGATGTCGATGCGCAGCCCCTGGGCAGATGCGGTGGTGGCGACAAGACCAATCAGGAGGGCGCTGGCCGTGCGCCAAAAATCTGAGGTGGCCCTTTGAAGACGGTTCATCGCCTCATTATACGAACAGGGTGTGACGCTTTGATATCAGCGTTTGTCCAGGGGGCGGAATCGAAGCTCTAGGCGCCGCTCGACCGAGCCGTCGTCTGCCTTGGGCAGCGGGTCGCTTGCCTCAATGGCCCGCCGGACGGCCACGTCCCATTCCTCAATGCCACTGGCTTTCCGGAGTTCAATGCGGCTGATCTGACCCGTGGGAAGCTGCTCCACAATGTAGATGACCTCGGGGTTGGACGGGGCCCTGGCGGGGTCGAACCGAATTCGAGATCGAATACGAGACCGAATGGCATCTTGGTACCCCGCGAGCAGCCCTGATCGGACCCCCTGCTCGGCCCCGCCGACAACGCCCGCCTTGGTGGCGGTGTCTTTGCCCCTGCTGGCGGCCTTGGCATTGGGGTCAAGGCCGAGGCTCTTGTTGATGCGATCGAGCTCGGCCTGGCGAAGGGCGTCTCGCTGGCGCTGCAGGCTGCGGGCCGCTGCGGCCTTCTCTTGG
>JAGYKN010000055.1 GCA_018401615.1 Burkholderiaceae bacterium
AGTTCGAGACTCGTCTCCCGCTCCAACCCCTCTTGCGGGCGGGATGGCAGAGTGGTTATGCAGCGGCCTGCAAAGCCGTGTACCTCGGTTCGATTCCGGGTCCCGCCTCCAGATTCACAGACCACCACTGCCACCTGTTGGCTTTCCCAAAGACCCCAAATCAAATAAGATCCGCTCTGCCCGTCGCCCTGCGACGTTCTGCGTCTTTCTTCTAAATGGGTGATCTCGTGCGTGTATTCCTCTCGTTGGTGCTCTCCTCCCTGCTCGTCTTGCCTGCTCTGGCCGATATCGGCGACGACAAATACAAGCCAACGGTTGGACAGGCGGGCAAGGATGTGATCTGGGTGCCCACCCCCGATGAGATGGTGACCGCCATGTTGAATGCCGCGGGCGTCACCTCCAAAGACCTCGTCTACGATCTTGGCGCGGGAGATGGAAAGATCGCGATTGCCGCAGCTCGGCAGTTTGGCGCCAAGGCCGTTGGCATCGAATACGACAAGGACATGGCAGAATTGGCCAAGCGAAACGCCGATCGGGCCGGCGTGAGCGGGCGGGTCGACATGATCCAGGGCGACATCTTTGAGGAGGACTTCTCCAAGGCCACCGTCGTGACGATGTACCTGTTGCCAGACCTCAATCTGCGCCTAAAGCCGATTCTTAAGAAAATGCCGCCCGGCACACGCATCGTCTCGCATTCGTTTGACATGCAGTCCTGGGAGCCAGACCTTCGCATCGAGACAGGTGCAGCCAGTGGCTTCATGTGGATCGTCCCGGCCCCGGCCGCAGGCCAGTGGACCATCGACATCCCTGGGTTCGAGCAACCCGCCGTGCTCACGCTCACCCAGATTCATCAGATGCTCACCGGGTCCCTCAAGCTCGACGGCAAGACCGTGCCAATCGAAGAGGCTCGAATGCGGGGAGCCGATATGCGCTTTCAGGTTCAGTGGGGCGGGGGTGAGGTCCTGATGTTTGAGGGTCGCATTCTGGGGGAGCGGCTATCCGGGCGAATGCAGCCAGCCGTCAAGCCCACGTTCATAGAAGGCCGTCGCACGGCCAGGAGGCCGTCCTAATCACCGGTCACTAGATCACCCACCTATCGGCAGGGCATGACCTCAAGTCCGATCACCACCCCAACGCACAACCGCCTTCTCACACCGATTGGGGCGGTCGCGGTCATCGTTGGCATCGTCATCGGGGCTGGCATCTTCAAGACCCCGTCAATGGTGGCGGGAATCGCCGATGACCTCGGGTGGCTCCTGGCGCTGTGGGTTGGTGGTGCGCTCCTGTCGTTGGCCGGGGCGCTCTGCTATGCGGAGCTCTGCACGGCATTTCCCAGCTCTGGTGGCGAGTACCACTTTCTGTGCCGCGCCTTTGGTCGGCGCCTGGCTTTTCTCTACGCCTGGGCCAAGGCGTTTGTCATCAACACAGGCGCCATTGCCCTACTGGGCTATGTCTTTGGCGACTACATGACCCAGGTCCTGAGCCTTGGTGCCCACTCTTCAGCAATCTGGGCGGGCCTCATCGTGCTGCTGCTCACGGCCTCGAACCTGCTTGGGATTCAAGCCTCCTCCCGACTGCAGTCGGTCTTGCTGGCCGTGGCAATCATGGGCCTGCTCGTGCTGGTGGTCGTCGGATTCTCGAGCCCGGCCGCGCAACCATCTCTCTCGGAGATGCCCTGGTTCGATCGGAGTCCGCCCATGGGCCTGCTTGGGCTGGCGATGGTCTTCGTGCTGCTCACCTTTGGCGGATGGGGTGAGGCGGCCTACCTCTCGGCGGAGGTAAAGGGCACGGCCCGGACCATGGTCTGGATTCTCGTGAGCAGCCTGCTGCTCATCTCCGCCATCTACCTCCTGGTGAACCTCTCCATGGTTCACGCCCTTGGATTAAAGGGCCTGGCACAGAGCAAGGCGGCTGGGGCAGACGTGCTTGCCTTGGCCTTGGGTCCCTGGGCGGAGCGTCTGCTTGGCATCATTGTGGCGCTGGCTGCACTCACGAGCATCAATGCCACCATGATCATTGGGGGCCGCACCATGCAGTCTCTGGGGGCAGACTGGCACGGGCTGCAATGGCTTGCGGCTTGGAAGGAAGAGATAGGCGTGCCCGCAAGGGCCATCGTCTTTCAGGGCGGGATTGCCCTTGTGCTGGTTGTGTTTGGTGCCTTTCAGCACGACGGCTTTGAGACCATGGTGGAATTCACGGCGCCAGTCTTCTGGTCCTTCTTATGTTTTGTTGGCCTCTCGATCATGGTCTTGAGGCTGCGAGAGCCTGACACGCCCCGGCCCTTTCGAGTGCCACTCTACCCGGTGCTGCCGCTGATTTTTTGTGGTTCCTCTGCCTATCTCGCCTACTCAAGCATTCAGTACGCAGCGAGCCAGAATGCAGTGTGGGTGTCATTCGGTGTCATGTTGCTTGGCCTTCTGGCCTTGGTCCTTCTTCGGCCCATCAGGAGGTGAGCCGCTAACGCAGCACCTCTATCTTGGCCGGGCACTGGGTGGCGCGCGGCACAACCTCGCTCTCGGAGCGACCATTGGGACACTTGTAGATGCAGTTGATGCGGGTGTTGTCCCGGTTGATCTTTCGCTCTGAGATGTAGCAGTTCACAGGCTCTTTTTTTGCTGCAGCGGCATGGCGCATTCCAGCGGGCATTCCAGCCGAGAGGGCCACCAGCCCAACCAGCACCAACACGGCGCTCCAATGACGCTTG
>JAGYKN010000056.1 GCA_018401615.1 Burkholderiaceae bacterium
GCATGCCGCAAGGGAGGGGAGAAGGAGCGTAAGGATAAGGAGCTTCATGCCCAAAATCCTAGCATCGGGGTCATGGACGCGGGCCAAAATATTTTTTTAAAAGGTATTGACAAGCGTGCTGGTCGGCATAGACTCAACTTTGTCAGAATTAATAGACAGTAGGAATGTAAAGTAAAAATGACTTACACTGACCAGGCAGGTTGTCAGGGTGATCTCAGAATGTCGCAACGAGGTGTTGTGGCTGCCCCTTCCACGCGGGCCCTGCGTGGATTTGGTCGACAAGACCAACTCAAAGGAGAACTTCCATGAGCAATAACAACAGCATTTCTGGTCTCACCGACGAGGAAGCCCAAGAGTTCCACACCTTCTACACCCAGGGCTTAGTCGGCTTTACCGCCATTGCCATTGTTGCCCACATCCTCGTGTGGGCCTGGCGTCCTTGGTTCTTCTGATCTCTCATTTCTAACGGAGACCTGTCATGCAACACATTAGCCATCTTCATAGCCGCACGCAGTCGAAGGAGTTTTCGATTCCTTTTGTTGTGATTTTTTCACTTACCTTTTTGGTGTTCTTTGTGATTGCGGTTGTTGCTCAGGGGCTGATGCTGAACTGGCGTTCTTGGTTTCCTGGGGCTGAAAACAGTCGAACCATCATCGGGGGCGTGAGGGCAGCGGTCTACACCCTTATGTCTCAACTTACTCAGGAGTAAAGACTATGTGGCGAATTTGGAAACTATACGATCCGCTCCGTGCCATGGTGGTGCAGGGCGTCTTCTTGTTTGGCTTGGCAGCAATGATTCATCTCATTTTGCTCAGCACGGCAAAGTTCAACTGGATGGATGGCATGAGTCAGGCCGAGTACACGGCGGCAAAGCAGAATTCCGCCATGCCAAAGTAGTGAGTCACTCGTTGGACGGTGAGCGGGCAAACAGACGGATCTCGTAGGCCTGCTCACCCATCCCCTGAAGGAGAATAGAAATGGCGATGCTGAGTTTTGAGAAAAAATACAGGGTCCGAGGCGGAACCTTGCTGGGTGGAGATCTCTTTGATTTCTGGCTCGGTCCGTTTTATGTTGGATTCTTCGGTGTCTTGACCATTTTCTTTGCCGTCCTGGGCACGGCCCTGATTCTCTGGGGCACCTCGCAGTTGGGGGTCTGGAATGTCTGGCAGATCAACATTGCACCGCCCGACATCAAATACGGACTCGGATTGGCGCCCCTCTTGGAGGGTGGCCTCTGGCAGCTCATCACGGTCTGCGCAATCGGGGCCTTTTCCTGCTGGGCGCTTCGGGAGGTTGAGATCTGCCGAAAGCTGGGCATCGGGTATCACGTGCCGGTGGCCTTTAGTGTTGCCATCTTTGCCTATGTCACGCTGGTGGTGATTCGCCCGCTTCTCTTGGGTGCATGGGGCCACGGCTTTCCCTACGGCATCCTGAGCCACCTCGACTGGGTGTCAAACGTTGGCTACCAGTTCCTTCATTTTCACTACAACCCAGCCCACATGATTGCGGTGACGCTGTTCTTTACCACGACCTTTGCCCTGGCGCTCCACGGCTCACTTATCCTCTCGGCCACCAATCCTGCAAAGGGCGAGACGGTCAAGACACCAGAGCACGAAGACACCTTCTTTCGCGACACCATTGGTTACTCGATTGGGACCCTCGGGATCCATCGCCTTGGGCTCTTTTTGGCACTGGCCGCAGGATTTTTCAGCGCGGTCTGTATCGTCATCAGCGGCCCATTCTGGACACGTGGGTGGCCTGAGTGGTGGGGCTGGTGGCTTCGGCTGCCCATCTGGTCGTAGCGGCTCGCAATCTGGAGAATAGACATGGCTGAATATCAAAACCTCTTTACCCAGGTCCAAGTAACGGCCCCCAGTTACATGGGTGTGCCACTCGATCGCCCGCGCGACAACAGCGAGCGGATGGGCGGGCCTGGGCATGTGCACCTAATTGGCCGCCTGGGAAATGCCCAGCTTGGGCCAATCTACCTGGGCTTTACAGGCATTGCCGCAATCTTCTTTTTCGTCGTCGGCTTTGTGGCAATCGGCATGAACTACTGGGCGCAGGTCAATTTCAGTCCCATCGAGTTCGTGCGCCAGCTCTTTTGGCTCTCGCTCGACCCACCCCCGCCGTCCTACGGGCTCAAGACCCCGCCCATGAATCAGGGCGGCTGGTGGCTGTTTTCGGGCTTTTTCATCACGGTCTCCATTCTCCTGTGGTGGGTGCGCACCTACCGACGGGCACTGCAGTTAAAGATGGGCACCCATGTGGCCTGGGCCTTTGCGGCTGCCATCTGGCTCTACCTGGTGCTCGGATTCTTTCGGCCCGTGCTCATGGGCAGCTGGGGCGAGGCCGTGCCATTTGGCATCTTCTCCCACCTTGACTGGACAACTGCCTTCTCGCTCAGGTACGGCAACCTCTTTTACAACCCCTTTCACATGCTCTCGATTGCCTTTCTCTATGGCTCGGTGCTGCTCTTTGCCATGCATGGCGCCACCATCCTTGCTGTGAGTCGTTAT
The DNA here is from genome assembly GCA_018401615.1 of Burkholderiaceae bacterium. Lineage (GTDB taxonomy): Bacteria > Pseudomonadota > Gammaproteobacteria > Burkholderiales > Burkholderiaceae_A > Hahnella. The sequence goes on from JAGYKN010000056.1 coordinate 2,520, forward strand.
GGCGGTGAGCGAG
>JAGYKN010000057.1 GCA_018401615.1 Burkholderiaceae bacterium
GTCAAGGGTGGAGTCAGGCTCGACAAACGGAGCGTGGCAAGGCCTCTCGCTCAGCCGGCTCAACTCACGCTCGACCCGGCATTGCAGCACTGGATCAAGACGCGTGTAGACCTGTTCGGCTCCACAGCCCGCAACGAGGCCACTGCGAAGCGATGTGGATGTGTGGCTCGAACTGGAGCTGCAGCAGAGGTTCGAACGGGACCCCAGCCATGGGCCCACATCTGGACTAAGCTTGTTTCATACGGGCCGCCCTCCATGCGCACCGTCAATGTTCACGAAGCCAAAACCCAGTTCTCCAGACTGATTGACGCCGCCCATGCCGGCGAAACGATCCTGGTGGCCAAGGACGGCAAGCCCTGGGCACGGCTGGTGCCGCTCGAAGCTGATCGACCACGGCGGCAACCAGGGGTGCTGCGCGGTCAGCTGCACCTTCCACCCATCGATGTGCTGCTTGCCCCTCTGCCCCCCGAGGAGCTTGATGGCCTCGACGCCCCGTTGCCCTCTTGATGGCTTCCTCCCTCCTGCTCGACACCCATGCCCTGCTCTGGTGGTTGGTGGAACCTGAGAAGCTCTCCGCCCTCGCCCACGCGGCCATCAACGACCCGGCTGCCACGGTGTTTGTGAGCGCTGCCTCCGGCTGGGAGATCGCCACCAAAGGTCGCCTCGGCAAACTGCCCGGCGCCGAACAGCTGCTGCAGGATCTGCCCTCCCTCCTGCAACAACAGGGTTTCGAACCGCTGGCCGTGCAGATGCGTCATGGCGTCCACGCCGGTGGGTACAGGCAGGCCCACCGGGATCCCTTCGACAGGCTGCTGGCCGCCCAGGCCGAGCTGGAGGGGTTGCAACTGGTGAGCCTCGACCCTGCGCTGGCCACCTTTCCCTGCCGCCTGCTCTGGTGAAGGCATGACCAGACCAGGTCCGTCACCAGCGGCGCCAGGGCCTGCTGGCGGGCCGGGAGCGCAACGTCTGAGCGGCGTGGGGCACTCGGTCAACGGATTAACCCTTGCTCTCCAACACAGAAAGAGCCAATCCCATCAGTTGTTTGACCTTGGCCGGATCGGTACCGAGGGCACGCAAGGAGGCAGCCAGAGCCATCTGTACAAACAGATACTCGGCCGCCAGGTCTGCCGCAATGTCGCCGGACCATTGACCATTGGCGAAGTTCGTTCGAAAGAAATCTCTCAAGATCCCCTGCATGGCAGCCTCGATCTCGATGAGGGTCGCCTTTGTTTTTGGGCCAAGATCATGGCGGGCAGCACGCATCTTGAAGAAGAGACAGCCGTGTTCGCTGCGCGAAGCCTCGCTGGCAAATTGCAGCAGGGCTTCGATTTTTTCTGAAAAGGAGAGCGCGCCGCCCAGCAGTGAGCCCAACTGGTCATTGACCTCAGCGCCATAGCCTTGCAGGGCAGCACTGGCCAGACCATCTTCATTGCCGAATTCACGGTAGAGCGAAGGCTTGGAAACACCGGCGCGTTGACAGATGGCATTGACCGACACAGCCGGGCCTTCTCGCCAATAGGCCTCAGTGGCCACCCTGAGCAGCGCTTCCGGACTCATGGTCCGGGGGCGACCACGACGGGGCTCAGGCGCAGAGCCACTCATTTTGATACCGCATGGTATATTTTTATCGAAGTGGCCATCGGTTGTCGCTTCCAACTGCCATCCTATGGCAAGACAGATTCCACTCCCAACAACAGGTCAGCATTCATGGAGACCAAGCAAACCACCGTTGTGATTACTGGGGCTAGCAGCGGATTTGGCGAATGTGCAGCAGCGCTCTTTGCCAGCGTTGGTCATCGTGTCTGGGGCACAATGCGCGACACGCAGGGACGCAATGCGGCCAAGAAAACGTCTCTTGAAGCGCAGTCTTCAAACATCACAATCCTAGACATGGATGTGACCGACGATGTCTCAGTTACCTCAGCCTTTGAAACGATCTTGAGTCATGGCTCGATCGACATCCTCATCAACAATGCGGGTGTGATGTTTGTCGGCCTCACCGAAGCCTTCAGCGTGTCCCAGGCCCACGAACAGATGAACACGAACTATTACGGGGTCATCCGCACCACCCAGGCCGTTCTGCCCGCCATGCGCAAGGCAGGACGAGGTCTCATCATCAACACCAGCTCAATTGTCGGTC
>JAGYKN010000058.1 GCA_018401615.1 Burkholderiaceae bacterium
GGTGTCTCTTCTGGCCTGTGAATGAGATGATTCACCCCCGCATTCGGAATATCCCAGGCGCGTCTGGTCTCAATGGCAGTGCCTGTGGCCTCCCGATAGATGATGTCGAGCACCCCGCCATGCGTAAAGCAGACAACCGTCTGCCCACCATGTTCCTTTAACAGAAACGATAGGCAAGCCCGCACGCGGGTGCGCAGGTCGAGCAGGCTCTCACCAGCAGGTGGCCGAAAGTGAGGATCACGTTGCGTGATTTTCTGTGACTCAAGCGGTGTGTTGGCTTCTAGATCGGGGTAGGTCGTGCCCTGAATGCTTCCGAAGTGGCGCTCCTGCAGGGCATCCAGTGGGGTGATGGGCTTATTTAAGAAGGTGGCCAGGGGAAGTGCCGTCTGCATGGCGCGGCCAAGCGGGCTTGAGTAGAGCGCCGAGCACTGGGTGATGAGGTTTAACTCATCGTCTGTCTGAGAAATGAAGTGACACAGCCGCTCTGCCTGATCCAGCCCCTGGCTGTTTAAGGCGATATCAATCTGACCTTGTATGCGCCGCTCCTGGTTCCAGTCGGTCTGGCCATGGCGTATGAAAAAAAAGTTCGTCTCGTTCATGGGAATCATCACGCGGCCTCTGGTGGATCCTCACCAACGAGCTCAAGGTAGACATCCTCCAATGTGACAGGATGAACACTCACCGCGCTCACACTGGTGCCGTCAAGGGCATCAATGATGTCACGTAGGTTCAGGTGCTGCGGGAGGAAGAGTTTAATTTCATCGGCATGCTGGCGAACGGACCAGCCCAGATCCGATGCCCGTTGAATGATGCCCTCTTGATGTGTGGCCTTCACCTTTGCCACAGCCTGGCTTGGCGCGCGGGCCAACAATTCAGGCACGCTGCCCGCTGCAACCACTCTTCCGTGGCGCATCAGGGCAACTCTGCTGCACAGGCGCTCTGCCTCAGGAAGATAATGACTCGTTAGCAAGATGGTCGTGCCCTTCTCACGCAGGCCATCAATGAGCCTCCAGAGATCCATTCGCGCCTGCACATCCACAGCGGCCGTGGGTTCGTCAAGCACCAAAAACAGGGGTCGGTTGACGAGCGACACCGCAAGGTGCAGCCGCTGTTGCCAGCCACCCGAGAGCTTTCCCGCCCGGGTCGTTGCAAAGGCCTCAAGCTCAAAGTCATGCATGAGCTCAGCAACACGTTGCTTGCAATGTTGCTCGGAGAGCCCATACAGACGCGCGAAAAAAAGCAGGTTTTCGGCTGGGAGCAAATCGGGGTAGAGCGCAGAGCGCTGCGTGCAAAACGCGAGCCGCGAGCTTGCCTGAAAGCTGAGTCGATGAATTGGCTCACCCATGAGGAGCACCTCGCCCTCATCATAAGAGAGCAGATTGCACACAATACTTAGCACCGTGGTCTTGCCACAGCCATTTGGGCCAAGCAGCCCCAGAATCTCGCCTGTTCCCACATCTAGGCTAAAGCCGTCCAAGACCTTATGGCTGCCAAACCGCTTGTGGACATCCTTGACTTGCAACGCCACGGTCATTTGGTCTTGTCCACAGCCAGCAAGCGCCGATAAGACCGAATGCCCAGGGCCATGGAGAGCCCACAAAACACAACGAGAAACGTCAATTCAAAGCGCAGATCCATAAGACCCATGCCCTGCGCCGCAACGCCCTTAAAGGCCTGGTTCATGTGCAGTATGGGGTTGATCTGTGCCAAGGCTTGCATGGCCTGGGGCATGATTTCAAGCGGAAAGAAGGTGCCCCCCAGTACCAATAGCGGCACGCCAATGGCCGACAGCGCCACCACCACCTCTTCGCTTCGTTTGGCAAACCGCACGCCCAGGAAAAATCCCATGCCCACATAGATAAACACGGAGAGCAGCAGGATCAACCCACCCAGAGCAAGGCTGCCGTGGAAGCGGGCTCCCACATACCAGGCAATGCTGTAGAGCATGACCACCTGCACCATGGCCAGCGACAACTGGGAAACCACCACGCCCAGAAAGTATGCCGCTGGGTTCAGGGGTGTGGTGAGCAGGCGCGGCAGTGTGCCGCGTTCACGTTCTGCTGCGATGACAGCAACGGTTCCCCCA
>JAGYKN010000059.1 GCA_018401615.1 Burkholderiaceae bacterium
GCCTCTCCTGCCCGCTGAGTTTATTCTCATCGAAAAAGGCAACGCTTGCCCCCCGCAAGGCGGTAAGGCTCAAATCGTCAAAGGCGGATTTGTCAATTTTGAACTCAGCGGGTTCGGACATGTTTGCTTGTGTGAGAGTTGTGAGTAGTGCGATTTAATTTCAGTTAGAGCTAACAAATCTCCAGCCCAAGAAGTTGTTGCCTAAGGGGCAATATCGGTAAAATATCATGCCTCTTTAATGGAACCTGAAAATATTCAATGAGGCGAGCGGGCCCGTGATTGCTTATGTCGTCGAAGGCCTCTTATGATGAGACACCCTTGAACTATTGGCTAACGAAGGTCAATGGCTTGACATGAACGATATCCCACACCTGGCGATGCCCGACATACAAGACTTGACAGCCTCTTTGCGCAATTTGCGCCGAGCCTGGCCAAATCATTGGCCAGGCTTGCCGTTGGTGTTCGATCGTGCATGGCGGGAGTTGGGTTTGGGCACTCCACGTCGGGGTTCGTCTGCACACAGGTTGCTGGGTTTCGGTCGAGCCGCATCTGCTCTGGTTGAAAAAGATGGAGTTGAACGTCATGAACGGGGCCTAGAGCCCGCTTATCACAATCGGTTGCACATTGCAGACACCTTGGTCTGCATGGCCTATTTGCTCAAAACCTCGTATGCGATGAAGGTGGCAGGTGCGCGCAAGACCGAGGTGATGGCGATGGCTTTAGGTGTGATGGCGGGCCACGATTTTCTTCACCCCGGGGGGTCTAATGCTTATCCCGGCGAATTTGAAGCACGTGCAGTGCGGGATTTGCAGCCCCTGATGGCTGCTGCGGGGTTGACGCCGACAGAGCGTCAAACCCTGGCCTTTTGCATCATGGCCACCGATCCCACACGGGTGAAGGCTCTCCATTTGCAAGTTCGCACTCGTCGATATGATCTTCGTGAGACAGATTGCTTGGCTGTCTTGGCATTGGAGGCTGACATCATGGCCAGCATGTTGCCTCAGACTGCATCAGGCTTGACTCAGTCTTTGGCAATCGAATGGGCACCCCAACAACCCGAGGCCGCCAAAAAGTTGCTTTTACCCAAAAGCCGTTTGTTGTTTTTGGAGCATGCAGCGCTGTTTTCAAGTCCGGCTGCGATTCGTTTGGGTTTGAATGCGGTCAAGCTTCAGCAGGTCAGGCGCATTGAAACTGCGCTGCAAAATTCCAATTGAAGCAGGCAGCCCTGATTGAAGCAGTGCTTCAACACTTAGTTCACTCCTCTTATGGTCTCCCAGATTAGATGTCGAGCGTCAATTGTCGGTCGGGTTCGACACGGCGTTGCCCCCGGGCCTCGCCTCGCCAACCCTGTCGCGAGGCATGCCGCTCGACCACTGCCTGCTGGCCCGCCCTCACCTCTGGCTTGTGTCGTCTCTCGTAGAGCCGGCGCTTTGCCTCTCGTGTGGCCAAAGCCAGGTCAACAATCGGGGGCACGATCTCGTCGTCCACCCCACCTTGCCCTTGTGGATCACGCAGATGGCTGGGCATCTGCCAGGGCTCGAAGATCCAATTGTCTGAAACGCGTCGCAGAGGCGGCAGCCACCGTCGAACGAATCGACCCTCTGGGTCGTGGTCCTGGGCCTGCTTGATGGGGTTGTAGACCCTGGTGGTATTGATGCCAGTGGTGCCCGACTGCATCTGCATCTGACTCCAATGTATGCCGGGCTCGTAGTCGAGAAATTGCCTCGCAAGCCACTGCCCCACGGGCTGCCAGTGCAGCCAGAGTGGGTAGGCCGCCACCGACACCAACATGGCTCGCATTCGAAAGTTGAGCCAGCCTGTCTCTCGGAGCATGGCAACGCAGGCATCCACCATGGGCCAGCCCGTTCGTCCGGCCTGAAGTGCCAGAAATCGCTCCTGGCTGAAATCGGCTTCACGCAGGCCGTCGTAGCCGCGGTGCATGTTGCGCCATTCGATCTCCGGCTCGCTCTCGAGCTTTTGAATGAAATGGCAATGCCAGTAGAGGCGACTCAAAAACGACTTCAGCCCAGCCCGACGCCG
>JAGYKN010000006.1 GCA_018401615.1 Burkholderiaceae bacterium
AACGGGTTTGTGCAGACACCATCGTGCAGGTCGCGGGCCAGCTCCTCTTCCTGAGGCTGCGCCTGAGCGCGAGTTGCTGCCTTGAGAACCTCTGCGGAGGGCTCCAGGCTTAGTGTCTGCTTCATCAGTGGCGTGTTCTCATTCATGTGTCTCTCGCTACCTTACCAAAGTGTCTCTCGAGGAGCGGCCCAGGGAAGAGAAAAAGCCAAGGGTGGTTGTTACACTCTGGCCAATGCGATTCGCTTTACCAATCAGGCTCATCTGGCCACTGCATCACCCTGATCTTCGCAACGTTGTTTAAGATCACCTGGAATTTCTGGCTGGTAGACGCCATCATCGCCGTCAGTGTCATCTACAAGGGCTTTGACAACAACGGGGGCTTTCAGACTGTGCAACTCCATGGCGACCAGCACGATATCAACGGAGAGACATTTCGATTTCCGGTTGAGGAGCATCTGGACAACCATCCGGCACGAGTCCATCGCGGCCAATCACACAGGGCAGTGACGAACCTGCGAGGAGATCCCCCATGACGCCATGGCAACGTCTTCGAAGCCTGCTGGGCGAAGGTATCCCCCGATGGGAAGAGATCGGTCGACTGCTGCTGCCCAACCAGCGCCAGAAGGTGCGCCCAGCGCCTGTTCAGGTCGACGCCGAGCAGGGCCGCGTGAGCGTGATCATTCCTGTGCTCAATGAGGCGTCGCAGATCGGTTATGTGGTGCGCCAGGCACTCGCAGACCCGGCCACCATGGAGGTCATCGTGGTCGACGACAGCTCGACCGACACCACGGTGGAGCAGGCATCACAGGCCGGTGCGCGAGTGGTGACCAGCAGTCTGCTTGGAAAGGGCGCATCGATGGCCGATGGTGCACGGGAGGCCAGTCAAGACTGCCTTGTTTATCTCGATGGTGATCTCAAGGGCCTCAGACATGGGCTGATCAGTGACCTTGCGAGGCCGGTCCTGTCCGGTGAGGCGGACCTTGTGAAGGGACGGTTTGGGCGGGGTGGTGGCCGTGTCACGGAGCTCACTGCCAAGCCAATGTTAAAGGTCTTTTTCCCTGAACTGGCGCAGTTTAGTCAGCCGTTGGGGGGCATTATTGCAGCCCGTAAATCACTCGTTGCGCAGCTCTCACTAGAGGACGGCTACGGCGTGGACATTGGGCTCCTGATCGACGCCTGGCGGGCCAACGCTCGGCTCGCAGAGGTGGATGTCGGACACATCGAGCATGATAGTCAGGCGCTGCACGACCTGGCGTCGATGGCCAATGAGGTGTCCAGGGTGATTTTTAGCCGTGCCCGCGCCTGTGGGCGTCTGCATGTCGAGCAGATCACGGCCATGTACGAGAGCCAGCGGCAGGCCAGTGGCTCTTGGGATTACGCCATCACGCGGCGCAAGGGCCGGCGAAAGTTGCTGCTGCTCGACATGGATGGGACTGTGACCACCACCCGATTCGCAACGTTGCTTGCGGAGGCCACCGGGCAGCTCGATGCCCTCATGCCGCATCTCGAGCGTGGCAATCCCGACGCCATCACCCGAGGCAATGACATTGCAGAGGTCTTTCGATTCATCCATCGGCAAAAGTTTGAGGACGTGGCCAAGGCAATGCCGATTCGAGAGGACGTGATCTCGTGTGTGAATGCCTTTAAACGGGCGGGCTTTATGGTGGGCATCGTCTCTGACAGCTATTTTGTGGCCGCGGAGATCCTGCGCAAACGCATCTTTGCCGACTTTGCCCTGGCCCACACGCTCGAGTTCCAGGGTGATGTCTGCAGCGGCGTGCTCAACATCAACGAAGCATTCCTGGCACCAACCCAACACGGCATGGACAAGGTCAGCTTGTCACCGATCTGCAAAGGCCATGTCATTGCTCAGTTTCGGCACCCCGATGTGCAGCCATCCTTTGAGGAGATCTGGGCAGTCGGAGACAACGATAACGATGTTGGCATGCTGACCTTGGCCGATCGTGCCTGGGTCATCGATCCAAAGTCTCCTGCGGTCGCGAGTCTGCCCGGTGTGCGAGAGATTGCGCGGTTTGATGAGCTCACGCAGTCTCTGTCAGGCCAGGGCCTCGGGCATTACTTGCGAACCAAGTTTCTAAACAACCCAGCCTAGGCTGATAGAGCGCCCCCTGACCGATCTCATCGCCTATGGGGGCCTCTTTCTATCGGCCCTGATTGCCGCAACCCTCCTTCCGCTTCAATCTGAGGCCGTCCTGGTGACACTTGTGCTGGCTGGACAGCAGCCCACGTGGGTCTTGGTGGCGGTTGCAACGGTGGGCAATGTTCTGGGTGCCCTCATCAACTGGCTGCTTGGCCGTGGCATTGAATCGTTTCGCAGTCGGCGATGGTTTCCCGTGTCACCAGAGGCCCTTCTTCGAGCGAAAGACCGCTACCGACGCTATGGGCGCTGGGCACTTCTACTGAGTTGGATGCCGATCATCGGCGACCCGATCACGGTTGTGGCGGGGGTGCTCCGCGAGTCGTTTTGGGTCTTTCTTGCCCTTGTGACCGCTGCAAAATTGGGACGCTATCTGGTGGTGGTGTCTCTGCTGCCGTGACCATGATGGTGGTTGTTCTGGCCCGCAGCCCCGTTGGTGGCCCCTACTTCCACCGTCACCGTAACCTCCCCAGCCTGTCTGAACCGCAAAACAACCTCAAAGGCCTCCCCCACAAAGAGGGGTCTATCGAGCCCCATGACCATGAGGTGAACGCCCCCCGGGGCCCCTCGCATGAGGGCAACCCTTGTTTTGGCAGGCAGGGCAATTCCCAATATTTCGCGCATTCTCATGGTGTTGTTGTCCATCGACATCTCGTGGATCTCCATTCGTCTTGCGCGCCTGGTGGTGGCTGACACCAGCATGTCGTCTTGGCTGCCCAGGTTCTCAATGTGGCGAAAATAGACCACGCCGTTGGGCTGGCCGTCTCGCGTTGGTGGGGCGTGAGGCTGCACGATGACGATGTTTCCCACTCGAAAGTCGCGGGGCATCGCGAGGGTGGGAGGCGAGCCCAAGGCGCTCAGGAGCAGGCAGACCATCGCAAGACGACTAAAAGACATGGAAACCTCTTTAAAGTAGACCCAAGGAATCGTACACTTGGTCACATGAAAGAATGGCTTCTCATCGTCTGGCTGGGCACGACCACCAACCTCCAAGTCCTCGATCGCTTCCCAACGGAGCGGGCCTGCAAGGACGGCATGGTCGCGGCAAGGGTAAACATCGAATCTAAATTCACCCTAGAGTGCACATCGGACCTCAGAGAGGGCCGGTCAGCGCTGCCCTCTCGCAGTTTGGGAACGGGCATCGTCAAGTAATCTCAGCCCCGCCCATGCAGATACGTGTCTGGGATCTTCCGCTTCGGGTATTTCACTGGCTCCTGGCCGTCTCCGTCCTGGGCAGCCTCGTGACGGTGAAGCTCGGCGAGATGCAGGCCCACGGTTGGTTCGGTCTGTTCGCCATTAGCCTGCTTGTCTTTCGGCTCCTCTGGGGCGTCTGGGGCTCCAGACATGCCCAATTCCGGACCTTCGTGGTCTCTCCAAGCACCACCCTGCGCTACCTGCGAGCGCCCTGGAGGGCGCTGGGTCACAATCCGCTCGGCTCCTGGTCGATCCTTGCACTCATTGGGCTTTTTCTGGTGCAGTCCCTCAGTGGGCTCGGCACCTCGGACGACATCTTCTACGATGGGCCGCTTGTGAAACACCTGACCTCGGCCTGGGTGAGCACCATGGGCCGGGTCCATACCGCCACCGAGCCCGTCATCTACGGCCTGGTCGGACTGCATGTCGCCGCAGTTCTCTACCATCGAGTGGTAAGGCGCGAGGAACTGCTAATGGCCATGCTCCACGGTGACAAGCACCTGCCCCTTGGGTCCCTGCCCCTTGGGTCCTCGACAGAGACGATTCCCGCGCGTGACTTTTTAGTGTAGCGCCTGAAGGTGACGGAAGTTGTCTATAGTCGTAGCCCATGAGAGTTGCTCTGCCTCGAGACCGCCGAGACGTCCTGCGACAGGTCGGGTCCGCGGCTGTGCTCATGGCCACTCGGCCCCTCTGGGCTCAAGGCCCAGCTGCCCGGTCTGCCCCGATTGTGGCGGCAGCCTCCGATCTCAAGTTTGCACTCGACGAGGTGGTGGCTGCTTTTTCGGCCCAGACGGGTCAGCCGATTCGAGTGGTCTATGGCTCGTCTGGACTGCTCGCCATGCAGATTCGTCAGGGCGCGCCGTTTGAGCTGTTTCTCTCGGCCGACGAGGCCTTTGTCAACGACCTGGCCGTGGCTGGGCTGCTGCGTGATGCCGGCCTTGTCTATGCGATTGGGCAGATCGCCCTTGCAGTGCCGCGGGCCTCGATGATTCAACTTGATTCAGGTCTGAGGGGATTGCGAGCAGCGGTGTCAGCGGGACTGGTCAAGCGCCTTGCCATTGCCAATCCCGACCACGCTCCCTATGGTCGCCGCGCTCGAGAAGTCCTCATTGCCCTGCAAGTCTGGGCTGCCCTCAAGGGCAGGCTGGTGCTTGGGGAAAATGTATCGCAGGCTGCGCAGTTTGCGGTCTCGGGCTCGAGCGATGGTGGTCTAGTTGCCCAGTCACTCACCATGGTGCCGGGGTTTTCGGAGCGGGCCCGGTCGGTGGTTGTCTCTGATCGTCTCCACTCGCCACTCATTCAACGCATGGCCCTGACCCGTCTGGCCACGACGCCAGTCGAGGGACTTTATCGCTTCCTCCAGTCAGATCGCGCAAGGACAATCATGACGCGATACGGCTTTGGTCAGACCAGCCGATAGCCGGTGGACACCCAGGCCCTCGTTCTATCGCTTGAGTTAGCAGCCGCGACGGTTGTGGTTCTGATCCCCCTGGCCCTCATCCTGGGCCGCCTCCTTGCCTACCGTTCATTTGCGGGGAAGGCCTGGATCGAGGCCATGTTGAATCTGCCCCTGGTCTTGCCGCCCACAGTCATTGGGTATTACCTGCTGGTGATGCTGAGCGGACAGTCGCCCATCGGCGCATGGTTTGAGGAGACCTTCAAGACTGGCCTGGTCTTTCACTTCAGTGGGCTGGTCATCGCCTCCGTGCTGGTGAACATTCCGTTTGCGGTGCAGCCCATCCAACGTGCATTCGAGTCGATCGACCCAGAGTGTCTCGATGCCGCCGACTGCAGTGGCATGAGTTGGGCACAAAAGCTCTGGATCGTGGAGCTGCCATTGGCATGGCCGGGATTGCTCACGGCGATGGTGCTGGTCTTTGCCCATACCCTTGGTGAGTTCGGCGTGGTCCTCATGGTTGGTGGCAGCATTCCAGGTGAGACCAAGACCCTATCGATTGCAATCTACGATCAGGTCCAGGCCTTCGAGTTCGAGGCTGCAGGGCAGATGTCTCTGATTCTGCTGGTGCTGGCATTGGTCTGTCTGGCGTTGTTGGGCCAACTCAGCCGCCTCGGCAGACTCCTTGGTGGCCCCCGACGTGGCTGATCTCCAAGTCGATCTCCAGGCAGATCGGCCGGTCTCACTCAGGGCCATGTTTACTTGTAGGGCAGGTGAGATTCATGCGGTGGTTGGCCCATCTGGAAGCGGTAAGTCAACGCTGATGCGTCTGTTGGCGGGGCTCCTGCGGCCGAGCAAGGGCCGTATTGCATTGGGGGAGCGGGTCTGGTTCGATTCGAGCAGGGGGTTCTCGCTCACACCCCAGGAGCGGCGATTGGGTTATGTCTCGCAGTTTCACGGGCTGTTTCCACACCTGAGTGCGATTGGCAACATCAGGGCGGGCCTGCTTGAGCTGCCCGGCCCGGAGCGGACCCGTCAGGCGCAGCAGTGGCTCGAACGGGTGGGTCTTGAGGGTCTGGGGAATCGCAAACCAGCTGCCCTCTCAGGGGGTCAGCGCCAGCGTGTTGCCTTGGCCCGCGCACTGGCAAGGCAGCCTGGCGTGCTGCTGCTTGATGAGCCATTCTCGTCTGTGGACCGAGTCACCCGAGAGGCACTTCACACCGAGGTTGCAGGCCTGCGTGAACGGCTCAATATTCCAATGGTCTTGGTGACCCACGACCTCGATGAGGCCCGACTTCTTGCCCAGCAGATGAGCCTGATGTTGGATGGGGCCCTCATTCAGACGGGCTCGCCTCGGGACCTGCTGGCCCGCCCTGCCAGCGAGGAGGCTGCTGCAATGTTGGGCCAGCAGAATTGTTTCGACGGCCATTGGCAGGACGGTGTGCTGGTTGCCGGCCCACATCGACTGGTTGTCTCAGATGGCCCCTCTCGCGACGGGCCGGTGCGGTGGATGTTGCCCGCAAAGGGGGTGAGGCTTCGGGCGATGTTCAAGGAGAACCTGCCCGAGGGGCCCAACCGTGTCTGCCTGGAGATTGGCCAAGTCATCCGCCTTGGAGATGACGCCATCGTGACGGGGCAGGTCAGGGGCCTCTCAGCCCCCCTGAGGCTTCGGCTGACAGGTCGTCTCTGCGATGAATTGGGGCTTGCACCAGGGCGCCAGACCGATGTCTTGCTGCGCTCGGAGGACATTCACATCTTTGCGGGCATACTAAATAAATGAATCGACCAAATGATCGCCGTTCCAAGGCGCCGCCCCCAAAGGCCTCCACCGACCTCTGTGACGCCCACGAAGACCTGCTGGCGTCGGGCCAGTTGAGGGTTCTGCCGCCAATCTTTCAGAATTACGGCGGGGCAGAGCAGATGTCTGGCCGCGTGGTCACCCTAAAGTGCTTTGAGGACAACGCGCTGGTGCGCGCCATGCTAGAGACGCCAGGCGAAGACCGCGTGCTCGTGATCGACGGCGGGGGCAGCGATCGGTGCGCGCTGATTGGCGGCAACCTCGCTGCCCTTGCAGAGCGCAATCGCTGGGCTGGTCTGGTGATCAATGGCTGCGTGCGGGATGTGGCCGAGTTGATTGATGCCCAGGTGGGTGTCTGGGCCATGTCGGTCCATCCCCGCAGGAGCAGCCAACAGGGCCAGGGTCTGCGCAATGTCACCCTCGACATGGCGGGGGTCATGGTGCGAGAGGGAGACTGGTGTTTTGCAGATGCAGATGGAATTCTCATCTGTGACAAACCCGTCTAAATTAGATTGTCAAGTCGCCGCAAGCCGCATGGTCAGGTTTTGACCATAGCAGCGCAAGCCCAATAAACTGCAATGAAAGTGTCACGTTCCTGATGCTTGTCCACACCCCCTGGGGATAACTTTTTTTTTCAACAATGGCATCGGTTAAACCACAGTACGACGAATCATCGATCAGGGTGCTCAAAGGGCTCGAGCCCGTGCGGCAGCGGCCTGGCATGTACACCCGAACCGAAAACCCATTGCACATCGTGCAAGAGGTCATCGACAACGCTGCGGATGAGGCGCTTGCGGGACATGCACGCACCATCTTGGTGACCCAACACCTCGACGCCAGCATCAGCGTGGCCGATGACGGCCGAGGCATCCCCGTGGGGGCCCATCCCGAGGAGAAGATCCCGGTGGTGGAGATTGTCTACACCCGCCTGCATTCGGGGGGAAAGTTCGACAAGGGCGCAGGCGGGGCCTATGCGTTCTCGGGCGGGCTCCACGGCGTGGGCGTCTCGGTGACCAATGCCCTCTCCACTCGGCTTCAGGTCACGGTCTGGCGGGATGACGCCCAATGGGAGATTGAATTCCAAGGCGGTGAACGGGTCTCCCCGCTCAGAAAGATTGGTCCAGCAAAGGGTGTCTCCGGCACACGGGTGCAGGTCTGGCCCGATCCGAAATATTTCGATGAACGGCAGATCCCGATTCCAGAGTTGGCCCGAAGCCTAAAGGCCCGCGCGGTCTTGCTGCCAGGTGTCACCACGGTGTTGGTTCAAGAGAAAACCGGCCAGCGCCAGGAGTGGCGCTACGACGGGGGGCTTGGTGCCTACCTCATGGAGTCGCTCGAGGAGCAGGAACTCGTGGTGCCCCTCTGGGCCCAGGAGGGTTATGCGGGGTCTGGAGACGAGACCTTTGCCGAGGGTGAGGGCGGTCAATGGGTCTTGGCCTACACGGCCGAGGGAGCGGTGGCTCGGGAATCTTTTGTGAATCTCATTCCGACGTCGGCCGGTGGCACCCACGAGGCCGGACTCCGCGAGGGGCTCTTTCAGGCCGTCAAGAGCTTTGTGGAGCAGCATGGTCTGCTGCCAAAGGGTGTGAGGCTGCTGCCCGAAGATGTCTTCTCAAGGGCAAGCTTTGTGCTCTCGGCCAAGGTCCTCGATCCCCAATTTCAGGGTCAGACCAAGGAAAAACTCACCAGCAGAGATGCCCTTCGGCTCATTGCAACTCAGGTCCGCGGCCCCCTTGAGATCTGGCTCAATCGCGATGTCGAGTCTGGGAAAAAGATTGCTGAACTTGCCATTCGCGCGGCACAGACGCGGCAGCGTTCAGCCCAGAAGGTTGAGAAGCGAAAGAGTTCGGGCGTGGCGGTGTTGCCAGGAAAACTCACCGACTGTGAGTCAACGGATCTCCTGCGCAACGAGATCTTTCTCGTCGAGGGCGATTCTGCAGGTGGGTCGGCAAAGATGGGCCGCGACAAGGGCTCTCAGGCCATCCTGCCACTGCGCGGTAAGGTCCTCAATACCTGGGAGGCCGAGCGGGACCGACTCTTTGCAAATGCTGAGGTCCACGACATTGCTGTGGCGCTGGGCGTTGATCCCCACGGCGCCCTCGAGACCGTTGACTTCACTGGTCTTCGTTACGGGAAGGTCTGCATCCTGTCAGATGCTGATGTTGACGGCTCTCATATTCAGGTCTTGTTGCTCACCTTGTTTTTTCGTCATTTTCCGCAGCTCATCGATCGGGGCCATGTCTTTGTTGCGAGGCCGCCGCTCTTTCGTGTGGATGTCGAGGCACGGGCGAAAAAACCAGCCCGAAAAATCTATGCACTCGATGAGGGCGAACTCACCCATGTGCTCGACAAGCTTCGCCAAGAGGGCCTCAAGGAGGCTGCCTGGAGCATCTCCAGGTTCAAGGGTCTTGGCGAGATGAGTGCGGAGCAACTCTGGGAGACCACCCTGAATCCTGACACCCGCAGGCTCATGCCGGTCGGCCTGGGCCGAGCAGGCACCGAGGAGACATCTGCCCGGTTTAACCTCCTGATGGGTCGCGGCGAGGCTGCGGCCAGGCGCAGCTGGCTCGAGGAGAAGGGCCATGAAGTGGAGGTCGACATCTGATGGCATCACGCGAGACAGGGGATCTCTTTGCCGACCTTCCCGCTGAGGGATTGATCAATCCTGCAGGGCCGCCGCAGCCGCCTGCCCCAGCTCGCTTTCTTGGCGACGATTCGGGAGAGCCCTCGCTGGCCGACTTCGCGGAGCGGGCCTACCTTGACTATGCCGTCTCTGTTGTAAAAGGCCGCGCGCTTCCAGACCTCTGCGACGGCATGAAGCCAGTCCAGCGGCGAATTTTGTTTGCCATGGATCGCATGTCGCTCTCCTCTGCTGCCAAGCCTGTCAAATCGGCGCGGGTCGTGGGTGACGTGCTGGGCAAGTTTCACCCCCATGGCGATCAGTCCGCCTACGATGCGTTGGTGCGATTGGCACAGGGCTTTACCGTTCGCTATCCGCTCATCGATGGTCAGGGGAATTTCGGATCTCGAGATGGAGACGGTGCAGCCGCCATGCGCTACACCGAGGCCCGACTCACGGCATTCTCAGAGCTCTTGCTCTCAGAGATCGACGAGGGCACGGTTGATTTCGGGCCGAATTACGACGGCGCCTTCCAGGAGCCGCTGCGCCTGCCCGCCCGCATGCCGGTCTGCCTTCTCAATGGGGCCTCTGGCATTGCGGTTGGCATGGCAACAGAGATTCCCTCTCACAACCTGCGAGAGGTTGCGGCGGCTGTCTTGGCCCTCATCGACAATCCAAGCCTCTCGGCCCAGGCGCTCATGGCAATCCTGCCGGGCCCAGACTTCCCCGGCGGAGGCCAGGTTATCTCGAGCCCAGATGAACTGGCGGCCATCTATGCCGCTGGTCGTGGATCGATTCGCATGCGGGCCCGCTGGACATTTGAAGACCTTGCCCGAGGCCAGTGGCAGCTTGTTGTCCAGGAGCTTGCCCATGGCGTGTCCTCTCAAAAGGTGCTCGAGGAGATCGAAGAACTCACCAATCCAAAGGTGAAGACGGGAAAGAAATCACTCTCACCCGAGCAGCAGCAGACCAAGCAACTCGTGCTCAGCCAGCTCGAATCAGTCCGTGATGAGTCTGGAAAGGACGCGGCGGTCCGGCTGGTCTTTGAGCCACGCACAGCCAAGGTCGATCGGAATGAATTTGTCAGGCTCCTCTTGGCCAATACCTCCTTGCAGAGCAGCGTCTCGATGAACCTTGTGGCGGTCGACCGACATGGCCGCCCGAGGTCTCTCTCCGTCTTGGAGGTCTTGGGCCAGTGGGTGAGCTTTCGGACCGAGACTGTGCGACGCCGAAGTGCCCATCGCCTCGCACAGGCTGAGCGGCGAATTCACATCCTTGAGGGACGCTCGATCGCGCTGCTGCGAATCGACGAGGTCATTGTGGTCATTCGCCAGAGCGATGAGCCCAAGCCCGCACTCATCGCCCGCTTTGGGCTCACCGAGGTGCAGGCCGAAGACATCCTCGAGATTCGTCTTCGTCAACTCGCGCGGCTCGAGGCCATCAAGATTGAGCGGGAGCTCTCCGACCTAAGAGAGCAGGCCGGCAGGCTGCGAGGCCTCTTGGAGAACGAGAAGACACTGCGCAAGGCAGTCTCCAAGGAGGTTCAAGAGGATGCGAAGCGCTACGGTGACGATCGGCGCACCCTCATCAAGACTGAGGCCAAGGCAACGATCGAGGTGCCCGTGCTCGACGAGCCGGTAACAGTGGTTGTCTCCGTCAACGGCTGGGTCCGCTCTCGGCAGGGCCACGGCCACGATGCAGCCGCATTTCAGTTCAAGACGGGTGATGACCTCTACGCCACCTTTGAGTGTCGAACGGTGGATGCGCTGGTGGCCCTCTCGAGCACCGGGCGCAGCTACAGCGTCCCGGTCTTGGGCCTACCCGGGTCTCGTGGTGATGGCGTGCCAATGACATCGCTCATTGAGATGGAAGCTGGCGGCCAACTCCTCCACTTTCTCTCGGCAGGGGCGGGCTCACCGGTTCTTGTGGCAACGGCCAATGGCCAGGGGTTTCTCACCAAGATCGATGGGCTCATTGGTCGAAACCGCAGCGGCAAGCAGTTCATGAGCCTCGACGGGACAGACCTCCCGACGGTGCTCAGGCTCCTGCCCAGTGAGCAGGGTGCGGTTGCCTGCCTATCGGCCAGTGGCCGACTTCTTATTTTTGGCATGGATGAGATCAAGGTCCTGCCAACAGGCGGGCGTGGGGTGGTCCTCATGGAGCTCGATCCAAAGGGCGACAGGCTTCTGGATGTTGCCGCCGTGGGGGCCGCAGGCCTGGTGGTCTATGGCGAGGGTCGGGCCGGCAGGCCAGGCCAGGAAAAAATCAGCCTGAGCGGCTTAAAGCCATTCATCGGCCGGCGCAGCCGCAAGGGAAAGGTGCTCGACTTAAAGTTCAAGCCGCGCCGACTCCATCCCCCGCAGCAGCCCATTGCAACGGAGACTTGAAATCAAGGGGCAGGGGCCCCATCTCCTTTCAGATGTGGCCCGATCCAACGCCTGACTACTCACCCCTCACTCCCCACACGTCATTTGGAGAAAATTGTTATGTCTAAAGAGACCCTTGCATTTCAGACCGAGGTAAAGCAACTCCTTCACCTCATGATCCACTCCCTCTATAGCAATCGAGACATCTTCCTGCGTGAGCTCATCTCCAATGCATCTGATGCCTGCGACAAGCTTCGGCTCGAGGCACTGTCGGATGACAAGCTCTTTGAGGGCGACACCGAATTGCGGATCCGGGTTGGATTTGATTCGCAGGCCAGGACCCTGACCATCTCAGACAACGGCGTGGGCATGAGTCGGGAGGAGGTCATCTCCAACCTTGGCACCATTGCCCGGTCTGGCACCAAGGAGTTTTTCAGTCGTCTCTCTGGAGACTCCGCAAGAGACTCAGCCCTCATTGGCCAATTCGGCGTGGGCTTTTACTCGGCCTTTATCGTGGCGGACCACGTCACGGTGGTCTCCCGGCGTGCGGGCCTGCCCCCGGGCGATGCCGTCCGCTGGGAGTCGCAGGGGTCCGGCGACTTTAGCATCGAGGCTATCGATCGTCCTGAGCGTGGAACAGAGGTCATCCTTCATCTGCGGGAGCCAGAAGGAGAGGGGGAGAACCAGAAGAGCCATGATGATCTGCTGTCGCATTGGACGGTCAAGGAGATCCTAAAGCGCTACTCCGACCACATTGGCATTCCCATCCAGATGAAGAAACGCGACTGGGACGACAAGAAGTCTGAGTACGTCGAGCAGGATGAATGGGAGACCGTTAACCAGGCCTCAGCCCTGTGGACGCGTCCGAAGTCTGAGATCACCGAGTCGCAATACAAGGACTTCTATAAGGGCCTGGCGCACGGGGCCGATGAGCCCCTCGCATACACCCACAACCGGGTCGAGGGTCGCAGCGAATACACCCAGCTCCTCTTTATTCCAGGAAAGGCGCCTTTCGACCTCTATGATCGGCAGCAGCGACATGGCTTAAAGCTCTATATCAAGCGGGTCTTCATCATGGAGGATGCCGAGCAGTTGCTTCCGAACTATCTTCGGTTTGTCCGCGGGGTGGTGGATTCAGCAGACCTGCCCCTGAATGTCTCGCGAGAAATCCTCCAGGAGAGCCGTGACATCAAGGCGATTCGGGAGGGTTGCGCCAAGCGGATCCTCGGGCTCCTCGAGGACATGGCAGAGAATCAGCAGGCGGATTACAAGACCTTCTGGGCAGAGTTTGGGCAGTGTCTGAAAGAAGGGTTTGGCGAGGATTACTCAAATAAAGAGCGACTGGCAGGCCTCATGCGTTTTGTCAGCACAGCCTCCGAGGGAGACCAGCCGAGTGCCTCACTCAGGGATTACGTTGGTCGCATGAAAGAGGGCCAGGACAAGATCTATGTCATCACCGCCGATAGCCTCTCTGCAGCCCGGTCGAGCCCCCACATTGAGATCTTTCGCAAAAAAGGCATTGAGGTGCTGCTGCTGACCGATCGAATTGATGAGTGGGTCTTGAATTTTCTAACGGAATTTGATGGCAAGCATCTCCAGTCTGTGGCCAAGGGTGAGCTCGACCTTGGGGCGCTAAAAGACACGACTGACGAGACGCCCAAGGAGGACGAGAAAAAAGCCAAGCCAGTCATTGAGAAGGCCCAGAAGATTCTGGGCGACAAGGTCAAGGAGGTCCGTCTCACCCAACGCCTCACCGATTCTGCCTGCTGCCTGGTCTCCGACAGCCAAGATGTCAGTGGTCACCTGGAGCGCATCCTAAAGGCCACAGGCCAGAAGGCGCCCGAGCGAAAACCGATCCTGGAGCTCAACCCGAACCATCCGCTCGTCCAGGCGCTGGTGGCGGAATCCGATCTGGCCGGTGGGCGCATTCTTGGCGCCGATGGTGACACCGCCTCGGAGGGAATCTCTGAGACCCTCCACGACCTGGTCTGGCTGCTCTTTGACCAGGCCATTCTGGCCGAGGGCGGTCAGCCTGAGGATCCGGCGGGTTTTGTGCGACGGCTCAATGGCTTCCTGCTCAAGGGGCTTAGCCACCCGCCAGTTGCGGGCTGACGATGCTAAACTTCGACGGGAAATTGATCTTGAGGAAAAACGCCATGCCTGAGCTGTTGATGAGTCGGCTAACCACACTTCTTGCATCTTCTGCCAGCGTCTTGTTGTTGGCCGTCATGGCCACACCCGCTCGGGCCGCTGCCGTTGTTGGAGACCCATCCGCGGGTGCCAGTAAGAACTCCACCTGCATCGGCTGCCACGGCATTCCGGAGTACAAGACGGCCTTTCCTGTGCTCTATCGGGTGCCAAAGATCGCAGGTCAAAACGAGGCCTACATTGTGAGTTCTCTGCAGGCCTACAAGAGCGGTGAGCGCAGCCACCCGAGCATGAGGGCCGTGAGCTCGGCCCTAACAGACCAAGACATGGCCGATCTCGCAGCGTTTTACTCGCGAAAAGGCCGATAGGCACGATGAGAGAGATGATGAAAAAAACTGTTCTATTAAAGGTGCTGGCGGCAGCTGTGCTCTCGTCGTCATATCTCGCGGCCCACGCGGGCAACATTGCGCTTGGTCGAGAGGTTGCCAATCAGGCCTGCGTTGCCTGTCACGGTGCCGACGGTGTGAAGGTTCTCGACCCGAGTTACCCGATGCTTGCCGGCCAGTACGATGATTTCCTGGCCCGTGCCCTCACAGACTACAAGAGTGGCAACCGCAAGAATGCCATCATGACTGGCATCGCCTCCACACTCTCGAAGGAAGACATTGCAAACCTGGCGGCCTATTACAGCTCCCTGCCAGGCCCAATGACCTTCATTAGGCGCTAGCCCCCGATATAGCTCATCTCGACCCTGGGCCCTGTGGGGCCCTTTTTCATCCCCGCGCGCAACTCTGAATAACGGTCTGTCCGGCGGGCCCAGATCTGGGCAATCGCCTTTAAGAGACGTTCGTCATTGTCTTCCTCGCGCACGAGCCCTCTGAGGTCTGAACCTTGGGAGGCAAATAGGCAGGTGTAGAGACCGCCCTCTGCAGAAATTCGCGCCCGGGAGCATTGGCCACAAAAGGGAGCCGAGACAGAGGAGATGACGCCGATCTCGCCCGATCCGTCTCTGTACTGCCAGCGGTCGGAGACCTCGCTTGGGGTGCCGCGGCCCAGGCGCTCGAGCGGAAAGTGGGTGTCAATCAGCTCGATGATGTCCTTGGCTGGCACGACCTGATCAAGCTTCCAGCCATTCGAGGATCCCACGTCCATGAATTCGATGAAGCGCAGGGTTGCCCCGAGCGTCCTGAATCGTGCTGCCATCGGCAGGATCTCAGCCTCGTTGACACCCCGCTGCACGACCATGTTTGCCTTGACCTTCAGACCGGCAGCGTGGGCGGCCTCGATTCCAGCAATGACATCCTCGGGTCCAGCGTCGGCAACATCAGCCATCTGCTTAAAGACGTCTGGGTTGAGTGCATCAAGGCTTACCGTGACGCGGTGAAGCCCAGCCCTTGCAAGCAGGCTCGCCTTCTGACTGAGCAGCAGGCCATTGGTGGTGAGGGCAAGCTCTAATGGCGCGCCCTCTAGGGTGCGAAGGCCAGCGAGCATTGCGATGAGATCTTCGAGGCCCTTTCGCAGCAGTGGTTCTCCGCCAGTGATGCGGACCTTCTGGACCCCCAGGGCCACGAAGGAGGTTGTCAGACGGGCGATCTCTTCAAAACTCAGCAGCTCGTTGCGCGAGAGGTACACATAATCTTTGTCGAAGATTTCGCGCGGCATGCAGTAGCCACAGCGCATGTTGCACTGATCAATCACAGAGATTCGAAGGTCACGCAGGCCACGGCCTCGGGCATCGAGCAGTCTGCCCGCTGGCAGGGCCAGCGTCTCGTCGAGCAGAACGGGACGAAGCCTGTGGAGGGCCTCGTCCGCGATCGGAATAAAGCGATGACTCTCAGACATAGCGAAAGGTTATCCCGTCGGTGGCTGCTCCGGTGAGCGGGTTTCCACCATGGTGAGGGACTCTGAGTCGGTTGTCACCACGGTTTTGCGGGGCTTTCGGCCCATCTGAGGCGGGGGCTCGGCAGGTGCTTCGATCGGCGCAGCGTGATCCGGTGCAGTCTGGACCCACTCGAGGCCGGCCAGGCTCAGATCGGCCTTGAGTTGCTGAGGGTCCACAGGCCGAGCCGGCACAGGCGCAACAACAACGGGCGCGGCAGCAACAGGCCACCTAGCGTCAGCAAGGCGCGGCAGCGACAGGGGGGGCCACCTCAGCGGGCGCAGCGGCCAACAGGGCCACCTCAACGGCGCACAGCAACAGGGGCCACCACAACAGGGGCAGCAGCAACAGGGGCCGCCTCAACAGGGGCCACCTCAACGGGCGCAGCAGCAACAGGAGCCACCTCAACAGGAGCCACCTCAACTGGCGCAGCAGCAACAGGTGTGGCCTCAGAGGTCTCGTGTGTCTCTGCGCCTGAGGGGGTGTCGTCCTCGAATGGGGTTCCATCCTCACGCCGCCCTCCGCGCCGGCGACGGCGTCGTGGCTGACGACCATCGTCCTTTGCTGATGAGGTCTCTAGCGGGGCCTCGCCATCTGGGAGTGTGGCCATGTTTGGCAGTGACTGTTGCTCCGAGACATCAGCCTTCGGTTCCCGCGGCTTGCGTGGTTCCCGCGGCTCCCGGGCCTTGGCCTCACGGGGCTCCCGGGCCTCCGAGGCGTCTCGGGCTTCCTTGGCCTCGCGCGGTTCTCTGGGTTTGGCCTCACGGGGCTCCCGGGCCTCACGCGGCTCCCTGCCATCGGTCGCACGGGCAGGCCGGTCGGGTCGCTCGGTTCGCTCGGTTTTCTCGCCGCGACCTTGACCACGACGCCCATTGGCCCTTGGTGACTCTTGACTGCGTCCTCGGGTGTCACGACCGCTTCGAGCCTCGGGTTTTCGGCGATCCGCCACCGCAGGTCGATCGTTGCTGGTCGAACCAGTGAAAAAGGACACAAAGCGTGCCCATATCGAGGCAGGGCCTTGTGCGGAGACTTCGATTCTGGCCTGCGATACCGGGGCCGGCGTGCTGGGGGTGATCCCCTTGACGACGGCCTCCTGGCGAGGCTTGCCTGCTGCTGCCTCCTTGGCCTGCTGATAGGGTGAGTCGGTGGGTGGCTGGTCTGCCAGGGCATAACTGGCCTTGACCTCCTCAAGGCGTGGGTCGTCGTGGCGCAACCTCTCAATGCTGTAGTTCGGGGTCTCCAGAAACTTATTGGGAATCAGGACAATGGTGACCTTGAGCCTTGCCTCGAGCTTGGCAATGTCGGTTCGCTTCTCGTTGAGCAGAAAGCTTGCCACCTCGACCGGCACCTGAACATGGACCGAGGCGGTGTTGTCCTTCATGGCCTCTTCCTGAAGGATTCGCAGGATGTGAAGCGCGCTCGAGTCGATGTCTCGAATCACACCGGTGCCGTTGCATCGTGGGCAGGTGATGTGAGAACCCTCATTGAGGGCGGGGCGCAGTCGTTGACGAGACAGTTCCATGAGGCCAAATCGGGAGATCTTGCCCATCTGGACCCGAGCCCTGTCGGCATGAAGGGCATCCCGCAGGCGCTGTTCCACATCCCGTTGGGCGCGACTTGACTCCATGTCAATGAAGTCGATCACGATGAGACCACCGAGGTCGCGCAGCCTCAGTTGCCGTCCAACCTCGTCGGCCGCCTCGAGGTTTGTTCTCAGTGCGGTCTCCTCGATGTCGGATCCACGCGTCGATTTTGCCGAGTTGACGTCTACCGCCACGAGGGCCTCTGTGTGGTCGATGACCAGGGCGCCGCCCGAGGGGAGTTGAACGGTTCGCGAGTAGGCCGTCTCGATCTGATGCTCGATCTGGAATCGCGAGAAGAGGGGCACATCGTCTCGATACCGCTTCACGCGTGTGGCCATGTCGGGCATGACATGGAGCATGAACTGCCGAGCCTGCTCATAGACGTCATCGGTGTCGATCAGGATCTCACCGATGTCGGGGTGAAAGTAATCACGAATGGCTCGGATGACAAGGCTGGATTCCTGATAAATCAGGTAGGCACCCGCCTGAAGATTGCGGGCATCGTCGACTGCCTTCCAGAGTTGGAGCAGGTAGTTGAGATCCCATTGGAGTTCATCAACATTGCGACCAATGCCGGCGGTCCGAGCGATCATGCTCATGCCAGTTGGCAGTTCGAGCTGATCCATCGCGTCTTTTAGTTCCTGCCGGTCTTCACCTTCAATGCGCCGTGAGACCCCGCCGCCCCGCGGATTATTCGGCATGAGCACGAGGTACCGACCTGCCAGCGAGACGAAGGTGGTCAGGGCTGCGCCCTTGTTGCCGCGTTCTTCCTTCTCGATCTGAACCAGCAACTCGGTGCCCTCAGCGATGGCATCTTGGATCCGAGCCTTTCCCGCATCGACACCGGGCTTGAAGTACTCGCGACCAATTTCCTTAAACGGCAAGAAGCCATGACGCTCCTCGCCATAACTGATAAAGCAGGCCTCGAGGCTGGGCTCGACTCGGGTGACAACGCCCTTGTAGATATTGCTCTTGCGTTGTTCACGGCCTGCAACTTCGATGTCGAGGTCAACAAGGCGTTGTCCGTCAACTATGCCAACGCGCAACTCCTCTGCATGAGTTGCGTTAAACAGCATGCGTTTCATTCAAACTTCTCCTCTGCGCGCTAGGCGCGGCTGGAGCGAGTCTGACGGTGTGGTGGCTCCGGACGAGCAGGAGTTGGCCCAGCAACTGGGCTGTGCATCAAGAAGGAGGGAAGGGTGAACGCTTCAGATCGGGGCTGGGCAGTGGGCCGGGCCTCGGAGGGATTCGTCACGGGTACATCCACGCGATTCATTGATTCTGCTGTGTTGTCTTTCGGGCCACTTCACACCCCCAGGGCGCTCCGTGGTCACTTACAATCTGGCACTTAGACACGTCGGATTCCGGAAATCTAAGGCTCAGGCTCAATACGAACTCATGGAGTATACCCCCTCTGGCCAGGTCCAACACCTGCCGATTGAGCCTGGCCAAGACGGCCAACGGATCGATAACTTTCTCATCGGCCATCTCAAAGGCGTTCCCAAGACCCGGATCTATCGAATGTTGCGAGGCGGCGAGGTGCGCTTAGATGGGCGCCGCGTGAAGGCTGACACCCGTCTCGTGGTGGGTCAGATGCTTCGCGTGCCGCCAGTGCGGGTGGCCGAGCTGGCAGCCCCAGACGCAGAAGCAGCCTGGCAGCTCTCTGCAAAGGCCCAGCGGGCTGTGGGTCAGATGGAAATCCTGCTCGAAACACCAAGTCTGCTGGCCATCGACAAGCCTGCCGGCCTGGCTGTGCACGGCGGCAGCGGCATCTCCCTCGGGGTCATCGAGGCGCTGCGGGAGGTCAGGCCGACGCAATCCCTTGAGCTCGTTCACCGGCTCGACCGCGACACCTCTGGGCTGCTCTTGCTTGCCAAGACGCGCCCGGCCCTGCTCGCATTGCATCAGCAGCTTCGCGATGGTCAGATGCGCAAGCGCTACCTGGCCGTGGTGGCTGGCCGCTGGCCGCAGGGCAGAGATGGTCCGACCAGCCTCTTGAAGTCTCCGCTGCGAAAACGAATTGGTGGCAATGGCGAGCGGATGGTGTCCGTCTGCCCTGATGGCCAGCCCTCGATCACGCGCATTCGCCGCCTTCTCGAGGGGGAACTCCCCGGATTTGGGGTGGTGACCCTCCTGCAGGCCGAGCCCATCACAGGCCGAACCCACCAGATCCGTGTCCACCTCCAGCATGCGGGATTCCCCATCGTGGGAGACCCAAAATACGGCCTTCCCGTGGCAAACGCGGCAGCCTCAAAGGCGGGGCTCAAGCGTCTATTCCTTCATGCCTGGCGCCTGGCACTCGACTCGCCAGATGCCGATGCACTCAGGTTAGAAATCGTTGCACAGCCAAACCGCACCCTGGCCTCGCAGCTCCGACAGATGGGCCTGGTGGTGCATGCCTCTCAACCAAAGGACACATCCCGATGAACGACAACGAACAAATCACCCAGACTGTGATGGAGCGACTGCTTTTTGAGACGCTTCGAGAGCAGCGGGCCGCCCACAAATGGGCCATGATGCGGCGGGCCTCGAATGTCTGTGTTGCTCATTGCTGCGCTGTGGCTTGGCCTTGCCTGGGACGACAGTCCAGGCCCAATCGGCCGCCACACCGCCCTCGTGTCAATGACAGGTGTCATTGAGGCCGATGGCGATGTCGATGCGCTCCAGGTGAGTGAGGCCCTGCGGGCCGCATTCGAGGCGCCCGATGCGGTCGGTGTTCTCCTGCGCATGAATTCACCCGGTGGCAGCCCAGTCCAATCCGGCATCATCTACGACGAAATCCGTCGGCTCAAGGCGATCTATCCCGATAAGCCTCTGGTTGCTGTGGTCGAGGATGTTGCAGCATCTGGCGGCTATTACGTTGCTGCTGCGGCAGACACGATCTACGTCAACCAGGCCAGCATCGTGGGGTCGATTGGCGTTCGCCTAGACGGATTTGGTCTGACCGAGGCGATGAAAAAACTCGGCATCGAGCGGCGCCTCCTCACGGCGGGCACCAACAAGGCCATGCTCGACCCCTTCCTTCCCCAAGATCCCAAGCATCAGCTTGCCACGCAGCAGATGCTCGACGACGTCCATCAGCAATTCATTTCAGCGGTGCAGGCGGGTCGAAAGGACAGGCTCAAGTCCGACCCAGACGTGCTCAGCGGCATGGTCTACACGGGCACCAGGGGCATTGAGCTTGGCCTAGCAGACGGCCTTGGGTCGGTTGCCTCGGTTGCCCGCGATGTCATCAAAGCCGAAGAGATCATCGACTACAGCCATCAACTCTCGGTGGCCGAGCGGGTGGCAAAGCGCTTCGGTGCAGCCACAGGAGAGACCCTGTTGCGGGCTATGCGGCCTGGTGGAGTGGGCTCAACGCCAATCTGGTGAGGGCGGTCTGACAACTGATCAGGGGCAGTCCAATGAGGGCGGTGGGGTCATCGCCCTCGATCGATTCAATGAGTGCCATGCCGAGGGCCTCTGATTTCGCGGCGCCAGCGCAATCGAGCGGCTGGTCAATCTCAATGTAGCGCAGCAGCACGGCATCTGTGAGGGCCGCCGCGTCTCGCCAGCGCACCCTGGTGAGGACGGTCTCCTCCCACAGCACCTCTCCGCCTTGAACGAAGCAGACTGCAGTGAAAAATGTGGTCGTGCGGCCGCGCTGATGCTGCAGTTGTTCCAGGGCAGAGGCCCTGTGTCCTGGCTTGCCAAGGCGCCTGCCCTCGCAGATGGCCACCTGGTCTGAGCCGATCACCACCGACCCGACATCCCGAGCAGACACGGCCTGAGCCTTCTCTCGGGCAAGGCGCCTTGCAAGGGCTGCTGGGTCCTCGCCCTCCCTGGGCGTCTCATCGATGCCAGGCGCGGCGGTGTCAAAGGGCACGCCAAGGCGCGCCAGTAGGTCGGCCCGATACCGACTGGTGGATGCAAGGACAATGGCCATTCCGAATTATCATCGATTGATGCGATCTGCCGATCCCCCATTGCCACAGGAGCGCTTTCAGCTTCACCTCTGGCGAGCCCGCTACCCTGCAGGGGTGCAGACCGGTGGGCGACTGGCCGAGCCAGACCTCCTGCGGCTTGGGCAGGCTGGCCTGGGCCTGGAGGCCGGCATGGTCTGGGCTGCCCGGTTTCAAGACGACACCCTCGATCTCTCTGTTGAGGCCACCCTTGTTGCGGTCTGCGGCAGGTGCCTGCAACCGATGACGATCCCCCTTGGCGCAAGCAGGCGGTTTCTCTGTTTTGACACGGCAGCGGCAGCCGATGAGGCCCTGGACCTCGAAGCGGACGCCCTCGAGACCCTCTCAAGCGAGGATGACGCCAGCCTGGTGTCGCTCTGCGAGGATGAGGCCCTCCTTGCGGTTGGCGAAACGCCCCTTCACGAGGCCTGTGGTCTGCCCCTGGATCGGCGGCCAGTCGCGGGTGCAGAGCGGATTCAGCCTTTTGCTGGGCTTGCGGACCTGCTTCAGAAGAAGTAGCACTTTCGGGTATACTCCACGCTTTTGATGGCTCCGCGGAGAGACTCATGGCTGTTCAGCAAAACAAGAAATCGCCCTCAAAGAGGGGCATGCATCGGTCGCACGACTTCCTCAGCAACCCGCCAGTGGCCATCGAGCCCACCACGGGGGAGGTCCACCGCCGCCACCACATCAGCCCGTCTGGTTACTACCGTGGCAAGAAGGTCGTCAAGTCATCGGTTGCTGAGGTTTAGACCCCCGTCGGGTTAAACCCTCTCAGGATTGTCCGCAGATTCTCCCCTGGCCCCTCGGTTGGCCATCGACGCCATGGGAGGAGACCATGGCCTTGCGGTCACCATCCCTGCGGCCCTCGAATTTCTGCATCGCCACCCAACCGCCTCAGTGCTGCTGGTTGGTCGTGAGCCAGAGATCCAGGCAGCCCTCTCCCAGAATCCTCGCAGCAGAGACCTCCTTACCCGCATCAGCGTTCAGCACACCGATGAGGTGGTCGCCATGGACGACCCGCCCGCCGTTGCCCTCAAGGGGAAGCGCCGCTCCTCGATGCGACTGGCAATTGAGGCGGTGGCCCAGGGCGATGCCCACGCAGCGGTGAGCGCTGGCAACACCGGCGCGCTCATGGCAATCTCTCGTCACGTGCTCAAGACACTTAGTGGCATCGACAGACCCGCCATCGCAGCATCGCTGCCAAACAGCACCGGAGGCGCCACCCTGGTCCTCGATCTAGGTGCCAATGTCGATTGTTCTGCAGAGCACCTCGTGCAATTTGCCATGATGGGATCCGCACTCGTCACCTCCCTCGGTGGACAGGCCCGCCCCTCAATTGGCCTGCTCAATGTGGGGGAGGAGATCATCAAGGGCAACGAGACTGTCAAGCAGGCTGGAGAGTTGCTGCGGGCCACCTCAATGAATTTCATCGGCAATGTCGAGGGCAACGATATCTTCAAGGGAACTGTCGATGTCATCGTCTGCGATGGCTTTGTGGGCAATGTGGCCTTAAAGACCTCAGAGGGACTCGCCCAGATGATGGGGAGCTTTCTCAAAAAAGAGTTCACGCAGAATTGGGCCACCAGGCTGCTTGCCCTGGCCGCCCGGCCTCTCCTCAAGCGCTTTGCCCGACGTGTCGATCATCGCCGCTACAACGGTGCAGCCCTGCTGGGCCTGCGTGGGATCGTCTTTAAAAGCCATGGATCGGCCGATGCATATGCATTTCGGCATGCACTGGAGCGGGCAGCCGAGGCGGCCTCCCGAGGGTTAAACCAACGGATTTCCCAGGCCCTGCTGGCTGGTTGACCCAAACGACATGTCTCTGCCCATCTTGATGCCCCACTCCCAGATCATCGGCTCCGGGCAGGCCCTGCCGGGTGAGCCGGTGTCCAATGCAATGCTCTCCGAGCAGATGGCTGCCAGAGGCATTGAGACCTCTGACGACTGGATTCGCGATCGAACCGGCATCGCGCAACGTCACATTGCTGCCGAGGGCATCTATTCGAGCGATCTCGCAGCACAGGCTGCCCAGATGGCCATGCGAGATGCATCCGTGCAGGCATCCGAGATCGATCTCATCATTGTGGCCACCTCCACCCCGGACATGATCTTTCCTGCGACCGCCTGCCTGGTGCAGCAAAAGCTCGGTGTCGAGCAGGGCATGGCCTTTGATGTTCAGGCGGTCTGCAGTGGTTTTGTCTATGCCTTGTCCACGGCAGATCTCTTCATTCGGATGGGCAAGGCACAGACGGCGCTTGTCATTGGGGCAGACGTCTTTTCCAGGATCCTTGATTGGAACGATCGCGGCACCTGTGTCCTGTTTGGCGACGGTGCCGGTGCCATGCTGCTGCGGGCTGGATCGGAGCCCGGCATCCTGGCCCACCGGCTCCATGCCAAGGGTCAGCATGCTGGGATCCTCCAGACGGCAGGCTCCATCGACCACGGCACTGCGGTTGGTCATCCGTTTCTCACCATGGACGGGCAGGCGGTCTTTAAGCTTGCAGTCGAAGTCTTGGAGTCCTCTGCCCGAGAGGTCCTTGCTGATGCGCAGATGACCCCTGAGGAGGTTGACTGGCTCATCCCGCATCAGGCCAATATTCGGATCCTCCAGTTCGCGGCCCGCCGACTTGGCATGCCCTTTGATCGCGTGATCGCCACGGTCGAGCAACATGCCAACACCTCGGCAGCCTCAGTGCCCCTTGCCTTCGATACCGCTCGGCGAGATGGTCGCCTCAAGAAGGGGCAGACTGTTCTCCTTCAAGGCGTGGGCGGTGGCTTCACCTGGGGTGCCGTCCTGGCGCGCCTGACCCATTCGTAACCAACACCAAGAGGGCTCTGTCGATGTCGGGTTCCATCGCATTTCTTTTCCCTGGTCAGGGCTCACAGACTGTGGGCATGCTCGAGGGCTTCACCTCCAACACAACTGTAGAGGCCGTGATGGGCCGCGCCTCTGTCGCCCTTGGCATGGACCTCGCCGAACTCATTGCCAAGGGTCCAGCCGAGACGCTCGGCCTGACCATTCACACCCAGCCGGTCATGCTGGCCTGCGGGGTGGCATTCTTTGAGGCCTATCGCGCCGCTGGTGGCCGCATGCCCGCCCTCGCTGCCGGCCATAGCCTTGGCGAATATGCGGCCCTGACCGCCTCGGGTGTCTTTACCCTCGAGGATGCGGTTCGGGTGGTTCGCTATCGGGCCGAGCAGATGCAGGCTGCGGTGCCAATTGGCACGGGCTCGATGGCTGCGATTCTCGGTCTTCCCGCCGATCTCATCGATGCAACATGCAGGTCGATCACCAGGCCTGGTGCCGTTGTGGAGGCGGTCAATTTCAATGCGCCAGACCAGACAGTGATTGCAGGGCATCGCACGGCGGTTGAGTCTGCCTGCGCCCAATTTAAGGCAGCAGGTGCAAAGCGGGCACTCGTGCTTGCGGTCTCAGCCCCATTTCACTCGAGCCTGCTCGAGCCAGCTGCGAAGGCACTCGGCCTGCGGCTCGCAGAGATCAGCCTGCAGTCGCCCCAGTTTGAAGTGATCCACAATGTCGATGTATCTGCCCACCTCGGGCCCGAGGAGATTCGGCATGCCCTCTCAATGCAGGCCATGCGACCCGTTCGCTGGGTGCAGACCATTGAGGCAATGGTGGCTCGGGGGGTGAGCATCATGGTGGAGTGCGGCCCTGGCAAGGCCCTCTCGGGGATGGTTCGCCGAATTGCGCCGACTGTTGCTGTCTTTAACATTTCCGATCAGGCCAGCCTCGAGGCCACCCTGGAGGCAACGCGATGAATCGAATAGCAGTGGTCACGGGCGCGAGTCGCGGCATTGGCAAGGCCATTGCAGAGGGCCTTGCGCTGGCGGGACACCGTGTCATTGGAACCGCCACCACCGATGAAGGCGCGCGGGCCATTTCAAGCTGGGCGGCTGATCTCTCTCTTCCCATCGATGGGCTGCGGCTTGAGGTGAGGGAGCCTGGTGACATCGACCGCCTCATTGGGCAGGTGTTGGCCGAACATGGCCGCATCGATATTCTCGTCAACAATGCGGGCATCACCAGAGACAACCTTGCCATGCGCATGAAGGATGAGGAATGGGATGCTGTGATCGACACAAACCTCAGCAGCGTCTTTCGCCTCTGCAGGGCAGTGCTGCGGCCCATGATGAAGGCACGCTGGGGGCGCATCATCAACATCACCTCTGTTGTGGGGGAGATTGGCAATGCCGGCCAGGCCAATTACGCAGCAGCAAAGGCTGGCGTGGCGGGCATGACACGCGCCTTGGCCCGCGAGGTGGGCAGCCGTGGCATCACTGTGAATGCGGTTGCGCCTGGCTTTATCGAGACCGACATGACCCGCGGGCTCACACAAGAGCAGGTCGCAGGCCTGACCGCTCAGATCCCGCTTCAACGTCTTGGATCCGTAACAGATATTTCATCTTCTGTCGTCTTCTTGGCCTCTGATGGGGCCGGTTACATCACCGGAGAGACCCTCAGCGTGAACGGCGGAATGGCGATGTCCTGATACAATCTGCTCGTCGTAAAACCCTTGGTTCACCACAGGAAAAAGATCATGGAAGACATCGAGAAGCGCGTCAAAGCAATCGTCTCGGAGCAACTTGGCGTAAAGCTCGAGGACATCAAGATTGAGTCGAAGTTTGTAGACGACCTTGGAGCCGATTCTCTCGACACCGTGGAGTTGGTCATGGCCCTCGAAGATGCATTCGAGTGCGAGATTCCCGATGAAGAGGCTGAGAAAATCACCACGGTCCAGCAGGCGATCGACTACATCAACACCAACCTTAAGAAGTAGGCGGCCCTCTTAGCCGTGACGTCTGCACATCCGCACCGGCGCCGTGTCGTTGTGACCGGCCTTGGGTGCGTCTCTCCGGTTGGAAACACAGCCGAGTCCTCTTGGCAGGCGCTCACGGCAGGTCGCTCAGGCATTGCCAATATCACCCGCTTTGATGCCTCGGGCCTGTCGGTTCACTTTGCCGGCGAGGTCAAGGGCTTTAACATCGAAGAGTATGTCGCGGCAAAAGAGGCCCGGCACATGGATGTCTTCATCCACTATGGCATCGCGGCCGGCCTGCAGGCACTAGACGACTGCGGCCTGGAGATCAACGAGACCAATGCCGAACGGATCGGGGTCATGGTGGGGTCAGGCATCGGTGGGCTGCCCATGATTGAAGACACCCACGCCGATTACACCAATCGTGGGGCCCGTCGAATCTCCCCGTTCTTTGTGCCTGGCTCGATCATCAACATGATCTCGGGCCACATCAGCATCCTTCGAGGCCTCAAGGGCCCCAACCTAGCGGCTGTCACAGCCTGCACCACCGGCCTGCACAGCCTTGGCCTTGCTGCGCGCCTCATCCAGTACGGCGATGCCGATGTCATGGTGGCGGGGGGGGCGGAGTCCACCATCTCGCCACTGGGTGTTGGCGGCTTTGCAGCCGCGCGCGCACTCTCCACCCGCAATGACGATCCCGGCGCGGCCTCGCGCCCCTGGGACCTCGACCGCGATGGCTTCGTCCTCGGTGAGGGGGCTGGGGTCTTGGTCCTAGAGGAGTACGAGCATGCCAGGGCTCGCGGGGCCGCCATCTACGCGGAACTCTCTGGCGTTGGCTTCTCAGGCGATGCCTTTCACATGACTGCACCCAATATGGACGGCCCAAGGCGCTGCATGCTGGCGGCGCTCCGAGATGCCCGCGTGGGGCCAGAGGCCGTCAGCTACATCAATGCGCATGGCACCTCCACGCCCCTGGGCGACAAGAACGAGACGGAGGCCATCAAGGCTGCCTTCGGAGACCACGCCAAAAAGCTGGTGGTCAATTCGACCAAGTCCATGACGGGCCACCTCTTGGGTGGGGCAGGCGGGGTGGAGTCTGTATTTACGGTGCTGGCGCTGCATCATCAGGTCAGCCCACCCACCATTAATATTTTCAATCAGGATCCACAGTGCGATCTAGATTACTGCGCCAATCAAGCTCGGGACCTGCCCATTGAGGTGGCTGTGAAGAATAACTTTGGCTTTGGTGGTACCAACGGCACCCTGGTTTTTTCCAGGATCTGAGCATGCCTGAGCGTGAGTCCGACCAGGTCCTGGTCGAGCGGGTTCAAGCCGGCGACAAGAAGGCCTTTGACCTTCTCGTCTCCAAGTACCACCAGAGGGTCATTCGCCTCATTTCCAGGCTGGTGAGGAACCCCGCTGAGGTCGAGGACATCGCCCAGGAGGCCTTTATCAAGGCCTATCGCTCGATTGGGCAATTCCGGGGCGACAGTGCCTTCTACACCTGGCTCTATAGAATTGCGGTGAATTCGGCCAAAAATGCGCTTATGGCATCGAACCGTCGGCCAATTCCGATGTCTGACCTCATGAAGTCTGACGAAAACGAGGAGGGAGAGGCCTGGCCAGTTGAGTCAGCCATTGATTTCCAGACCCCTGAGGCCCTGCTGGCCTCTCGACAAGTTGCACAGACGGTCGACGCTGCCATCGAGTCTCTGGCGGAGGACCTTCGCACGGCCATCATGCTTCGGGAGATCGAGGGACTAACCTATGAGGAAATTGCAGAGGCCATGAATTGCCCGATCGGGACCGTCCGCTCGCGCATCTTTCGCGCGCGCGAGACCATTGCCAAGCAGCTGCGCCCGCTCTTAGACACCCCTGAAAACAAACGTTGGTAGGAGTCAACATGCCGTCAACTGATCCAGCAGAGCGAAGTGACATCTCAGCCTTTTTAGACGGCGAACTACAGGCCATTGAGGCCAGACGGGTCATCAATGCCATGGTCTCCGATCAGGCTCGGCAGGCTGATTTTCGAACCTATTGCCTCATCGGCGACGCACTCCGGGGTCAGGCCACTGGGCCGGTGTCTGCCGACTTCGTCTCAAGGGTCTCGGCCCGACTGGCAGAGGAGCCAACCGTCTTGGCTCCCAGCGCGGGCCGCAAGCTGACAGCTGGCTGGATCACCGCCATGGCCGCCTCGGTTGTTGCGGTGGGTCTGGTTGTCGCGGTGGCCTGGCAGGGCACTGAGGAGGCCACAGTTACAGTGCTTCGGGCGTCTCTGGAAGATGCGCACACCAAGGCACTGCTTGAATCGCATGGCTCCATGATCGTGCGCCTGCGGATGACCCAGGAGGAGGATCGCCCTTGAGGAGACTGGCTGGCCGCCTGGCCCTTGTCTTGGTCTGCAGCCTGCTCACGCCCGGCATGCTGTTGGCGCGATCGGCCGAGCATCCCGTCGAGCAACTTGATCGGGTGCATCGGGCTGCGAGTTCTTTGAATTTCTCGGGCACCTATGTGCACAGCCATGGTGAAGGGCTCTTTACGGCCAAGATTTATCAGCAGGTCGATCGCGCTCGGTCAAAGGTCAGGGTGGTCTCTGTTGATGGTGAACCCCGCGAGGTCATTCGCTCCTCCGACGCGATTAAAACCTTCATTCCCGAGAAAAAGACCGTCCGCGTGACCCGAATGGCCCCTCGGCTGGTCGATTTCCCAGGCATTCTCCAAGGCAACGCCAGCGATGTCCTCCTGCACTACAGGCTAAAGGTCACGCCAGGCAAGCGAGTTGCTGGTCTTCTGACCGACCTCATCGAGCTCGAGCCCGTCGATGGCCATCGCTATGCATGGCGATGCTGGGCTGACCGCAGGTCTGGTCTGTTGTTAAAGTCCCAGCAGATCGCCTCAGATGGGCGTGTCCTTGCAGAAATTGCCTTTACCGAACTGCGGCTGGGCAAGAAGGCACTCGTAAAGTCTCGCTATGAGGATCAGCCTGGCTGGCTTGAGCAGCTCGATGACCTCTCCCCCCTGGCCGACACCGAGATCTCTGGCCTGCCGGGCTTTGGGGGGTTTCGCCCAATCTCCGGCCTTCGCTCCGCAGACGGGCGGCGCCGACAGATCTATTATTCCGACGGCCTGGCACGGGTCTCTGTCTTCATTGAGCCCGGTGGTCTCCAGGCCCCCCATGGGCGGGCCGAGTCGCCTGGGGGCACGAGCATCGCCGCCTTGCGCAGCGAGAAATGGCTCATCACCGCCATTGGTGAGGTGCCCCTGTCGACTGCGGTGGCGTTGGCTGAAAAAGTCCTGCGGGATCCATTACCCTAGGGGGCTATTCGAACCGAAAGAGGACCGACCATGCATTCCTTCATGCCCCTGAGACTGCGCGCTCGTCTGTTTTTCGCGCTCGCAACAACGTTCCTCCTGGCTTCGCTCACCGCCACGGCAGAGGCCCGGCTGCCAGACTTCACTGAGTTGGTCGAGAAGGCTGGCCCAGCGGTGGTGAACATCCGAACCGTTGAGAAGGCCAAGCCCGGCCCGGCCCGAGGTCAGCAGGGTCCGCAACTCGATGAAAACGACCCCTTTTATGAGTTCTTTCGTCGCTTTGCCCCGCCGGGTCAACCCGGGTTTGGTGGCCCGCCACAGCCTGGGGGCGGCGAGCAGCAGCGCCCCCGGGGGGTCGGCTCTGGCTTTGTGGTCTCAGCCGATGGTTTCTTGCTCTCGAATCATCATGTTATAGACGGGGCCGATGAGATCATCGTGACCCTCACAGACAAGCGCGAATTCAAGGCCAAGTTGGTCGGCTCAGATCGTCGCACCGACATCGCGCTGCTCAAGATCGACGCCACAGCCTTGCCCACCCTCAAGTTTGGCCAGCCCGACAAACTCAAGGTAGGCGAGTGGGTCGTGGCAATTGGCTCGCCCTTCGGCCTGGAAAACACCGTTACCGCGGGCATTGTCAGCGCCAAGGGTCGGGACACGGGCGACTACCTGCCCTTTATCCAGACCGACGTGGCGGTCAACCCTGGCAACTCGGGTGGCCCCCTTCTGAACATGAACGGCGAAGTCATTGGCATCAACTCCCAGATCTACAGTCGCACGGGTGGGTTCATGGGCATCTCGTTTGCCATTCCCATCGACGAGGCCCAGCGTGTTGCGGATCAACTCAAGGCGACCGGGCGAGTGGTCCGAGGTCGAATCGGGGTTGCCATCGATGAGGTGTCACGAGATGTTGCCGAGGCACTTGGCCTCAAGGCCGCAGAGGGAGCATTGGTGCGAAGCGTCGAAGCTGGCGGGCCTGCAGCCCAGGCTGGGGTCGAGCCGGGGGACATCATCACGATATTCGCGGGCCGCAAGGTTGGGAAGTTTTCCGATCTGCCCCGGCTGGTGGGCAACACCAAGCCCGGCACCCAGACCACCCTCGAGTTGTGGCGGCGTGGGCAGACCAAGACCCTCAATGTGAGCGTGGCAGAGCTTGCGGCGGAGAGGCCCGTGGCGGCTGCCCCCGGCCCGGCCAAGCCCCCTGAGGAGCGTGCCGTGAACTGGCTCGGCCTCTCGGTGTCCGGCCAAGATGGTGAGAAGGGCAAAAAAGGCAAGGGCAGCGTTGGCGTGACGGTCGCTGCGGCCAAGGGGCCTGCTGAGCGGGCCGGTCTTCGCCAGGGTGACATAATCCTCTCGGTGAACAACACCCAGATTGCTTCAGTGCAACAATTTGCTCAGTTGGTGGAGCGACTCGACCGCAAGAAGGTTGTGGCGTTCTTGGTTCGGCGTGACGAGGGTGTCTTATTCGTCCCCGTCCGGCCCTAGCGTGCAAAAGATCCGCAATTTCTCCATCATTGCCCACATCGATCACGGCAAAAGCACGCTGGCCGACAGAATCATTCAGCTCTGCGGTGGGCTGTCTGATCGGGAAATGGAGTCCCAGGTCCTAGACTCCATGGACCTTGAGCGGGAGCGTGGCATCACCATCAAGGCCCAGACCGCAGCCCTCCAATACACAGCGCTCGATGGGGAGCGCTATTTTTTTAACCTCATCGACACGCCGGGGCATGTCGACTTTTCATACGAGGTCAGCCGCTCGCTCTCAGCCTGTGAGGGGGCCTTGTTGGTGGTCGATGCATCCCAGGGGGTCGAGGCGCAGACCGTGGCCAACTGCTACACCGCCCTGGAGCTGGGAGTAGAGGTGGTGCCGGTGCTCAACAAGATTGACCTCCCAGCTGCCAACCCTGAGCAGGCCATCCTGGAGATCGAAGATGTCATTGGGCTTTCAGCCCAGGACGCCATTCGCTGCAGTGCCAAGACGGGTGAGGGCGTGCGGGACATTCTCGAGATGATTGTGGCCAAGATTCCACCCCCCAAGGGTGATGCCACCGCACCACTGCAGGCCTTGATCATCGATTCATGGTTCGACAATTATGTGGGCGTGGTCATGCTGGTGAGGGTCATGAACGGGCAGCTTGCCGTGCGAGACAAGATCCTGCTCATGGCCACTGGCTCCTCACATGCTGTGGAGCAACTGGGTGTCTTTACCCCCAAGTCGTTGAGCCGCGAGACCCTCTCGGCAGGTCAGGTGGGCTTTGTCATCACCGGCATCAAAGAACTCAAGGCTGCAAAGGTCGGCGACACCCTTACCCTTGCTCAGAGGCCGTCGCCATCGGCCTTGCCGGGCTTTAAGGAGGTCAAGCCGCAGGTCTTTGCCGGCCTCTATCCAGTGGAGTCAAGCGAGTACGACATCATGCGTGATGCCTTGCAGAAGCTGCAACTCAATGATGCTGCCCTGCAGTTCGAGCCCGAGGTCTCTCAGGCCCTGGGGTTTGGCTTTAGGTGTGGTTTCCTGGGCCTCCTTCACATGGACATCGTCCAGGAGCGGCTCGAGCGCGAGTACAACATCGACCTCATCACCACGGCCCCAACGGTCGTCTATCAGGTCCTCATGAAAGACGGCTCGGTCATCGATGTCGACAACCCCGCCAAGATGCCCGACGCAACCAAGATCGAAGAGATCCGCGAGCCAATCGTAAATGTGATGCTCTTCATGCCACAGGACTATGTCGGCGTGGTGATGACCCTGGCCAACTCAAAGCGCGGCACCCAGACCAACATGACCTACCACGGCCGGCAGGTGAACCTCAGCTACGAGATCCCCATGAACGAGATCGTCTTGGACTTCTTCGACAAGCTAAAGTCCGTCTCGCGGGGCTATGCATCCATGGACTACAACTTCAAAGAATATCGGGCCTCAGATGTGGTCAAGATGGACACCCTCATCAACGGGGATCGTGTTGACACCCTCTCGGTGATTGTCCACCGGGCCAATGCCCAGAGCCGGGGCCGTGAGCTGGCTGCCAAGCTTCGTGAATTGATTCCTCGGCAGATGTTTGACGTGGCCATTCAGGCGGCCATCGGTGTGAATATCCTGGCCCGCGAGAACATCAAGGCCCTGCGAAAGAATGTGCTGGCCAAGTGCTACGGCGGAGACATCAGCAGGAAGCGAAAGCTCCTTGAAAAGCAAAAGGCGGGTAAGAAGCGAATGAAGCAGGTTGGGTCGGTTGAAATCCCCCAGGAGGCCTTCCTAGCAATATTGAGAGTGGATTCATGAATTTCGCACTCATTTTGCTGCTGCTCTGCCTGGCCACGGGATCCCTCTGGGTTGCTGACCGCCTGGTCTGGCGCAAGGCTCGTCCTGAGGGGGCCCATCGGCCAGCCTGGCTTGAGTACACCGCGGGCTTTTTCCCCGTGCTGTTCTTTGTCTTTGTCATTCGCTCCTTCTTGTTTGAGCCCTTTAACATTCCCTCGGGCTCCATGATTCCCACCCTGCGAATCGGGGACCTCATCCTTGTTCAGAAATACACCTATGGGGTGCGTCTCCCCGTTGTCCACACCAAGCTCATCGAGACAGGCTCGCCCGACCGTGGTGATGTCGCTGTCTTTCGCTATCCAAAAGATGAATCGGTCGATTACATCAAGCGAATCGTGGGCCTGCCCGGCGACATTGTGGTGGTTGAGGCCAAGCAGATCACCATCAATGGTGAGCAGGTGCAGCGGGTGGATGAGGGCGTTTTCGCGGACCCGGGATCAATCAGGACCTCACGGCGTTTTACCGAGCAGATTGGAGAGCGGCGGTACGAGACGCTCAACGACATCGACTCACCTGAGTTCTTTCAGATGGAGTCGTTTCCCAATCGGGAGTCCTGCGAACGCACGCCTGCAGGCATTCGCTGCAAGGTGCCAGATGGCCATTATTTTGCAATGGGCGATAACCGAGACAATTCCGCCGACAGCCGCATCTGGGGCTTTATCCCAGAGCGCAATCTGGTCGGCAAGGCCGTGGTGGTCTGGTTCAATGGGTCAGAGGTGTTTTCTGGGCAGTTCTCGCGTCTTGGCGGCATCAGATGAACAGCCCCACCGAGCTTGAGCGTCGGCTGGGCTACGAGTTCAGGGATCAGGCCCTCCTGCGATTGGCCTTTACCCACCGCAGCCACAGCCTTCCGCACAACGAGAGACTCGAGTTCCTTGGCGACAGCGTCCTCAACCTGGCCGTGTCTGGTTTGCTCTATCGCGAGCTTGAAGGATATGCAGAAGGAGACCTCAGTCGGGTCCGCTCGAGCCTCGTTCGGCAGGGGGCACTCCACGACATTGCCCAGTCCATTGCGCTTCACGAGAACCTCCTGCTCGGTGAGGGGGAGTTAAGAAGCGGTGGCCTGCGCCGGCCCTCCATCCTGGCCGATGCCTTGGAGGCCCTCATTGGTGCGATCTACCTCGACGGCGGTTATCTCGAGGCCCAGAAGGTGGTCGAGTCGCTCTACCTGCCAATCCTGAGGCAGGTCGATGCTGCCACGCTTGGAAAGGATGCCAAGACCCTCTTGCAGGAGTTTCTCCAGGGCCATGCCCTGCCGTTGCCGCTCTATCAGGTGGTGGCCACATTAGGGGCTGCCCATAACCAGGTCTTTGAGGTTGAGTGCGCGGTGGCAAAGCTCTCGATTGCCGCATTGGGCAGCGGTGCGAGCCGCCGCGCTGCCGAACATGACGGCACAGCGCTCAAGGCCGCACAGGCTGCCATGACTGCGGTGCCAGCCAAGCGGCGTCGCTCCAAGAAATCCCCGGCCGAGGCGCCACAGGCCCAACTCGAATTTAGCTCGGCCAACAAGAAGAGCTGATCACAATGCACCGCGCCGGAATGGTCGCGATCGTGGGGCGCCCGAATGTTGGAAAGTCGAGCCTGCTCAACGAATTGGTGGGCACCTCGCTTAGCATCACATCACGCAAGGCGCAGACCACCCGGCACCGAATCCTTGGCGTGCGAACCATGCCCGATCATCAGATCCTCTTCGTTGACACGCCTGGCATCCAGCACCTGCATCAGGCTGCGCTCAACCGCCATCTCAATAAGTCAGCCATTGGAGCCATGTCGGATGTCGATGCTGTCCTCTGGGTCATCGAGGCGCGCCGCCTGCTTCCAGAAGATGAGAGGGTCCTCAGTCTCCTGCCCCTGACATTGCCCGTTGTGGTGGCCATGAACAAGTCCGATCTCCTCAAGACCGAGCGAGAAAAGGCCCAGGCCTTTGCCATCGCCCAGGCGCTCTCAGAGGCCCGATCCTTCTCAGCCCTGGTGCCCGTCTCAGCGGTCAAGGGGTTTCAGGTCGATGTCCTGGCCAATACGATTGCAGGCCTGCTGGCCGAGCAGCCGCCACTCATGGAGGCCGATGCCATCACAGACCGTAGCATTCGTTTCCTCTGCGCCGAGCTGATTCGAGAAAAGCTCTTTCGGCTCATGGGAGATGAGGTGCCCTACGAGGCCACGGTGATCATCGAGCGATTTTCAGAGGCCACGCCCGAGACCCGTCGGATCGAGATAGATGCCACCATTGTGGTGGCCCGCGCATCTCAAAAGCCCATGGTGATCGGAGAGGGTGGCGAGCGGATTCGTCGGATCGGCTCTGAGGCCCGACAAGACATCATCAAGCTCGTGGAGCAGCCCGTGCACCTTCAGCTCTGGGTGAAGGTAAAGGAGAACTGGTCTGACGATGACCAGGCGGTTCGCAGCTTTGGCTATGAATGAGGCCTATGTCCTCCACAGCCTGGCCTGGCGAGAGACCAGCCTCATCGTGGAGGTACTCACCCGACATGAAGGGCGACTCGGCGTGGTGGCCCGGGGGGCCCGACGTCCCCGCTCGGTCCTGCGGGGTCTCCTGCAGCCTTTCCAGCCCATCCTTGTTCGCTATGGAACCAAGGGAGACCTTCGCAACCTCCTTGCAGCCGAATGGCAGGGGGGCATGCCGCTGCTCTGCGGCGAGCCATTGCTGGCTGGCTTTTACCTCAATGAGCTCCTCATGAGGCTCCTGCCCCGACAGGACCCTCATCCCGCGCTCTTTGATTCGTATCGATTCGCCCTGATCGGTCTGGCTGCTCTGGATCGCCATCAGATGGCACTGGTTGAGCCAATTCTGCGTCAGTTCGAGTGCCGACTCCTGCGCGAGATGGGGGTCCTTCCCACCTTTGGTCCCCAGGCCGACCTTGGCCCAGATGGCGGCCTGTCTGGACAGATGGTGTCGGCGGCCTTGCTTGAGGCATTGGCCGACTTCGATGCCCCTCTCGAGGTCTTTGCCACAAGGCTGGCAGACTCTGGCCTGGCAGGGGAGGCCAAACGCCTGCTGAGGTCGCTGCTGCGGCATCATCTCGGAAGCGCCGAGTTGATGTCTCGCGAGACCATTCGGGATCTTCACCGTTTAAGAGAGAGTGCTCGATGATTGAATTG
The DNA here is from genome assembly GCA_018401615.1 of Burkholderiaceae bacterium. Lineage (GTDB taxonomy): Bacteria > Pseudomonadota > Gammaproteobacteria > Burkholderiales > Burkholderiaceae_A > Hahnella. Next base: position 35,607 of record JAGYKN010000006.1, read on the forward strand.
GGTGTGAACATTGACCATGTGGCCACACTGCGGCAGGCCAGAAAGAGTTACGACCCAGACCCGATCTGGGCTGCAGTCGAGGCCCACCTTGGCGGGGCTGACGGCATCACGGTGCACCTGCGCGAAGATCGGCGACACATTCAAGACACTGATGTTGAGCGGCTGCGCACCCACACCCAGATCAAACTCAACCTTGAGATGGCTGCCACGCCTGAGATGGTGGCGATTGCCTGCGCCCTGCGCCCAGAGATGGCCATGCTCGTGCCAGAGGGGCGCCAAGAGATCACCACAGAGGGGGGGCTTGATGTCGTGGCCCAGGCCTCGGCGCTCGCGCCCATGATTCGCCAGCTTCGTGATGCGGGGATCACCGTGAGCGCATTTGTCGATGCCGATCAGCAGCAGATTCGTGCGGCCCACAGCCTTGGGGTGGAAGTCTGTGAGGTCCACACCGGACCCTATGCAGATGTCTTTTATGCCCAAGGACGAGACCCCGATCGGCCTCTGGTCCGCAAGGCCCTCGAGGAGCTTGGCCTGGCGGGCCAAGAGATTCAGCGACTGGGCATGCGCTTTAATGCAGGACACGCACTGAACTACTTTAATGTCCAGCCGGTGGCTGCACTCGAGGGGGTTCGAGAGCTCCACATTGGGCACTCGATTGTCTCGCGGGCAGTCTTGGTCGGCATGCGCGAGGCGGTTCGAGAGATGAAGCGCCTGATGCGCGAGGCTGCCCGGTGATTGTTGGGGTCGGCACCGATCTGGTCCTCATTGAACGCGTGCGGGCCATGCTGGATCGCTGGGGCATGCGGCTTGCAGAGCGCATCCTTGGGCCCACCGAGCGGGAGCGGTTTGCGGCCCAGCTCGGCAGCGGCGTGCGCCCGGCCGATCGGGCTGTGTCCTACCTTGCCAAACGTTTTGCGGGCAAGGAGGCGGTTGGGAAGGCGCTCGGTTGTGGCCTGGGCCGCCCAATGGGCCTGCAGCGCATTGAACTTTTGAATGATCATCTTGGTGCACCGACGGTCGTGGCCCATGGCGAGCTTGCAGACCACCTTCGAGACATGGGGCTCATCGTGCATGTCTCGCTATCCGATGAGCGCAGCCTGGCACAGGCCTTTGCGGTGGTGGAGAGGCGATGAACCTTGGCCCACTGATCATCGATCTGGAAGGTGTCGCGCTTAGCGCCGAGGAGCGAGAGCGACTTCTCCACCCCTGGGTCGGGGGGGTGATCTTATTTTCTCGAAATTTTGAGTCCATCGAGCAACTCGAGGCCCTCACCGCAAGCATTCATCGGCTGCGACCGCTCCTGATCACCGTCGACCACGAGGGTGGCCGCATCCAGCGCTTTCGAGACGGCTTCACAGCACTGCCGTCTTTTCGCAGCCTCTCAGAGGGGCTTGGTGATCATCCTTCGCCCGAGGCCCTCTCGGCAGCCACGCAGCTGGCCTGCCGGGCAGGCACCACGCTGGCCACTGAGTTGCGAGCCTCGGGCATCGACTTTAGTTACACCCCAGTCCTGGACCTCGACCATGGGCGCAGCGCCGTGATTGGCGATCGCGCCTTTCATCGCAACCCACACCTTGTCTCCATGTTGGCCGCCGCCGTGATGCAGGGCCTGCGCCTGGCGGGGTTTCACAGTTGTGGAAAACACTTTCCGGGGCACGGATGGGCAACGGCAGATTCCCACCATGCATTGCCAGTCGATGACCGGCCGCTCGAGGTCATTCTTGCCGATGATGCGAGCCCCTACGCTGCCCTTGGCAGCGATCTGGCGCCCTTGTCGGCGGTCATGCCTGCCCACATTCGCTACACCGCTGTGGATGACCAGCCCGCTGGCTTTTCCCGAACCTGGCTCAGAGAGATTCTTCGGGGCCGACTCAACTTCGATGGGGTGATCATCAGCGACGACCTCTCCATGGCCGGCGCAGCCATCTATGAGGACATCTCGGACCGGGCCCAGGCCGCCTTTGAGGCGGGCTGCGATGCGACCCTCATCTGCAACCGCCCCGATCTCTCAGCACAGGCCCTCGATGAGTTGCCCCGTCGCATGCCGACATTCCTGTCGAGCGGGCATCGACGCAGCCTCTTGCGTCTGCTGCCGGATGGTTGACCGTGCAGGCACTATCGGGTTGTCGTCAATGTGATCGGCTTGCCTCTTTCTTAGACCAGGTTCGCCAGGACCATCCGACTTATTTCTGCGCGCCTGTGCCGCCCTTTGGAGATGCCCGGGCCAAGCTCCTGGTCGTTGGATTGGCGCCCGGCCTGCATGGTGCCAACGCCACGGGCCGTCCATTTACGGGCGATGCATGCAGTGACCTCCTCTATGGAACCCTCCATGCCCACGGGTTCTCAAGCCAGCCGCAATCGCTTGGTGTCAACGACGGCCTGCAACTGCGAAACTGCCGAATCACCAATGCAGTCAAGTGTCTTCCCCCTGCTAATAAGCCCACCGGAGCAGAGGTTGAGCGCTGCGGCATGCACCTTCGAGGAGAGATCCAAGGCCTCGCGCCATCGGTGATCCTCGCATTGGGAGCAGTCTCTCATCAGGCTGTCCTCAAGGCCCTCGAGATTCGAGTGGGGCGATTCCCATTTGGCCACGGGCGGCTCCACGACCTGCCCTCGCTCACGCTCGTGGACAGTTATCACCCGAGCCGCTACAACGTGAACACCGGCCGTCTCACCCCTGAGATGTTTCATGCCGTGGTCGGGGTGGCCAAGGGGGCGATAGGGCAGGGGGCGCTGGCCCGATGACACCCGACGAGACATCGGCCTTTCTCAAGAGCCTGCCCGCCTCTCCCGGGGTCTACCGGTTCTGGAGCGTGGGCCAGGAACTCCTCTATGTGGGCAAGGCAAAGCACCTCAAGAAGCGGGTCTCCTCCTATTTTCAAAAGCAGGACCACAGCCCCCGCATTGCCAAGATGGTCTCTCAGATCGAGCGGGTGGAGATCACAGTGGTGCGATCAGAGGCCGAGGCATTGCTGCTCGAGAGCAACCTGATCAAGACCCAGGCGCCGCGCTACAACATCCTCTTTCGCGACGACAAGTCCTATCCCTACCTGCGCATCAGTCGGCATGCCTATCCCCGAATCAGTTTTTACCGTGGGGCAACCGATCGACAGGCCGACTACTTCGGGCCATTTCCGAATGGATGGGCCGTCAAGGAGAGCCTCCAGATCCTTCAGAAGGTCTTCCAACTCAGAACCTGTGCGGACTCAGTCTTCTCGAATCGCTCAAGGGCCTGTTTGCTCCATCAGATCCATCGCTGCAGCGCGCCCTGTGTGGGCGCGATCGCTGCTGAGGATTACAAACGCGACACGGGCCGTGCCCTGGCCTTTCTCAAGGGGGGCCACGAGGCCGTTCTCGGTGGGTTGGAGGCCGACATGATGCAGGCCTCTGAGCGGCAGGCCTTTGAGGAGGCCGCATTCTTTCGAGATCAGATCAGCGCCCTGTCTCGGGTGCTCCAACAACACGCCATGGAGGCAGAAGACGGCCAAGACTGCGACATCCTTGCGGCCGCAACCGATGGCCATCGGCTTGTGGTGAACCTGGCCATGGTTCGGGGCGGCAGGCACCTGGGGGATCGCGCCCACTTCTCGGTCAATCCGGGTGGGCTCGATCAGGATCAAGACGTGCTGCTCGATGAGGCGCTGGTCGCCTTTGTTGGCCAACACTACGGCGAGACAGTCGACGTCGACACCCTTGTGCTCAACCGAGAGGCCGCAGCCCATCACCTGCAAGAGTGGTGGGCTGAGGCTGCCAAGGCCCCCAAGATCCTCTTCGCCCCGCAGGGCAAGCGTCGGGACTGGCTTCGAATGGCAGAGGACAATGCCCGGCTTGCCCTGGCCCGCAGGGCCCAGGAGCAGGGCGGTGCAGAGGCAAAGACGCGATTGTTGGCCGAGACGCTGGGCCTACTGGGGCATGAGGATCTCGGTCTGTTGCGCATCGAATGTTTTGATATCAGTCACACAGCCGGCGAGGCCACGCAGGCCTCCTGTGTGGTCTATCACCGCCACGCCATGCAGCCTGGTGAATACCGTCGATTCAACATCAAAGACATCACGCCGGGCGACGACTATGCCGCCATGCGGCAGGCCCTCATGCGCCGCTATGGCGATGCGCAGAGCCTGCCCGACCTGGTTCTCATCGATGGCGGCCGAGGCCAGCTGGGCATGGCCATCGAGGTCTTTGAGGAGTGTGGCCACGACACCCATGTCCTGCTGGGGGTGGTCAAGGGCGAGGGCCGCAGAGTGGGTCTCGAGCGGCTCCTTTACGCAGACGGGCGGGAACTCTCGCTTGGCCGCGACCATGCGGCGCTCTTGCTGGTGGCCCAGATTCGAGATGAGGCCCATCGCTTTGCCATCACCGGCATGCGGGCAAAGCGGGCAAAGGCCCGTCAGGGCTCTCTGCTCGATGACATCGAGGGCATCGGACCCAAACGCAGGCAACGGCTGCTGGCCAGGTTTGGGGGTCTCCAAGGCCTACAGGCGGCCTCGGTCGATGACCTTAAGACGGTGGAAGGCGTCTCTGAGACCCTTGCCCAAACGATCGTTCGTCACCTGCGGGGCGAGGTGGCGTGATGGGCCGGCTCTTTTTGCCGAGTGGGGGGTGGGTGTCTTTGGCATCGAGGCGGCCAGTCAGCACTACTTCGGGATCCCCGCCTCTGCCCTCGCGGCCGATCAGGCCGCCTGGCTTGCTGCCATTCTGCCGGCCCCGCGTCGATATGATCGCAACCGAGAGTCAGCATGGATCCAGGAGAAATCATTGATCATTCTGGAGCGCATGCCAAAGGTGGCCATTCCATGAGCTGGCAGGTCCGCCTCTCTCTCATTCTTCTTTTCGTGACCCCAGGCTTCTGGACCGTCAACTACCTGATTGCGCGCCTCTATGTGGGTGAGATCGAGCCCCACGCACTCGCGCTCCTGAGGTGGACAGTCGCCCTCTGTGTTTTGCTGCCGTTTTGCATCGGTGAGATCTCAAGGGCCTGGCCACTCTCGTCGCAGGAGCGGCGAGAGTTCCTGCTCATGGGCGCCTTTGGCATGTGGATCTGTGGTGCGTTTGTGTATGTCGCTGGGCAGACGACCTCATCGGTCAATATCGGCCTGCTCTATGCACTCTCGCCGGTCTTGATCAGCTACGCCTCAGCCAAGCTCCTCAAAGAGCCATTTGGCTGGGTCCAGTCGGTGGGCGTGGGCCTCGCACTCCTTGGGATGGTGTGGGTGGTGTTAAAGGGTGATCTCCTGCAGCTTGGGGCACTCGAGTTCACGCCGGGCGATGTGTGGATTCTGGTCTGCGTGGTCTCTTGGACCCTCTATTCACTGCGGCTCAAGAGCGTGCCGACCCGCTTTTCTGCAATTGCCAGGCTCAGCCTCATCACGGCGGGGGGCGTGATCGTGCTCATCCCCTTTACCTTGATTGAATTTGCCATCACACCGAACTGGGCCATCACCCCGTTGGGGCTCTGGTATGTGCTCCTGGTTGGCATCTTTCCAGGGGTGGGCGCCTATGTCTGTTACTCCTACATGCAGCTGCACCTCGGCGCAGCTCGCACATCGGTGGTGCTGTACTTCGGTCCGATCTATGCGGCACTGGCCGGCTGGGCCCTCCTGGGGGAGACCCCAATGCTCTTTCACCTGGTGGGAGGGCTGGCAATACTGGTGGGGGTCTACCTGGTCAATCGCCCGGTTCAGACCGCTTCCCCTCGGGCGGGCCAGGCCGACTAAGACGGTGTCACTTCGCGATGGCGCCTGCGTAACAGAGGCCCCCTGTGATCTCCAGGGTCGTGGCGTTGATGGCCTCATTGACCGCGCAATGTTCAATGAGAGAGGCAATCTCGGTGGGCTCAATGAGTCGGCCAAGGTGAACGTCTTTGAGGATTGAGGCCAGGGCATCTTGGTTCATGCCGGTGAGCATCGGGGTGGCAGTGTAGCCCGGGGCGATGCCCACGGCCCTGATGTTTCGAATGCCCCGCATGTGAAATTCCCCGACCATGATCTTGGGCATGAGCGCACAGGCTGCCTTGCTCGACGAGTAGTTGAGTTGACCCACCTGGCCAACCTTGTTGACCGATGAGATCGTCACCAACAGGCCAGGCCAGCCCCCGTTTGCCATGGCCTCGGCGGCGTCGCGCAGTGTGAGGAAGGTGCCCGTCAGGTTGACATCGATGACCTGCTGCCACTTGTCGAGCCCGAGCTTCTTACCAATCTTGCCGGTGGCCTTGTCCGGACTGAGCATCAGGCCATCACGGATGACCCCGGCGCAGGCAATGGCCATGTTGAGTTTTCCAAAGGCCTTGAGACCGGCCTCGATGAACCTGGCGGTATCGGCCTCGGAGGTGACATCTGCGCCAATGGCCAGCGCTTTGATGCCCATGGGACTGACAGACTCGGCGGTTTTCTGGGCGTCAGCCTCGACTCGGTCGACCAACACCAGGTGGACGCCCTTGCTGGCCAGGTGCCTTGCCACAGCCTGGCCGATGCCGTTTCCAGCGCCAGTGATAAGGGCAACGCTGCCGTTGAGAACCATGGGGTAGCCTTTCTGAACGATTGATAAACTAGTGGCAATTCTAGTCAAAATAATGATGCGCTGCAACATAACGGAGCATCACAACCCAAGGAGTCACCTCAACATGAACATCGTCTTAGTCGGGTCCAAGCACTTTGGAACGGAAGTGCTCTCTAAACTGATTGACGCGCCATCGGTCACCATCTGCGCCGTGGTGGTGAGCGACGTCGAAGACAGATTGGTGGCAATGGCTCAGCAACACGGGCTCTCGGTGCGGGTTCAGGACAATCCCAAGGCGGTCGGTGGGCATGAGGTGCCCGAGGGCATCGACCTCATCGTCACGGCGTATAGCCACGCCCTGATCACAAACGACGCGCTGGCCAAGGCCCGCCTTGGCGGCATTGGATACCATCCGAGCCTCCTGCCACGTCACCGCGGTCGTGCCGCAGTCGAGTGGACGGTCAAGGCTGGAGACGCCATTGCTGGCGGAACCATCTATCAACTCAACGACAAGTGGGATGCTGGTGCAATCGTGGCGCAAGACTGGTGTTTTGTGCTGCCGGGAGAAGACGCTGGCAGCCTGTGGCGCCGCGCGCTGAGCCCCCTTGGGATCAGCCTGCTGTCTCAGACCGTCATCCACATCGCCCAAGAGGGCCGTGTGCAGGCCGTGGCGCAGCAAGAGGAATTTGCCACCAAGGCACCTGTCATCAGCGCCTAGGCCCTCTGCGCCAAGGGCCTCCGTCCATCGCCGGCTTGGTTTTTGCTTCACAGAGGGTTGTCCCGTAAAGGAGGGCCCCCATGCCAGTCTCACCTGTCGAGTTTCAGTCGAACCCGCCGCAGCAATACATTGCGAGTTCGGGCCGTGGGGACGATCGAGGCGTGCACCATCGGCTGCCCGATGGCACCGCGGTCACGTATGCAGACATTCGCCGCGCGGTCGAGGAGGGCCGAGGCGAGGAGGACGTCTCCGCCTATTTCAACGGCCAGACCAATGCCCAAGCCCTTGGGGCCCACCGGCTGGTGTCCTTTGTTGAGGATCCTCCCCCGGTGCTCGGCGCGGTCTTTGCGCTGGCCAGTCGGTCATGGTTGTCGTTTGCCACCACATTGACCACCACGCTGGCCAGGGCCCTTACCGACAAAGACCCCGAGCCCTCGCCCACAGCGATCGCAACATTGCCAAGGGCATCAGCAGACGAGGAGGGGAGCGCTCAGCTGCCACCCCCGGTTGCAGCGGCAGCCGAGGCCCTGCGTTTTCGGCAGGCCTCTGAGCAATAGCGAACCGACTCCCAGTTCTTCGCCCACGATTTTCGCCATGTCATGGTCAGCCCGCAGACCAAACAGGGCTTGCTTGGCAGTGAGGCCTTATTGCCTTTGAAGCCCTGACGCGTCATTTGAGGACCTGCAGCAGGTTGTTGAAGTCATCGGTCCAGAGTCGCAGGCCATCGATGGGCTCGATCATGTATTGCGCATCACGAATCTTGGCGTCTGCCATCAGGAGCGTGTTTCGAGTCACCAAGACATAGTCCGTGGAGGCAAGCAGCCGCCCGGTGTCATCCTCGGGTTGATGCGACAGGAGCATGGCCATCAGTCCGGCATTGTGGGCGAGTTGCTGAACCACTGGAGAGAGTCTCAGGTATCGGTTGGTGACATGAAAGATCACTGCACCGTCTGGTCTGAGATGCCGCATGTAGACGGCAAGTGCCTCCTGGGTGATGAGATGCACCGGTATGGCATCACTCGAAAAGGCATCGATCACCAGAAGGTCAAACTGCTGCGGGGCCTCCCGTTCGAGCTGAAGGCGGGCATCTCCAAGGGCAAAACTCTGATCCGCCTGGCTATCGGAGAGGTAGGTAAAGTGCTCGCGCGCAATCTCGATGACTGCGTCGTTGATCTCATAGAAGCGGTAATGATCCTGGGGGCGCCCATAGACCGCAAGGGTGCCAACGCCAAGTCCCACAATGCCCATTCGGGCGCCCTGCACCCGGTTCCGATTGAACCAATCGATGGCCAGCCCAACGCCCGAGTCAGGCCCGTAGTAACTGGTGGCAACCCGTCGAAGCGCGGGGTCGGTGTTTTGCAGGCCGTGCAGAATCACGCCGTGGACCAGTCGGCGGGTGGGTCCCTCGAGGTCTGGGTATTGGACCTGGTTGACGCGAAGGGTCCCGTAGAAATTTCGGCTCGCCAGCTCGTTGTTGTAAAAGAGGCTCTCAACATGCTCGGCGGTGTAGTAAGTGGTGCAGGCCATGCTTGCAAACGCACCAACTGCAAAGAGGGTCCTTGTGGGAGCCGCCACCGATTTCTGACGCACCGTCACCCAGATGGCCATCAGGCCGACCAGGAGCAGCCCAAACGGGAGTTCCCAATAGAGGGGCGCCACGAGCGGGGCCAGCAGAGAGACGGTCAGCCCGCCGCAGGCGCCGCCAAGCGCCACCATGAAATAAAACCGTGTGAGGTATCGCGCCGGGGGCTTGGACAAGGCCAGTTCGCCGTGGCAAAAGAGGCAGATCAGAAAGAGGCCCGCCAGGTAGAGGGGAACAGCCTCCTGGATGCCCATGATGCCGTCATCGGCCACAAGCCCCCAGGCCATGATGCCGGCAATGGCAAGGGCCGGCAGCATAAGGGTCTCGCGGCTATACCAGCCGCGCCCACCGCGCCCCTCGAATGCAATCACAAAGGTCAGCAGGTAGAGCGAGAGCGGCAGAATCCAGAGAAAAGGGATGGAGGCCACATTCTGTGTGATGTGGCTTGAGATGGCCAACAGCAGCAGGGTGGCAAGGCCTGCCATCGAGAACCAGAGCAGGTGGTCTTCCAGAGAGGGGCGTCCACTGGCGGGTGCGTCTTGGCCCCCGGGCATTGCAACGGGAGGAGGTGCGGTGGGCCGCCGCATGGCCCGCAGGCCCACACCAATGACCAGTAAGGTAAAGACCACATAGCCACTGCTCCAGACCCAAGCCTGCTCTCGGGTTGAGACATACGGCTCGATCAGAAATGGGTATGCGAGAAGCCCGAGCAGTGAGCCGAAATTAGACAAGGCAAAAAGCCGATAGGCTCGCTGGGCGGTCTGAGGATCGTGTTGCTCTCTGGCCCACCACGACTGAATAAGTGGGCCGGTGGTCGAGAGCATGAAGTAAGGCAGGCCGATGGTGATGGCAAGGAGGCCAAGGATGCGAAAGAGCGGGGCCTCATCACCAGACGGTTTCCAGGCATCGCTTGCAAGGATGGGCAGGCTCACGAGGCTTAGGATCAGAAGGGCGGCATGAAGGCTCGTCTGGACTGGGGGCCGCAGCCGCTGGATCAGGTCTGAGTAGGCATAGCCCGCAAGCAACACGATCTGAAAGAAGGTCAGGCAGGCCGACCAGACCGAGGCAGAGCCGCCAAACCAGGGAACAATCTGCTTGGCGATGATGGGTTGGACGAGAAACAGTAGGAAGCTAGAGAGGAAGACCGCGAGGGCGTAGAGCAGCAAGATGATCTCAGGGTGAAGGACCAAGAAGGGGTGGATGCGCCCGACATTCTACGATGAGTCACCGCGGTGGCTGGGGCGCTTGGGAGATACTCCTGGTTGATGAGATCAACCCCGCAGACCAACCCCGCGTTTTCTTCCCCCCGCCCATTGATGCTGGCCTTTGTCGACATTGAGACCTCCGGATCAACTCCCACCAGAGATGGCATCACGGAGATCGCGGTGATACGGGTCGATGGAGACCACATTCACCGCTGGGAGCGCCTGGTCAATCCCCAGACCACCATACCAAGTTTCATTGAGTCACTCACGGGCATCACCAATGAGATGGTTGCCAGCGCGCCCTCCTTTGAGGAAATTGCTGCAGAGCTGCACGACGAGCTGGTTGACTGCATCTTTGTGGCGCACAACGCACGCTTTGACTATTCATTCATCAGACACGGCTTTGCCAAGCTCGGAATGGATTTTCGGGCGCCAACGCTTTGCACAGTCAAGCTCTCGCGCCGAATCCACCCCAATGAATCTCGACACAATCTTGATGCGCTCATTGCCCGGCATGACTTGGTGCCAAGCGGGCGACACCGGGCCATGGCCGATGCAGACCTCCTGCTCCAATTCTGGGGAGTGCTCGAGCGTGCCATCGGCCCAGAGGCCCTCTGGGAGCAGGTTCGAGAACTCACCGGGCGGTCGAGTCTGCCATCGCACCTAGACCCAGCCCTCATTGATGCATTGCCAAATGGCCCGGGCGTCTATTTTTTCTACGGAGAAAACGACCTGCCGCTCTACATCGGCAAGTCAAAAGACATTCGAACTCGCGTTCTCTCCCATTTTTCCGCCGACACCCGCTCATCAAGAGAGCTACAGATGTCACAGCAAGTCAGGCGGGTTGATTTTCGAGAGACGGGGGGCGAGGTCGGCGCCCTCTTGTTAGAGGCGGGGCTTGTTAAACCCATGCAGCCAGTCTTTAATCGGCAGCTTCGCCTCACACGAGCCGTCTGCACATTGGTGCTTGGCGAGCAGCACGACCTGCCGCAGGTCACCTGTGAGTTGGTCGATGAGGCCATGCGCACGCATCCTGGGCGATGCCATGGCCTCTACGAGACGCTCTCCGAGGCCCAACGGGTGCTGCGCCACCTGGCAGAGGCCCATGAGCTGTGCAAGGCCTTCCTTGGGCTGGAGAAGATGGCCAATGGTCGGGCCTGTTTTGGCCGACAACTCAAGCGCTGCCGAGGTGTCTGCGATGGCAGCGAGGCAACAGCTGCGCATCATCTGCGGCTCTCTCTTGCGCTCACGAGCCTTAAGGTGAGGGCATGGCCCTTTGAGGGGGCGGCCTTCCTCAGGGAGGGTGACTCTATTCTGGTCTTTCGAGACTGGGCCTTTCTTGGCGAGGCAAGGGACCCGTCCGAACTCGAGGCTCATCTGTCTTGCAGCGAGCCTCCTCAGTTTGATCGCGACACGTATCGCATTCTCTCTCGGGCCATTGGCGGCATGCGACCGATCTCAGATTGCTTTTAGACCGCCGCCTCACAGTCCCCTAGAGCGAAGAAACGGCCTCCACGATCGCCTGGGCGTCTACGCCAAAGTGTCGCCTGAGGGCCTTTCGCGTGTCGCCCACCAGAAGAGGTGAAAGCTAACCTCGAATCGATTGTATGAAGGGCCCGAAGCCGTGGCCCGGGCAGGCGCGCTAGGGCAGACCGATCAGAAAGCCTTCAACGAGAATGAGGAATCGGCCCGGCCCGCTGGGCTGAGCCGTCTGAGTGTCAGAGAGATGGCGCCTGAGTGTCTGCAGCATGACGGCCTTGTCTTGTTCATCACCAAGGCGCTCCTGAGCCTTGGCGGCCTTTTTGGCTGCGATGGCCAGAGAGGGTTCGGCACCGAGTTGCAGCAAGACCGGGGTTGCATAGCGAAGCGCCTTGTATGCAAGGCGAAGCCGATGGCGCCCCTCTGGGCTGTGAGCAACCCGCTTGCGGCGGGCCACCCGCTTGAGCAGCAGTTGGGCCTGGCCACGGGCAAATGCCGCCGCAGGCGAGAGCCCATGATCTGTCCGCAGCTCATCGGCTCGAATGAGGAGGGCAATCACAAGGCCGCGCGTCTGAGCCCGCACCAGGTCGTGGCGCAACGCCTCTTGTATGGCAGACCGTGCAGTGCTGATGAGGCTGGATGCTTCCAGAATGTCTTGGTCAGTCGGTAAGGTCTCTCGCAGGGGCCTGAGCACTTTCTCTGTGGCCACATCAAGGTCACGCAGCTCACCCAATGCATCGGCAAGGGCAGCAGCCAACAACAATAAGGGATCGCCAGGGGCATTCATTGCATCCATTGCGAGATCCATCGGGGCGTCTGTTGAGGGATTCTGGGTTGCAGCGTGTATGAGTTTGAGAATGGTGCGAATCTGACGAAGGGCCACGCGGGCCTGGTGCGGGCCCTCTGGGTGGGCTGACTCAAGGATGACCCAGACCTGGGCAGCAAGCGCCTGGGCGGCTCGCAGAAGGTGGGCCCCTAGAACAAGCCCCGTCGATCCAGCTTGTCTTGCCTTTGGCATCCTGTGGTGCTGGGCTGTCGGTGCGATCAGCATCAGGCCCCGCTGGGCCTTCGAGCGCGGCTCAAGGCAGGCAGCCTGGTCTTGCGCCTCAAAAAACAGGGAGAGTGATTGAGTGGCTGCAAAGAGGTCTGATCTCTGTCCGCAGACGAGTTCGAGTTCCACCTCTAAGATCTTGGACTGCGCGGCGTCTGTTGAGATGACGCCGGAATCGAAAGCCACCTCGATTTGACTTGCGCCCACGGTCACGAGCCAGGAGGTGCGTCGAACGCGCACCGAGAAGATCGGCCTGAGAGCCTGGGGCCTCGCAATCCGAGTTGCGTCGGTTTTTCTCATGCCAAGGGCCATCAACTGAGACCGATCGGGCAGGCCCGAGGCGTCGATGCCTGGGATGGGCTGCAGGTTGCGCTGCGAAAGAATGTGATTGATCTCAGTGCGAGCAAGGCCATCTTTCTCCGCCTTAAACGTCTGCACCCACCTGCCCGACTCGCGGCGCACACGCAATCCGAACCTGTGAGAGGCCAAGGTGAAATCGGGCGTGTCGAAATAAATGGCGCTCAGGGTCTGAACCCTGGGCTTTGCATCGGAGAGCAGTTCCCACCGAGCAAGCCCGCGGGGCGTGAGTGCGCTTGGCCCCATCAGCCCAAAGCAGAGCTCGATTTCAGAGGGCATGCCGCATCGGTTGGTGAGTCACCTAGGAAAAGGAGACACGTGCTTTTAGATCATCGATGGACAGGGGTGAGTCTTGAAGGCTCTTGCCCTCATCGGATGAACTCACCACCACGCCACGGCCTGCAACCGGCGCCAGGGTGTCGAGCTTAAACCGCTTTGCCTCTGGCGTGGCTCGTATGAAGCAGGATTCGTCAAAGTAGAGGCGGTCGTTTTGATGGCCCACCTCATCGCTGTCGATGCTGTCTTGACCAATTAGTGATTTGATCGACGCGATGCCATCGGGGAGAGAGACCTCTGAGATGGTTTGCGAGATGGGGTCAATTAGCAGGGCTCGTGTCATGGTTCTTTGTGCTCGACTGTTTTGGGAAGGCGGATGCGGCCATGGGGCCTGTGGGAGACTGCGACTTCAGAATGCCGACTATAGCGTGCGTGGTGGATTCCGGCATGAGGTTCTTTAGGTAGTTGGGTGTCTTTTTGATGTCAACGATGAAATGGAACGTCAGGCGGTGGGCTCATCTAAGCGCCTCGGCGCAGACTATTTTTTCAAAGGGTCAGCATCTTGGCCAGTAGTCTTGTCTGGGCAGTGGCCCCTAGGGTGGTGGCCCTTTGATGCCACGCCCGGGTTGGCCGGGTCCTGGAGTTGCCCAAGCTTAAGGGCCAGGGTCTCCGCCCCGCTGGGGTTGACCCCGTAACGACTACGTCTTTAAACGCATCTCGCCCAGCGGTGGACCTGCTCAGCGACCTGGTCAATGTCATCCGGGGGACGCCGAGCGGCTCACCCTCACGGAGGTGCTCAACCCTCGATTCCTTCCCGAGGAGATCACGGGCAGCAGCATTGTGCTGGATGTCCGTGCCACAGACACCCAGGGCAGAACGATCGATGTGGAGGTGCAGGTGAGCTCGCAGCGCGATCTACCCTGCACGCACGCTCTACTACATTGCCCGGGCCTTTGTGTATAAATTGAAAGCGGTGCGGCGAGCGCTACGGCAAGCTGCGCCCGGTCATTGGGGTCAATATTCCTTAACTTTGTCTTTGCTCTCTCTGCGCCCCAGAAGAGCAGGGGCGGGGCGCAGTGGCGCTTGGCATGGTGAGCTGCCACGAGCCGCAGCGGGCATTGATATTCAGTTGAGCCTCAATTTCCTGGAGCGTCAAGCTTATGGGCCAGGGGCTAGAGAAAACCAACAAACCGCTCTACGATTGAGTGTGTTCTTTCGATGCCAACGATGGAGAAGCCATGGAGCGGTCACCCACCCGGATGTAAAAGAGGCCTTTGAGATCTTAAAGTCGGTGAGCGCCACTGCGCAGGAGCGGCTGGAAGCCGAGAGGCGCATCACCGCGTGCGAGGAGTCGAATGCCATTGCCGACTACAAGTGGGACGAGGGCATGGCCAAGGGCAAGGCGGAAGGCAGGGGCAGAAGGCAGGGCGGAAGGCAGAGCCGAGGGGCAGGCGGAGGCAACGCGTGCTTTGGTGGTCTGCCAGCTCGAGCGCAAGTTCGGCCCTAACCCCCGAGCACCAGGCCCCGCTCGATTCCGCAACGCTCGAGCAGTTGGAGCAATACTCCGACACACCCTGACCGCATCCTTCCTCGATGAGGTCTTGGCAGCCACCGTATCTTCGGATACGCGATCGGACGAGTTACTCGTTATGGCGGTGTCTACGGTAATCACCCACTGTGCTCAGTCAGGAGATGTGACCTTTGCCGTTAAGGCCCTGATCGAACCATTGAGGTTTTTAAGGGCTGCAAGTGGGGGTATGGTGTGGCCTCGACTTGGGCTCGAACCAGGACCTACGGATTAACAGTGTCGACACTCTGTCAAAAACACCCGTAAAAACATACAAGTGTGTCGCCAGCGCAGCGCGGTTTGCACGTCTTGGTTGTTCCAACTCGTTCGCAACTGCGCGAAACTGTGCGCTGCAGACCCGCTGGCAAACAAGCTGGTGTCAGTGCAGCCGAGATTTTCACTATGCCTCCGTCAACCACAACACCTGAGCAGCGTGCAACAGCGTTGATCAGCGCAGAAACCGCTCTTGCGACTCGTTACGCTGGTTTCGGTAACCGCCGCAGACGCTGTAGGTTCTGCTGCGCCGTGTAACTTCATGCGTTGTCGTTCGCGTTTCACAGCATCGCTGGCACGTTTCGCAGCGTCTTTCACGCACGAACACGTGCCTGATCTGCGGTCAAGGGTTTCAGTGAAGTGACTTCTGCTATCTTCGATACGTATTTACAGTTCACTGCCAAAGCCTTTGCGCAGTGATGCAGATGCTGCGGCAATCTGCGCATCCAACTCGCCTTCACAACAGCATCACGTACCAGGTTGCAGCGTCGCAGGTAAGTGGTCAAATCCACCACGTCAACGGAAAACTTTCCTTTAGCCAGTTCCAACACCTGGTTACCGTAGCGCACAGTCAGTGCGATGACCGTCTGCGACAGGAAACCACCACGTTTTGATGCGTTTGGCCACAGTGATCAACTCACGCTGGCCGCTTGCTGCGTTGACCACGCCAGGTTTGGTTTTGATGCGGTGTAGGTGTCACCACGCTGCTGTAAAGGTGGTCAGCTTGACCTGTTCGTCGATGCGCTTGATCAGTTTGCTGCGGCGATGTTGCTCCGCGGTCTGTGTTGAGGCTTGCTGAGAGTTTGAGTGTGGACAACGACATCGTGACCTTTGTTTGGTTGTGTCGTGTACACGTTAAGGTCGCAGCGTGTGCTGGACAACTGAACTGTGTTTGAGCAGACAAGATAGGGAGAAAATATTTACTCTGTTCAATGCTGGGGTAAATAACATAGACAAAGCGAGGCATAAAGGTTGGCACGCTGGATTGAAACAGGCTGGTGAAACCCGTTCTGATGTGTGACGGTACGCGATACGAGCGCGCTCGCTGCTCGTCTTCATCACACTACTCCAACGCGAGTTGATGCCTAAAACGCCACACCTATGCTGTAGGACTGCTTGTGATGTCGTAATGGTTGGTAGCACAGTGATGTGAATGGATACTGAACAATGTTCAGGCACAAAGTGAGTGGGAAGCCACGATTAAAACCCACACAAGACTGTCAGCCACGGCTACTGGTACAGGCTGCTGACAGTTTGCGTAAGCGAGCACATAAAAGGAGACCGCAAAAACCTGCCCCATCCACTGCAACAAGTGGTTGTGTGTACCAGTTGTACCAAGAGACCTCAACAACGTCTATGGTTCTTCACGCTGCGCCCGTAACAGGCGTGGCTTGATGTTCCTACCAAACATCACAAAACAAACATCCCAGAACACGAGCCAAGAAAAAGAAAACGACGAGTGACTGTTTCAGCACGAACGTCAGTGAGATGCTGACAACAGCGCGAGTTGCTCGCACGCGGTGCGGGCGTTAAACTGGTGTACATATGAGATGTTCAGATGCTGTCTATTAGCGCAACGTAATCAGTAATGCCTTAAGGAGATGAGACGATGAGTTCATCACTTCTGGAAAAGGTCGCTGCTGGTCGAAACGGTCAGTATGTGGTTTGACGGAACTCGATCATGACGTGAAATATCACGGATATCGCTGTATGCGGGTATTAAATTTGGAGGATGTCGATACTTTCCAATGTGGCAGCGTTCAAAGAAGGCGCTGGATAATTTAGAAGAGTACCTGCGGCTTTTGCTGGATGACTCGGATGACGGTCCGCTGCTGCGAGATGAGTGACAAACTCAAAGTGTTTAACGCTGTGGCTGGAAAAGCGACATCCTGGGCTGGTAGATAAGATTTTGCGACTTTGATGTTGAGTTCCGCCCTCAGTGCCATAAATAACTAATTTTCAACGCACTAAACGCCCTACAGCAGGTTAGAACTGCTTCGTTGCAGCACTGACCCTGCTCGAGCGTGGAAACAGCGCAGTGCTTGGCTGCGCCGTGGGTAAATACAACAGGAAACACACAACTCTGCTCAAACACACGCACGAACACGTAGGTCTTTGAATATTGAAACCATATTTATGAGGCAAAAGAGGTAGGAAAAACACACAACAGAAAAAAACACACTGTAAGGATACAAACGCAATTGACAAAGGAGCAGAAAATGACACAGGTAGTGACACTCACGCAGCAGCAGTTGCAGCGCAATAATTTGATTGGGTACACGAAAGCAGCGACACGGGCGCAGGAACAGGGCCATACTCTTGCTCACGCACTGGGCTGGGATGCGCATCGAGAAGTGGCAGCACTGCGCCACAGCGACGTGATCGCAGCACAGGTACATCGCCACGGAAATACGGCTGTCAGCAGCACAGACCAAGGGCCATCGCAGCAGAACCGTGTTCATCAGTGAGCGTATGCGAGCAGATCCTGTTTACCCACGCCCACTATCGTCCACGCAATCACCGACCCTGGTTCTACACGCAGCGACGTGCGGATTTAGCGCAGACACGCTCACACATCATCAACGGCGGTATCAGCAGGCAGGGTCTGGCGGGTGCCAGTTCGCACTCAGGTCATGCACGTTCATCACCACCCCTGGCAGAGAAAAGGGCGTCAGCGCACGTGTGTTGATGTCACTGGCGGGGCCATCAGAACTTGTCCACTCACGCAGCGTTACATCGACATCAAACCATCTATGCTGCGAGCAGCAGTAGAGTTGGTCTAATAATCGTCATCGTCATCACGACCGATTTTATGCAGCAGTTCCTTGAGTTTTTTGCTCTGTTCAGGACCATTGTCGGCTCTGGCTGTGTCTCAACTGCGGGTAGGAACGCCACGTTCCACGCAGCATCACGCAGCGCCATCAACTGACACTCTCTGCGCTTTAACCGTTTGCTCAACTTGGGCAGTCCTGTGTCTAATGCGTTGCCACTCTTGCTGCCACGCACACGTGGTATGGACACAGGTCGATGCCGATGGTTCTGTCGAAACCACGTCAAAATCCAGTTCTATCCATCCAGTTCTGTAAGTAATGCTGCTCATATGGTCCTGCACACGCCCATCTCCTCCAGCCGCTCCAGTGCATCTTCATACAGTGCTTCTGCTTTGTTTTCAGCACGTTTTACCGTGACTGGCTGAGTAAACGCACACGTCCACCGCTGCGCAAACTGCTCATACGGTCGTACTTGTTGTACCCAAAGTCTGCCTTCCTGCAGTGCGACTTGTAGGAGTCCAGTTCGTCTGGCATCCCGTCGCCGTACTCAATTTCGCTGGGATGCTGGCTGTGTTGTTGCAGCGTTGATGTAGTCTTGTGTTGTTCCATTGTCAAAATATCGTTTTAGTTGCTTGTCAGTGCAGCCACCACCGTTGACTATACTCTGTAGCAGCGCATTTATCGCGTCTAACCGTGTGTGTTGCTCAGCAGTCAACGCTGGCGCAAACTCAACGTCTGGCGTGTGGTAGGTGCGATGTTTCGCGTGCATCAACGTAGTCTTCTTCCGTACTCATACACAGCACCCAACTGCACGTGCCTGTCACGCTGTTTCAGCACACGCTGTCCGTACTGTGCCGTGGGATAAGCTGTGGTGCTGGCGTACTGAATGTCATCAATACACCGCTCTAAATCTGCATCAACAACTGCGTGGTGTACTGCGACAATTCGCCAACGCAGCGTGTGAATCAAGTGGCTTTTCGTGTGCCGCTACGGGACTTGGTGCTTTTCGGGGAGTACTTTCGTACCTGCCCTTTCGTTTTCAGCGCACCACGCAGAGTCAGTGGGTGTGAAACTGTGCATCTTGCACTTGGCGATGACATCTGCGAGGTCACTTTCACGCAGTTGTTTCAGCAGCGCATCGCGTTTCGCTTTGTTTGCTAGTTCGAGGTCTTCTTCTTTGCGTGCAGCCTCCATCTCGGCTTCCATCTGGCCAACTGTGCACGTGCGTCAAGTGGTTGCTGTTCTGTCATTTCGTCATCCTTTGTGTGTTAGAGATTTTTACTGCCCATACATAAACAGCCACTATCAGCACGCTTTGTAGTTCTGTCCCTATACAATCTTGTGCCATCTGCTATGCATTTACGCGAATTTAGCCTTTGTACTTCATAGTTCTTTTACCTCCGTTAACCACTCTTTTCAGCCGTCGAGCACAACTTTAGTTTGTTCTTTGATGTCAACAGTGCCAGTTCCCATATCAGGCAGCATAATCCTAAAGCGTTTGCTCTCATTCGCTGCGAAAACTCTCTGCACGCCCTAATTGTCAAATAATTCTCTCCACCGACACCGCAGATTCCACTGTCTGGAGGTCCCTACCAACTTCAATGAACGGTTTCCTTGTTCGATGTAAAACTTGCTGTTTCAGCATCTCCGATGTGTGCCGCAAGCCGATCATCGATATAGAAACTGAACCTACATGCTCTTCCACCTCATACCTGTATCTCAGGTTACCTGGATGGACGCACTGTTCGAAAAAATGGCTCTTGAAAGCATAGAGCCGAGTTGTTGCAACTCGTTTCGCAGTCGAGTCATTTACCTGTGTGGCTGCGCAGGAAGACACTGTGAACACAATCATCAAAAGAGTGAGGATGTTTTTCGATCGTGGAATGGTGTTTTCAATAAGTATCGCTTTGAAGTTCTTTAATCTTTTACAATCCGTCGCCATCTTCTGTGCCTCCGCAATTTGTTCTTTGTTCTCGCGTCATCTTGCTCGCTACCATATCTCTGTTCTTGATACTTGTCTGCCGCATCAGACACAGCAGCCACATTGAACCACATATGCGCCTTGAACGGGGTCTGTGCAACACCACGACCGTTGGTGTACATCGCGCCAAGGTTGATTTGTGCATCAACAAATCCCTGCTCTGCAGCCATCTTCCACCAGCCTACAGCCTTCCTTGGTAATTTTGTGCCGCCCCATTACCTTTTCGTGCCATCGCGCGCTGAGATTGTATTGCGCTTGAGCCAATCCCTGCTCTGTTGCCAGCGTAAAGCCGCAACGCTCTGCAAACCTTGCAACACCTCGTCCAGTTCTGTACATCTGAGCGAGATTAAATTGCGCATCGATGCCCTCTTCTGCCGCCAGCGCCCACCAACGCACAACTCCAGAATAATCCCAGGCCACACCTCGCTTCTCTTCGTACATCAACTGAGATTAAACTGCGCACCAATACTGCCTTTAGTGCCGACGACGAGTACCAGCGCAAGGCCTGTTTGTAGTTCTGTGCAACACCCAGACCTCTTCGTACATCAAGCCAAGATAAACTGTGCTGCAGTATCGCCAACTTCTCTGCAGCCTTTGGTACAGCGCTGGCAACGCTCGACTCCATTGTTCTTCGCAGTGTCACCACAAATCGCAGCGTCGTTGGCATTTGCTGAAACAGCCATAGTCAGCAGTGCTGCCATCACCAACACAGTTGTTTTCGCCGTCCGCACGATGTTTTTCACGCCAACTCCCAGCAGCCCCAGTTGCTGTCAACTTACCATAGAAACGTCTAATATCAATACAGACGTTCCCATCTGCTCGGTCAGCGTGTGTATGTTTGCGCTCTGCCAGCAGTTCCTGCGTGGCGTAGGTGTGTTCTGAGGCCAGGAGCGTGCGTGGCGCCTGTGCCATCCCGCAGTAGCCCACAGTCCTGCAGCAGCCGCGAGAACGCTGCGTTGAAGGCTGATAGGGCTGGGTGCGCTGTCGCTGAACGCAAACACCAGTTTGTCTATGCGTGCTGCGAACACAGCATCCAGCGTGCTGCCAGCACACAGCATCACGTGAACACAGACGCTCCAGCACTGTGACTGCCTCGTGCTTTTGCAATCAGCCAACGTCACCAGTCTTGCCGCTGACCCACACACGCAGATACCGCACGCTGCCACCCAGTGCCACTCACAGTGCTGCCAGCGCAGGCGCATCGCCTCTGTGCCGTGCCGTATCCCCGTCAGCATCAACAGTTCCACGTAGTCGCACAGCAGCAGTCGCATCTCCACATTCCTGCTCCTGCCCGCATACACCACCCACTCCACGCATAAACTCACGCAGCCGCACACCCTGCCCTAAACGCGGGCCTGCTTCGGCTTTTTTGACGCCACCTGTAGCAGTGAGATGCGGCACGGGCGTGTGCGCACTCAGCCACCCACGCTGTATGGCCAACGGTGATGCGTGACCAGGCGCTGGCGTAGCCAGCAGCGCTGACGTGGCAGGTTTGCGTTTCATCTGGTGTTGCGCCACGCTTCAAACCTGCGATGTCTGCGTGTGTGATGTTGAGAGGATAATACTCGGTCACCGAAAACGGTATCAGGTAACGCTCGATGCACGCACAGTAGTCCGCAAATACACGTTTGGCTGTGCCAGCATCAACGCCCTGCGCATCCTGATGGCCACGTTGTGGCGATGTCGCGAAAGCGTCGCACTTCAGGTGCCAGACCAATACGCCGCCTAAACGTGCTTCGTCGTACCAGTCGCAGGCAATCTGCGCAGCCTCGTGCTGATTTACCGTGCCCGATGGTCACGCGTCTACTCGAGCGCAAGTTCGGCCCTCTAACCCCCGAGCACCAGGCCCTGCTCGATTCCGCAACGCTCGAGCAGTTGGAGCACTACGCCGATGCACTCCTGACCGCATCTTTCCTCGATGAGGTCTTTGGCAGATAATTGCATTCGGATACGCGACCGGACGAGTTGCTCGTTATGGCGGTGTCTACGGTAATCACCCACTGTGCTGAGTCAGGAGATGTGACCTTGCCGTTAAGGCCCCGATCGAACCATTGAGGTCTTTAAGTGGCCGTAAGTGGGGGTGTGGTGGCTCCTCGACCTGGGCTCGAACCAGGGACCTACGGATTAACAGTCCGGTGCTCTACCAACTGAGCTATCGAGGAACGATGTCGATGAGTCAAGAAAAAAACCAAACATTGAGGCGCCGACTGCAAACCGCTTGAATCAAGCCGCACCGCTGGGGATCGCGAAGCCACAAGCGACTTCATTACTCCGACGGAGCATAGCAAACAACGGGGACGATCTGCAAGTCGCAACAGCGGCGCATTGGACACCAGCACCGGGCGCTCAGGCACCGCAGATTAGGTTGAGTCTGCGCTTGTGGCGCGGGGCTTTGTCAGTCCGACTGGCCCGCGCGACCACGTCAATCGAATCAGTGATCAGCAACCCATTCCGCCCCACAGCCCAGGCTCTCACGCCAGACGCAGACCTTTTTAAGGGCAGGGCCCTTCCAATGTGCACGAATGAACACCGTGAGAGCCTCCATGGTCGGCGCCGTCTTGAGGACATCATTCAGGTGCTGATGATCCAGCAGCCCACGCATGACCATGGCCTCTCGCTCCAACTCAGGAAGAGGCGTCACGCCCTCTGCCTCTGACTGCACCCAGACCCTTGCCCAGTACGAATGCCCGTGGAGCTGGGGCATGCCCAGGGGCAAGGCCAGGCTGTGAGACGCCTCAAAACAAAAGGTGGTGTAGAGCAGGGTCATCGGATGCCAAGGTGTTTGTGGTGTTGGAGGGACAGCCGCCAGCGAGGATACCGCCTCACCCAGTCGATGCAAAACGCAAGGCTGGCCGCGGCAGTTGGGCCATCCATCGGCTGAACAAAGAAGTGCTCAAACGCCATTGCCTCAAGCCCAAGGCGATCAAGACCGTCTTGAGGCTGCACGACTTTTAGCTCCTGCCCTCTGTCCACAACCAGGGCCTGGGCCCGACCATCAAGCAAGCGTTTGGGGCTCACACAGACCCAGTCAATTCCCTGGGGAAGGGCAATGCTGCCGTTGGTTTCAATGGCCACCTGTGCACCATCGGCATGCAGGGCATCGATGAGCGGCTGATCGATCTGCAGCGCCGGTTCGCCACCCGTGAGCACCACGAGGGGCTGCGCAGCCAGCTTTGAATCGTGCGCTGGCCAGAGCCCACGCACCCTGGCAACGAGCCCATCAAGGGTAAATTGCCCGCCGCCATCGCCATCAGTCCCCACAAAATCGGTGTCGCACCAGCGGGCGCAATCGGCTGGTCCCGCGTCTCGGTCCTGCTCGCGACCGCTCCAATTGTTGCAGCCCGTGAACCGCAGAAACACCGATAGACGACCCGCCTGTGCACCTTCACCCTGTATGGTGAGAAAGCTTTCTTTGAGCTTGTAGGACATGTCCCGGAGTGTACCCATGAACGAAACACGCCCCATCCCATTGTTACCCGCAGACACCGCCCAACCTGCTGACCTGGTGGCAGCCATTCGGCAGCGGCGCGGCGGCGAGCTGCTCAAGATCGACCGCATGCTGCTGCACAGTCCGGCGCTTGCCGAGGGCTGGAACATCTACCTGGGCAAGGTTCGCACTGATCTCAGTGTGTCGGCTCGTCACAAAGAGTTGGCCATGTGTGTGGTGGCCCTGCTCAACGGGGCCGATTACGAGTTCGAGCACCACGCACCCCTCTACATCTCAGAGGGCGCCACGGCCGAACAGGCCCAGGCACTCGCTGAAATCGATCAGCCCAACTTTCCGATTGGCCTCTTCCCAGAGGAGGATCAAGATGTCATTGCCCTGTCTCGCGCCATGACCAGGGACATCTTGGTTCCTGGCTCCCTAAAACGCAGGCTGGTCAAGCGGCATGGCGTTCAACAGACCATCGAGATCATCGCCGTGGTTGCCACCTACAACATGGTGTCTCGGTTCCTCGTCGCCCTCGATATTCAGACCGAGCACGACGAGGAATGAGCGCTACGCGGCCCAGGGCCGGGGGGGATTAACTGCCAGCCTTGATGCCGTTGTCGCGAACCACCTTGCCCCAACGCTCGATCTGAGCGCGGTTGAACTTATCAAGCTCGGCCGGTCCACCCCCAAGCACCTCCATGCCCTGCTCAGCAAGCTTCTTGGCGGTCTCGGGGCTCTTGAGCACCTTGACGATTTCGGCATGGATCCGATCGACCGTGGCCTTGGGCACACCAGCGGGTGCAAAGACACCCCACCATGAGTAGGCCTCAAACTTGGGCACACCCTGCTCGGCAACTGTCTTGACGCCTGCCATCTGTGGGTCTTGTTTGATCGAAGTCACTGCAATGGCCCGCAGCTGGCCCGCCTTAACGTTTGGGTTCAAGAGAAAGACCGATCCAATTGAGACAGGAATGTGGCCGGCAAGCGCATCAACCTTTAGCGGGCCACCGCCCTTATAAGGGATGTGGGTCCATTTCACGCCCGCATCGTTTGCGATCTGGAGCATGGCCAGGTGACCGAGCGATCCAGTTCCAATCGAGCCATAGCTGATGCTGTCGGGCTTGGCCTTTACGGCAGCCAGGAGGTCTTTGAAGTCTTTAAAAGGCGTGCTGGGGTGCACGGCGATGGCCATTCCGCCGGTGCCAATGAACGTGACTGGGGCAAGGTCCTTTATGGTGTCAAAGGAGAGGTTTGGGATGAGTGAGGGATTGACCGAATGGGTGTCAAACACCACGGCAATGGTGTGGCCATCGGGGGCGGCCTTGGCAAGCGCTGCTGTTCCGATTGAGCCCGAGGCACCGCCTTTGTTCTCGACAATGAACTGACCGCCAGTGTTCTTGGCGAGTTCGCTGGCCAGTAGCCGAGAGACTTGGTCCACCGAGCCGCCCGGCGGGAAGACAGAGATGATGGTCACGGGTTTGCTCTTGTCGGGCCAGGCTTGAGCCTGGGCCAACGTGGGAGCGATTGAGGCCGAGAGGGCAGCGGCGGCTGCCAGCGCCAGAAACGGCCGACGGGTGATGCTTGATCGCATGGGGAACCTCCTAGTAGAAGAACCGCTATCTAACCTGACTTTTCAAGCTAGCGGGATTAGGGCAAGCCTTAACCCCGCCGGGTCGGAATCATTCGGCCGCCACGGCTGAGATGGCCTTGCAGACGTGCCCGAGGTTGTGCTCATTGAGTGCTGCAATGCAAATGCGGCCCGTGCCCACAGCGTAGACGCCATAGCCCTCACGGAGTCGATCGACCTGTTGCGTTGAGAGCCCTGTGTAGCTAAACATGCCGCGCTGGCTCGTGATAAAGCCCACATCGCCCTTGTACCCTCGGGCCTTGAGGCCGTCGGCCAGGCCCCTGCGCATGAGCTTGATGCGATTGCGCATCTCTGCGAGTTCCGTCTCCCACAGGTCTTTTAAGGCTGGGGTGGAGAGCACCATGGCCACAACCGCACCACCGTGGGTTGGCGGATTGGAGTAGTTGGTCCTGATGGTGCGCTTGATCTGGCTGAGCACCCGACTGGACTCATCGGCCGACTGGGTCACGATGCAGAGTGCGCCCACCCGCTCGCCATAGAGCGAAAAAGACTTGGAAAACGAGCTCGACACCAGAAAAGACAGGCCAGAGGCCACAAAGGCCTCCAATACTGCGGCATCAGGGGCCGTGCCCTCGCCAAACCCTTGATACGCCATGTCCAAAAAGGCAATATGCCCAGCAGCCTCAATGGCGGTGATCACCCGACCCCACTGGTCCAAGGTGAGATCGACCCCGGTGGGGTTGTGGCAGCAAGCATGAAGCACCAAAATGGTGGCTCTTGGGAGTCCTTTTAGGCTTGCCATGAGGCCGTCGAAATCAACGCCCCGCGTGGCAGGGTCGTAGTAGCGGTAATTCACCACCTCAAACCCGGCCATCTCAAAAATAGCCCGATGGTTCTCCCAACTCGGGTCGCTGATGGCCACTTTGGCCTGAGGCAGTAGCCTGCGAAGGTAATCTGCCCCAACTTTTAGGGCCCCGGTGCCCCCGAGGGCCTCGATTGTGACCACCCGTTGATCGGTCAGTACCTTGCTGTTGGCGCCAAAAAGCAGGCTTTGAACGGCCTGGTTGTAGAGCAGGGCCCCCTCAATGGGCTGGTAGCCGCGAGGTGGTGCAGCTGCAATTCTGCTCGCTTCTGCCTCTTTAATGCACTTAAGAAGCGGTAACTTGCCCTTATCGTCGTAATAAACCCCAACGCCCAGATTCACCTTGTCGGCCCGGCTGTCGGCTGAAAACGCCTCGGTCAGGCCGAGAATGGGGTCGCGCGGCGCGCGCTCTACGGTTGCGAAGAGAGTGGCGGTCATGGGGGCTTTGTCAAGGGGGAGGAAGCAAAAAAAGGAATGGAAATTTAGCGAGCACGCGGGGAAAATAGTCGATTCGCTGAAAGATTACCATGGCATTACACGCCGTTTCCTACCCAGACAGCCCCTTTGAATTGGTGGCACCGTTTCGCCCAGCCGGTGACCAGCCGGAGGCCATTGCCCGCCTGTGCCAGGGGCTTGGGGAGGGGCTCGCCTATCAGACCCTGCTTGGGGTGACTGGCTCTGGAAAAACCTTCGCCATGGCCCACGTCATTGCCAAGACCGGCCGGCCAGCCCTTATTTTGGCGCCCAACAAGACCCTGGCGGCCCAACTCTACGCCGAGATGCGTGAGTTCTTCCCCCGCAATGCGGTGGAGTACTTCGTCTCCTACTACGACTACTACCAGCCAGAGGCCTATGTGCCCCAGCGGGATCTCTTCATCGAGAAGGATTCCGCCATCAATGAGCACATCGAGCAGATGCGCCTGTCTGCAACCAAGTCCCTGCTCGAGCGGCGTGACACCATCATTGTTGCCACCGTCTCTTGCATCTACGGCATTGGCAACCCGGCCGACTACCACGCCATGGTCTTGGCCATGCGGGTGGGCGATCGGCTCAACCAGCGTGACCTCATCGGCCAGCTGGTTCGCATGCAGTATCAGCGCAACGATGCCGAGTTCGTTCGCGGCAACTTTCGCGTGCGGGGCGACACCATCGACATCTTTCCCGCCGAGCATTTCGAGAGCGGCCTTCGGGTGGAACTCTTTGATGATGGCATTGAGTCACTCCAACTCTTTGACCCGCTCACGGGGCGCCTCCAACAGCGGCTCAATCGCTTTGTGGTCTACCCATCTTCCCACTACGTCACACCCCGCGAGATCGTGCTGCGCGCCATTGAAACGATCAAGGCCGAGCTTGTTGAACGATCCAAATGGTTTGTCTCTCAGGGCAAGCTCGTCGAGGCGCAGCGCATCGAGCAGCGCACCCGCTTTGATCTTGAGATGTTGGGAGAGCTCGGTTTTTGCAAGGGCATTGAGAACTACAGCCGCCACCTATCGGGTGCCGAGGCCGGGGCGCCACCGCCCACCCTCATTGATTACCTTCCGGCCGATCCATTGATTTTCATGGATGAATCCCATGTCATGGTTGGCCAGCTCACGGGCATGTACCGCGGTGATCGATCCCGCAAGGAGACCCTGGTCGACTTTGGCTTTCGACTCCCGTCTGCACTTGACAATCGACCGCTACGGTTTGACGAGCTTGAGCCCAAGCTGCGCCAGGTGGTCTTTGTATCGGCCACGCCGGGCCATTACGAGCTTGACCGCTCAGGCACAGATGTCGTGGAGCAGGTGGTGCGGCCAACTGGCCTGGTCGATCCGGCCATCGAGGTGCGTCCCGCCAAGACCCAGGTCGATGACCTCCTCTCGGAAATTCAAATTCGGGTGGCCAAAAATGAACGGGTCCTGGTGACCACGCTCACCAAGCGCATGTCTGAGGACCTCACCGACTATCTCTCCGACAACGGCGTTCGGGTCCGATACCTCCACTCCGACATCGACACGGTCGAGCGGGTCGAGATCCTTCGCGACCTGCGCCTTGGCAGCTTTGATGTCCTCGTGGGCATCAATCTGCTGCGCGAGGGGCTCGACATTCCCGAGGTCTCTCTGGTGGCCATTCTCGATGCCGACAAGGAGGGCTTTCTGCGAAGCGATCGCAGCCTCATCCAGACCATTGGTCGTGCGGCACGAAACATCGAGGGCCGAGCCATCCTCTACGCCGATCGCGTCACGGCCTCGATGCGCCGGGCCATCGATGAGACCGAGCGCAGGCGCAATCGTCAGGTGGCATTTAATGCCGCCAATGGCATCACGCCAAGGAGCGTGGTCAGAGAGATTCGAGACCTCATCGACGGCGTCATGTCCAATAAGTCAAAGCAGCGTGAGGCCGATGCCGTCGCCACTGCCACGGCTGCCACAGACCTCCTGGAACTCAGTGAGAAAGAGCTCTCCAGAGAAATTGCAAGGCTCGAAAAGCAGATGCTCGAACATGCAAGGAACCTGGAGTTTGAAAAGGCCGCCCAGGCCCGCGATCAACTCGGTCGCCTCAAGGCCCGGGTCTTTGGCGCAGGCCGCCTTCACGACCAGATTGCACCAGAACCGAATCAACCCAGCGCTGCCCGGGCAAGCCGCGCTGCCTAACCCCCTTGCCCAACTCAACACATAAAAAAAGGAAGCCAAACCATGAGCCGTCCTGCACCCAAGAAGCCTGAATCGTCCTCGCCCAAGGTCGTTGGCATGCCGACGAAGGTTTTATTTGTCTGCATGGGCAACATCTGTCGCTCCCCGACTGCCAAGGCTGTCTTTGATCACATGGTTCGCACCGCGGGCCTGATGGACCTCGTGCAGGCAGACTCGGCTGGAACCCACGCCTTTCATGCCGGCGAGGCCGCCGACCCTCGGGCAATTGCCGCCTCTTTAAAACGCGGCTACGACTTGGGCAGCCACCTTGCGCGCAAGGTTGAGATGAAAGATTTCAGTGAGTACGACTACATCCTTGCGATGGACTGGGACAACCTGGCCCTGCTTCAGCGAACGGCGCCTCGGGGCCTTCAACATAAGCTGCAACTCCTGATGCGGTTTGCCACAGAGTTCGAGGCCGCGATCGTCAGCGACCCGTATCACGGCGGCCCACAAGGCTTTGAGCAGGCCCTCGATCACATCGAAGACGCCTGCACCGGGCTCATGGAGGTGGTTCGTCGGCGGGCGAGCATGGTTGCAGCAGCCTAGCGGGCCCTGCAGTCCCGTCTTGCGGCCCTTTCTCGCAAAGCGCGTGGGGTTAATACTTGAGTGAATCGCTTGGTTACTATATTCTTGACCAAATCGCTCAAGAACCAAGGAGATTCCTGAATGCGCCTCACCACAAAAGGACGTTTCGCCGTCACCGCCATGATCGACCTTGGCATGCGCCAAGAAAAAGGGCCTGTCACTCTCTCGGCCATTAGCCAGCGGCAGCGCATCTCGCTGTCGTACCTGGAGCAGCTCTTCGGACGGCTTCGCCGCCATGAACTGGTGGAGTCGATGCGCGGCCCAGGGGGAGGCTACCGGCTTGCCCGTGCCGCCAAGGAGCTCACCGTGGCCGACATCATCTACGCGGTCGATGAGCCCCTCGATGCAACCCAGTGTGGCGGCAAGCAAAACTGCCTCGATGAGCAGATCTGCATGACCCATGAGCTCTGGGCCAGTCTCAATCGGCACATGGTGGATTTTCTCGATTCCATCACCCTGCAAGACCTCGTTGATGAGCAGCGCGAGAAGCAGTCAATGTCTCACCAGCCGGTCACGCGCAACGTCGTCTTTCACGACGACCGTGAGACCACCGCCCATTAAGTGACAACGAACCTGACCATGAACGCGCCCACCTCGCCCATCTACCTTGACTATTCCTCCACCACCCCTGTTGACCCCAGGGTGGTCGATGCCCTGCTGCCCTACCTGCGTGAAGACTTTGGCAACCCTGCCTCCAGAAGTCACTCTTATGGCTGGAAGGCAGAAGAGGCTGTTGAGGCGGCCCGAGGTCAGGTTGCGCAACTCGTTGGCTGCGACCCCAAAGAGATCGTCTGGACCTCCGGGGCAACCGAGTCCATCAATCTGGCCCTAAAGGGGGCAGCCCACTTCTACAAAGACAAGGGCCGTCACGTCATCACCTTTAAGACCGAGCACAAGGCCACCCTCGACACCTGTCGGGAACTCGAGAGAGAAGGCTTTGAGGTGACTTACCTCGATGTCCGTGCCGATGGCCTCATTGAGTTCTCAGCCTTCGAGGCCGCAGTGCGACCAGACACCATCTTGGTGTCAGTGATTTATGTGAACAATGAAATCGGCGTGATCCAAGACATTCCGAAGATAGGTGAGTTTTGTCGGTCTCGCGGCATCATCCTTCATGTTGACAGCGCCCAGGCCACCGGCAAGATCCAGATCGATCTCCAGAGTCTGAAGGTGGATCTCATGAGTTTTTCCGCCCACAAGACCTATGGCCCAAAAGGCATCGGGGCCCTCTTTGTTCGGCGCAAGCCGCGAATCCGACTCGAACCACTCATCCATGGTGGCGGTCACGAGCGCGGCATGCGCTCGGGCACCCTGCCAACGCACCAGATTGTTGGAATGGGTGCAGCCTTTGCCTTTGCCCGTCAAGAGATGGCCACCGAGAATGAGCGCATTCGCATGCTGCGAGACCGCCTCTGGAAGGGCCTCTCAGAGATCGAGGCGGTCTACCTCAACGGCGACCTTGAGTCGCGCGTGCCGCACAACCTCAACGTGAGCTTTAACTACGTTGAAGGCGAGTCTCTGCTCATGGCCATCAAGGACATCGCGGTCTCATCGGGCTCAGCCTGCACGAGCGCAAGCCTTGAGCCCTCGTATGTTCTGCGTGCCTTGGGCCGAAGCGACGAGCTCGCCCACTCATCCATTCGGTTTTCCATCGGACGCTACACCACAGAGGCCGATGTCGAATTCACCATCTCGCTGCTCAAGGACAAGGTCGCTCGGCTCCGTGAGATGTCGCCGCTCTGGGAACTCGTCAACGATGGCGTCGACCTCAGCACCATCAAGTGGGCAGCCCACTAACTTTAAAGTTCACAGATCTCACTCACCTTAAGGAAGACACCATGGCATATAGCGAAAAAGTCATTGATCATTACGAGAATCCTCGCAATGTGGGGTCGCTCGACAAAGACGACCCAAACGTGGGCACTGGAATGGTGGGTGCCCCCGCCTGTGGTGATGTCATGAAGTTGCAGATCAGGGTGAGCGAGGCCGGCATCATCGAAGATGCCCGTTTCAAGACCTATGGCTGCGGCTCAGCAATCGCCTCGTCGTCTCTGGTCACCGAGTGGGTCAAGGGCAAGACACTCGATGAGGCCATGGCCCTGAAAAACACTGAGATCGCCAACGAGCTCGCACTGCCACCGGTCAAAATCCACTGTTCCATCCTGGCCGAAGACGCAATCAAAGCGGCCATCGAAGACTATAAGAACAAGCATGTCCATCACGCTGACTGAGCGCGCTGCGCAGCACGTCTCGCGCTACATCGAGAGCCGTGGGAAGGGTCTGGGCGTGAGGCTCGGGGTGCGCACCACTGGCTGCTCGGGCCTTGCCTACAAGCTGGAGTTTGTCGACACGGCCACCCCCGAGGACGCGTCCTTCCAGAGTCACGGCGTCACGGTCTTTGTTGATCCAAAGAGCCTGCCCTACATCGATGGCACGCAGCTCGACTTCGCCCGCGAGGGGCTAAATGAGGGCTTTAAGTTCGAGAATCCCAATGTCAAGAGTGAGTGCGGCTGCGGTGAATCTTTCCAGGTCTGAGGGTCCCGCCGCTTCTGGATTACTGGCACAAGATTACTTCAGCCTCCTCGGGCTAGAGGAATGTTTTGGGTTAGACCAGCAGCAGCTCGAATCGGCTTGGCGCAAGGTGCAGTCTGTGGTCCATCCGGACCGATTCTCGTCCGGCACAGATGCCCAGCGCAGGCTTGCCTTGCAGTGGTCGACCCATCTCAACGAGGCCTACAAGACACTTCGCTCTCCCATTGCGCGGGCAACTTACCTGCTTGAGCGACGGGGCCACGCCATTGAGGCTGATCGCAACACGGCCATGCCCATCGCCTTTCTCGAGGCACAGATGTCGCTTCGGGAGTCCTTTGCTGAATCAAAGGCCCTGGCCTCGCAGGAGCAGCGAGAGGCGGCCCTGATGCGCATTCGCCGAGAGGCACAAGACTCATTCGATGCCGGCGTGGTGCGGCTGGCCGCGCTGATTGACCGCGATGCAGACCATGCCGAGGCGGTTCTTGTGGTTCGAGCGCTTCATTTTTTTGAGAAATTCCTACAAGACCTCGATCGCTAGCGCATGGCCCTTTTGCAGATTGCCGAGCCCGGCCAGTCAACCGTTCCCCATCAGCGCAGGCTGGCCGTGGGCATCGACCTCGGAACCACCCACTCTCTTGTGGCCGCAGTCCGCTCGGGCACTGCCGAGATTCTGCCCAACCCGGCTGGCGAGCGGCTCATTGCCTCTGCTGTGCGCTACGGGCCAGCAGGTGTGGTCGCTGTTGGAACCGACGCGCTCTCGGCCATCTCAGACGATCCCCTCAACACGCTCGTGTCGCTCAAACGACTCATGGGCAGAGGGGATGCAGACGCGGTGTCTCTCGGACTGGCTTATCGACTCGTCGGGCAAGACCAGGGAATGGTCAAGGTGCTCACAGACTTCGGTCCAATCTCCCCGGTGGCATTTTCCGCAGAGATCCTAAAGGTGCTCAGGCTTCAGGCCGAACAGACCCTTGGCGATGAGCTCGTTGGGGCCGTCATCACCGTGCCGGCTTATTTCGACGATGCCCAGCGCCAGGCCACGAAAGACGCTGCAGGCCTGGCGGGTCTCAACGTCTTGCGTCTGCTCAATGAGCCCACTGCAGCCGCACTGGCCTATGGCCTTGAGTCTGGGGCAGAGGGCCTCTACGCGGTCTACGACCTTGGCGGTGGCACATTCGACATCTCAATTCTGCGGCTCACAAAGGGCGTCTTCGAGGTTGTGGCAACTGGTGGAGACCCAGCCCTGGGTGGAGACGATTTCGATGCCGCTTTGGCCCGACACTGGCTCGAGGGCTGGAGCCTAAAGGCCCAGAGCCTCACACCATCGGAGTGGCGCAGCCTCCTGCGGATGGCGCGCCGACTCAAGGAGTCTCTCTGCGGGGCCCGGTCACCGACGGAGCGCATGTCATTGGAGTGGAACCGCGGGGATGGCACCCGCCCGCTGGCCATGATCACCCAACTCGAATTTGAAGGCCTCACCAGGCCACTGGTCGAGCGCAGCATCCAGGCCTGTTCGCGAGCGTTGGTTGATGCGGGCCTCTCGCCAGCAGGCATCGAGGGGGTCGTGCTCGTGGGTGGATCAACGCGCCTTGTGAATGTGCGGGCCGCAGCGGAAAGATTCTTTCAACAAAAGCCAAAGGCAGACATTCACCCCGACGAGGTGGTGGCCATCGGGGCTGCCCTTCAGGCAAACCTCCTTGCAGGCAATCGTGCCGAGGGCGATGACTGGCTGCTGCTCGATGTCTTGCCGTTGAGCCTTGGCCTGGAGACCATGGGGGGCTTGTCTGAGAAGATCATCCCGCGCAACACCCCCATTCCAGTTGCGAGGGCCCAAGAGTTCACGACCTACAAAGATGGCCAGACGGCCATGGCCTTGCATGTGGTGCAGGGCGAGCGAGAGCTTGTCTCAGACTGCCGCTCTCTGTCTCGATTTGAGCTGCGGGGCATTCCCCCCATGACCGCTGGTGCGGCCAGAATTCGCGTTAATTTTCAGGTCGATGCCGATGGCCTGTTGTCTGTCTCGGCCCAGGAGCTCGGCTCTGGCGTTCAGGCAAGCATTGAGGTCCGTCCCTCCTATGGGCTCACAGATGCAGAGATTGCTGGCATGCTCCAGCAGAGCTTCTCCCATGCCAAGGAAGACATGGCCCTTCGAGCCATTCGAGAGCAGCAACTCCAGAGCCAGCAGCTGCTCGAGGCCATCACCTCGGCGATCGCAGCCGATGGCGACCTGCTCACCGAGCAAGAGCGCCTCGAGATCGAGGGTGCGATGAACACCTGCCGCGGGCTCTGTGGCGGGCAAGACTTAGAACCCTTGAGGCTCGCCACCGAGCTGCTCTCGGCCCTGAGCGACCCCTTTGCTGCACGCCGAATGGATCGTGCGGTGTCGAAGGCCCTCTCGGGGCAGTCGATCCACAACCTATAAGAGAGAGCCTTCAGATGCCTCAAATCCGCGTGCTTCCCCATGCTGCGATCTGTCCTGATGGTGCAGTCTTTGAGGTTGCCCAGGGCGAGAGCCTCTGCCGCAGCCTATTGGCCCACGGCATCAACATCGAGCATGCATGCGAGATGAGCAAGGCCTGCACGACCTGCCATGTCATTGTTCGCAAGGGCTTTGAGGGTCTCGTGCCGTCTGAGGAAGACGAGGATGATCTCTTGGACCGGGCCTGGGGACTGAGCCCGCAGTCTCGATTGTCCTGCCAGGTCTTGGTGGCTGCTGAGCCCCTGGAGGTGGAGATCCCCCGCTACACCATCAATCACGCAAGGGAGTAGTCGATCGGCGCTGGGCAGGTGAAGCAGGGGCATCACTGCGGCGCTTCATGCTGCGATGACCGCTAGGGTTTTGCCCGCTCCAGCAGGGCCTCATAGCGTTTGCAGCGCCATTCATTGTCCGCGACCTTGAGTTCTCCGGAGGTGGGGTTAAAGCGCAGCAGAGTGTCCGAGCCTGATCGGTACTGCCGCCAGGGGCCATCCTCGGTGTCAAAGGCATAGCCCCGATCCTGAAACGACAGTGAGGTGGGGCTCATGACCATCTCGGCTTCGGTGGGCCCCACGCAATTGAATTCAATGGTGCGCTGGACGCAGCCCGACAGGCTCATCAGCACCAAGGCTGCAGCTGCGCCCTGACGGATGAGGTCTGCAGCCCGCGCGGGCATGGCCTATCGAGGCTCGAGCCTGATGAGGCGGCCGGCGGACTCATCCGTGAGCAGGTAGACCAGGCCATCTGGCCCAACACGAACATCCCGAATCCGACCGACCTCGCCCACGAGCAGGCGCTCCTCCGAGACCACCCGATCACCCTCAAGGGTCAGGCGCGAGAGGCTTTGCGCCCTTAGGGCGCCGACGAGCAGGCTGTTCTGCCAACTCGGAAAGGCTGCACCCCGATAAAAGGCCATGCCCGAGGGCGCAATCGATGGCACCCAGACATGGACGGGCTGCTCCAGGCCGGCCTTGCGCGCGCCCTCGCCGATCTTGGTGCCGGTGACATAGTTCACCCCATAGGTGATGGTGGGCCAACCGTGGTTGCGTCCCCCCCGAACAACATTGATTTCATCTCCGCCTTGCGGGCCATGCTCATGGGTCCAGAGTTCGCCCGTCTGCGGGTGGATGGCTGCGCCCTGAATGTTGCGATGCCCGCGGCTAAAGACATCTGGACGCCCCTCGCCATGGTGAGGGATTCGAATCACGGCGCCGGCGTGGTCGTTTGGCTTCTGCGCCCGATCCTCCTCTCCTCGGTCACCGAGGGTGAGGTAGAGGCTGCCGCCTTGGTCAAAGGCAAGGCGACCACCAAAGTGCCGGCCCCCACGCGATTTGGGCTGCATGCGAAAGAGCACGCTGATGTCGGTGAGCCTCTGACCATCGAGCCTGGCTCGGGCAACAGCAGTTCCCGAAGATGCCATGCGGCCGCTGAGTTCGCCTTCTGCATAGGCGATAAACACGAGTCCATTGCGGCCAAAGTCTGGGTGGACGATGACATCAAAGAGACCACCCTGGCCTCCCACAGCAATGTTGGTGGGAAGCCCTTCAATGGGGCGTGGGTCGAGTTTGAAGTCTCTGGAGATGCGACGCAATGCACCGCCTCGCTCGGTCACGAGCATCTCCCCATTGGGCAGCCAGGCAATCGACCAGGGGTGCTCTAGGTTCTCGACGAGCACCCGGGTCTTAAAGGGCGGAACTGCCGGCGCCGCACGGGTGATGTCTTTTGAAAAGCTGGGCGTTGCAACTGCAGGTGCGGCAACTGCGGGCGTGGCAACTGCGGCCATGGCAACACCTAGGCAGGCGCCAGCAACGACGAGGCGGGTCAGGGCGAAGGGGGATCGGTGGGTGCGCATGTGGGGATGCCTCGCTGGGGGACGCCTGGGGCGCTAGGGCCGGCTCACGAGCGGGATGAGAATCTCATTGCGTCGCCGCCAGGGCAGGGTGAAGGGATCGTTGTAACGGGCCACCTGCGGGGGGCCTGATGCCTTTAACTGCCTGGCATCGATCCAGGCCTGGAGCCGACCGGTCTGCTCGGTGATGGCTGATTGGCTGGTCCAGCCGCTAAAGCGCACCGAGGCCACCTGGTGCTCGGGCACCTCACGAAGCTCAACGGTTGGGTCATTCGGCCTTGGAAGGGAGCCAAGGCTCTCTGCGCTTGGCATCACAAAATGCAGTCGCCACCCGTCTTGCTGGGGTGCAACGGTCACGGGGGCTGTCATCGAAATTTTTCGCACGGCGCCGTCTTGCGGCTGACTGTCACCAAAAATATAGCCAGCGATCCGGCGAAACCCGGTTCTGCTCGCGGCATCGAAGTCTCCCTTGATCGTGGTCTCGGCCACAACAAAGCTTGCGTAGAGACGATGCTCGAAGCTGCCATCTTGGAGCAGCACTTGATATTTTGGTTCTTCAACGGCCATGGCGGGCCCCAATGCGAATAGGAGAGAGATGCTAAGAATGACTTGTTTCAAGGTGTTGTGGGCAATCTGCATGTTTCTAATCCTGTCTGCGCAGCGTCGGAAAGAGAATGACATCCCGAATGCTCGGGCTGTTGGTGAGCAGCATAACCAATCGATCGACTCCAATGCCACAGCCACCCGCTGGGGGCATGCCCACCTCGAGTGCTCGAATGTAGTCGGCATCAAAGAACATGGCCTCTTCATCTCCGGCCTCCTTGGCCGTCATCTGGGCTGCAAAACGAGCGGCCTGATCCTCTGGGTCGTTGAGCTCCGAGAATCCATTTGCAATTTCTCGGCCGGTGATAAAAAGCTCAAACCGCTCTGTCGTGCCAGGCCGTGAGTCAGAGGCCCGAGCAAGTGGGGAGACCTCCACGGGGTAGTCAACAATAAAGGTGGGATGCCAGAGCTTGGACTCGGCCACCTCTTCAAAGAGGGCCAGTTGCAGCCCGCCCAGGCCAGCATTTGAGAGCGGTGGTTTGGAGAGGTCTGCTCCTTTTTTGCGCAGGACCTCCGCTATGGCAGAGCGATCCTCCAGAGCAGCCAGGGGAATCTCGGGGGCATGTCGCAGGATGGCCTCAACAATGGTGAGTCGCTCAAAGGGCTGGCTGAGGTCAACTGTCTTTTCGCCATAGGTGAGGACGGCGCTGCCGGTTGTGACCTCTGCCAGGTGTCGCAGAGTGGATTCGGTGAAGTCCATCACCCAGCGGTAGTCCGTGTAGGCGGCATAAAACTCCAACATGGTGAACTCGGGGTTATGCCTGGGACTCAATCCTTCGTTTCTAAAATTACGGTTGACCTCATAGACCCTCTCAAAGCCGCCCACGAGCAGCCGCTTGAGGTATAACTCAGGCGCGATTCGCAGGAACATCTCTTGGTGGAGCGCATTGTGGTGGGTCACAAATGGCTTGGCAGCCGCCCCACCGGGAATGGGGTGGAGCATCGGGGTCTCGACCTCAAGAAAGCCATGGTCGGTCATGAAGCTGCGCAGGGCCGAGAGCGCCTTGGAGCGGGTCACAAAGACATGTCGTGAGTCGGGGTTGACGATCAGATCGACATAACGCTGCCGATACCGGGTCTCGGTGTCATGCAGGCCATGGAACTTGTCTGGAAGCGGCCGCAGAGCCTTGGCCACCATGCGAAGGCTGCTGCAGCGAAGAGATAGTTCGCCCTTCATGGTCTTAAAGAGGAGTCCCTCGCAGGCGATCTGGTCACCCAGATCCCAGTGCTTGACCGCCTCGTGTGCCTGCTCTCCCACGCCCTCATCATTCAGATAGAGCTGAATGCGGCCGGTTGCATCCTGAAGGGTGAGAAAGCTCGCCTTGCCCTGGACCCGTTTGAGCATGATTCGGCCAGCGAGTCCCACCGACACACGCTCTGACTCGAGGGTCTCGCGCGAATGCGAGGCATATTGCTCGTGCAGCTGATGGGCACGGTGGCTGGGGTGAACATCATTTGGATAGGCCACAAGGCCAGAGGATCGGAGGCTGCGCAGTTTGGCGCGGCGTTCAGCCAAGATCTGACTCTCATCGACAGCGGGCGAGGGCAGGGGCGTGGCTGGGTTGTGGTCGTGATCGGGCTTGGACATGGTCTAAACGGCTGCCTTTAGGCTCGCCTCAATAAAGGGGTCTAGGTCACCATCGAGCACCCTCTGAGTGTTGGAGATCTCAAGGTTGGTGCGAAGGTCTTTGATGCGGGACTGGTCCAGCACATAGCTTCGTATCTGGTGGCCCCATCCCACATCGGTCTTGCTGTCTTCGAGCTTTTGCTGCTCGGCCATTCGCTTGCGCATCTCGTGCTCAAAGAGCCGAGACTTGAGCATCTGCCATGCCTCATCGCGGTTGCGATGCTGGGAGCGATCGTTCTGACACTGCACCACAATGCCACTGGGCAGGTGGGTGAGCCGAACAGCCGAGTCGGTCTTGTTGATGTGCTGGCCGCCAGCCCCCGAGGCCCGATAGGTGTCGGTTCGCACATCGGCGGGGTTGATGTCGATCTCAATGGAGTCGTCGACCTCGGGGTAGACAAAGACCGAGGCAAAGGAGGTGTGGCGCCCGCCACTTGAATCAAAGGGTGATTTTCGCACCAGGCGATGCACGCCGGTCTCCGTGCGCAGAAAGCCAAATGCGTAATCGCCCACAACCTTGATCGAGGCCGACTTGATGCCCGCGACATCACCATCCGAGGCCTCAAGCACGTCTGCCTTAAAGCCCTTGCGCTCACAATAGCGAAGGTACTGTCGCAGCAGCATCGAGGCCCAGTCGCAGGCCTCTGTGCCACCGGCACCTGCCTGAATGTCGAGAAAACAGTTCGATGGGTCTGAGGGGTTTGAAAACATGCGTCGAAACTCCAGACCCGCGACTCGCTCATTGATCCTGGCGGCATCGGACTCGACGGCCAGAAGCGTGTCCTCGTCACCCTCCTCACGGGCCATGGCATAGAGGTCCAGGCCATCGGCGGTGGCCTGCTCAATCTCTCGAAGGCTCACCACAACCGATTCAAGCGACTTGCGCTCTCGGCCGACTTCTTGGGCCTGCT
Organism: Burkholderiaceae bacterium; assembly: GCA_018401615.1. Taxonomy (GTDB): domain Bacteria; phylum Pseudomonadota; class Gammaproteobacteria; order Burkholderiales; family Burkholderiaceae_A; genus Hahnella. Next base: position 74,503 of record JAGYKN010000006.1, read on the forward strand.
TGGGGTCGTTCCAGAGGCTGGGGTCCTCTGAGAGCCGCTCGACTTCGGCTAGGCGCCTGGCCTTGGCATCAAAGTCAAAGATACCTCCGAAGGTCGAGGGTTCTGGCGTGCAGGTCATCGAGGGTGACCCCGATCTGATTGAGTCGTTCTGGTTCCATAGGCCCCTAGGTTTACCGCCATGGTGTCAGGCACGTGCCTGGCTCGAGCCTGGCACGTGCCTGACACCAGAAGCTGGATGCGGCGGCTGCCCTGCCACTCGTTGATGGCAAGACCGTAGGCAAGCTCGGCCTCGGGCGGCAGCTGATCTGGGCCGTTAAGCCAGATGGCATCAAACCGATGGGCAGGCGAGCCCGCGGTGAGATCGACATCTTGAGGTGGAGCTGCTTAGGGCACTGCTCTCAGATGCAAGCGTCCCCGAAGAGCGGGGGCGCAAAGCCTACCCCCAGACAACCGTTGTGAGGTCTGTTTGACCACGGTGTGATGTTTGCGTTGCCCATTCGCCATGGTGGGCAGGCTGCGAGAAGTGCTCCGGGGTGGAGAGGCCGCCACAGCGGCCTCAAATGCCGCCTCAAAGTCGACCAGAGATGTGCGATCAATCGAGAGGCCAGCGTAGCCATGGCATGACCGCAAATGCCCACAGTCATGCCCGAATTGTTGGCTGTCCACCCCGCTCCAGAACATCGCGAATTTTTCCCCAGGGATTGAGCGGCCCGAGCCCTTTAGGCCATCACCGGCTTGGTCGGCTGCAAAGACAATCGTGGGCCGATGGGCCCGTCTTTGAGGCGGCTCCCTTAATCAGACCCACCACGCCCTGATGCCAGCTCGCATCCAAAGAGCACCAGGCCCTTGCGATCTTCGACATCTGGGAAGGGCGGCAAGCTGGGCCAGTGCCTCGTCTCGGTTCTGCCCCTCAACCTCTCGGCGACTTCGATTGAGGGCATCGAGAGACTGGGCCAGTGAGAAGGCCTCCTGGTCGTTGTCGGTGATGAGGCAACGGATGCCAATCGACATGTCTGAGAGCCGCCCCGCCGCGTTGAGCCGAGGTCCAATTGAAAAGCCAAGGTCTGATGCACTGGCCTGACCGATCGGCCTTGCAGCCGTCTCAAAGAGGGCCGCAAGGCCAGGCGGCATGATGCCCTTGCGAATCCGCTGCAGCCCCTGGGCCACCAGTCTGCGGTTGTTGGCATCAAGGGTCACCAGGTCAGCCACGGTGCCCAGGGCCACCAGTGGCAAGAGGTCATCGATTCGGGGTGCATCGCCCTTAAAGTGCTGGTGCTGCGCGAGCCACCCTCGAAGCGCCATGATGAGGTAGAAGGCCACGCCCACACCCGCCAGATGCTTGCTTGGAAAGGTGCAATTGGGCAATTGCGGATTCAAGATGCGTGTCTGGGGCAGGGTGCGCCCGGGCAGGTGATGATCCGTCACCAAAACCTCCATGCCCAGGGCCTGCGCTGCAGCCACGCCAGCGTGACTTGAGACACCGTTGTCCACCGTGATGAGCCAGTCTGGTAGCGGAGAGAAAGTCTTTCGGGCGTGTTCAACCAAGGCTGGCGTCAGGCCATAGCCAAAGGCGAAACGATCGGGAACAAGAAAGTCCACCGTCGCCCCGAACCTGCGCAGGCCCCGCACCATCACTGCGGTGGCGGTGGCACCGTCGGCGTCGTAGTCACCCACAATCAGAATGGAGGCACCCCCTTGAATGGCCCTGCCCAGGCTGGCGGCCGCCTCGGGTGCGTTGGTGAGGGCATGCGGTGGGTGGAGCCGAATCAGTGCCGTGTCAAGCTCATCGATGCTTGCCACGCCGCGGCGGGCCAGGCAATCGGCCAGGACGCCCGGCAGCCCCTGTGCCTCAAGGGTTGCACGCAACAGAGGCTGGCTGGGCCTGTCTTCAAGCGCAATGTGGGTCATGCGTCAGGGGGCCGATCAAATCGAAATGGGTCGGCAATGGCAAGCAGCGCGGGCAAGTCTGCCAATGATCGGCGTGAAAACTTGAGTCGCTGGCCAATGCGCGCTCCCCACGTTGGGGGCGCAAAGGATCGGGCCGCCCACTGGTGAGACACGACCAGGGTGGCCTCGGCTGCCCCCCTATTTTTTTGGTGCCTCCACAAAAACAT
>JAGYKN010000060.1 GCA_018401615.1 Burkholderiaceae bacterium
TATCAAGCCGTCTTGACTCGACCGAGGATACAGATTGCGCATGGCCTATCGGTTGATCAGATAGACAGCCTCCTGACCGACATCACGGCCAATGCCATCTGGCGGGAACCCACAGGCCTGAACCATGAGGCACCGGATCCAAATGACACCCACCTCTGGGCCCTACTGGACTGCGAAAAACACGCGACACTGATCACCGGCGACATGCTTTTAATAAAGAATGCGCCCGAAGGGAAACAACTGGTTAAACCCAGCGATTACGACTGGGATTGAATCGGCAACCACCACCCCGAGCCGCTCACCGAGTTCATCGCAGCGATTGAGGATGCGCTGATCGAAGCAGGCGGGTCAATCACGGTCTTCTAAGACCATGTCCGACACCGATTTGCACCGAGACGGCTGTAACGGCAAGGGCTTGAATGTTGGTTTCCCACCCGACCAGCTAACAGCGCCCGAGGCGATAAGAGCCTGAAGGCTTGAGAGTGCGCCATCTGGTGCGCCAGTGATACGGGCGATCACTTTGCGATGGGATGTCACCTCTATGACCTCTCCGCCCTGAGCAAGGATCAAGACCCTGGACAGCGAAGCTTTTAGCTTACGAATGGCAATTCGCATGACGGTTAACAGCGACAAACTAGATGGGACGATGGATTTGCAATCATAAAAAATATGACCGCCTCTAAGGGTAGCCGTTCGGGTTTTGCTGCTGCCAGTGCCAGCTGCTGCGACACATGTCATCCAGCCCAAACTGCGCCTGCCAGCCGAGCAATGATTGGGCACGGGTTGGGTCAGTGAACACGGTGGCGACATCACCCGGACGGCGCGGCGCCATCTCGTAAGGAATCGGCCGGCCACTGGCCCTGGCGTAGGCCCCGATCACCTCCATCACGCTGTAGCCCTTGCCGGTGCCGAGGTTCACGAGGTGCGAGCCTTGCTCGCCCAGCACCCGCAAAGACGCCAAATGCCCAGCCACCAAATCTTGGATGTGAATGTAATCCCGCACGCCCGTGCCATCCGGCGTGGCGTAGTCTGATCCAAAGACCTGCAGGCGGTCGCGCCGGCCCACGGCCACCTGGGCAATGTAAGGCACCAGGTTATTCGGAATGCCGGAAGGGTCCTCACCAATCTGGCCAGACGGATGCGCGCCCACTGGGTTGAAGTAGCGCAGCACGGCCACCCGCCAACTGGGGTCTGACTGCAACAAGGCCTCCAAGAATTGTTCGCCCACGAGCTTGGTCTGCGCATAGGCATTGGTGTAGCCGACAGCGTGGTCCTCAGAGATGGGCACTCGGGATGGGTCTCCGTAGACGACCGCACTGCTCGAAAACACGATCTGCCGGCAGCCCGTGGACTGCATGGCCTGCAACAATGAGAGCAGCCCGCCCACGTTATTCTCAAAATAGAGCAAGGGCTTGGCCACCGACTCCCCTACGGCCTTCAAGGCTGCAAAGTGCACCACCGCCTCGATCCGGCGCTCGGTGATTGCGCGCAGCACGGCGGCGGTGTCTCGCACATCGGCCTCGACAAATGGCAGCGCATCCCCACACAGGGCGGCGAGCCGGGCCATGACGCTCGGCTTGCTGTTGCAGAAGTTGTCGAACACCACGGGCAGGTGCCCAGCCTGTGCCAAGGCCACTGCCATGTGGCTGCCAATGTAACCAGCCCCACCCGTGAGCAGAACATTCATGCAGCTGGGGCCACGGGCGCATCACTGCGCCCATAGACATCCTCAAACCGAACGATGTCGTCTTCTCCCAGATAACCCCCGCTCTGCACCTCGATGATTTCAAGATCCGTGAGGCCAGGGTTGGCCAGGCGGTGCACAGCGCCAATGGGAATGTAAGTACTCTGGTTTTCCAAGAGCAAGAAGGTCTTGCCATCACAGGTCACCTCCGCGGTGCCCTTGACCACAATCCAATGCTCTGCCCGGTGGTGGTGTTTCTGCAGGCTGATGCTCGCAC
>JAGYKN010000061.1 GCA_018401615.1 Burkholderiaceae bacterium
GCTGGTGTTAGCTCAGAGAGTGCACTGCGCGTTCTACCGGGAAGACCTAGATCATCAATAAAGGCCCGAATCCGCTCACGTGTCATCCCCTGCCCCCTCGTCAACTCCTTCAACTGCTCATAGGGCTCGGGCAAACCGTAACGACGCATCACCGACTGAATCGGCTCGGCGAGCACCTCCCACGCGTTTTCAAGGTCTTCATTCAACCGAGCAGCATTCACCTCAAGTTTGTTCATGCCCTTTAGGCAAGCGTCATGGGCAAGCAAGCTGTGACCAAGCGCCACCCCAAGGTTTCGCAGCACGGTGGAATCAGTTAAGTCCCGCTGCCAGCGGCTGATGGGCAGTTTTTCTGAGAGGTGTCGCAACAAGGCATTGGCCAGACCCAGGTTGCCCTCTGCATTCTCAAAGTCAATGGGGTTCACCTTGTGCGGCATGGTGGAGGAACCCACCTCACCAGCCTTGAGCTTTTGCTTGAAGTAACCCAGAGACACGTAGCCCCAGGTGTCTCGGCAGTGATCAATCAAGATGGTGTTGATGCGCGCCAAGGCATCGCAGTACTCCGCGATCCAGTCGTGTGGCTCAATCTGAATGGTCATGGGGTTAAAGGTCAGGCCCAAGCCTTCAACCACCTGCTTTGAAAAAGCGGGCCAGTCGACCTCGGGGGCAGCCGCCATGTGGGCGTTGTAATTGCCCACCGCCCCATTCATCTTGGCCAGGGGCGTGACCGCCAAGAACTTCTCTCGTGCGCCTCGCAGGCGCGCCCGCACATTGGCCAATTCCTTGCCGAGCGTTGTGGGCGAGGCCGTCTGGCCGTGGGTGCGCGAGAGCATGGGCTGGTCTGCAGTGGCCTCAATCATCTGCGCGAGCTTGTCGATGAGGGCTTGAATGGCCGGCCGCAAAACCAGCTCTCTGGCCTTTTTGAGCATGAGTGCGTGCGAGGTGTTGTTGATGTCTTCCGAGGTGCAGCAGAAATGAATGAACTCGGTGGCCTTGACGAGTTCATCAGAGCCGCTGCCTGTAGCCTTTTCTTTTACGAAGTATTCGACCGCCTTCATGTCGTGATTGGTCACGGCCTCAATGGCCTTGATGCGGGCAGCATCCTCCACGGAAAAACCTTCAACCCATCCCTGAAGGATCGCGCGCGCCTTTGCAGAAAAGGGTGGGAGCTCGGCCATGCCAAGGTCTGACAGGCCAATGAGCCAGGCCACCTCCACCCGCACCCGCTCGTGCATGAACCCGGCTTCGGAGAGCAGGGGCCGCAGCGCATCGAGCCGGCTTGCGTAGCGGCCGTCTAGCGGCGAGAGGGCGTGTAGGGCGTCCATGGCCAAATGTTACACGCGAGCATGAGGATGCCTTGGGGGGCGAGCGGTATACTTCGGCCTCTGAAAACGATAACGCAACGCCCATGAAAATCATCGGTTCCATCACCAGCCCATATGCCCGCAAGGTCCGCATTGTGGCCATTGAAAAAAAGCTTGAGTGCGAGTTTGTAAAGGAAGACGTCTGGTCGCCAGACACCAAGATCGCCCAGCAAAACCCGTTGGGGAAAATCCCCGCCCTCGTGCTCGAGGACAGCGTGGTCTTCGACTCTCGCGTGATCGTGGAATACCTTGATTCTCGTGCCCCAACCATACGGCTCATTCCCCAGGGCAATCGAGAGCGCACCGCCGTTCGAACGCTAGAGGCCCTGGCCGATGGCCTCTGTGATGCCGCCATTGCCATCTTGCTGGAAAAGAAATTCCATGGCCCTGAGGCCGTGAGTCAGGCCTGGGTGCATCGCCAGGCCGAAAAGGTCGATGGCGCGCTTGCCATGTTGAGTCAGACCTTGGGCAAGAGCCCCTGGATGAACGA
>JAGYKN010000062.1 GCA_018401615.1 Burkholderiaceae bacterium
CATGGCAACTCCTTTCCTGCAAAAGACGGAAGGAGCCGACCCCATGGGCGACCCCTTTTTTTTGCATTCGTTTTGAAGATCGACCGAGACTTTGAGAACTTTAGGCGTTTCCCTAAAGTTTTTTACTTCCTGTTGTACATCGCAGCCAAGCTCTCGAACTGTCCTTTTAGGTTTTCGCGCATGCTGTTGATGTTGCCCACCAGGCTTTCCATTACCGCAAACTGCTTCTGGTAGCGGGCCAATACGCCCTTCATGCGCTCCTCGAGCTTTTCCAGGTCTGCCTGGTAGCGCTTGACGGTGTTGCCTGCCCCATTGCTCTGAGACATCACCACCCCCGTGGGGCTCATGAGGCTATTGAGACCCACAACCGCCGTGGCGGCCACCCCACGTTTGAGCTCACCGTTGATGGTTTGGCTGCCAGAGAGCGCAGACACCACCTCATCGAAGTGGCTACTCACAGCGGTATCGAAGGCGTTTTCGTTGAGTGAGAGCACACCAGAGCGGTCAAAGGAAAAGCCCAGGTCACGAAGGCTCGAGACATTGGTGCCGCCAGTTTCAGAGACAAAAGTCATCATGGCTCGCACCCGAGACGAGACCAAACGAACGGTCGAATCCCCCTGAAGAGAACCGCTGAACACATCCTCGGGGTCATCCGACTTGGGGCCAGATAGGATTTTAAAGTCCGACATGGTGTCGTTGTAGGCTTTGACCATGGCCTTGGCCTTCTCCTTGAGTGCGGCCGTGTCGCGGCTAAACTCCAATGTGGCGGGGTTACCGGTGTTGGTGGCCGAAATCCGCAACACCGTTCCCGGAATCACATCTGCGAGCACATTCACGCCCCGAGTGAAGGTCACACCATTGACAACCACCTCGGAGTCAGTGGCCGCCTGGCCCGTGATCTGCGAAAAGGCCAATGTCCCAGAGACATTCGATAGGGTGAACTGGTTAGCCACCCCGATGTCGCTGGTGAGCACAATTTTAAAGCGGTCAGTGGCAGCACCAGTATCGACAATTCGTGCAGTCAAACCTTTGTTGGCGGCATTGATGGTGGCAACGATGCCCTCTGGCGTGGTTTTATCTGCTGGAATGCTGATGGGGGACACCGTGGTGCTCGGGGCGACTCCCTGGGTGAGGGTCATGTCGAAGGCCGCACCGCTGTTGATCTCATCTGTGCTGCTGGCAAAGCCGCTTCGCGTCGCATTATTCGCATCCACATAGGTGAACTCGCTCACCTGTGGGCGGGCCAAACTCTTGATTTCCACCGAGTGACGACCCGCTGCCGTGGCCGAGGATGTGGTGGCCGAGAGGGCCGAGGGTTGACTATTGGTGGTGCTCAGGCTGCTAAACGCACTGGCGGTTGAAAAACCTTCCACTGTCTTTTTAAACACGTTAAGCGTTGCCATGATCGCCGAATAACCGGAGATTTTGG
>JAGYKN010000063.1 GCA_018401615.1 Burkholderiaceae bacterium
CACCCACTCGCCAGTGTCGGTGCCCTCGATGCTGAGAACCTGCGCGCCTGCCTCGCGAACCTTGTCATGCACGCTTTTTGCAAGGGCCCTGGTCTGGCGGTTGCTGGTGCCGCTGGCCATGACCACGCGGTCAAAGAGGGTGGTGATGGCGGTGGTGTCAAAGACTTGAATGTCTTGGGCCTTGACATCCTCTAGGGCGTCGATGACGAGAAACTGCAGGTGCGACAAATCAGTGTTCAGGGGGTGGCTCCAAAGGGGTGAGGGCACTAAGGGGTGAAGGCGAGAGCCTTGATTTTAAACTGAGTCGGGGAGGCGGGCTGTGCCGTGCAAGGCCGCTCAAACGCAAACCGTATTTACAAATCCAAGATACAAACTTATATTTGTAAGATGATCCCACGCACTGCTGCTCAAACCCTGCACAGGCTCGCCAAGGGGTTTCCCATTCTGGCCCTCACCGGCCCAAGGCAATCGGGCAAGACGACCCTTGCAAAAGCGGTGTTCCCGAACAAGCCCTATGTCTCCTTAGAAAATCCTCAAGAGCGCGACTTCGCCCAGACGGACCCAAGCGGCTTTCTGCGGCGCTTTGATGAAGGGGCGGTGCTCGATGAGGTCCAGCGCTGCCCATCGCTGCTCTCTTGGCTGCAGGGGCTGGTCGATGCCCGGGGCCGCATGGGCGATTTTGTACTCACCGGCTCTGCGCAGTTTGACCTCGTCTCGGGCATCACGCAATCGCTCGCAGGTCGCGTTGGTCGCGTGGAGCTTTTGCCGCTGTCGGCTCGGGAGTTGGCTGGCGCGGGCAAGTTTCCCCCAACGCTTGAGGCAGCGATGTTTGCCGGCGGATACCCCGCCCTATTCGATCGAGAGGTCAGCCCCTCAGACTGGTTTGCAAATTACGTTTCAACCTATCTGGAGCGGGATGTTCGACAACTGCTGGCCATTCGGAATCTGGCCACCTTTCAGCGCTTTGTAAAAATGTGCGCTGCGCGCTCGGGACAGCTGCTCAACCTCTCGGCCCTTGGCGCGGACTGCGGCATCTCAGCCGTGACCGCCCGCGACTGGTTGTCGGTCCTGGAGGCAAGCTATCTGGTCATGCGCCTGCAGCCGTTCCACCGGAATTTCGGCAAGCGCCTGGTGAAAACGCCCAAGCTCTATTTTCTGGATGTGGGGCTCATGTCCTGGCTCATGGGAGTGCAAGATACCCAGAGCCTTGCCACCCACGCATCAAGGGGCGCCATGTTCGAGACCTTTGTCATCAGTGAATTGGTCAAAGACCGATTCAATGCGGGCCGACCCGCCGATTTCTATTTCTGGCGCGACAACGTTGGCCATGAGGTGGATGTGGTCTATGAGGGACCAGGCGGTCTGCAGGCGA
>JAGYKN010000064.1 GCA_018401615.1 Burkholderiaceae bacterium
CCCGCCATTAAAAACAAACGTGGTGCCTTCCCCGCTTTAAACAGCTCCAGGCCAACCCAGAATCTGTCGGCGTTTTCATTCCACTCGGTCTCAAAGCCTTGCTCCGCACGCACATCCCATGTCATGCCACCAAGCACGACCACAGCCTGGGCCTGTGGTGCAGTTGCAACTGCCGGGCGCAGCGCCTGCTGCTCGATGACCCTCCAAAGAGGGTTTGCCACCACCGGCAGGCTCAAGAGCCATAGCGTTGCCAAGGCCGCAAAGGCCAGACCCCGCCGACGCATCCAGATTGCAAGCACGGCAAGCGCAACCAGCACAAAGAGCGGGGAGATGAAGAGTGGAAGGAGTTTATTGAGGATCACAACAGGGCTGTGCAGAAAGCGTCATGGGATTTGAAGGGCATCCAGATACTGTTTTACCACAAGGTTTTCATCGAAGACATCCTCTGCTCGCTGTCGCGAGGCTTGGCCCATGGCAAGGCGCTGCTCTGAGGGTAACGCCATGAGTTGCCGCATGGCGCGGGCAAGGTCTTCGGGGTCCCTCACCCGGCAGAGGAAACCATTTTGGCCATCTTGCACCACTTGACGGCAGCCGGGCACATCGGTGGCAATCAAGGGCTTGCCCATGGCAGCAGCTTCCAGGAGCGACCTCGGTGTGCCCTCGCGGTACGAGGGCAGCACCACGCAGTCGGCCTGGGCAATGAAGGGGCGTACATCATCGGTGGCGCCCAGCAGCTCAAGCTGCGGGTCTTGCCGCCACTGGGCCAGAAGGCTCTGGGCAATGGCCGTGGGGTTGGTGCCACCATCCGGGCCCAGCATGAGCAGGCGCACGGCTGGGTCACCCAGTAAATTCATTGCCTGCACCAGTTCGAGCAGGCCCTTGTCGCCCAAAAGCCTACCAATGAACAGAAACACAAAGGGGCGCAAGCCAACCTCCTCCTGCCTTATTACCGGCTTAAAGTGCTCCAGGTTCACCCCCGAGCCGGGCAGCAGCGCCGCCTGACTCTCTCGCACCAGGTGCCTGGTCAGGAAGAAATCTCGGTCGTCTGGGTTCTGAAAAAAGACGGTTTTTGCACCCCCTAGTCCCAGCCTGTAGAGCCCCTGCACCAGCCAACCGAGCCAGCCGCCTTGAATGAAGGCTGTGCCCAGCCCCGAGATATTGCCAAGCTGGGTAATGCCTAACAGTCGGGCGGCAAGCCCTGCGTAAATGTTGGGCTTTACCGTAAAACTTAGCAGGGCCACAGGGCGATAACGCCTTAGCAGCCGCAGGTAGTTCCAAAAAAGAATGAAGTCAGCCCAAGGGTTGCGGCCGTGGGCAGGCACCGGCAAGGGCTCCACCTTGCAGCCCA
>JAGYKN010000065.1 GCA_018401615.1 Burkholderiaceae bacterium
TGCCGAGACGCGGTCGCCGTGCATGGCCTTGAGCATTTCGCGAGGCGAGACAAAAACATCATCGCCGCCCTGATCGGGCCTTAGAAATCCGAAGCCATCACGATGACCAATAAGTTTGCCTGTGAAGACTGGATTGCGCTCCTCGGACTTTTCGCGTCCGGACGACTTATGGCGAGGGCCTGTTGCGTGTTTTGACAAATCTGAGAATCCCGATAAAGTGAAAGTCGTTGCGAAAAGGGCAGCGCGCCTAGAAAGTTCAGTTTGTCTCTATTGTGCGCCATTCATCACCATCCTTCTTCAGCAGCAAAGCCCAGATGGCGGAATTGGTAGACGCACTAGGTTCAGGTCCTAGCGGTGGCAACACTGTGGAGGTTCGAGTCCTCTTCTGGGCACCATTGCATAGCACTGCAACAACGTGCTTGTTAATCTAACCCGCGAAGGGGTGGTCGAGCAGTATGGTTTCGTCGCGCTCTGGGCCGGTTGAGATCATGGAAATGCCCGCGCCTGTCACCTCGCTTAGTCGCGTTAAATAGCGCTGCGCTTCAACGGGCAGTTCGTCCCACGACTTCATGCCTGCTGTTGAACCCTGCCAGCCAGGCCACGACTCGTAAATGGGCTTGCACTGCGCCACCGAATCTGCGCCAGCAGGAAGGACATCGAGCCTGCCATCGGGCGAGTCGTAGCCCACGCAAAGCTTTATTTCTTTAAGCCCGTCAAGGACGTCGAGCTTGGTGATGCAAAGACCGGTTACCCCGTTAATTTGAATGGAGCGACGCAGGGCTGCTGCATCGAACCAGCCGCATCGACGCGGCCGACCCGTGACCGAACCAAACTCATTGCCCTTGTCTGCAAGATGCCTGCCGGTCTCATCAAAGAGCTCGGTTGGAAAAGGCCCCGAACCAACCCGAGTGGCATAGGCCTTGGTAAGCCCAAGCACGTAATCGATTTCGCCAGGTCCAACCCCCGCGCCCGGCCCAACAGCACCCGCTATGCAGTTGCTGCTGGTGACAAACGGGTAGGTGCCATGGTCGATGTCAAGCAAGGAGCCTTGTGCACCTTCAAACAAAAGACGATGACCCGCTGCCATCTCACGTGCAAGAAGGTCAGGTACATCGGCGGCCATTTTCAATAGCCGTGGGGCCATTGCCATTAGGCCCTCGTAGCATTCCTCGGCCGAGACCGAGGGCGCACCAAGAAAGCCGGTAAGCACGTGGTTATGGAGGTCGTGCAGGGGCTTGAGCTTTGCCATAAGGGTCTGAGGAGACCGCAGGTCAGTAAGCCGAATGGCACGGCGAGCGACCTTGTCTTCATAGGCTGGGC
>JAGYKN010000066.1 GCA_018401615.1 Burkholderiaceae bacterium
CAGACCCGGTCTTGCAGGCGGATCAAAGGGTGGTGCTGCCCAAACGAGCCAAAACGATCAGCATGCTGCGCCTGGACGCCACGGTCTGCACCGTGGCGCATCAGCCTGGCAAGCGGCCTGTGGACTACCTAAAAATGTGCGAGCCAGCCCTATGGGGGTCGATCAACCGGGCCTGGGTGATTCAGCCCAATGGAGAGATCAAAGACCACGGCGTGGCGTCCTGGAACACTCAGGCCCAGGATGAATTGGCCCCGGGCGCCTTGCTCTGGGCGCCGACTCGGGGCAGCGGCTGGTCCCAGGCCGCATCCATGTTGATGGCCCAGTTTCTGGCCACGCAAGACTACAGCACCATTGTGAGCCTCAAGAACGGGCCTCAGGGGTCGCAGGGGCCTCATGGGTTGCAGCGGACCCAGGGGGCGCAGACGAACCTGCCTTGGCTCAATGCCGACCCTTTCACAGCCCCGGGGCAGCCTCCTCGAGATGCCATCTGGACAAGCAACAACTGGGGAATGATTGGCCTCATGCAGACGCCGTCGGCGCGCTTTGCCAAGGCCGGAGAGGTGCGGTTTAACCTCAGCCGCATCTACCCCTATCTGCGTTACAACGTTTTTGTGCAGCCATTCGACTCGCTCGAGGTGGGCTTTCGGTACACGGACATCAAAAACCGGGCCTATGGCGAGGCAGCACTCTCGGGTGACCAGACCTACAAGGACAAGAGCATCGATTTTCGGGTGCGGCTGCTCGAGGAAACAGCCCACCTCCCGCAGGTGGCCCTGGGCATGGTCGACTTCGGTGGCACGGGGCTCTTCTCGAGCGAATTTGTCGTGGCCAACAAGCGGTTTGGCAACCTTGATTGGAGCCTTGGGGTGGGCTGGGGAAACATGGGTTCGAGTGGAAACATAGGGAACCCTTTTTCCCTGGTCACCAAGCGCTTCGATACGCGAGGCGGCACGAGCGCTCAGGGGGGCAGTCCGAACACGACCGCCTTCTTTCGGGGTCCAGCCGCCTTGTTCGGGGGCCTTCAGTACCACACCCCATGGCCCAACTGGGTGCTAAAGGCCGAGTACGAGGGCAACAACTACCAGCGCCAGCCGCTCTCCAACAATCAATCCCAACGCACACCGCTAAACGTGGGACTGGTCCACCGCTACCACCCGGCGCTGGACATCTCCCTTGGGGTCGAGCGCGGCAACGCCATCATGCTGGGATTTACCTTGCACACCTCGGTGGCCAAACTCCACGCCCCAAAGGTCTCAGACCTGCCCACGCCCGGG
>JAGYKN010000067.1 GCA_018401615.1 Burkholderiaceae bacterium
GATTCAATGCAGGCCGACCCGCCGATTTTTATTTTTGGCGCGACAACGTTGGCCATGAGGTGGATGTGGTCTATGAGAGCCTAGGTGGTCTGCAGGCGATAGAGATCAAGTCGGGGAGCACCTTTGCTCCTGATTGGCCTGCTGCGGCCCAAAAATGGAGGGGCTTCTCCGGTGATGAGGCACCAAGCCCCATCATCGTCTATGGGGGGGAGGGGGAGTTCGAGCGTGAGGCCTGTCGCGTGCTGGGGTGGCGCGAATTCAGAGCGTTCGAGCTCAATGGCCCCGACCCCATGATGGCCCCCTAGGCGGCCCCATACACGTTGTGGGCAGCGAGGTATCTGGCAACACCCGCTGGCACGAGCCCATCGATTGGGTCGCCCTTGGCAATGGCCGCTCGCACCTGGCTGGAGGACACAGCGTCTGCCGCAAAGGCCACCGGCAGAATGCGGGCGCCGGGCGGTGCATGCCCAAGTGTGTTTGGCTGGGGCGCTCTTCCCGGCTGTTCTTCGCCATCTTGCCGTTCAAGTTGCGCGCTGCTCGATGTCGCTTCCACCACTTCCGGTCTCGCGCAGACCGCAAGTGACATGTTTTTCACGAGCCATTCCCAGCGTTGCCAAGTGGTGAAGGCCTGCAACTGGTCTTCGCCCATGAGCCACACGAGCCTGCGGCCGGGGTCATCGCGCTGAAGAGACTCAATCGTCACCCAGGTTGCGTTGGCCTGCCCACCTTGGGCAAGGGTGATCTCGCGGTCATCTGCCACCATGCGGTCATCCTCGAGCTCATGAAGCGCCAGGCGCACCATTTGAAGCCGCTGCGCGGGGCTGGCCACCGCCGGTTTGTGCAGAGGAGCAGCGGTGACGAGCCAGCGCACTTCAGAGAGGCCCAACTGGTCGGCCGCCGCCTGGGCCATGGCCACATGGGCGCGGTGCACGGGATCGAACCGCCCACCGAAGAGCCCCAGCGCAGGGCGTTCATTGGGAGCGTGCGGATCAGTGGCCGACAAGGTCACTCGCCTTCATGGCCATCAGGGCAAGCCCATGACGCTCGCCGCCAAGCCGAGTGCCACCGAGACCATCATGGTTCGGATCATCCCCACCTTGAACTGCAGCATGAGCAAAATGGCCATGATTGAAATCACGGCCGCCACAATGTCCAGGCTTCGCCAGGAGATGAGGCCTGAGCCTGCAGTGGGCCAGAGAATGTGTTGGGCAAAGGTGAAGGCGAGGTCCACGATCACGGCCACCACTGCCGCGCTAATCGCT
>JAGYKN010000068.1 GCA_018401615.1 Burkholderiaceae bacterium
GCCGCATGACAACGCACAGCAACAAAAAACTCGAAGACGATGACCTGCTCGCCTTTCGGGATCGCTTCAAACTGCCGCTCTCCGACGAGGCCGTTCTTGGCCTCTCCTTTTACAAGCCCCCCGATGAAGGCCCGATTGCTCGGTATCTTCGCGACAGGCGGGTCGAGCTCGGCGGCAGTCTTCCACAACGGTTTACCCATGCCCCGAAGATTGCCGTGCCTCCCCTTGGCAGCCATGGCCAGTTTGCCCTGGAGGCCGCAGGCAGAGAGATGAGCACGACCATGGCCTTCGTTCGCCAGCTTGGTGCGCTCTTGAAGGACCCGATCCTGGGCCCACGAATTGTTCCGATCGTGGCAGACGAGGCGCGTACCTTTGGCATGGCAAATCTCTTCAAGCAAGTTGGCATCTACTCGAGCGTTGGGCAGCGCTACGCGCCGGAGGACATCGGCTCAGTGTTGAGCTACCGGGAGGCCCGAGATGGTCAGATTCTAGAAGAAGGCATCAGCGAGGCGGGCGCCATCTCAAGCTGGATAGCGGCGGCCACAAGCTATGCCGTGCATGGCCAGCCCATGGTGCCGTTTTACATCTTCTATTCAATCTTTGGCTTTCAGCGCGTGGGCGACCTCATCTGGGCGGCATCAGACCAGAACCCGCGTGGGTTTCTGCTCGGGGCCACCTCGGGGCGCACCACCCTGGCTGGAGAGGGTCTCCAACACCAAGACGGCACGAGCCTACTCTGGGCAGCTGGTATCCCAAACTGCAGATCGTACGACCCGGCCTTTGCAGGCGAGTTGGCAGTGGTGATTCAAAACGGGCTGCGCGAGATGCTCGATGAGCAACGCGATGTCTTTTACTACGTGACCATGACCAATTCCAATGACCCACAGCTCAGTCACGACGACATCAACACCGAGGGTGTGCTGCGTGGCGGCTACTGTCTGAAAGTGGGTGGCCGCGGCTCACCCTGCACGATTCTCGCCTCAGGCGCACTGATGAGAGAGGCCCTTGAGGCCTTTGACCTGCTTGTTGCCAGAGGCCATCAGGTCTTTCTGCTCAGCATCACCAGCTACACCGAGCTCTCTCGCCAGGCCCATGAGGCTGGTGAGGCGTCGCACCTGCACCGGCTGATCTCTGAGAGTGCCGGGCCCATTGTTGCGGTGAGCGATTGGGTTCGGGCCCTGCCCGATCAGATTCGAGCCTACATTCCAGCAAGCCGACCCTATCGGGTGCTGG
>JAGYKN010000069.1 GCA_018401615.1 Burkholderiaceae bacterium
CCGGTCATGAGCTGGGTGCAACTCGCGGGCGTTGCCGCACTGCCTTTTTTGGCAAGCCTTGCTCTGGGGTTGCTCATTGTTTTTGGCATGCCGCTTCATGGCCGATGGACTGCTGATCACCCCGGCTCTGGTGTGCAAAAACTCCATGTCCGCCTGGTGCCCCGGGTTGGAGGGTTGGCCCTCATGGCGGGAGCGGCCGCGCCGCTGATCTGGCCCATGTGGGGAGATGACCTTCTCATGTCGTTGTCGATGCCCTTTGGACAAGGCCAGGTCTCTGTGGCCTCGGTCCTCAAGGTCTTGCTCTTGGCGAGCTTGCCGGCATTTGTGTTTGGCCTTGCAGAAGACCTCACCCGAAGGGTTGGGGTGCGTGAGCGGCTCCTTGCCACCATGGCCTCTGCCTTGCTTGCGTGGTGGCTCACCGGTTTTCTCATCGAGCGACTTGATCTGGGTGTGCTCGACGCAGTCATGAGTGTTGCAGCCATCTCTCTTGCCTTTACTGCCCTTGCAGTGGCTGGGGTTGCCAATGCCATGAACATCATCGATGGCGTCCATGGCCTTGCGAGCGGAGTGGGTGTATTCGCGCTCATGGCCCTTGGCGTCTTGGCGTGGATGGTCGGTGACCGCACCATGGCCGTGGTCTGCGCGTTGCTTGTGGGGGCGACAGCCGGCTTTTTTGTATTGAACTTCCCGTTTGGGCGCCTGTTCCTGGGCGATGGCGGGGCCTATGTGCTCGGCTTTTGGATTGCCTGGATCAGCGTCATGCTCGTGGGCCGCAACCCAGATGTCTCGCCCTGGGCCTGTCTGCTGATCGTGGCCTACCCCGTCACAGAGGTGCTCTACAGCGTCAAGCGCCGTCTTTCGGCCAAGCTTCATCCGAGTGAGCCCGACCTTGGGCACCTGCACAGTCTGGTCAAAACCAGGTGGATGCCGTCTCGTTTTGGCCGCTTCGGACCAGAACTCCAAAACGCTGCTGTGTCGCCCGGGCTCTGGCTGCTGGCGGGCGCTCCGATGGGCATTGCCGTGCTGGGTCATGAGATGCGCGTGGTCTTGATTGCAGGCATCGTGGTGTTTGTCGTGGTTTACGCATGGCTGCATTGGCGTGTGGGTGAAATGGATTTCCTCGGGGAGGTCGGTGCAACCTCTGAGCCAGCCAAACCGTGATTTAATGGGGCCTCTTTAAGCAGATGACATCCATGCGCGCCTTCCCCACCAACCTCTCCAACATGC
>JAGYKN010000007.1 GCA_018401615.1 Burkholderiaceae bacterium
GAGGATGTAACCGGCAATCACCGATGGGATCGCCAGCGCAATCAACGGGAGCGTGATGACGGGCGGTGATTCATGCGGGTCATGATGGGCATGGCCATGATCCTGATTGGAGCCATCCCAGCGCGGCTTGCCATGAAAGACAAGAAAGAACATGCGAAAGCTGTAGAAGGCTGTCACGAAGACGCCCATCAGCAGCATCACGTAGATGACTGGGGCAGCAATGAGGTTCGATGCCCGCACCGCCTCGATGATCATGTCCTTGGAATAAAAGCCGGCAAAGAGCGGCGCACCGATGAGCGCAAGCGATCCCAGGAGAGAGACAACATAGGTGATTGGCATCTTGCGCCAGAGGCCTCCCATCTTGCGAATGTCTTGCTCATGGTGCATGCCGATGATCACGGATCCGGCAGCAAGGAAAAGCAGGGCCTTGAAAAAGGCATGGGTCACGAGGTGAAAGACTGCGACTGAGTATGCTGAGGCGCCAAGTGCCACGGTCATGTAGCCCAGTTGGGAGAGCGTTGAATAGGCCACCACCCGCTTGATGTCGTTCTGGACAATGCCGAGTAGGCCCATGAAGAGGGCCGTGATGCCACCGACGATCATGACAAAGGACAGGGCGATGTCTGATAGTTCAAAGAGCGGAGACATCCTGGCCACCATGAAGATGCCGGCAGTGACCATGGTGGCAGCATGAATCAGGGCCGAGATCGGTGTGGGCCCCTCCATGGAGTCTGGCAGCCAGACATGCAGGGGGAACTGGGCAGATTTGCCCATTGCACCAATGAACAGACAGATGCAGGCCAGCGCAAGGAGTGACCAGACTTGGCCCGGTATGAGTTCGATGGATTCCAAGGAGAGGGCCGGCGCGGCTGCGAAGGCCTCTGTGTAGCCAAGGCTCCCGGTGTGGGCCACGACAAGACCAATGCCCAGGATAAAGCCGAAGTCTCCAACCCGATTGACCAAGAAGGCCTTCATGTTTGCATGGATGGCACTGGGCTTCTTGTACCAAAAGCCGATCAGCAGGTAGGAGACAAGGCCCACCGCCTCCCAGCCAAAGAAGAGCTGCAGGAAGTTGTTGCTCATGACAAGCATGAGCATGCTGAAGGTAAATAGCGAGATGTAGCTAAAGAATCGCTGGTAGCCATCATCGTCTTCCATATAGCCGATGGTGTAGATGTGGACCATGAGCGAGACAGAGGTCACCACGACCATCATGGTGGCGGTGAGCGCGTCGATCAGAAAGCCGATCTCCATCTTGAGGCTGCCGACCGTTGCCCAGGTGTAGATCGCGCCATTGAAGGTGTTGCCGTTGAGGACATCTTGGAGAATGAAGAGGGATGCCACCATTGAGACGGCCACCCCGATGATGGTGATCCGATGACTGTTGACGCGGCCAATCTGGCGGCCGAAAAAGCCCGCCACAATTGCGCCAACGAGGGGCGCCAAGGCTGCAGTAAGGTAGACGCTTATCACCTAGGACCCACCATCACCCCTTCAGGCCGTCGAGTTTCTCAACCTCAACCGTATTGAGGTTTCTAAACAAGACCACGAGGATGGCAAGCCCGATGGCAGACTCGGCCGCTGCCACGGTCAGGATGAAAAAGACGAAGACCTGACCGGCAAGGTCTCCCAGAAAATGGGAAAAGGCAATGAAGTTGAGATTGACCGCAAGCAGCATGAGTTCGATGGCCATCAGCAGGACAATTAAATTCTTACGATTCATAAAAATACCAATGACACTGAGCGCAAAAAGAATGGCGCCAAGGATAAGGTAATGGGCCAGTGTGATCACTCTGGCTTGCCATCCTTGAATCGGACCATCCTGAGACGGTCCTTGGCCATGACCTTCACCTGCTCGCCTGGATCCTGATGACGCGAGTCTTTGCGGCGCCGAAGAGTGAGGGCGATGGCCGCAACAATGGCCACCAGCAGGATCACCGCGGCGATCTCGAAGGCAAACACGTAGTCGGTGTAGAGGATCTTGCCAAGGGCCTTGGTGTTGCTCACTTCCGTCACAGGAGGAGCCGCCGACGCAGGGATCTGAAAGCTTCGAAAGAGGATCGCACCCATCTCAAAGACAATCAGCAGGCCAACGGGAAGTGCCACTCTCAGGTTGGTCCAGAAGCCCTTTCGCATCTTGTCGAGGTCGAGATCGACCATCATCACGACAAAGAGAAAGAGCACCATGACGGCACCCACGTAGACCAGCACCAGCGTGATGGCCAGAAATTCAGCCTCAAGCAGCAGCCAGATGGCAGCTGCAGAAAAGAATGACAAGACCAGGTAGAGCGCTGCATGGACGGGATTCTTTGCCGTGATGACCATGACGG
This sequence comes from Burkholderiaceae bacterium, assembly GCA_018401615.1. Taxonomy (GTDB): domain Bacteria; phylum Pseudomonadota; class Gammaproteobacteria; order Burkholderiales; family Burkholderiaceae_A; genus Hahnella. Next base: position 2,331 of record JAGYKN010000007.1, read on the forward strand.
CAGCAAAAATGAGAATGGCCGCAAAGGCGTAGAAGAAACCGGCGGTCGAATCAGGCATGGTCTATGGCCTCAACGGAACGGCGCGTCGGCTTCTCGGGCCTTGGCGATGTCCTTTTCATATCGGTCACCGACTGCTAGCAGCATGTCTTTGGTGAAGTAGAGGTCTCCTCGCTTCTCACCGTGGTACTCGTGGATGTTGGTCTCGACGATGGAGTCCACCGGACAGCTCTCCTCGCAAAAGCCACAGAAGATGCACTTGGTGAGATCGATGTCGTAGCGGGTGGTCCTGCGACTGCCGTCGTCTCGGACCTCTGATTCAATTGTGATGGCCTTGGCTGGACAGACTGCCTCGCAGAGCTTACAGGCGATGCAACGCTCCTCACCATTTGGATAACGGCGCAGGGCGTGAAGCCCACGGAAACGGGGTGACATCGGCGTCTTTTCTTCCGGATACTGGATGGTGATTTTTCGGGCAAAGAGGTTCTTAAGGGTGACGCCCATCCCCGCGAGCATCTCCAGCAGCAGGAACGATTTTAGGAAGTGTGCGATGGATGACATGTCAGACCTTTTTGACTAGCGCGACCAGATGTTGAGGGGCGTCTGCATCCAGACTCCCACCACGACCAGCCAGACCAGGGTGACCGGGATGAAGATCTTCCAGCCCAGGCGCATGATCTGATCGTAGCGGTAGCGGGGAAAGGAGGCCCGGATCCAGATGAAGACACTCACGACCAGGAAGGTCTTGAGACCAAGCCATATCCAGCCGGGGACCCATTCAAGACCTGCCAGGGGGGCATCCCAGCCACCAAGAAACATGAGGACGGCCAGTGCAGAGATGAGAATCATGTTGGCGTACTCGGCCAGAAAGAAAATGGCAAAGGCCATACCAGAGTATTCAACCATGTGGCCCGCAACGATCTCTGACTCCCCCTCCACCACGTCAAACGGGTGCCGATTGGTCTCGGCCACACCAGAGATGAAATACACGACGAAGATTGGCAGCAACGGCAGCCAGTTCCACGAGAGGAAATGAAGCCCCATCTGATGGAAGGCGCCAACCTGCTGGCCCTGGACGATGTCGATGAGATTGAGGCTCCCCGAGACCATCAGCACGACAACCAGGGCAAAGCCAATGGCCAGTTCATAAGAGACCATCTGAGCGGATGCCCGCATGGCAGCAAGAAACGCGTATTTCGAATTCGATGCCCAGCCCGCGAGGATGACGCCGTAGACCTCCATGGACATGATGGCGAGCAGGAAAAGAAGGCCAGCGTTGATGTTGGCCAGGATTGTCTCGGGACCAAAGGGAACGACCGCCCATGCGGCCAGGGCTGGCATGATCGTCATGACGGGGGCCAGGAGGTAGAGCCCCTTGTTGGCCTGAGCCGGGACGATGATCTCTTTGGTGAGCAGCTTGAGTGAGTCGGCAATCGGCTGCAAGAGCCCGAGGGGGCCGACCCGATTGGGCCCCAACCGCACATGCATCCAGCCGATGAGCTTGCGCTCCCAGAGTGTGAGATAGGCCACGAGTCCGAGAATTGGCAAGACGATCAGGCTGATCTTGATGAGGCTGTAGACGACCGGCCATGCAGGCCCAAGGAGCCCGCTGCCAAAACTGCTAAAGGCGAGGATGCCCGTCTCAAACATGTCTAGGCCTCGACCGCAGCCAGGTGTCTGGCAATGGAGATCTGAACGCGACCCCCCACACCGTTGATGTTGGCAGTCTCGGGATGACCCATGGGGATGAGGACCACTCCTCTGGCCAGGCTCGGGTCGATCACTGGCAGCAGCTGCGCCGATCGACCATCGACTTCAAGGTTGAGCAACATGTCGGCTGAGGCGCCAAGGCTGGCGAGGTCCTCAGGGTGGATGGCAACCCTTGGTTGGGCCGAGACCCTCGACTCAGACAGAGACGCTGCCCGTCTCACGATTGGATCACTCTTGTAGATCGATGGCTCGCCAAGCCTCTCAAAACCGCCTGATGACGATGGGGCTGGATCCAGGGCGGCCGCAATTGAGGCGCAAAGTGGCTGGAGGTCACTCCAGAATCTCCCCGAGCGAGGCGCTCGGAGCAGTTCCTTGAGGACGTCCTCTGACGAGTCTTGGTCAAAGCCATTGAGGTCGAGCAGGTTGCCCAGCACCCTGAGGACCTTCCACCCCGGGCGAGATTGTCCGAGCGGGGGAACACAGGCTTGAAAAGACTGGACCCGCCCCTCAAGGTTGACAAACGTTCCGGATGTCTCAGCAAAGGGCGAGACCGGAAGCATCAGGCTTGACACCGACTCTGCAGCCGAGCGGTATGCGGTGAGGGAGATCACGCCGGATATGTCTCGCGCCTGTTGAAGGATCGCCACCGCAGCCGGGGCTGCAGCAAGATCGAGCGCGGGCTCGAGCTGCAGCAGGAGGTAGGCCGCGTGGGTCTCGTTAAAGAGATTGGCAGCATTGGGGCCACCAAGCGTCGGGGTCGCACCGACCAGGGCACCCCCAACCGCATTGGCGCCCTGGGCAATGACCCCGAACTGCACGCCAAGAGACGCCGCCAGGGCCTGCAACATGGAGATGAGGACAGACGCCTGCGGGTGTGACAAGACCGCACCGCCCGCAATGATTGCAGCCTGCCCGGGACCATTTGGCGCCTCTCGCAGCGACTTGAGCACATCGGCGTGATCAACTGAAAGACGCAGTGCACCGCCGGCCGGGGATGACGCAGCCTCAAGAAGGGCCTCGATCTCGGTGACCCATCGAGACGGTGCTGCCACGATCTGACGTCGGACCGGCATCAGCAGGGCCTCGGCATGGGCGCCGAAGGTGTGGACCTGCGCACCCCGTCGGGCTGCCTGCCGAAGTCGCTGGGCCAGCAGCGGCAGTTCAGACCGAAGGCGAGCACCGACCACAAAGACACGCTCCAGGCGGCTCACCGCCTCAAGCGGCATTCCGAGCAGGGGCAGGCCAGTCACGCGAGAATCAAAGGCCGGATCCGTGAGGAGTGGGCGGCAATCGACGGCGTCGCTCTGCAGCCCCCTGACCAGACGGGCCATGAGGCCGAGTTCCTCAAGCGTTGAGATGGGTGAGCCGAATCCCCGCACCCTATTGGAGCCTCGAGCAGAGGCCGTCCTCAGGATTCTGGCGGCCTCGGAGAGGGCCTGTGTCCATTCGAGCTTCACCCAGCTGCCATCTGCCTCACGCTTCATGGGCGTGGTGAGTCGATCCTCCGAGGCAAGGCCTTCATAGGAGAAGCGGTCGCGATCGGTGATCCAACATTCATTGACAGCCTCGTTCTCATAGGGAACGACGCGCAGAATTTGCGTGCCCTTTGATTGAACGATGAGGTTGGTCCCGAGGCTGTCGTGCGGACTCACGGATCGGCGACGGGCGAGTTCCCAGGTTCTGGCCTGGTAGCGAAACGGCTTGCTCGTGAGCGCGCCCACCGGACAGACATCGATCATGTTGCCCGAGAGCTCGCTCTCCACGGCGTTGCCAACGAAGCTCATGATCTCGGAGTGCTCTCCCCGACCGGCCATGCCGATCTCCATCACGCCGGCGATTTCCTGTCCAAACCGAACACACCGCGTGCAATGGATGCAGCGTGACATCTCCTGGGCTGAGATGAGAGGCCCCATGGACTTGTGAAAGACCACCCGCTTGCCCTCTGTGTATCGAGAGGCGCTCGGACCGTATCCAACTGCGAGATCTTGGAGTTGACACTCGCCACCCTGGTCACAGATCGGGCAGTCGAGTGGATGGTTGATGAGGAGGAACTCCATCACCCCCTTCTGTGCCTGTCGGGCCTTGTCGCTGGCCGTAAAGACCCTCATCCCCGAGGCAACTGGGGTGGCACAGGCTGGAAGGGGCTTTGGCGCCTTCTCAACCTCGACAAGACACATCCGACAGTTGGCGGCAATCGAGAGCTTCTTGTGGTAACAGAAATGCGGGACGTAGAGCCCTAGCTTGGTCGCGGCGTCCATGACCATGCTGCCGGCAGCGACCTCGACCTTCTTGCCATCAATTTCAAGTTCAATCATGGGCACCCGCCTGCTCACCGCTCTATTGATAGTCGGGAACCATGCAGCTCCCGTGGGTGATGTGATGTTCAAATTCGTCGCGAAAGTGCTTGATAAAGGCACGCACCGGCATGGCTGCAGCATCGCCAAGGGCACAGATGGTGCGGCCCTGGATGTTGTCTGCCACCCGATTGAGTTGATCAAGGTCATCAAGGGTGCCGTGGCCCTCCTCGATGCGTTTGACCATGCGCCATAGCCAGCCAGTGCCCTCTCGGCAGGGCGTGCACTGCCCACAGGACTCCTCAAAGTAAAAATAGGAGAGCCGCAGGAGCGATCGCACCATGCAACGGGTCTCATCCATCACGATCACTGCACCTGACCCCAACATCGACCCTGCCTTGGCGATGGAGTCGTAGTCCATGTCAGTGGCCATCATGATCTCAGCTGGTAGGACCGGCATGGAGGAGCCACCGGGGATGACCGCCTTGAGTCGTCGTCCTTCTCGCATGCCACCTGCCAGCTCGAGCAGCTTGGAGAACGGCGTTCCAAGCGGAATTTCATAGTTGCCGGGACGCTCAACATCTCCGGAGATTGAGAAGATCTTGGTGCCGCCGTTGTTCGGCCGGCCAATATCGAGATAGGCCTGACCCCCGTTGCGAATGATCCATGGCACCGCCGAGAAGGTCTCGGTGTTATTGATGGTGGTGGGACAGCCGTAGAGGCCATAACTCGCGGGAAAGGGTGGCTTGAAACGAGGCTGGCCCTTTTTCCCCTCGATGGATTCCAGGAGGGCAGTCTCCTCGCCACAGATGTAGGCGCCGTATCCTTGATGCGCATGGAGTTCAAACTCAAAGCCACGCCCCAATATATTTTTCCCCAGGTAGCCCGCTGCACGGGCCTCGTCAAGGGCCAACTCAAAGCGTTCGTAGGACTCCCAGATCTCACCGTGAATGTAGTTGTAGCCAACCGTGATGCCCATGGCATAGGCAGCGATGGCCATGCCCTCGATGAGAATATGAGGGTTGTAGCGAATGATGTCGCGGTCTTTGAAGGTGCCGGGCTCGCCCTCGTCTGAGTTGCAGACGAGGTATTTCTGGACCGGCAGCTTTGTGGGCATGAAGCTCCATTTCAGGCCCGTTGGAAAACCTGCGCCTCCCCTGCCTCGCAGGGCAGATGTCTTGAGCTCGGCAATGACCTCTTCCTGGGTCAGGCCCGGACCCCCATCGGACCCGAGTATTTTTCTGAGGGCCAGGTAACCACCCCTGGCCTCGTAATCCTTCAGATGCCAAGCATCTGGGGAGAGATCCGCGAGGATCTGAGGCGAGATGTGTCGCCCGTGAAAGCAGGTGTCAATAAACGGAATTTCTGGCGCACCCATTAGGCTCCTCCTCTGTCTTGCATGGCCTCTGCTCGAAGGTCTTCGAGGAGGGCATCGATCTTGTCGTCTGACATCCAGCTGCACATCGTGTGGTTATTGATCAACATCACCGGTGAGTCTCCGCATGCCCCGAGGCACTCTCCCTCCTGGAGGGTGAAGAGTCCGTCGGGGGTTGTTTCACCAAACCCAACCCCGAGTTTATCTTGCAGATGGGCGGCCGCATGGTTGGCGGCTCGAAGGGCACAGGGCAGGTTCGTGCAGACGGTGATCTTGAACCTGCCGACTGGTCGCACGTTGTACATGTTGTAGAAGGTTGCCACCTCATGGACGGCCATCGGGGCCATGCCAAGGTAGGCAGCGATCTCTTTTTCAAGTGCCGAGGTGATGCAGTGGTGCTCCCCCTGCGCGATTCGGAGGGCGGCCATCACCGCCGACTGCCTCTGATCGGCGGGGTATTTCTGGATCTCCCGATCGATCGCCTGGTAGGCCGCAGGCGAGAGCAGCATCATGGGCTGCTCCGTGAGGGGCATCTGAAGGCTCATCGGTCGATCTCCCCAAAGACGATGTCCTGGGTGCCGATGATGGTGACGACATCCGCAATCATGTGGCCGCGTGACATCTCATCGAGGGCCTGGAGGTGTGCAAAGCCAGGGGCGCGAATTTTCACCCGATAGGGCATGTTGGCGCCGTCGGAGATCAGGTAGATGCCGAATTCGCCCTTCGGATGCTCAATGGCGCTGTAACACTCGCCCTCTGGCACATGAAAGCCCTCTGTGAAGAGCTTGAAGTGGTGGATGAGCTCTTCCATGTTGCCCTTCATGCTCACCCGATCAGGCGGGGCAATCTTGTGGTTGTCTGTCATCACGGGCCCAGGATTGAGCCTTAGCCAGTCAATGCATTGTCGGATGATGCGATTGCTCTCGCGCAGTTCTGCCATTCGGACAAGATAGCGGTCATAGCTGTCGCCCTCTTTGCCAACCGGGACGTCGAACTCCATCTGGTCATAGACCTCGTAGGGCTGGGTCTTGCGAAGGTCCCAGGCCACCCCCGAGCCCCTGAGCATTGGGCCGGTAAAACCCAGGGCCTTCGCACGCTCTGGCGTCACCACACCGATGCCCACGAGCCTCTGCTTCCAGATGCGATTGTCTGTGAGCAGGGCCTCGTACTCGTCAACGCAGGATGGGAAGCGTTTGGTGAAGTCGTCTAGGAAGTCGAGCAGGCTGCCCTCTCGGTTCTGGTTGAGCCGCCTGGCCTTTGACTTGCTTCGGAGTCGGTTCTCCTCGTACTGCGGCATGGCATCGGGGAGGTCTCGATAGACGCCACCGGGCCGATAGTAGGCCGCATGGAGCCGTGCACCGGAGACCGCCTCGTAGCAGTCCATGAGGTCTTCTCGCTCACGAAAGGCATAGAGAAAGACGGCCATTGCACCGACGTCTAGTCCGTGTGCACCGATCCACAAGAGATGGTTGAGGATTCGGGTGACCTCATCGAACATCACCCGGATGTATTGCGCCCGAATCGGTGGCGTCACGCCGGTGAGTTTCTCGATGGCCAAGACATAGGCATGCTCGTTGCACATCATCGAGACGTAGTCGAGCCGATCCATGTAGGGGACGGATTGTAGAAACGTCTTTGATTCTGCGAGTTTCTCTGTCCCACGGTGCAGCAGGCCAATGTGGGGGTCTGCCCGCTGGACAACCTCACCGTCGAGCTCGAGCACCAGCCTTAGCACGCCATGGGCTGCTGGGTGTTGGGGCCCGAAGTTGAGGGTGTAATTCTTAAGATCGGCCATAGGTCTCCTCTCGGACAACCCGCGGCGTGATCTCGCGTGGCTCGATGGTCACAGGTTGATAGATCACGCGCTGCTGGGTTGGGTCGTAGCGCATCTCAACATGGCCTGAGAGGGGGAAATCCTTGCGAAATGGATGACCAATGAAGCCGTAGTCTGTCAGGATGCGTCGGAGGTCTGAGTGCCCTTCAAAGAGGATTCCGAAGAGGTCAAATGCCTCACGCTCATACCAATTTGCGGCGGGCCAGATGCCAGTGAGGGAGTCGATGGTTGGAAAGTCGTCATCCTGGCAAAACGCTCTGAGCCGCACCCTCTGATTACAGACCACCGACAGGAGATGGGCGACAACGGCAAAGCGTTTGCCTCTTAATTCCTCGTTTCGAAAGCTCTGGTAATCCACGCCACAGAGATCGACAAGGGTGTCAAAGGAGAGTGCCTGGGCATCCCGAAGCAGGCGCGCTGCCGCAACGAGATTGGTGGAGGCGACCTCGACGGTGACCTCGCCTCTAGAGACAACGATTCGGTCTGCCATGCCACCGAGAGCCTCTGCAACCCGATGCGCCAGGAGTTGGTCAGCCGACTGGGCCTCGTCCTCTGAGGGCATCGCCGGCGCTTGGGTGGGTTGAATCAATGACATTGTTGGGGGTGGCCTTGGGTTTAGTCGCGGGCGATGGTGCTGGTGCGCTTGATCTTCTGCTGGAGTTGAATGATGCCGTAGAGCAGTGCCTCGGCTGTTGGCGGGCAGCCTGGGACATAGATGTCAACGGGCACGATGCGATCGCATCCGCGCACAACAGAATAGGAGTAGTGGTAGTAGCCGCCACCATTGGCACAACTGCCCATGGAGAGCACCCACCTTGGCTCGGGCATCTGGTCGTAGACCTTGCGGAGCGCCGGGGCCATCTTGTTGCAGAGGGTGCCCGCCACGATCATGAGGTCGGACTGTCGAGGGCTTGGCCGAAAGACCACGCCGAACCGATCGAGGTCGTAGCGCGAGGCACCAGCGTGCATCATCTCAACAGCACAGCAGGCCAGACCGAATGTCATTGGCCAGAGAGAGCCGGTTCTGGTCCAGTTGATGACTTCATCTGCAGTCGTGGTGACGAAACCTTGTTTTAGAATGCCGTCAATTGCCATGTCTACTCCCAGTCGAGCGCGCCCTTCATCCATTCATAGATGAAGCCGAGCACCAGTATTCCAAGGAAAACCATCATGGAAATGAAGCCAAAGAGACCAATCTCTTGAAGACTTACTGCCCACGGAAAGAGAAATGCTATCTCTAAGTCGAAGAGAATGAAGAGAATGGCAACAAGGTAATAACGGACATCGAATTGCATTCGAGCGTCTTCGAATGCCTCAAAGCCGCACTCGTAGGGCGAGAGCTTCTCTGAATCGGGCTGATGCGGGCTAAGGAGTTTCCCAAGGAGCATGGGGCCAACGCCAACTGCTGCGCCAACCAGAATGAACAGCAGCACTGGCAAGTACTGCTCAAGATCCATAACCAACCCCTTTTGAGAAACATTGGAGAAACATCGCTGGTGCCGACGGCGAGACTCGAACTCGCACAGCTTTCGCCACTACCCCCTCAAGATAGCGTGTCTACCAATTCCACCACGTCGGCCTCACCACAATCACCATCACAACATCGAGCCTCAACAACCGCCCCGCTGCAACCCGCTGCAACTCGCTCCAAGGCAACCACAACGCTACTTGGGGATTGAACCCGAGGGCCCATCCTGAGCAGGAATCGTTGCTGGCTGAGCAGGCAACGTTGGATCGCCGCTGGGCTGAGGAACGACGCCTGGAATTGACTCCATGATACCGCCAGTCGAGCCCGCGCGAACGAGGTCCTTGCTTGCAAGAAAGGACAAGGCCAGGGTGCTCGAGAAGAAGATCACCGCTGTGCCTGCTGTGAGACGAGAGAGAAAATTGGCGCTTCCAGAGGCCCCAAAGACCGAGCCTGAGCTGCCGGACCCGAAGGCGGCTCCCATATCAGCCCCCTTGCCTTGCTGGAGCAACACCAGGGTGATGATCGCCAGGGCAGAGACGACCTGGAGAACAATGAGGAGCGTGTTGAGCCATGCCATGAGTGCCGGACCCTATTAGATGTTGAGTTGAGAGAGCCGCTGCGCCCGGCTGCGAGCCTCGACCAAGATGCTCGTAAAGCCAGCAGCGTCGAGTGATGCGCCACCCACCAGGCCGCCGTCGATATCGGGCTGGGAGAACATGGCCCCAGCAGTTGCGGCCGACAGACTGCCGCCGTAGAGGATCCGGATCTCGGCTGCCGCAGCAGGATCAACCTCGGAGACAGCAAGACGAATGGCAGCGTGCATTGCCTGGGCATCGGCTGGCGAGGCCTGACGCCCCGTTCCGATCGCCCAGATTGGCTCGTAGGCGATCACAATCCGGCGCAGGTCATTGCCAGAGCATCCTGAGATGGCCGCCTGGACCTGCCCACAGACCTTGCTCTGGGCAAGCCCAGCCTCGCGCTCTTGGAGGTCCTCGCCCACGCAGACCACGGCGGTGAGGTCCGCGATGACCAGTGCCTTGGCCTTGTTGTTGACGACCTGATCCGTCTCACCATGGCGGGCGCGTCGCTCGGAGTGGCCCACCAACGAAAAATGGGTGTCGAAATCCTTGAGCATCCCAACTGAGGTCTCGCCTGTGAAGGCACCAGAGGCTTCACCAGAGACGTCTTGTGCGCCCCACTCAAGCCCCCTGCCCTTGCATCGAACAGCGACTTGAAAGAGATAGGGGCTTGGCACTGCAACGCCCGCATCAACCTGGCCCGAGGACAGCACCGGGGCGGCCTGCTCCAGAACGGCGGCGAGCAGCGCCTCGTTGCGGACCATGTCCCCATTCATCTTCCAGTTGCCCAAGACCATGGGCCGACGGTGCATATCGTTGTTCCCCTAGCGTTTTTCAGCCAGCCGCAGGTGCGTCTTCAGCCGAGACCTCTGCTGCCGCCTTCATGGAGAGGCGCAGCCGGCCCTTCTCGTCGGCTTCGATCACCTTGACGCGGATGATCTGACCCTCTTTGACGTAATCCGACACCTGATTGACGCGCTCGTTGGCAATCTGAGAGATGTGCAGCAGCCCATCTTTGCCGGGAAGAACGGAGACGATGGCACCAAACTCGAGCAGACGAAGGACGGTTCCCTCGTAGATCTTGCCAACTTCGACCTCAGCGGTGAGCTCCTCGATTCGCTTCATGGCTGCGCGGGCCGCATCTCCCGTGGTGGCCGCAATGGTGATGGCGCCATCTTCTTGGATGTCAATGGTTGTGCCAGTCTCTTCGGTGATGGCGCGGATGGTTGAACCGCCCTTGCCGATGACATCGCGGATGCGCTCGGGGTTGATCTTCATTGTGTAGAGCCGAGGGGCGAATTCCGAGAGCTCCGTGCGGGCGCCGCCCATGGCCACCTTCATCTTTGCAAGGATGTGCAGCCGCGCCTCGAGTGCCTGGGCAAGCGCCACCTGCATGATTTCCTTGGTGATGCCTTGAATCTTGATGTCCATCTGCAGGGCCGTGATGCCGATCTCCGAACCAGCAACCTTGAAATCCATGTCACCAAGGTGATCTTCATCGCCAAGGATGTCTGTGAGCACAGCGAAACGACTGCCGTCTTTGATGAGTCCCATGGCAATTCCAGCCACATGTGCCTTTAGGGGCACCCCAGCATCCATGAGGGAGAGGCAGCCGCCGCAGACCGATGCCATCGAGGACGACCCATTGGACTCCGTGACCTCGCTGACAACCCGCATGGCATAGGCAAAATCTTCAGGTGCTGGCAAGACCGCAACAAGTGCCCGCTTGGCCAGGCGGCCATGGCCGATTTCCCGGCGCTTTGGCGTTCCAACGCGCCCGGTCTCTCCTGTGGCATAGGGGGGCATGTTGTAGTGAAGCATGAAGCGGTCGCGGTATTCGCCGGCCAGGGCGTCGATGATCTGCTCGTCACGGTTTGTGCCGAGGGTGGCAACAACGAGCGACTGGGTTTCCCCACGCGTGAACAATGCCGAGCCATGGGCTCGGGGAAGCACGCCCGTGCGGATCTCGATGGGCCGAACCGTGCGGGTGTCTCGCCCGTCGATGCGGGGCTGCCCGCTGAGGATCTGACCTCTAACGACAGCGGCTTCAAGCCCAAAAAGGGTGTCGCTCACCGCATTGCCAGACGGCAACGGATGGCCCGACGCCTCTGCCTCCTGGGAGAGGGTGGACTCGACCATGCTGTAGATCTCTTTGAGGCGTTGCGAACGCTCCTGCTTGTTGCGAAGGAGATAGGCCTCTTTGAAGGCCTCCTCTGCGAGGGCCTTGATGCGATCGACGAGCGCCACGTTTTGAGTGGCAGGCTTCCAGTCCCACTCGGGCTTGCCGGCCTTTTCCACCAGACGGTTGATGGCATCGATTGCATGGCGCATCTGCTCGTGTCCAAACACCACCGCGCCGAGCATCACATCTTCGGGGAGTTGGTCGGCCTCCGATTCCACCATCAAGACGGCTGATGCGGTTCCCGCCACGACCAGATCGAGTCTGGATGACTTCAATTGCGAGGCCGTTGGGTTCAACACATACTGCTGGTTGATGTAGCCAACGCGAGCAGCACCAAGGGGGCCATCGAAGGGCACACCTGAGATCGCCAGTGCAGCAGAGGTTCCAATGAGGGCAGCAATATCAGGGTCGACCTCTGGATTGAGTGAGAGCACGGTGCAGACCACCTGCACCTCGTTGTAGAAGCCCTCGGGAAAGAGCGGCCGAATCGGGCGGTCGATGAGTCGGCAGGTGAGGGTCTCTTTCTCCGACGGGCGCCCCTCCCGCTTGAAAAAACCGCCAGGGATTTTTCCTGCCGCGTAGGTTTTTTCCTGATAGTCGACGGTGAGCGGAAAGAAGTCCTGGCCAGACTTGGCTGACTTCGCAGCAACAACGGTTGCCAACACCACGGTGTCATCGATGTTGACCACAACTGCACCGCCCGCCTGGCGAGCGATCTCGCCCGTCTCGAGGGTGACCGTCTGGGACCCGTATTGGAAGGATTCTTTGGCAATGTTGAACACGTTTGTTCCTTTAAATGAGTGCGCAGATGCGACGGGTCACCCCGGTGGCCCAGCAGGAGCCGAGATAGAGGTGCCCGAACATCTTCAGAGGTGCTTCCGATCAGGCACGGTATGACTCACTTGCGCAGGCCCAGTCTCTCGATGAGCGTTCGATAGGAGGGCAGGTTGGTGGTCTTGAGGTAATCGAGCAGCTTGCGGCGCCGGCTGACCATTCGAAGCAGACCGCGGCGCGAGTGATGGTCTTTGGCGTGCGCCTTAAAGTGGGATGCAAGCTCGTTGATTCTGGCCGTGAGGAGGGCCACCTGAACCTCCGGGGAGCCAGTGTCGGCCTGGGTTCGTTGGAACTGGGAAACGATGTCGGATTTCGACGTGTGAACGACTGTCATGGCAATAACCCCGTATATGAAGGATTGGACTTGCGGCTGCGCCTGCCGGGCGCACCGTGCGAACTGACTTGCTACAACAGAAGCTTACTGGTTTTCCCTCGGCTCCACAACTGAGACTGGGCGGGGTCTCAGGCAGGGTCTCAGGGCTGTTGCGGGTTTACCCTGGGATCGGCAGACAGCCGGTTGAGGGCGTTGAGGTAGGCCTTTGCGGAGGCCACCACAATATCGGGATCCGAGCCCATGCCGTTGACGATTCGCCCGGCCTTTGAGAGCCGCATGGTGACCTCACCCTGCGATTCGGTGCCAGTTGTAATGGCATTGACTGAAAACAAGAGCAACTCCGCACCGCTCTTGACCTCGCGTTCAATCGCCTTGACGGTGGCATCGACAGGGCCATTGCCATCGGACTGCGACCGGACCTCCTGCCCCGAGATGGAAAACACCACCTGAGAGACGGGCTGCTCGCCCATCTCTGATCGCTGAGAGAGTGAGACGAGCCGATATCGCTCGGTGCTGGGTTCTTGTTCGCCAAAGACAATTGCCTGGAGATCTTCGTCGAAAATTTCAGTCTTGCGATCGGCCAAGGCTTTGAATCGGGCAAATGCATCATTGATGGCCTGCTCCCCATCGAGGTCAATTCCGATGGCATGCAGCCTCTGTCTGAAGGCGTTTCTGCCGGAGAGCTTTCCCAAGACGATGCGGTTGGCGGTCCATCCAACATCCTCCGCCCGCATGATTTCGTAGGTCTCCCGGTGCTTGAGCACGCCATCTTGGTGGATGCCTGATTCATGGGCAAAGGCATTCGCGCCGACAATGGCCTTGTTGGGCTGGACCGGATAGCCGGTGACCTGTGAGACCAGACGGGAGGCTGGAACGATCTGCGCGGCGTCGATGCTTGTGTCGCAGCCAAATACATCGCGTCGTGTTTTAACCGCCATGACAATCTCTTCAAGGCTTGCATTTCCCGCACGCTCCCCAAGACCATTGATGGTGCATTCGACCTGCCGAGCACCCGCGAGCACGGCCGAGAGGGAGTTCGCCACTGCCATTCCAAGGTCGTTGTGACAATGGGTCGACCAGATCACCCGCTCTGATCCGGGCGTTCGCGCAATGAGCTGGGCCATCCGATCGCCCCACTGGACAGGCACGCTATAGCCGACCGTGTCTGGCACGTTGATCGTCGTGGCACCCGCCCGTATGACCTCGCCAAAAATTCGAACCAGAAAGTCAATCTCGGAGCGGACTGCATCCTCAGCAGAGAACTCAACATCGGCCGTGTGGGTCAGGGCCTGCCGGACCGCAGCAATGGCCGCCTCGACCACCTGGTCCGGATTCATCCGCAGCTTTTTTTCCATGTGAATGGGGCTGGTGGCAATGAAGGTGTGAATCCGCTTGCGTGCGGCCGGCGCGACCGCAAGGCCCGCACGCTCGATGTCTTGGGGGGTGGCGCGGGCCAGCGAACAGACTGTGCTGTCTTTTATTGTCTCGGCCACCGCGCGAACGGCTTCGAAATCCCCGGGGCTCGCCGCAGCGAATCCGGCCTCAATGACATCAACACGAAGGCGCTCGAGTTGGCGGGCGATGCGAACCTTCTCATCGCGGGTCATCGAGGCGCCTGGGCTCTGCTCGCCGTCACGCAGCGTCGTGTCAAAGATGATCAATCGGTCGGCCATGAGAGCCTCCTGTGGTGCCTTCAAGTGTTTTTGTGACGGGGCGGTCGGCTCAGAAAGACCGGTGCGGGACTGCCGAAGAGACTCGAATTTTAGCGCGCGGGGCGCAGTCGACCCGGGAGCTCGCCACGCAGGGCGCTCGGTGATCTCGTTATCGGCAACAATTTCAATTTCATGGTGAAGGAACTATAAATCTTTTCGATCTGATTCGACAAACAAATCACCGCCCCTGCCTTTGGCGCGCCGCCAAAAAAACAACGCGTAGCCAGAGATGGCGTAGCCAGCAACGGCCAGAAAGAGCATGAGGGGGGGGTCCTGGGAAACCAGGACCAGCACCAAGGCCCCAATGGCCACAAACACAAACGGCACGCTTCGCCTGAGGTTGAGATCCTTAAAGCTGTAGAAGGGCACCATGCTGACCATGGTGACCCCAGCGTAGATGGTCACAGCCCAGACCAGCCAGCGCAGATCTGTTGCGCTGTAGGTGATAAAGCGCGCCTCACGCAGGTCGGTGATGAGCCAGATGAGGCCCGCCAGCAGCGCAGCAGCGGCCGGGCTTGGCAGCCCCTGAAAATACCGTTTGTCGACCTCACCAATGTTGGTGTTAAAGCGCGCCAGCCTCAAGGCAGCACCCGCCACGTAGATGAAGGCCGCGAGCCAACCAAGCTTGCCCATGCCCTGCAGGGCATAGACATATGCCACCAGGGCCGGGGCCACCCCAAACGAGACCATGTCGGCCAGGCTGTCGTAATTGGCGCCAAAATCCGATGTTGTATTGGTGAGCCTGGCCACCCGACCATCGAGGCTGTCGAGCACCATGGCGACGAAGATCGCCACAGCGGCCTGGGCGAACTGACCATTCATGGCCATCACGATGGCAAAAAAACCGCTGAACAAACAGGCCGTGGTAAACAAATTTGGCAGCAGGTAGATCGACTGCCGACGGCGCGGAAGGTTCGGCCTGGTCATCCGGGGGTTGGCCACCGAGCCAGGGCTGTGCTGTGGGCCGAGACTTTCTCTCCTGGTGCGACCAGGGACTGGCTGCCGGGCGGGAGATAGACATCGACGCGAGACCCAAACCGAATGAATCCGTAGCGCGCCCCACGACGCAGGGAATCGCCCTCCTCGACGTAGCAGAGGATTCGCCTTGCCACGAGTCCGGCAATCTGGACTGCTGTGAGGCGGCGCCCGCGAGCATCCTCAATGACAACGGCGTTGCGCTCGTTTTCGGCCGAGGCCTTGTCGAGTGCGGCATTGAAGAACTGCCCCGGTGTGTAGGCCACCCTGCAGACACGCCCGGCCACCGGCGATCGATTGGAATGAACATTAAAGACGTTCATGAAGACACTGATCTTGACAGCCGGCTCACCCGAAATGGGATCTGGCTCTGGCCCAATGAAGACAACCTGACCGTCTGCGGGACTGGCGATGGCATCGGGATCAGCCGGCCCCATCCGCGGGGGGTCCCTGAAAAACTGCAGCACAAAGATGGCAACGACCCAGAGAGGAATCGACCAGAGTCCGGCGTCTAGTGCAGTTGCAACCACAGCGGCACTGACGGCCAGAAGTGAATAAAACCAACCCTCGCGGGCAAGAATGGGGTGGGGGTAGCGGTCGATGTCCATCAGTTGCGCGTCTGGTCCACCATTCGGTTGGCACGTATCCACGGCATCATCGCCCGTAATTTCTCTCCGACCACCTCAATCTGATGCTCAGCCATCAGCCTGCGGCGGGACTGGAGCGTTGGCGCACCCGCCCGATTCTCTAGGATGAACTCCTTGGCGTACTCACCGGTCTGAATCCGCTCGAGGGCAAGCTTCATGGCGGCCTTGGCCTCGGGTCCAACCACCTTCGGGCCGGAGACATACTCGCCGAACTCTGCATTGTTGGAGATCGAGTAGTTCATGTTGGCAATGCCGCCCTCATAGATGAGGTCGACGATGAGCTTGAGTTCATGGAGACATTCAAAGTAGGCCATCTCGGGCGCGTAACCCGCCTCGACAAGTGTCTCAAATCCGGCCTTGATGAGTTCAACCGTGCCACCACAGAGAACGGCCTGCTCACCGAAGAGGTCTGTCTCGGTCTCCTCCCGAAAGTTGGTCTGAATGATGCCGGCCTTGCCACCGCCAATGGCACTGGCATAGGCCAGCGCAATATCACGGGCGCGTCCGGATTGATCCTGGTGGATGGCGATGAGACAGGGCACGCCACCGCCCTGGGTGTAAGTCTGGCGAACGGTGTGGCCTGGGGCCTTGGGTGCGATCATGATGACATCGAGGTCTGCGCGTGGCACCACCTGCCCGTAGTGGACGTTAAAGCCATGGGCAAAGGCAAGCGATGCACCCTGCTTGATCACGGGGACGATGTCCGCAAGGTAGACCGATGCGATGGTCTCATCAGGCATGAGCAACATCACCAGGTCGGCGCCCTCAACAGCCGCGCGAACCTCTGCCACCCTGAGGCCGGCCTTCTCGACCTTGGCCCAGGAGGGTCCGCCCTTTCGAACCCCAACCACAACATTGATGCCGCTGTCGTTGAGGTTCTGCGCGTGGGCATGACCCTGCGAGCCATAACCGATGATGGCGACTTTCTTGCCCGTGAGCAGTGAGAGGTCGCAGTCTTTGTCGTAAAACACATTCATTACATTTCCTTTCAGACGCGCAGCACCCGTTCGCCTCGGGCAATGCCAGAGCAGCCTGTGCGGACGGTTTCGAGGATGGTGCCCTCCTCAAGGCCCTCGATGAATGCATCGAGTTTGCCGCCGTCTCCGGTCAGCTCAATGGTGTAGGCCTTCTCCGTGACATCGATGATGCGGCCTCGGAAGATGTCGGCCATGCGCTTGATCTCCTCACGGTCCTTGCCAACCGCCCGAACCTTGATGAGCATGAGCTCGCGCTCGATGTGGGAGCCCTCGTTGAGATCTGTGACCTTTACCACCTCAATGAGGCGGTTGAGGTGCTTGGTGATCTGCTCAATCACATCCTCTGAGCCCCGGGTGACGATGGTCATGCGCGACAGGGATCGATCCTCGGTCGGGGCCACTGTGAGCGTCTCAATGTTGTAGCCACGGGCAGAAAAGAGGCCCACGACCCGCGAGAGTGCACCCGGCTCATTTTCAAGGAGGATCGAGATGATGTGCTTCAGGTCGCGCTCCATCAGAGGTCCTCTGCACCGAGGAGCATCTCGGTGAGGCCCTTGCCAGACTGGACCATTGGCCAGACGTTTTCTGTCTGATCGGTGATGAAGTCCATGAAGACCAGCCGATCCTTCATGGCGAGGGCTTCTCTAATGGCCGGCTCAATGTCGGCGGGATTATCGATTCGCATGCCCACGTGGCCATAGGACTCGGCAAGCTTTACAAAGTCGGGCAGCGAGTCCATGTAGCTCTCGGAGTAACGAGAGCCATACTCGACCTCCTGCCACTGACGAACCATGCCGAGGTAACGATTGTTGAGATTGAGGATTTTCACTGGAATGCGGTATTGCTGACAGGTGGAGAGTTCCTGGATGTTCATCTGAATCGATGCCTCACCAGTGATGCAAATCACCTCGGCCTCGGGGTTGGCAAATTTCACTCCCATGGCGTATGGCAGGCCCACCCCCATGGTGCCAAGGCCGCCAGAGTTTATCCAGCGGCGCGGCTTGTCGAAGCGGTAATACTGGGCTGCCCACATCTGATGCTGGCCCACATCGGAGGTGACGAAGGCATCGCCATTTGTGAGCCGCCAGACGGTCTCGACCACCGATTGTGGCTTGATGACCTCGGTGCTCGTCTTGTATGCAAGGCAGTTAAGGCCCCGCCACTCGGTGATCTGCTTCCACCAGGCGTCGTAGGGTCGTGTCGAAGGCTTGGCGGCCCCAGCAGTGGACTCCTTGAGGTTGGCGAGCAGGTCTCGCAGGACCTCTCGAACATCTCCCACAATGGGCAGGTCGACCTTCACCCGCTTGGCGATGACGGAGGGGTCGATGTCGATGTGAACAATCTTGCGTGGGTTCTGGGCAAAATGCTTTGGATTGCCAATCACCCGATCGTCAAAACGTGCCCCCACGGCAATCAGAACATCGCAATGCTGCATGGCCATGTTGCATTCGTAGGTGCCGTGCATGCCTGGCATGCCCAGAAACTTCGGGTCACTTGCCTTGTAGGCACCCAGCCCCATGAGGGTGTTGGTGCATGGTGCACCGAGGAGGTCGACGAGTTCAGTGAGCTCATCGGATGCATTCGAGAGGATCACCCCACCCCCGGAATAGACCATTGGCCGCTCAGCCAGCAGGATCATCTGCACGGCCTTTTTGATCTGGCCCAGGTGACCCTTGACCACGGGGTTGTAGGAGCGCAAGGAGACCTCTTTGGGGTACTCAAACTTGCAGCGATCTCGGGTGATGTCTTTGGGGATGTCGACCAGCACTGGACCAGGACGGCCGCTCTGGGCGATGTGGAAGGCCTTCTTCATGGTCATGGCGAGGTCCTTGACGTCCTTGACCAGAAAATTGTGTTTCACGCAGGGCCTTGTGATGCCCACGGTGTCGCATTCCTGGAAGGCGTCTAGCCCAATGGCATGTGTGGGAACCTGGCCAGACACAATGACCATGGGGATGGAATCCATGTAGGCCGTGGCGATCCCTGTGACCGCATTGGTGAGGCCCGGGCCGCTGGTCACGATGCAGACACCAGTCTTGTTGCTCGAGCGCGAATAGGCGTCTGCCGCGTGGACAGCCGCCTGCTCGTGTCGCACCAGGATGTGCCTGACCTTGTCTTGCTTAAAAATTTCGTCGTAGATGTAGAGCACGGCTCCCCCCGGGTATCCGAAGAGATGCTCAACTTTTTCTTCCTGGAGGCAACGCACCAGGATTTCCGCGCCTGAGATGTCCATGTTGTTCGGTCCTAAACAGTTCTAGTCATCCCCACCCGCCGGCGCCAATGGGAATTCCCAACGACGCAGACATTAAGCAGGGGCTTTGAGCTGACGGATCGGCAAGCGGGTCAGCCTTGTGGGCCAGCGCTCGACGCTTCAATCGGCAAGGGTGTAATGATAGTTGGGCCTTAAAAAAGGGTCAACTTGGGCGCCGCCGTGGCGCGTGGACAAGGCGCGTCTTCGTGATCATGTCGTGAAGGGTCTGGCGGTCCCTTCGAAAGAGGGGCACCAGAAACCAGAGGCCCGTGAGCAGAGAGACCGTGGCAAGGAGGGCCCGAAGAATGGCCCGCCCCCGGGTGACGGGACCCCCAGTCTTGGCATCGATCACGCTGAGCTGCAGGGTCTGCATGGGCAGGGTCACCCGGCCACGGCTCCAGCCCCAGCCAAAGTAGCCCACAATCAAAAGGTAGACCGAGAGCTGGAGCCCGAGGCGTTTGACATGGTCTGCATGATCGGTCTGACCCACAACAAACCCATAGAGGAAGCCCACGAGCAAGACCGGTCCCACCAGCAAGAAAAACTCGTAACCCATGCCAACAAAACGCCGCCAGATGGAGGCATCCTCAGTTGGACCGACTGGGGCGGTCACGCCCGGGGTCGGGACCGTGGTGTTCAATGCACCACCCTCTCAAAGGAGAGTTCCCCATCTGCGACATCGACCGGGACCACGTCATTGGGACCAAATCGCCCCTCCAGGATCAGGCGCGCAATTGGATTCTCAATCTGGGACTGAATGGCTCGCTTGAGGGGGCGGGCACCAAAGAGCGGGTCAAATCCCACCTTGGCGATCTGGTCGAGGGCCTCATCGGAGATCTCTAAGCGCAGGTCCCTCTGGGCCAGCCTGGCTGAGAGGCGCTGGAGCTGGATGCCAGCGATTTTTCTGACGTGGGACTCATCAAGGCCGTGAAAGACAACGATCTCATCGATTCGGTTGATGAATTCCGGCCGAAAATGTTGGCGGACCTCCTCCATGACCGCAGCCTTGATGGTCTCGATCGGAGCGCCAACAAGCCGCTGAATCTCCTGCGAGCCGAGGTTTGAGGTCATGACCACCACCGTGTTTCGAAAATCAACCGTTCGCCCCTGTCCGTCTGTGAGGCGGCCGTCATCGAGGACCTGCAGCAGGATGTGGAACACGTCGGGGTGTGCCTTCTCCACCTCGTCGAGCAGGATGACGCTATAGGGCTTGCGACGAACGGCCTCGGTGAGCGTGCCGCCCTCCTCGTACCCCACATAGCCCGGGGGCGCGCCAATGAGCCTTGAGACAGAGTGCTTCTCCATGAACTCGCTCATGTCGATCCTCACGAGGTGTTCTTCGGAGTCGAAAAGAAACTGGGCCAGGGCCTTGCAGAGCTCGGTCTTGCCAACGCCTGTTGGCCCAAGAAAGAGGAAGGACCCATAGGGCCTGTTGGGATCAGACAGGCCGGCCCGCGACCGCCTGATGGCATCGGAGACCAACATAACAGCCTCATCCTGCCCAACAAGCCGATGGTGAAGGTGGCCCTCCATCTGGAGAAGTTTCTCGCGCTCGCCCTGCATCATTTTGGAGACTGGGATGCCGGTTGCGCGAGAGACAACCTCGGCGATCTCCTCTGCCCCCACCTGAGTCCGAAGGAGCCGAGGCCGTTGGCCCGCCGTGGGCTGACTGGCGGCATCTGCTGCCCTCAGTCGGGACTCGAGGTCCGGAAGCCGTCCGTACTGTAGCTCGGAGACCTTCTGCCAGTCTCCCTTTCGGGTGTGCTGTTCGATCTCCAGGCGCAGTCGCTCGATCTCTTCTTTGATCTGTTGGGAGCCTTGAACGGCAGACTTCTCGGCTCGCCAGATCTCCTCAAGGTCAGAGACCTCTCGCTCAAGCCTTGAGATCTCTTGCTCAATAAGCTCAAAGCGCTTCTTGGAGGCGTCATCTTTTTCCTTGCGCACCGCCTCTCGCTCAATCTTGAGTTGGATGAGGCGCCGATCAAGCTTGTCCATGACCTCAGGCTTGGAGTCGATCTCCATCTTGATTCGGCTGGCAGCCTCATCGATCAGGTCAATGGCCTTGTCGGGAAGGAAACGGTCGGTGATGTAGCGGTGCGAGAGTTCGGCCGCAGCAACAATGGCTGGGTCGGTGATGTCGACCCCATGATGCAACTCATAGCGCTCCTGTAGGCCCCGAAGGATGGCGATGGTTGCCTCGACGGAGGGCTCTCCCACCAAGACCTTCTGAAAGCGACGCTCGAGGGCCGCATCCTTTTCGATGTACTTGCGATACTCATTGAGGGTGGTCGCACCAATGCAGTGGAGCTCGCCCCGAGACAGGGCGGGCTTGAGCATGTTGCCCGCATCCATGGCTCCCTCGGCCTTGCCCGCTCCAACCATGGTGTGGATCTCATCGATAAAGACAATCGGGTGACCCTGATCACTCTCTGTCATGGCGGCGACATCGCTGAGGACGGCCTTGAGCCGCTCCTCGAATTCGCCACGAAACTTTGCCCCCGCAAGCAGGGCCGCCATGTCGAGGGTTAGAACCCGCTTTCCCTTGAGCCCCTCCGGCACCTCACCATTGACAATCCGTTGGGCCAGACCCTCGACGATGGCAGTCTTGCCAACGCCCGGCTCACCAATCAGGACGGGATTGTTCTTGGTGCGTCGTTGCAGAATCTGAATACACCGCCGGATCTCATCATCGCGGCCAATGACCGGGTCGAGCTTTCCTGCCAGCGCCCTCTCGGTGAGGTCAACGGTGTACTTTTTAAGGGCCTCCCGCTGACCCTCGGCCTCGGCTGAATTCACGGAGGCCCCGCCTCGCACGGCGTCGACCGCCATCTCGAGGCTGCGTCGTGAGACACCCGCCTCCCGCAGCAGCCGCCCCGCCTCGCCCTTGTCGTCAGACAGGACCAGGAGGAAGAGCTCGCTTGCCAGGAACTGATCTCCCCGTCGTTGGGCCTCACGATCGGTGAGGTTGAGGAGCCGGTTTAGCTCCGAGCCAAGGGTGACCTGGCCATTGGCCTGCGAGACTTTTGCCAATCGCTCCAGGCCCTGACGTGCCTCCGTGTAGAGCTTCTGAACGTTTCCGCCCGCCCTGGCCAAGAGGGACTTGCTTGCGCCCTCGGCCTGATCGAGAAGCGTGATCAGGAGGTGAAGCGGCTCAATTGAGGGATTGTCCTGACCAATGGCAAGGCTCTGCGCATCGGCGAGGGCCTGTTGAAAGGCGGTGGTGAGCTTGTCGAGTCGCATGGGACCTCCCTTGGGACCAATGACGGCAACATGCCGTGGTTAAGAGAGGAGATGGGGGATCTCTAGCCTTTTTTCAAGGGGTCCTCAGCAGCCCACCGCGCTGAGGCTGCTGCGTCACTGACCCGCGCATCGACCCATCGGTCTCCCTGCTGTGTCGCCTCACGCTTCCAGAATGGCGCCTTCGACTTGAGGTAATCCATGATGAAGGCGCAGGCGGCCAGAGAGGCCTCACGGTGGGCACTCGAGACCGCCACAAGCACGATCTGGTCGGCGGGCAACAGGGGGCCAATGCGGTGGACCACCCGGGTGCCCAGCAACGGCCAACGCCCCTCGGCCTCATCGAGGATGGCCTCGATGCTGCGCTCGGTCATGCCAGGGTAATGCTCGAGGATCAGGCTCGACACGGCGTCGCCGTCATTGAGGTCTCGAACAGTTCCAACAAAACTCGCCACCGCGCCGACCCCCGTGTTCCATTGACCATTGGGCAGGCGTCTTAAGGCAGACAACTCCGCGCTGAGGTCGAAGTCTTCGGCCTGAATGGACACGCGTGGGGGGAGGCTCAAAGGCTCAGCCGCCCGTAACGGGTGGGAAAAAGGCAAGTTCATCGGTGGGCTCAAGGGCCCGCGCCTCGTCGGCCATCTGGTGGTTGACGGCAGCGCGACAGCGCTTGGCATCCGAGAGGCCCTTGTGCCAAGCCCCACCTCGCAGCATGAGGGTGGCCCTGACAGAGCCGACCGTCGACCCAGACGGCACCGACAAGGCCTCCTCGGCCACCCCAGTGGACTCGCGCAGGGCGGCAAAGAGCTTGAGGGAAATGTCAATTGAAGGCGTCATCTGCTTGATGCTAGTGCAACAAGGACGAAAAAGGAAAGAACCGAAGCAGATCCCCCTGCCTCACAGGCGTCTCGATGGGCACCTCCAAGAGGCCCTCGGACTGGCCAATCGATGAGAGGACCTGTGAGTCCTGCCGACCGTGCAGGATTGCCCTGCCGCGCTCATCAAGGCTGGCTCGCAGAAACTCCTGACGCGCATCAGGCTGCGGCTTGTCAAAGCCCGCAGGCACCCAATGCGCCATGGGCTCAACCACCGAGACCCCGGATGCACGCAGAAGATAAGGCCGCACGAGAAGGACGAATGTCACCCAGGCTGAGACAGGATTTCCGGGCAATCCCAGAAAGGCAGCCTGCCCCACACGTCCGTAGGCAAACGGCTTTCCCGGCTTGATGGCGATCTGCCAGAGATCGAGCTGCCCCTCGGCTGAGACAGCAGCTTTGATGTGATCCTCCTCCCCGACCGAGACACCGCCGCAGGTCAGGAGGACATCAAGCGATGCGCCCGCCTGTGCGAGGCGACCACGCGTCTGCTCCAAATCATCTGGCAGGGTCCCGAGGTCCGAGACGCTCAGTCCGAGACCACGAACCAGGGACATCACCATTGGACGGTTGCTGTCATAAATCTGCCCCTGGCCCAGTGTCTCCCCAGGCTGGAGCAGTTCATCGCCGCTCGAGAAGACCCCGACTCGAATCAGCCGAAAGACGGTCGCACCCTCAAGACCAATGGAGGCCAGCAGCCCAATGTCTGCCGCAGACAGACGGCGGCCGGGGGCAAAGACCTGCTGTCCTTTCTCAATGTCACCACCAGCCCTGCGCACGAACTGGCCCGGCCTCACCGCCGAGAGCACCCTTATCGAGGCGCCATCGACCAACTGGGTGTCCTCCTGCATCACCACGGCGTCGGCTCCTGGCGGAATCGGGGCGCCCGTAAAGATGCGCGCAGCGCTCTGGGCCTCGTGCGGCAACGGCACGGACCCGGCTGCAACCCGCTGGGAAAT
Organism: Burkholderiaceae bacterium; assembly: GCA_018401615.1. Taxonomy (GTDB): domain Bacteria; phylum Pseudomonadota; class Gammaproteobacteria; order Burkholderiales; family Burkholderiaceae_A; genus Hahnella. The sequence continues at coordinate 26,570 of JAGYKN010000007.1, forward strand.
CGGAAGTGCCACGCCACCCGCTGTGTCGCTGGCCCGAACCGCGTAACCGTCCATCTGACTGTTGTCAAAGGCTGGCACCTGCAGCGGCGAATAGACCGCCTCGGCAAGGACGCGTCCAAGGGCCTGAGCAATCGGCAGGTGCTCGGTGGCAGTTGGCGCTGCTGCCTGTCCAATCAACCAGCTCAATGCCTCGTCGAGTCTGCGCATCATGGCGAGAGCCCAGTCATCTCAGAGATGCGCCGCTTTAGCCCATCGACATCGCGGCCCAATGCCTCGACCCTCTGGGGCAACGACTCAATCGCCTCAAAGCCTCTTGGGCGAGGTGCTGCCATGCCGAGCGCCTCCTCAATGATCTCGCCGAATTTTGCCGGCAGGGCCGTCTCGAGGCAGACCATGGGCACACCCGGCTCAAGGTGCTGCCGTGACACGAAAACGCCGTCGGCCGTGTGGGGGTCAATCACACGACCGTGGTCTCGATAGACCGACGCAATGGTCTCGAGCCGGGCAGCGTGATGGCTGCGACCCGAGACCAGGCCAGAGGCCTCAATGGCCGCGCGAATCGCTGGGGTCTTGAGCGTGAATGCGCCCTCCTCTGCGAGTCTGTGCCAGAGGGCCGCAAGGCGGGTGGAATCTTGATCGACCAGGTCAAAGACATAGCGCTCAAAATTGGAGGCCTTTGAGATGTCCATCGAGGGGCTCGATGTCTGATGCGTCTGGTTCGAATGCCGTGGCCGATAGGTTCCTGTCTGAAAAAAGTCGTGTAAGACATCGTTCTCATTGGTCGCCACAACCAGCCTTGAGATGGGAAGCCCCATCTTTCGGGCCATGTGGCCGGATAGGACATTTCCAAAATTTCCAGAGGGCACGCAAAACGACACGGGGTCTCCAAGGCGACGGCCGTGGGCGGCAATGGCCTGGAAATAGCCCGTGAAGTAATAGACAATTTGAGCCGACACCCGCGCCCAATTGATGGAGTTCACCGAACCGATTCGGTGCCTTGATTTAAAGGCAAGGTCCTCTGAGACGGCCTTGACCATGTCTTGGCAATCATCAAAGCTGCCCGGCACCGAGAAGTTGTGGATATTGGGGTCTTGGAGGGAAAACATCTGCGCCCTCTGAAAGGCGCTCATGCGCCCAGACGGCGAGAGCATGAAGACACTGATCCCTCTCTTGCCGCGCATCGCATGCTCGGCCGCACTTCCCGTGTCACCCGATGTGGCCCCCAGAATGTTCAGAGACTGGCCTCGCTTGGCAAGGACAAACTCGAAGAGTTGACCCAACAACTGCATGGCCATGTCCTTGAAGGCCAGGGTGGGGCCATTGGAGAGTTCAAGCAGCGACATCGGTGTGCCGCCGACCATGCCAAGCTGCGTGAGTGGTGCGATTTGATTGGTGCCAAATCGCTCGGCGGTGTAGGCCCTCTGGGTCAGGGCAAGGAGGTCGGTCTGGGCAATGTCGGTCGCATAGGAGCCCACCACAGCTGCCGCAAGCGCGGGATACGGCATCTTGGAGAGCTGCTCGAGGTCAGCGGGCAGGCCCGGGGTTCGCTCCGGCACGGCCAGGCCCCCATCGGGTGCAAGCCCTTCGAGCAAGATGTCGGTAAACGAGCCCAGCCGATCGCCTGACCGAGTCGATCGGTACAACAATGTCATGCGAAGGACTCCACCCTCAGCCAGACTGGCTGGGCCAGCACGGTGGGCAGGGCCCTCAGCTGATCGAGCGCCTTGAGCACCGATGCCTCTCGACAGGTGTGGGTGATGAGCATGACATCGGTCTGGCCTGAGGCATCGCCTGGCTCACGCTGAATAAAGGCATCAATGGAGATGCCCTCTGAGGCCAGGACTCGGGTGACATCGGCCAACACCCCGGGCTGATCTGCGACCCTGAGGCGCAGGTAGTAACCAGAGACCGCCTCGGAGACTGGCAGCACCGGCAGGCTGCGCCGAGACTTGGGATGCACGCCCAGGTGTGGCACCCGGGCGCCCACTGGCGCATCGAGCTGTCGCGCCAGATCAATGAGGTCTGCAATCACAGCACTGGCTGTGGGCTGCGATCCTGCGCCCTTTCCGTAATAGAGGGTATGCCCAACGGCATCGCCCTTGACCAGGACGGCGTTCATTGCCCCCTCGACATTTGCAATGAGCCGCTTGGCGGGCACCAATGTGGGGTGCACACGAAGTTCGATGCCCTCGGGGCGGCGCCGGGCAATGCCAAGCAGCTTGATGCGGTATCCGAGTTGCTCGGCATGACCAATGTCTTGCGCTTGGAGCTGGCTGATCCCCTCGATGTGGGCCATCTCAAAGGCCGGCGGCATGCCAAAGGCAATGGCCGCGAGCAGCGTGATCTTGTGGGCAGCATCGACACCCTCAACATCAAAGGTTGGATCAGCCTCTGCATAGCCCAGCTGCTGGGCCTGGGCGAGGACCTCCGCAAATCCGAGGCCCTTGTCGCGCATCTCGGAGAGAATAAAATTTGTGGTGCCGTTGATGATGCCGGCAACCGACTCAATCTCATTGGCAGCCAGTCCCTCTCGGAGAGCCTTGATGATGGGGATGCCGCCTGCCACCGCGGCCTCGAATCCCACCTGCACCCCCTTGCTCTCAGCGGCCGGGAAGATTTCATTGCCGTGGACAGCCAAGAGGGCCTTGTTGGCCGTGACCACATGGACACCCGCCTCGATGGCGGCAATGACCAGGCTTCTTGCATAGGTGCATCCGCCGATCAACTCCACCAGCACATCTGGCCTGGTCTGTAGAAGCATCTCTTTGGCATCTGCAAAGACAGGGCAGCGTCCCTGGGCAAGCAGGCTGGCCTTGTCCTGGTCGAGGTCGGCAATGCCCACCAACTCAATTGACCGTCCGGCTCGCTCCTCGATGCGCTGGCCATTGCGGGCCAAGACCTCCACCACACCTCCCCCAACGGTGCCAACCCCAGCCAAGACAACCCGCAGGGGCGCTGCTGGCCGCCCTGACGAACTCAAGAGATGGCTCCGGCGGGGCTCATTGGGGCCTCCCCGAGGGACTCGGCCGGCACCGCGATGAGCCCGTCCCTGCGAAACATATCCTTGATGCCCCTGACTGCCTGTCGAATTCGCTGCTCGTTTTCAATCAAGGCAAACCGCACGTGGGTGTCGCCATAATCCCCAAAGCCGATGCCCGGCGAGACGGCAACCCTGGCATCGAGCAAGAGTTTTTTGGCGAACTCAAGCGAACCGAGCGACTGATAGGCATCTGGGATGCGCGCCCAGATGTACATCGAGGCCTTGGGAATCTCCACTGGCCAGCCACCCTCGATGAGCCCGCGGGCCAGGGTGTCTCGACGAGACTGATACTGACGTCGAACCTCTTCAACGCAATCCTGAGGGCCCTCGAGTGCGATGACAGAGGCCACCTGGATGGGCGTGAAGGTGCCGTAGTCGTGATAACTCTTGATGCGGGCCAGGGCTGAGACCATCTCAGCATTTCCCACCATGAAGCCAACACGCCAGCCAGCCATGCTGTAGGACTTGCTCAGGGTGAAGAACTCAACGGCCACGTCTCGTGCGCCAGGCACCTGCATGATCGAGGGGGCCTCGTACCCATCGAAGACGATGTCTGCATAGGCCAGGTCGTGAACCACCAGGATGTCGTGTTCCTTGGCCAGTGCCACCACTCGCTCGAAAAACTGCAGGTCCACGCATTGGGCCGTTGGGTTGCTCGGAAACCCCAGGATCATCATCTTGGGCTTGGGAAATGATTCCCGTATTGCGCGTTGCAGTTCCTCGAAAAAGTCGACGCCGTTGGTCATGCGGATTGATCGGATGTCGGCCCCGGCAATGATCGCGCCATAGATGTGAATGGGGTAGGAGGGATTGGGCACCAGGACCGTGTCGCCCCTGTCGAGCGTGGCGAGCATGAGGTGGGCCAGGCCTTCTTTGGAGCCAATGGTGGCGATGGCTTCCGTGTCTGGGTCGAGGGCAACCCCATATCGCCTCTGGTACCAAGAGACGATGGCCCTGCGAAGCCTGGGGATGCCCTTGGAGACCGAATACCCATGGGTGTGGTCTTTTAGCGCCGTCTCAACGAGTTTGTCCACAATGTGTTGAGGCGTGGGGCCATCGGGATTGCCCATGCTCATGTCGATGATGTCGACGCCGCGGTGCCGCTCCGCCATTTTGAGTTCGGCGGTGATATTAAAGACGTACGGCGGCAGTCGCTGGATGCGTGGGAAGGGCTTCATGGAGAGAATGGTGGCCTGAGGAAAGTCTTAACTTTAGCCTAGAGAGGCCATCATAAAAAAGTCGCTGGACTCTGATAGTCTCGAGCCTCATGTCAACTAAACTGCAGCCGGACCTGCCAGCCAGCCAGTTCAGCATCACCTCCCACGGGCCTGGCTTTCTCTCGATCAATGGGTCGCGCTTCTCGACCTCCATCATCGTGACCCCCGATTCCCCTCCCCAGGCCTGGGATTGTGGTCATCCCAATGAGCTCGGCGAGCAACACTTCGCCGCCCTGCGTGCGCTGCAGCCAGAGCTCATCTTGCTCGGCACGGGGCCTGTCCAGGTGATGCCCAGCCCACGGCTGATGGCCAGTCTGATGTCCCGATCGCCAGCCGGAGAGCCAGCCATTGGGATCGAGGTCATGGACACGGCGGCGGCCTGCAGAACCTTCAACCTGCTTGCGGCAGAGGGCCGGCGCGTCCTTGCTGCACTGATCATTCAAGCGCCCGAAGAGAAATCCAATGACCCAGACCGCCCTTAGCCTTGGCGATGCACTGCCAGATTTGCCAGTCGAGACAGACCTGGGAGCCGCCCGGCTCGCCGACTGGAGAGGCAAGAGCCTGGTGGTCTACTTCTACCCCAAGGACGACACGCCAGGCTGCACCATTGAAGGCCAGGATTTCAGTCGACTCCACGCAGATTTCCTCCTGGCTGGGTGTCAGATTCTCGGGGTCAGCCGCGACACCGTGGCCTCTCACCGTCGCTTCATTGCCAAATACGATCTCTCAGTGACCCTGGCGGCCGATACCGACTCGCAGCTCTGCAAGGCCTTTGGCGTGCTCAAGGAAAAGAACCTCTATGGCAAAAAGGTGGTGGGCATTGCAAGAAGCACCTTCCTCTTTGACGCCACCGGAGGGCTGCGAATGGCCTGGCAGGGGGTGTCCGCCCCGGGTCATGCCGAGACCGTTCTGCGGGCCGCTCAATCCATCTAACCACCAGAGGAATCTCCTCGCTTATGCCACTGCCAAAGGCCCCTTCTAGACCCGCCACCCAGCTCAAATCTGAGGACGGTGTGCTTGCCAAAGCTGTCCTGCCATCCCGCAGCCTTAAGAAGGGCGAGATCCCCGACGAGGCCCTGCCGCTCTCCGCCTCAGGCCCTGCACCAGCATCGGCTCTGGCCCCAGGTTCAACACCCCCTCCGAGCCTGCGAGAGTCCCCGACCCGTTATCACGCAACAGAAAAAGCAGCCCCGAAACAACCCAATGCCAAGCCAGCCCGCGCGCGCGCGCACTCAGGCGGGCCTGCAAAGCTCTTTGTGTTGGACACGAATGTCCTGATGCACGACCCCACGAGCCTCTTTCGCTTTGAAGAGCACGACGTCTACCTGCCGATGACCACGCTTGAGGAACTCGACGGACACAAAAAGGGCCTCTCGGAGGTGGCCAGGCATGTCCGCCAGGTCTCCAGAAGCCTAGACGCCCTGATTGAGGCCCTGCCCACCGATCGACGAAACCGTCTTGGTGAGGGCCTCTGCCTGGACGCACTGGGTCACACCGATGCCATCGGTCGACTCTTTTTTCAGACCGAATTGCTCCAGATTCCCCCGGTCAGCGGGCTCTTGGAGGGAAAGGCTGACAACCAGATTCTGGCGGTGGTTCGAGCCCTTGCCGATCGCCACCCAGACAGAGAGGTGGTGCTGGTCTCCAAAGACATCAATATCCGAATCAAGGCCCATGCACTGGGACTGCCAGCAGAGGACTACTTCAACGACCAGGTCATCGATGACGCAGACCTGCTCTACACAGGAAGCATGGCCCTGCCGACAGACTTCTGGGAGACGCATGGCAAGAACATGGAATCCTGGCAGCAGGGTGGCACCAGCTTTTACCGTGTGACCGGCCCGCTCTGCTCGGCCTTTCACCTCAACCAATTTGTCTACGACGAGGGCGCGCGACCCCTCTACGCCGTTGTCCAAGAGATCAAGGGCCGCACCGCTGTGCTTCGCGTCTTAAAGGACTACGGCCATGCGAAGAACGCCGTCTGGGGCATCACAGCCCGAAACAGAGAGCAACACTTCGCCCTCAGCCTGCTGATGAACCCAGAGATCGATTTTGTGAGCCTCTTGGGACAGGCCGGGACAGGCAAGACGCTGCTGGCACTGGCCGCCGGACTGGCCCAGACACTCGAGTCCAAGTTCTACAACGAGATCATCGTGACCCGCGCCACGGTGCCCATTGGCGATGACATCGGTTTTCTCCCTGGCACCGAGGAGGAGAAGATGCAGCCCTGGATGGGGGCCTTCGAGGACAACCTGGAAGTCCTCAATCGAGGGATGGAGTCAGGCGGTGATTGGGGTCGCTCTGCGGCCTCAGACCTGATTCGAAGCAAGATCAAAATCAAATCCATGAGCTTCATGCGCGGGCGCACCTTCATCAGCAAGTTTCTGATCATCGACGAGGCCCAAAACCTCACCCCAAAGCAGATGAAGGCCCTGATCACTCGGGCTGGACCAGGAACGAAGGTCGTCTGCATGGGAAACATTGCGCAAATCGACTCGCCCTATCTCACCGAAGGATCGTCGGGCCTGACCTTCACGGTCGATCGCTTCAAGGGATGGGCACACGGGGGCCATGTCACCCTCCAGCGGGGCGAGCGCTCAAGGCTTGCGGACTTCGCAAGCGAGAGCCTCTAGAGACGCCTAGAGACGCCTAGAGACGCCTAGAGACGCCCAGAGACCCCTAGCGACGCTTAGAGCCCGCTGAGAATCTGCTGGCGCCGAGCCTCATACTCGGCCGGCGTGATGAGCCCCTTATTGCGAAGCGACTCCAGCCTTGCGAGTCGGTCTTCGACTGGCAGGCCACGGCTAAATTGAAGGTCTGCATCGGCCTCTCGAGCATCTGCCTCTTCAGGGCGCGTGCCTGTCGGGCGGTCACCACCCGGCGGCGTTCAGGGTCGGTGGCATCGATGATGACAGGCCCCTCGCAGGCATGGCGCAGCCGGGCGACCACCGCCTCCTTCTTGCTGATCGCATCGGCCTCGAGCACCCCATGATCGGGGCCGCAACAACACCCACCACCACGCCCGCAGCCAGGCCCGCACCCCCTCGGGCAAGGTCCCTGCCTTCAAACCGCTCCGCAACCTTGCGTGCCCGCTGACACTCATCGGTGTTGTAGAGGGGAGACCGCGTGTCGAGGGTGGCAAGGGCATCCCTTGGGCTCACCGTGGCACAGCCGGTTGCGCCAATCGCAACAAGAAGGATGCAGGCCCACGCGATGGGGGCCGAACGAGGCAGGAGGGAGAGGCTCATAGATGAGAGGGTAAGCCAAGCGCCGAGGATGCCCAACCATTCTGAAAAATGATTGGCGTCCCCTAGGGGATTCGAACCCCTGTACTCACCGTGAAGGGTGATGTCCTAGGCCTCTAGACGAAGGGGACCCGGCGCTGCACAGAACTGATCAACAAATCTGTTGACTGACAACTTACCAGAGTTTTGGTGGAGCTAAGCGGGATCGAACCGCTGACCTCTTGCATGCCATGCAAGCGCTCTCCCAGCTGAGCTATAGCCCCGTCTCTGGCAGAGGTGGATGCTAGTCGAAGTCCGGTTCTTTGTCCAGCCGGGTTGCGGCCTCAAACACGCGTGCTAGCATCGTTTCACCATGACAGCTCTTCGAATCGACGGCTCGGCGCTCGCCGCAAAAACCAGGGCTGCAGTGGCCCAGCGCGCACAACGCTTTGAATCAAAATCTGGCCGGCCGCCGGGCCTGGCCGTCATTGTGGTGGGCAACAACCCTGCCTCCGCTGTCTATGTTCGCAATAAGGTGAAGGCCTGCGACGAGGCGGGCATGCGGTCCGAGAGGATTGCCCTTGCCGAGGACTGCACCGAGCTGGCGCTCCTCGAGACCATTGCACGGCTCAATGCAGATGTGCGAGTCGATGGGATTTTGGTCCAACTGCCGTTGCCACCCCAGATCGATGGCCATCGGGTCATTGAATCGATTGCCGCCGATAAAGATGTCGACGGCTTTCATGTGGCCAATGCTGGCGCCTTGATGACCGGAGACCCGCTCTTTCGGCCTTGCACGCCCTATGGCGTGATGAAGCTGCTGGAAGACGCCAAGGTTGTCATTCGAGGCGCGGAGGCCGTTATTTTGGGAGCCAGCAACATTGTGGGCAAGCCCATGGCAATGTTGCTGCTGCAGGCCGGCGCCACAGTCACCCTGTGCAACAGCAAGACACGCAACCTTGGCGACCACACGCGACGCGCGGACATCCTTGTGGCGGCCGTGGGCCGACCCCACCTTGTGACAGCGGACATGGTCAAGCAAGGCGCTGTGGTGATCGACGTTGGCATCAACCGGCTCGATGATGGCCGCCTTGCTGGCGATGTGGATACCCAAGGCGTCTCTGAGGTGGCCTCGGCCATCACACCGGTGCCAGGTGGCGTGGGCCCCATGACCATTGCCATGCTCCTTGTCAACACCATGGAATCTGCAGAAAGAAGACTGACATGAACGCACTCCTCGCCCAGAGCGGCCTGCCCCGTTACGATGGCCTTGACCCCAAGACACTTGGGCCTGACATCGATCGGCTCATCGCTGAGGCTCAGGCTGTGCTCGAGGCGGTGGTGGCCCCAGAGACTCCCGCCACCTGGGCCGCCGTGATGGCACCACTCACCACAGCCACCGAGGCGCTTGGCCGAACCTGGTCTGCTGTTCATCACATGGGCGGCGTGATGGACAGCCCCGATTGGCGAGACCTTACCAACAGCAAGCTTGAGGTTGTGACGGCCTTCTGGTCTCACCTCGCCCAGGACAGGCGCCTCTTCCAAAAGATGAAGGCCCTTGCCAGCGCAGCCGATGTCCTGGCGGACCCAACCCGGCAGCAGGCCCTCTCCAATAGCCTGCGAGACTTCCGGCTCGGTGGGGCAGAACTATCGGCGAAGGATCAGGACACGTTTGCCCGTCAGACTGCCCGACTCGCGCAGCTGTCGCAGGTCTTCTCCGAGCATCTGCTCGACAGCACGAATGCGAGTGTCGTGCATGTCAGCGACGCCGAGCAGCTCGAGGGCATTCCGGCTCATGCGGTCGCCGCCGCGGCCGAGGAGGCCAGGCGACGCGAACTCACCGGGCATGTCTTTACCCTTCAGCAGCCGAGCCTGATGCCGGTGCTGCAGTTCGCCAGGCATCGCCCCCTGCGAGAGGCGATCTACCGCAAGCACGCAACCAGGGCGTCCGAGATTGCCCAGGAGGGGCCAGCCAACGACAACACGCCGATCATGGGCGAGATCCTCTCTCTGCGACAGCGGCAGGCCAGGCTGCTCGGATTTGAGTCGGCTGCGCAGATGTCACTGGTCTCCAAGATGGCCTCAACGCCCGATGAGGTGATTGGCTTTCTTGCCGCCCTCGCCTCAAAGGCCCGCCCGAGTGCGCAGGCAGACCTCGCAGACCTGCGCGGGTTTGCGCGGGAGACGCTCGGACTCGAGACCCTTGAGGGCTGGGACATTGCCTATGCCAGCGAGCAGCTTCGGCAGGCTCGCTACCTCTTTAGCGAGGACGAGGTTCGACAGTACTTTCCGCTGCCAGCCGTTCTTGATGGACTCTTCGGTGTGGTTCACACGCTATTTGGGGTCTCCATTGAGGCCATGAGCACCGACGATCCATCGCCCGCCTGGCATCCAGATGTTGAGGCCTTCCTGGTCAAGAGGGGTGGCGAGAGCATTGGGCACCTCTACCTTGACCTCTATTCACGGTCAACCAAACGCGGCGGGGCCTGGATGGATGATGCGAGGGGAAGACGGCGCCTTGGCCAGGCGCTGCAGACACCAGTGGCCCTGCTGACCTGCAACTTTTCGGCCCCCGCCCCTGCGAGCGGCCGTCCAAGCACCCTCACCCATGATGACGTGATCACCCTTTTCCACGAGTTTGGCCATGGCCTTCACCACCTCCTCACCCAGGTCGATGACCTCGAGGTCTCAGGCATCAACGGGGTGGAGTGGGATGCTGTTGAATTGCCCAGCCAGTTCATGGAGAACTTCTGCTGGGAGTGGGAGACCCTGCAGGCCATGACGCGTCACCAGGAGACCAATGCGGCGCTGCCGCGCGACCTCTTTGAGAAGATGAAGGCAGCGAAAAACTTCCAGAGTGGCCTCTTTATGCTGCGACAGATCGAATTCTCTCTCTTTGATATTCGCATTCACAGCGAGATCGAGGCCACCGCAGACCAGTCTCCAGAGGAGGTCGGGCGCGACATCGATGCCATCCTCCAATCCGTGCGAAAAGAGGTCGCAGTCATTGTTCCCCCTGCTTTTAATCGGTTTGCGCAGGGCTTTGGTCATATCTTTGCTGGTGGCTATGCTGCTGGTTACTACAGCTACAAGTGGGCTGAGGTCTTGTCGGCGGATGCCTATGCCGCCTTTGAGGAGGCAGGGCCAACGGCCTATTCCGATGTCGGCCAACGCTTCTTAAATGAAGTGCTCTCCCGCGGCGGTTCTCGCCCGGCCCTGGTCTCATTTGAATCGTTCCGTGGCCGCGCCCCCTCCATCGATCCCCTGCTCAGACACAACGGCCTGGCCCAAGCCGCATGAAGCCTGCGGTGGTCTTGCTCAGTGGCGGGCTTGATTCCGCCACCTGCCTGGCCATTGCGCACTCACAGGGCCATGCCTGTCATGCCCTGTCGTTTGATTATGGTCAGCGGCAACGTCGTGAGCTGGAGGCTGCCAGGGCCTTGGCCAGCCGGCTCGGGGCCCAGAGCCATCGTGTGCTGACCCTTGACCTGCGCGCATTCGGCGGCTCGGCGTTGACTGCCGACATGGCGGTGCCCAAGCATCGCAGCCTGACTGACATGGGCCAAGGCATCCCGATCACCTATGTGCCCGCCCGAAACACCATCTTTCTGAGCAATGCCCTTGCCCTGGCAGAGGTGCTGGGTGCCACCGATATTTTCATCGGTGTGAATGCCCTCGATTACAGCGGCTACCCCGACTGCCGACCAGCCTTCATTGAGGCCTTCCAGGCCATGGCCAACCTGGCCACCCGCGCGGGTGTTGAAGGCCAGGAGCCCCTGCGCATTCATGCCCCCTTGCAGCACGACACCAAGGCGCAGATCGTGCAGCGTGCCCGAGCGCTGGGGGTGCCCATCGAGGAGACCTTCAGCTGTTATGACCCCACGGCCTTGGGGCTGGCCTGTGGCGCCTGCGATGCCTGCCTGCTGCGGGCCAGGGGCATTGCTGAGGCCGATGCAGCCCAAGGGCTCGATCATTGAACGGCAGCCCCAGTCCCCCGAGCAACGGCGCCCTGCGGGTCGCGAGTTGGAATGTCAACTCCCTTCGCGTTCGCCTGCCGCATGTTTTGGATTGGCTGGCCACCGCCCAGCCTGACCTCCTTGGTCTGCAAGAGACCAAGCTCATCGATGCGAAATTTCCCCAGGCCGAGATCGAGGCAGCCGGCTACGCGGTTCACTTCATTGGACAGCCCACCTACAACGGTGTGGCCATTCTCGCCAGGCAGGCCCGATTCAGCGACATCGTCGATGTGATGCACCACGACGCCCGGCTTCCCGATGACCAACGCCGCCTGACCGCGCTCACCGCAACAGAGGCGAGCACCGGGCTGGCCACTCGCTTCATCTGCGTCTATGTGCCCAACGGCTCCGAGGTCGGCTCGGACAAGTATCGCTACAAGCTTGCCTGGCTGGATGCGCTTGAGGCGAGGCTTCAAGAGGAACTGGCTGCACACCCTAGGCTTGCGCTGGTGGGCGACTTCAACATCGCTCCGATCGACCTCGATGTGCATGATCCAGCAGCCTGGCACGAGAAGATCCTCTGCTCCACGCCGGAGCGCGAGGCCTTTGGCAGGCTGATCAAGCTCGGACTGACCGACACCCTCCGGGCCCACGCCCCAGAGGACGAATCACTCTTTAGCTGGTGGGATTACCGACAGGCCGGCTTTCGGCGAAACCTGGGCCTGCGCATCGACCATATTCTCTTGAGCGAGCAGGCCTTCGGCCAGTGCCGATCCTCCGGGGTGGACAGGGTGCCTCGCGGGCTTGAACAGCCCTCGGACCACGCTCCGGTCTGGGCCGACATCCTCTAGGCCCAACTCCAGAATCTTTCGCGTGATGGTGTTGCGCCCGACACCGAGTAGATGTGCCGCCTCGATGCGCCTGCCGCGGGTGTGTTTGAGGGCAGCACCAAAGACCACCTGCTCAAAGGTCCGTGACCATTCGGACATTCGCCCTGCGGGCGCAACAGCCTCATCCGGCTGCCCTGAGAAGGAGGCGGAGACCGCTCTAGACAGCAGCTCTGACCACTCAGGGGCAAGCGATGCCTCGTGGATGGCGGGCTTGGCGGACGGCAGATTTGACTCGACCTTGGGCAGCATCCCAGGCATGACGGCCATGCCGACCGGCTGCGAACCATGGTCTTGCGAACCATGGCCCTGCTGCGCACCAAGGCCTTCGGCCGGCGGGCGCATCTCGGGCGGCAGATCCTGGGCCTCCACCCACTGACTTGGTGCCATCACCGAGAGCCAGTGACAGAGGTTCTCGAGCTGACGGACATTGCCAGGAAAAGGCTGAACCGCAACAAGGGCAATGGCCTCGGGGGAGAGCTGCTTGACCTCCACGCCCAGTGAGGTTGCAGAGCGGCCCAGAAAAAACCTCACCAATTCTGGGATGTCCTCACGACGCTCTCGCAGTGGTGGCAGCCGAAGGCGAATCACGTGAAGCCGATGAAAGAGGTCTTCTCGAAAGCGTCCCTCGGCAACCCGTTGTTCCAGGTTCTGGTGGGTGGCCGCAATGACTCGAACATTGGCCCTGAGTGGCTGGTGGCCCCCCACTCGGTAGAAGTGCCCATCTGACAAGACCCTCAGCAGCCGGGTCTGCAGATCGAGTGGCATGTCTCCGATCTCATCGAGAAAAAGGGTGCCGCCCTCGGCCTGCTCGAAACGTCCACGCCGTTGAGCCTGGGCACCGGTGAAGGAGCCCCGCTCATGACCAAAGAGTTCCGACTCGAGCAGATCATGCGGGATCGCAGCGGTGTTGAGGGCCACAAATGGCAAGGCAGCACGAGGGCTGTGCCGATGCAAGGCAGTGGCCACCAGTTCCTTTCCGGTGCCGGACTCGCCAGTGATCAACACGGTTGCAGAGGACTGTGAGAGTCGACCAATTGCGCGAAAAACCTCCTGCATGGCCGGGGCCTGACCGAGCATCTCGGGAGGCTGATCGGCCTTCTCGAGCGGGCTTGACTCACTGGGGCGGGACTCACGAATGGCCCGCCGAATCAGGGCGATTGCCTCATCGACATCAAAGGGCTTGGTGAGGTATTCGAATGCACCCCCCTGAAAGGCCGAGACAGCGCTATCGAGGTCCGAGAAGCCGGTCATGATGATGACAGGGAGTTGCGGATAGAGCCCCTTCACATGCTCGAGCAGGGCAAGGCCAGACTCGCCTGGCATGCGAATATCGGAGACCAACACCTGGGGCCGCTCTGTGGGCAGCGCCCGCATGACATCGTCAGCGTTTCCGAAGAGCCGACAGGCGATCTCAGCCTTGAGGAGTGCCTTTTCCAAGACCCACCGAATCGATGCATCGTCGTCTACGATCCAGACTGGCTTCATGCCCTTCTCCCCTGAGGCTCACCAACGGGCAGGCAGATCTCGAAGGTCGTTCCGTGCAGACCGGTCTGACACTCGATGATGCCGCCATGCTGATGCACGATGTTCTGAGCAAGAGTCAGACCAAGACCATGACCCTGAGGGTTTCCCGAGACCAATGGGTAAAAAATCTCATCACGAATCGATTCAGGAATGCCAGGGCCGTTGTCGCTGATGCTGATCACCACGCAGAGCCGATACCGTTGTCGATGGAGCGTGATCTGCCTGGCAGCACGTGTCTTGAGGGTGATGCATCCTGGTGCATCTGCACCAGTCGGGGGCTGTCCTAGGATGGCTTGTGCGGCATTGCGCACGATGTTGAGCACGGTCTGAATGAGCTGCTCGACGTCACCATCAATCTCCGGCAGGCTGATGTCGTAGTCGCGCTCAATCGCAAGGCCATCGGAGAACTCTGACAAGACAAGGGTTCGAACCCGCTCCAAGACCTCGTGGACATTGACCTCCTGACGGGTGAGGCTGCGACGAACGGGCGCAAGCATGCGATCGACCAACGATTGAAGGCGGTCGGATTCCTTGATGATGATCTGGGTGTATTCCTTGAGTTCCCGAGTGGGGAGCTCAGCATCGAGCAGCTGGGCGGCGCCGCGGATTCCCCCGAGCGGATTCTTCACCTCATGCCCAAGGTTGCGCAGGAGCGACTGATTCATCTGCATCAGGGCGGTCTGCCTCTCCTCACGGCCAATCCTCTGAAAGGCATCGGGCTCACGCAGCTCAACCGAGACAGAGAGCCCAGGCTCCTCAAGGACCATGACGGCTGTGTCAAAGAGACGCTCGGAGCGACCCTCGGTGGCACCACTCACATACCAGCGAGCCTGAAGTCGCCGGACCACCACGCTCCCCTCGGAGGCAGCTGACCAGAGGGTGTCAAGGTCTTCGGGGGAGGCCAGCAGGTCGACCACGGGCTGGCCGATGAGCTGCTGGGATGACTGGCCGAGCATGCCCTCTGCCACGAGGTTGGCGTGACAGACACAGCCGTGGTTGTCGATTAACAACACGGCTGTGCTGAGCAGGTCGAATGGTCGGTCCTGAATCAGAGGGAGTAATACATGTCGAATTCAACCGGATGCGTGGTCATTCGAAACCGTGTGACCTCCTCCATCTTGAGGTTGATGTAGGCATCGATCATGCTGTCGCTAAAGACGCCACCGCGGGTGAGGAACTCGCGATCTTTGTCGAGATAATCGAGGGCCATGTCGAGTGAGGAGCAGACCGTGGGGATCTTCTTGTCTTCCTCGGGGGGGAGGTCGTAGAGGTTTTTATCTGCTGCGTCTCCAGGGTGGATCTTATTCATGACCCCATCGAGACCGGCCATCATCATGGCCGAAAAGGCGAGGTATGGGTTGGCCGTGGGGTCAGGGAATCGCACCTCGATCCGGCGGCCCTTGGGGCTCGCGACATACGGGATTCGAATGGATGCGGAGCGGTTGCGGGCAGAGTAGGCCAATTTCACCGGCGCCTCAAAGCCTGGCACCAGGCGCTTGTAGCTGTTGGTGCCCGGGTTCGTGATGGCATTGAGTGCACGGGCATGTTTGATGATTCCGCCAATGTAGAAGAGCGCAAACTCCGAGAGACCCGCATAGCCGTTGCCAGCAAAGAGATTCTCGCCATCGCGCCAAATGGACTGGTGCACATGCATCCCGGAGCCATTGTCACCAACGACGGGTTTGGGCATGAAGGTGGCCGTCTTGCCATAGCTTGCAGAAACGTTATGGACGACATACTTAAGAATCTGTGTCCAGTCAGCGCGCTGTGTCAGGGTCGAGAAACGCGTGCCGATCTCGCACTGCCCCGAACCAGCAACCTCATGGTGATGGACCTCAACGGGCACACCCATCTGCTCGAGAATCAGGCACATCTCGGAGCGAATGTCTTGGTAGGAGTCCACGGGAGGAACGGGAAAGTAGCCGCCCTTTACCGTGGGACGGTGGGCCAGGTTGCCGCCTTCGTAGTCAATCCCGGTCGACCAACTGCCTTCCTCTGATTTGATCTTGACCCCACAGCCAGACATGTCGATGTTCCAGGTGACGCCATCGAAGATGAAGAACTCTGGCTCTGGGCCGAAATATGCGGTGTCACCGGCACCAGACGACTTTAAGAATGCCTCTGCCCGCTTGGCGATGGAGCGTGGGTCTAGGTCATAGCCCTTGCCATCAGATGGCTCGACCACATCGCAGGTGATGTTGAGGGTTGACTCCTCCCGAAAGGGATCAAGAACAGCGGTGCTCGCGTCTGGCATCAGCAGCATGTCAGAGGCCTCGATGCCCTTCCAACCCGCAATTGAAGAGCCATCAAAGGCGTGACCGACCTCGAACTTGTCGTCGTCCACCGTGTGGGATGGAACGGAGACGTGCTGCTCCTTTCCCCTTGTGTCGGTGAAACGGTAATCAACGAACTTGACGTCGTTGTCTTTGATCATCTTCAAGACATCTGCGGGACTGGACATGGAATCTCTCTCCGGAGTGGGGATAAATTGAAAAGTAAAAAGTGGCAGCCAGAGTTTTGCAGATTCCATGCCAACGTGGCAACGAACCCGCGGGCCTCCTGCGCAGGCGCTCTGAGCGGTCGAGCAGCCACAACTGGCCCATCAACCACCCAAGACCGCCCTGCCCACCACCCAACAACGCACCATTTTAATGCAAAAATTGCACCGATATAGGGCATTTTGCCCTGCTGTGGTGCAGGCTAGAGGAACATCTGTTGAAGGTCGTTTAAAAAATCAAGGCCCTTGGGGGTGGCCCTTAATTGCCCCGCCGCACGCGACATCAATCCCCGCACTTGTGCCTGCCCAACAGCCTCAATGATCGACTCCAGAGGCTGACCAGTGCGCTGCACATAGAGGGCGCAGGGCACACCGTTGACCAGGCGAAGGGCATTGAGCATGAATTCAAAGGGCAGTGCAGCTGCGGCAATCGATTCCGTGCGGCGGTGGGCCCTGGCAGACACGGCCTGCATGAAGTCCTCTGGGCGACGCAACACCGTCTGTCGAATCACGCCCCTCTCGGGCAGGGTGAGTTTGCTGTGGGATCCCGCACCGATGCCCAGGTAGTCGCCAAAGGTCCAGTAGTTTGTGTTGTGCTGGGACACCTGCCCTGCCCGGGCGTAGGCCGAGACCTCATAGCGCTCATAATCCGATGCCGCCAAGAGGGTGTCGCCACAAGACTGCATCTCCCAGATGTCGTCTTCCTCTGGCAGAACCGGCGGCACCGAGGAAAAGAGGGTGTTGGGCTCAAGGGTGAGCTGATAGCGTGAGACATGGCCCGGCCCGATGGCCAGCGCCGTCTCGAGATCGAGTTGCGCCTGCCCGAGGTCCTGCCCGGGCAAGCCATACATGAGATCAAGGTTGACCCGCTCAAAGACCTCAACGGCGGCCCGCGCAGCATCAAGGGCCTGGGTGCCGTCGTGGACTCGCCCAATTGCCTTCAGCAGATTGGAATCGAAGGACTGCACGCCGAGCGAGAGCCGCGTGACACCCGCCGCCCGAAGGGCCTCAAATTGCCCCTGCTGCGCTGCCCCAGGATTTGCCTCTATGGTCACCTCTGCGCCTGGCAGCAGCCGTATCCTTGCGCGAATGGCATCTAGCAGCAGGCCGATTGATTCTGGTGAGAAGAGGTTTGGTGTGCCGCCACCCAGAAAGACACTGATGAAGGATCGGCCCCAGATGAGCGGCAGCGCATCTTCGAGATCCCCGATGAGGGCATCGATGTAGGCCTTCTCGGGAAGGTCTCCCACCTGAGCATGGGAATTGAAGTCGCAATAGGGGCACTTCTTGATGCACCACGGCAGGTGGACGTAGAGCGAGAGCGGAATGGGTCCGATGGTCATGGGTGCTGGTGGAGTGATGCCGACCGCCACCGATGCATGGCCATCACCGCTCGATCTGGCCTTCGTTGCGCTCGGGCTCACCTGCCATCTCTCGCTGCAGGCCATGCAACCGGGTGATGCCTGCTGCAGCAAGCTCCAGGAGTGCATCTAGCTCCAGCCGGGTAAAGGGTGCTCCCTCGGCCGTGCCCTGAACCTCAACGAGGCCCCCGGCACTGGTCATCGCGACATTCATGTCGGTGTCGCAGCTGGAATCCTCAGCGTAGTCGAGGTCTAGGACTGGACTGCCCTGATAGATTCCGACCGAGACCGCAGCCACCTGAGACCTGAAGGCTGAGCGGATCCGTGAGGCCTCCTCGGGTGTGGCTGCCGCATGGGCCATGAGGTGAAGGGCGTCTGACACAGCCAGCCAGGCCCCGGTGATGCTGGCTGTTCGTGTGCCACCGTCGGCCTGTATGACGTCGCAGTCCACCGTGATGGTCCTCTCCCCAATGGCGGTGAGGTCACAGACGGATCGCAATGCACGGCCGATCAATCGCTGGATCTCAAGGGTGCGGCCACCCTGCTTTCCACGTGCAGCCTCGCGGTCACTGCGGGTGTTGGTGGCGCGCGGCAGCATCCCATACTCGGCTGTCAGCCAGCCGCGACCCTGACCCCTGAGGAAGCCCGGGACCTTCTGCTCAACAGAGGCCGTGCAGAGCACCTTGGTGTCTCCGAAACAGACCAAGACGGCGCCCTCTGCATGCTTGGTGTAGCGCCTCTGAAGGCGAACAGGCCTGAGTGCGTCGGGGGGCCTGGAACTGGGTCTCATGAGGGTCTCCATTTGAAGTTAGCCCCTTACAATACCGAAGCTATGACCATTTACAGCATGACAGGCTTCGGAGTGGCCAATGCTGCCACGCCATCGGGCATGGCCAGCGTTGAGATTCGCTCGGTCAACAGTCGTTTCTCTGAGTTTTCTGCCCGCCTGCCAGAGGAGTGCAAGGGATTCGAACAGGCCATGCGAGACCTCATCTCGCCTCGCCTTCCGAGGGGAAAGATTGAGCTGAGAATTGCGCTCTCTCGATTAGAGACCGGTCGAGATGGCCCGAGTCTTCAGCCTGAGAGGCTCGCCGAGGTCCTCGACCTCACCAAGCGAGTCAGGCAGGAGGCGGGCGAGTTGGTGTCGCCTTGGAGCATGGCAGACCTCCTGCGATGGCCAGGCGTGCTTGGCAATGAGGGCATGGATCCGGTCGCATTCGAAGCGGCCATGCTGGCGCTGGCCACTCGAGCCCTTGAGGCCCTCGAGACTGCCCGAGCCCGAGAGGGTGCAAAGCTCGCGGCGTCCATCGAGGGGCGCCTGGCCAACATCAAGGAGCTCGCTGCCACCGCTGGCCCCCTGGTGCCGGCGGTCCTCGAGCAGATTCGCGACAAAACGCGGCAGAGGCTTCGAGAGGCCTTTGCCGATTTGGCCCCTGCCTCCGGTGAGGCCCTGATTGAAGATCGCATTCGACAGGAGGCCCATGCGGCATCGGTTCGCTTTGACATCGCGGAGGAGCTCGATCGAATCGCCGCCCATGTCTGCGAGATGACGCGCATCCTTGCGGAAAATCGTGGTCAGCCCGTTGGGAAGAGGCTCGACTTTCTCACCCAGGAGCTCCATCGAGAGGCCAACACCCTTGGCAGCAAATCGCCAAGCCTCGCCCTCACGCAGCTGGCCATCGAGATGAAGTTGGCCATCGAGCAGATTCGTGAGCAGGTTCAGAACCTCCAATGAGACCCCCCTGCGCAGGGCCCCGAGGCCATCTCATCATTGTCTCGGCACCATCTGGCGCGGGCAAGACGAGCCTGGTCAAGGCACTGCTCGAAGACGCCGACCTCGGCCTTCGCCTCTCGGTCTCCACGACCACCCGAGCGCCAAGACCCGGCGAGGTGGAGGGCCGTGAGTATCACTTCACCAGCAGGGAGACCTTTGCGATGCGGCGAGATGCTGGCGAGTTTCTGGAGTGGGCCCATGTCCACGGAAACGACTACGGCACATCGGCCCGCACGGTGGCCACCGCCATGGCCGCGGGCCACCGGGTCATTCTGGAGATTGATTGGCAGGGTGCGCGGCAGCTCTGTGGGTTGTTTGACAAGTCACAACGAACCAGCATCTTCATCCTGCCGCCCTCGGTGCCCGAACTCCAGCGGCGTCTTGAGGCTCGGGGTCAGGATCATCCATCGGTGATTCAGGACAGACTAGCGGCTGCAGAGACTGAAATCTCGCATGCTGGCGAGTTCGACCATGTTATTATGAATCAAGACTTTAGCGAGACTCTCGCCGTCTTGCGACAGATCATTGCGGCAACCTCCCGCTAAGACATCCTTCTACTCAGAGAGAACCACCATGGCCCGTATCACCGTTGAAGATTGTCTCGATAAGATTCCCAATCGGTTTGAGCTGGTCCTTGCTGCAGCCTACCGTGCCAGGCAGCTCGCCCAGGGATCCACGCCAAAGATTGACTCCCGAGACAAGCCCACCGTCACGGCGCTGCGTGAGGTGGCTGCCGGCCTGGTTGGCCGAGAGATGCTGCGCAAGGTGCCAATCTAAGGGGGCATTGTGTTGTGAACTCCGCCTCAACCGTCATTTCTGTCGGTCAGTTGCTGGAGTCTGCTGCATATTTAGAGGCGACTGATTCAGCCCGCCTCGCCGATGCCTTTCGGTTCTCAGACGAGGCCCACCTGGGTCAGTTGCGTCAGTCGGGCGAGCCTTACATCACCCACCCACTCGCAGTTGCAGAGGTCTGCAGCAGTTGGAAGTTAGACTGCGATGCGCTCATTGCGGCCCTGCTTCACGACACGGTTGAAGACTGTGGTGTGAGCCTCCAAGAGGTTGCCGAGCGATTTGGCCCAGAGGTCTCGTCTCTGGTTGCTGCCCTCACCAAGCTAGACCGCATCCAGTTTCAGAATCGCGAGGAGGCCCAGGCCGAGAACTTTCGAAAGATGTTCATGGCCATGGCAGAGGATGTTCGGGTCATCCTCATCAAACTCGCAGACCGTCTCCACAACATGCGCACCATGGCGGCAATCGCGCCAGACAAACGCGTGCGAGTCTCTCGCGAGACCCTCGAGCTCTACGCACCGATTGCCCATCGACTCGGTCTGAACGAGGTCTTTCGGGAATTTGAGGACCTCTGCTTTTCAGGCCTCTACCCCACCCGGTATCAGGTCCTCTATCGGTCTCTCAAGGCTGCTCGAGGAAACCGCAAGGAGGTCGTGGGTCGACTCGAGCAGAGCATTCGGGAACACCTCCCAAGGTCTGGCCTGACAGCCGAGGTCTCGGGCAGGGAGAAGAGCCTCTACTCGATCTATCTCAAGATGCGCGAGAAGCGCCTTAGCTTTGCCGAGGTCCTTGACATCTATGGCTTTCGAATTCTGGTCGACGCCCCCTCGGACTGTTATCTGGCCCTTGGGGCGCTGCATGCCCTCTATCGTCCGTCGCCGGGACGATTCAAGGACTATATTGCCCTCCCAAAATCAAATGGCTACCAGTCTCTTCACACCGTTGTGATCGGCCCCTACGGCACACCAATCGAGTGCCAGATCCGCACCCATGAGATGCACCGAGTGGCCGAGGCCGGTGTGGCGGCCCACTGGCTCTACAAGGAGCATGCCTCGAGTGTCACGCCCCTCCAGCAAAAGGCCCACGAGTGGATGCAGTCGCTGCTCCAGAGCCGATCAGGAGACACAGGCAATCTCATCGACCACGTCAAGATCGATCTCTTTCCAGATGTCATCTATGTCTTTACCCCAAACGGCGAGATTCGAGAACTCCCTCGGGGATCCACACCCATCGACTTTGCCTACATGGTGCACACCGATATTGGCAATCGATGCATCGGCTCGTCGATCAACAATGTTGTCAAGCCACTCGACACGGAGCTTCGAAATGGCGACGTGATTCGAATCGACCTCGGAGAGGAGGCGGCCCCCCACCCCGGCTGGCTGAGCTTTGTCAAGACCGCCAAGGCCCGTGCTGAGATTCGCCACAACCTAAAGAACGCCACCCGAGAGCGGACCATTTCCTTTGGCCAGCGGATGCTCGAAGATGCCCTTGGCAGCATGGGTGCAGGGGGCATCGGAGATGCCAATCTGCAGTGGTCCCAGCTCATCAACGAGGCCGCTGCCAAGGATCAGGAGGGCATCCTTGAATCGATTGGCCTTGGGCATCTCCTGGCAAATGTGGTGGCGCGACGCCTCATACCAGTCGACACGCCAAATGCCCCGCGCAGGCTCACGCCGATTGCGCAACGGGCATTGGCCTTGTCCATTGAGCACCTCATGCAGCCGGAACTTGGCATCACCATCAATGGCTCAGAGGGAACGGCTGTCCAGTACGCGAGTTGCTGCTACCCCATCGGCGGAGACAATGCCTGGGGTCATATGCGCGGCGGTGCTGGGCTGCTCATCCACCGCGCGAGCTGCCCCACGGCCAGACGGCAGCGCACCAAGGATCGTGCCCGCTGGGCCGATGTGGTCTGGGGAGACACGCTCTTGCGGGAGTTTGAGACCCACCTGGACATCGATGTCACCAATAGCCCGGGCACATTGGCCAAGGTGGCCGCGGCTATCTCAGCCCGGCAGGCCAACATCATCGACCTGACAATCGAGCCTCGTGCGGGTGGCCTGGCCACCCTGCATGTCTCCATTGAGGTGAGGGATCGAACCCATCTCGCAGATGTCTTGAGGCTGGTGCGCCGCAGCGCGGCAGTCACCAGGGCGGCACGCCGCACCCGCAACACCAGCTAGTCAGGTGCCCGCCACCATCATCCGATCAATCAAGATCGAGCCCGTGGTGCGCGTGCCCCGTGTCATGGTGTCGGCACCGATTGACTGAATGCCGCGATACATGGTCTTGAGATTTCCCGCGATGGTGACCTCCTCGACGGGAAACTGAATCTCACCCCCCTCGACCCAATAGCCAAACGCGCCACGAGAATAATCACCCGTGAGGACATTGACGCCCTGGCCCATGACCTCGGTCACCAGCAGGCCCCGGCCCATCTCCTTGATCATCTTGGGCAGGTCGTGTTGTGGTTGGGTCTTTGAGCTGCGCAGCACCAGGTTATGGGCACCCCCGGCATTGCCGGTGGTCTTCATGCCGAGCTTTCGTGCAGAGTAGGTCGAGAGGAAATACCCCGCAACACGGCCCTGATCGATGACCGTCCGGGGCCTCACCTCCACGCCCTCGTCATCAAAGGGTGTGCTGCCGTCGCCTCCCATGACGAAGGGGTCCTCTGTCACCTCGATGTGATCGGGAAAGAGTGAGGTGCCCATGCTGTCGACCAGGAAACTTGCCTTGCGATAGAGGGCACTGCCTGAGAGTGCGTTGACCAGAGAGCCGATCAGGCTCACGGCCAGCGGCGCCTCAAAGACAACCGGATGCTCGCCGGTGGGAATCTGACGGGCCCCAAGCCGCGAGAGCGCCCGCCGTGCCGCATAGAGCCCCACCTGGGCAGGATCGGCAAGCAGGGCCGGGTCCCGGCTCGTGGTGTACCAGTCGTCTCGCTGCATCTGATCGCCCTGCTGCGCAATCGGGGCAACCGAGACCCAGTGCCTGCTGTAGGGATAGCCGCCAGAAAAACCCCGGCTGTTCGATGCATGAAATTGACCATGGGAGGCTGAGACCGATGCGCCCTCGCTGTTTCGAATGGCAGGGCTCACCCCTCGGGCTGCCGACTCTGCTTTGAGTGCAAGCGAGGTTGCCCCCTGGGCATCGATGTTCCAGGGATAGAAGAGTGCAAGGTCGCGGTGAAGACGCGCGATCTCAGCCTCCTCTGGAAGGCCCGAGAAGGCATCCTCAGCGGTGTGCCGTGCAATCTCAAAGGCCCTCCGAACAGTGTCTTTGAGGGCCCCCTCTGAGAGGTCTGAGGTGGTGGCGTGTCCCCGTCGCTGGCCCTGATAGACCGTGATGCCAGCGCTCTTGTCCCGCGTTCGCTCAATGGTCTCGAGCTGGCCCATGCGGACGGTGACCGAGAGGCCGGACTGCTCGGAGACCTCGGCAGCTGCCCCTGTTGCCCCAATGGAGAGGGCCATGTCCACCAGACGATGGCTCATGTCTCGCAGCTGCTGGGGGGAATAGAAGAAAGGATCGAACTTGCGTGTGCTCATGCGTCAGAATAGTGCCATGAACCACGACAACCTTCGCACAGCCCGCATCGGGCTCGTCTCAATCAGTGACCGCGCAAGTCAGGGCGTCTATCCTGACGAGGGTCTTCCGAGCCTCAGAGAGTGGCTCTCAAGGGTCATTCAGAGCCAATGGGAGCCGATCGAGCGCCTGATCCCAGATGACCGATTCCTGATCTCCCAGACCCTCGTCGACCTTGTCGATAAAGAGGCCTGTGACCTCGTTCTCACCACCGGTGGCACCGGCCCAGCCCTACGAGACGTGACGCCCGAGGCGACCCTTGCAGTGGCCGATAAGGAGTTGCCGGGGTTTGGAGAGCAGATGCGTCAGATCTCCCTGCAGTTTGTTCCAACCGCCATCCTGTCTCGTCAGGTCGGGGTGGTCCGTGGCAGGGCCATGATCGTTAACCTTCCGGGGCGCCCGAAATCAATCCAAGAGACCCTAGAGGGCCTGCGGAATGAGGACGGCTCCGTTCGTGTGCCCGGCATCTTCGCCGCGATTCCCTATGGCCTCGAGCTCATTGGGGGTCCAAGCCTTCACCTCGATGAGGCCGTCTGCAAGGCCTTTCGGCCCAAGAAATAATCCTCTGGCCCTGTGGCCCTGTGGCCCTGTGGCCCTGTGGCCCTGTGGCCGTGGGTCCGTGTGTCAGGCGAGCATGGCCTCCTCGACCAGGTCACACAGCAGGTGGCCAATGATGAGGTGCCCCTCCTGAACCTGGGGGGTGTGGCCTGACGGCATATTGAGGATGATGTCCGAGAGGTCTGCCATCTCCTGAGGCAGGCGTCCGGTCAGGCCAATGGTCCGAATGCCCGCGGCCCTCGCGGCCTGCATTGCCATGAGGATATTCTTAGAGCGGCCCGAGGTGGACAGGCCAATGAAGATGTCGCCGGGCCGACCGAGTGCCTCGACCTGCCTTGAAAAAACATGGTCGTAGCCGTAGTCGTTCCCAATGGCGGTGAGCGCAGAGGTGTCGGTGTGGAGTGCGATGGATGCAAGGGCTGGGCGCTGCCGAAGGAATCGCCCGACAAGCTCTGCTGAGAAATGTTGGGCCTCTGCTGCACTTCCCCCATTGCCCGCAAACATCAGCTTGCCACCAGCGCGCAGGCATTCGACACAGGCATCAACCGCCCTAACCAGGTTGTCCTGAAGAAGGGTGTCGGCCTGAAGGTCGGCGACCAGTTGCTGGCTGGCCTGGAGTGACGACTCGATCTTTGCTCTCATCTGCATGACAGGGCTCTCCCCTAATAGGTCCTCAGGCCGCCTCCTCGCGGGCCGCCTTGCGACGCTCGTGTTCAACCAGATGACGCTTGCGAAGGCGGATGGATTGGGGCGTGATCTCAACAAGCTCATCATCAGAGATGAACTCCACGGCCTTCTCGAGCGTGAGCTGAATGGGCGGCGTGAGGTCAATGTGCTCATCCTTGCCGGAGGACCGCACATTGGTGAGCTTCTTCTCCCTCACGGGGTTGACCACCAGGTCGTTGTCTCTGGTGTGGATGCCAATGATCATGCCCTCGTAGAGCTTGTCACCCGGCGAGATGAACATCCGGCCACGCTCCTGAAGCTTCCAGAGCGCATAGGCAACTGCCTCGCCATCGTCTTGCGAGACAAGGACGCCGCTTCGGCGTTCGGCAAGGTCTCCCTTAAAGGGACCGTAGGAATCGAAGATGTGGCTCATGAGCCCCGTGCCACGGGTCATGGTGAGAAACTCCCCCTGAAAGCCGATCAAGCCCCTGGCGGGGACTCGATACTCCAGGCGAACACGGCCTTTTTCATCGGGCACCATGTCGAGTAGGTCGGCCTTTCGAAGGCCGAGACTCTCCATGACGGGTCCCTGGTTCTCCTGCTCCACATCGACCGTCAGCATCTCGTAGGGCTCCTGCCGCTCGCCGGTGGCGCTCTCCTTGTAGACCACCCGTGGACGAGACACTGCAAGCTCATATCCCTCTCGACGCATGTTCTCAAGGAGGATGGTGAGGTGGAGTTCTCCACGTCCGGAGACCTTAAAGGTGTCGGTGTCACTTCCAAACTCGACACGCAGCGCCACATTTGCCTTGAGCTCACGCTCGAGTCGCTCCCGAATCTGACGGCTGGTGATGTACTTTCCCTCCCGGCCCGCCAGGGGCGAGTTATTGACAATGAAATTCATTGAGAGGGTTGGCTCGTCGATCTTGAGCATTGGCAGGGCCTCGATCGAGAGGGGGTCACAGATGGTCGTGCCAATGTTGAGATCATCAATGCCGTTGATCAAGACAATGTCGCCCGCCTCGGCGACCTCGACCTGCTCGCGCTCGAGCCCCCGAAATTTCAAGACCTGATTGATCCTGGCTCGGCGTGGGGCGCCCTCTGGTCCGTCCTGGATGATCACCTCCTGGAGGGCCTTGATTCGCCCGCGGGCAATCCGACCGATGCCGATCTTGCCAACGTAGCTGTTGTAATCGAGCGAGCAGATCTGAAATTGCAGCGGTGCCTCGGTCTCGTCGTCTCGAACAGGAACGTGCTCAAGGACCGCATCAAAGAGGGGCCGCATGTTGGTGCTCGGCTTGGTGTGGTCTAGGGTTGCATAGCCCTGGAGGGCCGAGGCGTAGACGACGGGAAAGTCGAGCTGCTCCTCTGTGGCACCGAGCTTATCGAAGAGGTCAAAGGTCTGGCCGACCACCCAGTCGGGGCGGGCGCCGGGCCGGTCAATCTTGTTGACCACCACGATTGGCTTGAGCCCGAGGGCCAGGGCCTTGCGGGTCACAAACCGCGTCTGAGGCATGGGGCCCTCCACGGCATCGACCAACAACAAGACGCCGTCGACCATGGAGAGGACCCGTTCCACCTCGCCCCCAAAGTCGGCATGGCCGGGCGTGTCGACAATATTAATGTGGGTGCCCTCGTAGACCACCGCACAATTCTTCGCAAGGATGGTGATTCCCCGCTCCCGCTCAAGATCGTTGGAATCCATGACACGCTCATTGACGGCCTGGTGGGAGTGGAAGGTGCCCGACTGCTGGAGGAGTTTATCGACCAGGGTGGTCTTGCCGTGGTCAACGTGGGCGATGATCGCAATGTTGCGCAGGTTGCGCATTGGGTTCTCCTAATGGTGTGTCGGTTGGGCGACGAGACGGACAGGCTTTAATCGCCCCTGGCCCAAGAGTGCTGTGCCCAGAAACCTCTTGGATTGCGTGATCACACGGGTCCGCCTGGGCAGATCCGCTGAAAAAATTGATGAGGTCAGCGTCTGACCATTCAGAAAGAGGCTGGCCTCAAGGTCACTCAGGGTGACAGCCTGCCAAGACTGAAGGAGATGATCAATGGGCAGGAGCAGCGCATCGAGTGCATGGGGACCCTCCTCTGCTGCCTGCTCGAGTGACTCAATTGCAACGGCATGGCAGAGGTCGAGCGGACCCACACCGTTTCGGCGCAGACCCGCCAGATGGGCGCCACAGCCAAGGCGCTTGCCGATCTCCTCGGCCAGTGTTCTGATGTAGGTTCCCTTTGAGCAACGGATCTGGACCTCGAGCATGGGCGATTCAAACGACACCAATGTGATCTCGTGAATCTGAATGAAGCGGGCTGCTCGCTCCACCACCTCTCCCCTGCGGGCCAACTCGTAGAGCGGTCGACCCTGATGCTTGAGCGCCGAGTACATGGGGGGCACCTGGGCCTGTTGTCCAAGCAACGAGCTCAGCACCGTTGTGATCGCCTCCGGCAGGACATCGACCCGATGCTGCTCTTGAACCCTGCCCTCGCGATCACCAGTCTCGGTGGTGACCCCAAGGTGCAGCATGGCCAGATAGGCCTTGTCTGCCTCTAGGCCCTCCTGGGCGAACTTGGTTGCCTCGCCAAACAAGACTGGCAACAGGCCGCTTGCCATCGGGTCAAGCGTGCCAGCATGCCCGGCCTTTTCTGCGCCAAATAGGTGCTTGATGAGGCCCAAGACCTGCGTCGAGGAGGGCCCAAGCGGCTTGTCTGCGACCAAGAGCCCGTGGACCTGCCGACGGGGGCGCCGGGGGGCACTCATCTGAGGGTCTCGGGCTCGCCGGGGGCGGTGTCGTCGTCGGACTCGGCGGTGGCGGCGTCGGTTGCCGCATTCATGGCGGCATTCGCCTGATCGATCAGGGCACTGATGGCCGCGCCTCGGGCAACGGACTCATCCAAGATGAAGTGCAGGTCAGGGGTCTGGTGGATGGTGAGCAGGTCGCCCAGCCTGCCCCTTAGGAATCCCCTCGATGCAGCAAGACCGGCCTGTGTCGTTGCCTTCTGCTGCGGCGTGTCTGGGAAGACAGAATAAAAGATCTTCGCATGAGCGTAGTCGGGCGTGACCTCAACATCTGTGATCGTCACAAAGCCGACCCTCGGATCCTTCACCTCGCCTCGGAGCAACTCGGCAAGGTCTCGTTGAATCTGATCCGCGACCCTAAAGCCTCGCTCAACGACGGCCTTAGAGGGTCCGCGCGATTTCTTGGATCTCGAAGACTTCAACCTGATCCTCCTCCTGAATCGCGTCGTAGCCCTTGAGGGTTAGACCACACTCAAAGCCCTCTTTGACCTCCTTTGCATCGTCCTTGAACCGCTTGAGGGTGTCGAGCTCACCGGTCCAGAGGACAACATTGTTGCGGATCAGTCGCACCTGAGCATTGCGGCGAATGACGCCATCGAGCACCATGCAGCCCGCGATGTTGCCGATCCGAGAGACCTTAAAGATCTGCCGAATCTGGACCATGCCGATGATGTTCTCACGCCGCTCGGGCGCGAGCATGCCCTGCATCGCGTTCCTGACGTCATCGACCGCATCGTAGATGATGGTGTAGTAGCGAAGATCGATGCCATTTGCCTCGGCGAGTTTTCGGGAGAGTTGATCCGCCCGGACATTAAAGCCAATGACCACGGCCTTCGATGCGATTGCGAGGTTGACATCTGATTCCGTGATGGCACCAACGGCGGCATGGACCACGCTGATGCGAACCTCGTCTGTGGAGAGCTTGAGCATCGAGGCCGAGAGCGCCTCCTGGGAGCCCTGGACATCTGCCTTGATGATGAGCGCGAGGGTCTTGGCGCCCTCGCCCATGTTCTCAAACATGCCCTCGAGCTTTGCAGCCTGCTGGCGCGCGAGCCTGACATCTCGAAACTTACCCTGCCGAAACAGGGCGATCTCGCGGGCCTTGCGTTCATCACCCAAGACCATGATCTCATCGCCAGCATTTGGCACCTCGGTGAGGCCGAGGATCTCAGCCGGTATCGAGGGGCCTGCCTCATCGATCGAGCGACCCGACTCATCGAGCATTGCCCTCACGCGGCCAAAGGAACTGCCCGCAAGGAGAATATCTCCCTTGCGAAGGGTGCCGGATTGCACCAGCACCGTGGCCACTGGGCCCCGGCCTTTGTCGATTCGCGCCTCAATGACAAGACCCTTGGCCATGGACTTCACCGTGGCCTTGAGCTCGAGCACCTCGGCCTGCAGGAGGACCCTCTCTAGGAGTTCATCGATGCCCAGCCCCGTCTTGGCAGAGACCTGAACAAAGGGAGAGTCCCCACCGAATTCCTCCGGGACAACCTGCTCGGCCACGAGCTCGCCTCGGACCCGATCTGGATTGGCCTCGGGCTTGTCCATCTTGTTGATGGCCACCACGATTGGCACACCCGCGGCCCTTGCGTGGGCAACAGCCTCGCGGGTCTGGGGCATGACGCCATCGTCTGCCGCCACAACCAGCACCACGATGTCGGTGGCATTGGCACCCCGGGCACGCATGGCCGTGAAGGCCTCGTGGCCTGGGGTGTCGAGAAAGGTCACCACACCGCGGGGCGTATCGACATGATAGGCACCGATGTGTTGCGTGATTCCGCCAGCCTCGCCGGCAGCGACCTTGGCCCGGCGGATGTAATCGAGCAGGGATGTCTTTCCGTGGTCGACGTGGCCCATGATGGTCACGACCGGCGGCCGGCTTGACTCCTCTGCGGCCTCCTCGGTCTGAATGCCTTCGACCAGGAATGCCTCGGGATCGTCGAGCTTCGCAGCAGTGGCACGATGCCCCATCTCCTCGACCACGATCATGGCCGTGTCCTGATCCAAGACCTGATTGATGGTGACCATCTGGCCCATCTTCATGAGCGTCTTGACCACCTCGGCACCCTTGACGGACATCTTGTGTGCGAGATCTGCCACCGAGATGGTCTCTGGCACGTGGACATCGCGAACCACTGGCTCGGCGGGGGCCACAAAGCTGCTCGGGTCCTGAGAGGTGGATCGCGTGCGAGTTCTCGGGCCGCCGCGCCATCCGCCAACGCCGCCACTCGAGTCGCCCCGGGTCTTGAGGGCCCGGCGTTTCTGGGCGTCTTCCTGCCAGGTGGAGGAGAGCTGGGAGGACTTGACTGACTTCTCGTTCTTCTTGTCCTTGGGCTTGTCGCTCGTCGACTCCTCGCCAGGCTTCTTGGCTGGCTTGGTGATCGTGATGGTGGCCTCTGGCTTGACCGGCTCGGGCGCCTTTGCCGTGGCGGCAAGCTTGCCAGAGCGCGCTGCAGTCATGAGCCGATTGATCGCGGCGACCTCATCTTCGACTGCACGACGGGCATCTGCGGCCTTCACGGCTGCGTCTTCAGCGGCGGTGACCTTGCGGACCTTGGACTTCTTGACTGCGGAATCATCGCCTGCGTCTACTGGCGCCACAGGCTGCAGGTCTTCGGAATGGACCCGTTGGGCATCTTCTGCAGCCTTCTCGGCAGCGGCCGCCTGGGCCTGGAGGTCGAGCAGCTTGACCTGCCGCTCCTCCTCCTGACGGGCAAGCAGGTCTTGTTGGCGCTTGGTCTCAGCCTCCCTTCTCAGCAGCTCCTCGGGGGCAATGGCCAGCTGAGACGGCGGTGCCGGTGTCTCTGGCGTCTCGGTCTCATCACGCTTGACAAAGACCCGCTTCTTGCGGACCTCGACCTGAATGGTTCGGGACTTGCCGGATGAATCGGCCTGCCGAATCTCTGAGGTCTGTTTCTTGGTGATGGTGATCTTCTTGCGCGGCGCTGTGTCGGCACCACCATGGGACCTGCGCAGTCCTTCGAGCAGGCGCTCTTTGTCTGTCTCAGACAGAGCATCGGTGGCCGATAACTTCGAGACACCCGCAGCCCCGAGCTGCTCGATGAGGGTCTCGACTGAGACCTTCAGCTCTGCAGCGAACGCTTCAATATTATTAGCGGCCATCCTGTGTAGACCCTCCCTCTTGACCTGCCTCAGCCTGCGCCTCGGCCTCAAACCAATGGGCCCGGGCACTCATGATGAGTGCGCTCGCGGCCTGCTCCCCAATCTGACTGATCTCAACGAGCTCATCGACGGCAAGCTCTGCTAGATCGTCACGGGTAAAGATCCCTGAATCGGCCAATTTCGCAGCCAGGTCGTGATCCATGCCCTCGAGGTCGAGGAGATCTTGGGCCGTGGTGCCGAGCTTTTCTTCCGTCACGATCGCCTCGGTGAGAAGCGCATTGCGGGCCCTCGTTCGCAGCTCGTTGACTGTGTCCTCATCGAGCGCCTCGATCTCGAGCAGCTCATTGACTGGCACATAGGCAACCTCTTCGAGACTCGAGAATCCCTCATCGACCAGGATCTCTGCAACCTCCTGGTCGACATCGAGCTTGGCCATGAAGACCTCGAGTATTTTCTGGCGTTCTGTCTGGGAGCGGGTCTCTGCATCCTCGCTCGTCATGATGTTGATCTGCCAGCCCGTGAGCTCAGAGGCCAGGCGGACATTCTGGCCGCCACGTCCGATGGCAACTGCAAGCTCGCCCTCATCGACCACGACATCCATGGCATGACGTTCCTCATCGACCACGATTGAAGAGACGTTGGCCGGCGCAAGTGCACCGATGACAAACTGTGCTGGGTCATCGGACCAGAGCACGATATCGACTCGCTCGCCTGCGAGCTCGTGGGTGACTGCCTGGACACGACTCCCCCGCACCCCAACACAGGTGCCGATGGGGTCGATGCGGCGGTCGGTCGTGTGGACTGCAATCTTGGCGCGAATGCCGG
The DNA here is from genome assembly GCA_018401615.1 of Burkholderiaceae bacterium. Taxonomy (GTDB): domain Bacteria; phylum Pseudomonadota; class Gammaproteobacteria; order Burkholderiales; family Burkholderiaceae_A; genus Hahnella. Next base: position 58,405 of record JAGYKN010000007.1, read on the forward strand.
CATCGCGGGCGGCTGATTTGATTGTCATGAGGCCCTGCTCGATCTCGGGCACCTCAAGCTCAAAGAGCTTCATGATGAACTCCGGCGCGGTGCGGGAGAGAACGATCTGAGGACCACGAAGGTTGCGATCGACTCGCAGCAGGAATGCACGGACACGGTCGCCTGGCCGCAGATTCTCCTTTGGGATCATCTGGTCGCGGGTCAGGCGGGCCTCAAGCTTTCCAGCCTCAACAATGACATCACCGCGCTCGAGCCGCTTGACAGTGCCATTGACAATGAGTTCTCCGCGCTCGAGGAAGTCCTTGAGGATCTGCTCACGCTCGGCCTCTCGAATCCGCTGGAGGATGACCTGCTTGGCAGCCTGGGCGCCGATTCGTCCGAAGGGCGCGGCCTCGAGATCTTCTTCAATGAAGTCGCCCACCTCGATGTCGTCGATCTGCTTGCGGGCCTCGGTGAGGATGACCTGAAGATCGTGGTCTTCTAGCTCACCATCCGGGACCACCTGCCAGCGGCGAAAGGCCTCGTATTCACCAGTCTCACGGTCGATGCCGACCCGCACGTCCACCTCGTCGGTGAACTGCTTTTTGGTCGCCTGGGCCAGGGCAGTCTCCAGTGCCTGAAAGACGATGTCTCGCTCCACACTCTTTTCGCGGGCCAGTGCATCTGCCAACAACAGAATTTCGCGGCTCATCGTCTCTTCTCCTTCTTGGGGAAATCGGGCACCAGACGTGCCTCATCAACATCGGGACAATCAAAATCTAGGGTCTGCAATTCGCCTGCAGCCCCCTCAAACTCGAGCTGAAAACGGGCACCATCGGTCGGGCTGGGGGCCACGGCCAGTGGCCCCTCGAAGTTGCGGCGATTGCCCAGCGGGCGCCGCAGCCGCAGCTTGATGCGCTGACCAGCAAAGCGCGTGAAGTCTTGGGGCGATCTGAGCCGACGATCAAAACCAGGAGACGACACTTCAAGCCGAGCAAACTCAACGCCCTCAACGGGCAATTCGTGCAGCAACTGGTTCGAGAGGGTCTCGCAATCCTCAATGCCAATGAGCCGACTGCCATCCGGGATGTCAATGAAGACCCGCAAAATCCCCGAGGGCGTCTGATCCAGATCGACCAACTCGTAACCAAAACCCTCGGCACACGATTCAACGGCCTGCCAAACCCGCTCCGACACCATCCTCTCCAACTCTCCTGTAAAAAAAAATGGGCCCGATCGAGCCCATTTCCATAATCTGCAAAACATCCGCATTGTAAGCCATTCGGACGATTCTGATCAACCGATCAGTGGTAACACAGCCTGGGCCGGCGAACTTGCTTAGGCTGGACCGCCCGGCTTCTTGCGGCCAGCGCCTCGGCGGACCCCTCCTGCGGGCCCGCTCGGTCTTGGACCGCCGCCAGTGGGCCGCCCCGTGCCCGAACGCTGCGGGGCAGAGAGCCCGCCGCTGGCTGGCTTGGCGGTTCCCCAGGTGGTCTGGAGCGGATTGGGCTTCTTGGCCCCCTGGTTCTTCTTGGGTTTTCCAGCAAGATGAGAGAGGTGGGCATCCGGACCGCTTGGCTGCCATTCGTCGTCGTGGCCCTCCCGCTCGTAGTCTTCTGCATCAAGCGCGCGGTCGTGTGGGTCCACAGCAAGCCGAGATTCGCTCGACATGGGCCCCTCAAATGCCTTGGGAGCCCGATTGCCGCCCTGGGGTCGACTCTCGGGCTTGGTGCGCGCGCCTGCTCGTCCGCCTGGCCTTGAGCGGGTTCCGGGGCGTCCGCCCTGGCGCTGCTTGAGCCCCACCGAGGCCATGAGCTCAGTCACTGATTCAGCGGAGAGATCGGCCGACTGCCCCCTCTTGAGCCCTGGGGGCAGGGCCACAATGCCGTAGCGAATGCGAATCAAACGGCTCACGGTGACCCCGACTGCATCAAAGATTCGGCGGACCTCACGATTGCGGCCCTCCTTGAGCGTCACCCGCCACCAACGATTGGCACCCTCGCCGCCAGCCTCAAGGATGTTGTCGAAATGGGCTGGACCGTCATCGAGCTCCACCCCGTCGCGCATCTTCTGGAGCGCCTCTGGCGTGAGTTCACCAAAGACCCGAACGGCATACTCTCGCTCGATCTCTGAGCGCGGATGCATGAGGCGGTTGGCCAATTCGCCCGATGTGGTGAAGATGAGCAGCCCCTCCGTGCTGACATCGAGCCTGCCCACTGTGATCCAGCGGCCAACCTTCACAGATGGCAGCTGTTGAAAGACGGTGATGCGTTGCTGAGGATCTGACTTCGTCACGATCTCGCCGGCGGGCTTGTGATACGCCAGAACCCTCACGGGTGGGGGGTCCAACTGAATGCGGATCGGCTTGCCGTTGACCTTGACCTGATCGCTGTGCGAGATGCGCTGGCCGATGTGGGCAGGTGTGCCGTTGACCGAGACCCGACCTGCCAGGATGAGTTCTTCCATCTCGCGGCGCGATCCAACGCCTGCATCCGCAAGCACCTTGTGGAGCTTGGGGGGGTCGAAGGCACCACCTGCTGCCTCCGCTGCCGGGGCAAATCGATTTGCTGGGACCGCCTCGGTCAGAAAAGGAAGCGCGTCTTCTTCCTCCTCCTCTGCCACGGCCTCAGACTCTGCCACGGCCATAGGGTCGGTCACGGCCAGCGGGTTGGCTGGTTGCGGCCCTGACTGCGGCCCCTGGTCGCGAACTTGGTCTTGGTCTTGGTCGTGCTCTTGGTCTTGCTCTTGCATCTTGCTAACTCCCAGATTGGGCATGGAGAAGAATCTGGCTGGCTGCCTCTGACCAGCCCTCTTCGAGTGGGGGAAGCTCCTCAAGGGATCGCAGACCCAGATCGTCTAAAAATTGTCGTGTGGTCCCGTAGAGGGCCGGACGACCAGGCGAATCGCGGTGGCCAATTGCCTCCACCCAGCCCCGCTCCTCGAGGGCCCGCAGAATCGGCGTGGCCACCACCACACCCCGAATGTCTTCAATGTCACCGCGTGTCACGGGCTGGCGGTACGCGATGATGGCAAGGGTCTCCATCGCGGGCCGAGAGTACCTCGGGGGCTTCTCGGGCTTGAGTCGATCGAGATAGCCTCGCATGTCGGCCCGAGACTGAAAACGCCAGCCAGACGCGAGTGGCGCGAGTTCCACGCCGCGATCGCTCCAGTCTCGACGCAGATCATCCAGCAATAGCCGGACCGTCTCCTCATCGAGGTCATCGTTAAAAAGCCGCCGAAGCACCGCCACAGAGAGGGGCTCTGTGCTGGTTAACAAGGCGGCTTCGAGCACTTTCTTTGCTTCTGCCGTATTCATTCGTTCTAAAGGGTGGCGGAGAGAGGGGGATTCGAACCCCCGATGGGCTATGAACCCATACACGCTTTCCAGGCGTGCGACTTAAACCACTCATCCATCTCTCCGCAGAGGGGATGTAAGGACGGCCCCACCTGGTCTTCGGGGACTGCAGGATCTGGAGGATCCGAAGAATCTGAAAAATCTAAGGGGCCTGTGGGGCCAGCCGACTCAAGCGCGAGAGTGTATCAGGTTAAGTTGCTTGTTTGAGTTGCTCCAGAACGGCGGGGTTCTCGAGGGTTGAGACGTCTTGAGTGATCTCCTCGCCCTTCGCAATCGTGCGCAGCAGCCTGCGCATGATCTTTCCCGACCGAGTCTTTGGAAGGTTGTCGCCGAAACGAATCTCCTTGGGCTTGGCGATTGGACCAATCTCTCTGCCGACCCAGTTGCGAAGATCAGAGGCAATCTTCCTGGCCTCATCGCCGGTGGGCCTTGCCTGCTTGAGGACCACGAAGGCCACAATTGCCTCGCCGGATAGGTCATCTGGGCGGCCCACCACGGCGGCCTCTGCCACGATGCTATTGGCAACCAGGGCAGACTCAATCTCCATGGTTCCCATGCGGTGTCCGGAGACGTTTAAGACATCATCAATGCGGCCCATGATGGTGAAGTACCCGTTGTTCTTATCGCGAATGGCGCCATCTCCAGCCAGGTAGAGCCGACCGCCAAGTTCTTCTGGGAAGTAGGACTTGATGAAGCGATCTGGATCGCCCCAGATGGTTCGAATCATGGAGGGCCATGGCCTCTTGACGACCAAGATGCCACCCTGGCCGTTGGGCACATCGACTCCTGCCTCGTCGACAATCGCAGCCTGGATGCCTGGAAAGGGCAGCGTGCACGAGCCCGGGACCAGCGGCGTGGCGCCCGGCATCGGGGTGATCATGTGGCCACCAGTCTCTGTCTGCCAGAAGGTGTCCACGATTGGGCAGCGGCCACCCCCAATGTGAGTGTGGTACCACATCCAGGCCTCTGGATTAATGGGCTCGCCCACCGAGCCCAAGAGCCTGAGCGACCCAAGGTTGTATTTATTAGGATGACACTCAGGCGTGACCTCTGAGGACTTGATGAGCGAGCGGATTGCGGTTGGTGCGGTGTAGAAAATACTGACCTGATGCGCCTGAATCATCTGCCAGAAGCGGCCCGCATTCGGAAAGGAGGGAACGCCCTCAAAGACAATCTGCGTGGCAGCACAGGCCAAGGGGCCATAGGCAATGTAGGTGTGGCCGGTCACCCAGCCAATGTCTGCTGTGCACCAGAAGACATCGTCATGACGAATATCAAAGCTGTACTTCATCGTGAGGATGGCATGGAGCAGGTAGCCTCCAGTGGAGTGCTGCACGCCCTTTGGCTTTCCAGTCGAGCCAGAGGTGTAGAGGATGAACAACGGATGCTCTGCCTCGACCCACTCAGGCTCGCAGCTTGTGGGCTGTGCCTTGACCAGGTCGTCCATGTAGACATCTCGCCCGGCAGTCATTGAGACTGCGCTGCCGGTTCGTCGGTAGACCACGACATGCCGAACGGCCTGGCATCCCCCCATGCCAAAGGCCTCATCAACGGCCGGCTTAAGGGGGATGTTCTTGCCACCCCGACACTGCTCGTCGGCGGCGATGATGAGGCTCGCGCCCGCATCCACCACCCGCTCCTGGAGGCTCTTGGCCGAGAAGCCACCAAAGACAACGGAATGGATCAGGCCGAGTCGAGCACAGGCCTGCATGGCCACCACACCCTCGACTGACATGGGCATGTAGATGAGGACTCGATCACCCTTTTTGTATCCCAGCGACTTCAGGCCATTTGCAAGGGCACAGACCTTGTGGAGCAGCTCTTGGTAGGTGACCCTGGTGACCTGACCACCATCGGATTCAAAAATGATGGCGACCTTGTTGGCAAAGCCGGCCTCGATGTTTTTATCCAGGCAGTTGTAGGAGGCGTTCAGAAGGCCATCGTCAAACCACTTGTAGAAGGGCGCATTGGACTCATCGAGGACCCGCGTGAAGGGCTTCTTCCAGACCAACTCCTCTAGGGCCTGTCTGCCCCAAAAGCCAGCGTAGTCTGACTGCGCCTCCTGGCACATGGCGTCGTAGGCCGCCATGCTGCCAATCCGTGCCTTTTCTGAAAACGCCGCTGGCGGATGAAAAATCCGGTTCTCGTGCATGACCGATTCGATCTGGCCCGTCGACATGTTGCTCCTCCTTGAAGTGTGATAATTCTTTTCAGATAAATTTACGCGAAAAAGAGATGTCATGCGCCCGATTCGTCAAGAAGACTTCATCCAAAGCATTGCCGATGCCTTTCAATTCATCAGCTACTACCATCCGCTCGACTATGTAAAGGCCCTGGGCGCCGCCTACGAGCGAGAGCAGAGCCCGGCTGCGCGAGACGCCATCGCGCAGATTCTGACCAACAGTCGCATGAGCGCCGAGGGTCGTCGGCCCATCTGTCAAGACACCGGCATTGCCACTGTTTTTCTAAAAATCGGCATGCACACGCGCTGGGATGACGCCACCATGACGGTCTCCGAGATGGTCAATGCAGGTGTTCGCCTGGCCTACGGAGACCCCGATAATCCGCTGCGGGCCTCGGTGCTGGCCGATCCCTCGGGTGAGCGGCGCAACACAAAAGACAACACGCCTGCTGTGATCCACACAGAGCTCGTTGCCGGTCACGAGGTCGATGTCATCTGCGCGGCAAAAGGTGGCGGCAGCGAGGCCAAGGCCAAGCTCGGCATGCTCAATCCGAGTGACTCGGTTGTGGAGTGGATCTTAAAGACGGTCCCCACCATGGGGGCCGGCTGGTGTCCGCCAGGTATTTTGGGCATTGGGATCGGTGGCACGCCGGAAAAAGCCATGCTGCTGGCCAAGGAGTCATTGATGGCACCCGTTGACATGGCTGAACTCCTCGAGCGCGGACCCCAGACTCCCATCGAGGCGCTTCGGGCCGAGCTCTACGAGAAGGTCAATGCACTGGGCATCGGGGCCCAGGGCCTCGGGGGCATCACCACGGTGGTCGACGTCAAAATCATGGACTACCCCACCCATGCCGCCAATCTGCCCGTGGCCCTCATCCCCAATTGCGCTGCCACTCGGCACGTCCATTTCCACCTCGATGGCTCGGGACCCGCCCTGCTGCAGCCTCCCTCGCTCGATGAATGGCCCAAGGTCAATTGGACGCCGGACACCAAGGCCTCTGAGCGAGTGGACCTTGACACCCTGACCCCAGAGCAGGTCGCTGCCTGGTCACCAGGCCAGACCCTCCTCTTGAATGGAAAGCTGCTGACGGGCAGGGATGCCGCACACAGGCGGATTCAGACGCTGCTTGCCGCAGGGCAGCCCCTTCCGGTCGACTTCTCGAACCGAGTCATCTACTACGTGGGTCCGGTTGATCCCGTTCGCGAGGAGGCAGTCGGGCCTGCTGGCCCCACCACGGCCACCAGGATGGACAAGTTCACCGAGATGATGCTTTCCAAAACCGGCCTGCTTGCCATGGTGGGCAAGGCAGAGCGGGGGCCCGAGGCCATCTCCGCCATCAAGGCGCATCGATCGGCCTACCTCATGGCAGTCGGGGGTGCGGCCTACCTGGTCAGCAAGGCAATTCGATCCGCAAGGGTCGTTGGCTTTGAAGACCTTGGCATGGAGGCCATCTACGAGTTCGAGGTCTCGGACATGCCCGTGACCGTGGCGGTGGATGCCAATGGCGTGTCCGTCCACGAGACGGGGCCCCGCGAGTGGAAGGTGCGCATCGAGGGCATGCGGCGTTCAGCCTAGCCCGATGCCCTGAGCTGAACCCCTAAGCGCCGAGTGCGGCAATGCCAGCCTTGGCAACCTGGGCGTCCTCGTGGGATTTCACATTCGAGACGCCCACCGCACCAATGACGTGCCCCTCAACGACCACGGGCACGCCACCCTCGAGCATGGCTTGGAGCTCTGGGGCAGATAAGAAGGATGTGCGACCACCATTGATGACGTCCTCGTATGCCTTGGACTCTCTGCGGCCCAAGGCGGCTGTCCGGGCTTTTTGGGGGGCAATGTAGGCTGAAATTGGCGGTGCGCCATCGAGTCGCTTGAACCACAGCAGGTGCCCGCCCTCATCGCAGATGGCAATGCTCACCTTAAAGCCATGTTTGCCCGCCTCGGCCTCTGCGGCTGCACCCATCTTTTCAACATCCTCCTGCGTCAGCGCTGGTTTTTGAATCATGGACATCCCCTTCTCAGTTGCTATTGATAATAGTTCTCATTAAAATTAAGATTGCAGTGACAGGCAGCCCCCGCAACCACCAACCAACGAAAGCGTACATCCATGACACACCCACTCCTGTTTGCTGCCGTCGTCGCGCTGGGCGGGGCCGGCATCGTGCCCATGCTCTCTGCGGGCCTTGGCTCTCAGGCGCAGGCCGCCTCAAAGACGCTCAACCTCTACACCGCCAGACACTACAGCAGCGACGACGCGCTCTACGTCCAGTTCACGGCCAAGACTGGCATCAAGATCAACCTGGCAAGCGCTGGTGATGAGCCGCTGCTCGAGCGCATTCGCAGCGAGGGCGCTGCCAGCCCGGCCGATGTGATTCTCCTGGCCGACGCAACCCGACTCTGGCGCGCCGAGCAAGAAGGACTCTTTCAACCGCTGCAATCGCCGCTGCTGGCCAAGGCCATTCCAGCCGACCGCCGCGGATCCGACCTGTGGGTGGGCCTGACCACTCGAGCCCGCGTGATGGTCATCGACCCAAAAAGGATCAAGCCAGAACAGGTCTCGAGCTACGCGGCCCTGTCTGATCCCGCACTCAAGGGCCAGGTCTGCTCGAGAACAGCCTCGCACCCCTACATGCTCTCTCTCATTGGTGCTCAGATTGCCAAGCATGGTCCAGCCAAGGCCGAGGCCTGGATGCGCGGCGTGATGGCAAACCTCGCAAGGCCCTCAAAGGGTGGCGACACCGATCAGATTCGGGCTGTCGCCTCAGGTGAATGCGGTGTTGCCATCACCAACAGTTATTACCACGCCAGGCTCATGCGCAGCGACCGGCCCGAGGACAAGGCCACTGTTGCCAAGACAACCCTTGTCTGGCCGGACCAAAAGGGTGACGGCGCCCATGTGAACATCTCAGGCGGTGGCATCGCAAGGCACGCGCCAAACGCCGCCAACGCCCGAGCCTTCTTGGAATTTCTTGCAAGCCAAGAGATTCAAGGTCAGTTTGCCAGTGCAAACAATGAGTGGCCAGTGCTGGCCAACGTGCCCTTTGAAAACACCGCCCTCAAGCAGCTGGGACCCTTTAAGGGTGACCCCATGCCGGTGGAGAGGTTTGCAAGCCAGAGTCGATTGGCCCAGCAGCTTGTTGATAAAACGGGGTGGCGCTAAGCCAAGCTGGTGTGGCCCCCGCCGATGCTGGGGTGGGCCGAGCCGGGGCCCGTCATGTGTCCACCTGAAGGTCGGTTACCCACTCCAAGATCGATTCGATCTCACCGGCTCGCACAAGCGATGGCGCATGGCCAACCCCGGGAACCGTGAGGAGGCGGGCGCGAGGACCGCGTTGGGTCATGGCCAGGGCGACATCCTCCGTCAGGATGTCGCTGTCACCTCCCCTCATCAACAGCGTTGGCAAGGCGACGTTGTCGTAAAGCGACCAGAGGTCCATGTCTGGCGGGTTCTCGCCCTCGACCATGGAGAAGGCTGCTCTAAAGGGCTCTGAGAGGGCTGGATCATAGTGAAACCGAAAGCCCTCGCCATCGGGATGCAGGACCACCTGTGTCAGGTATTGCCACTGCGCATCTGAGTGCTCCCCGAAGCCGGAAAATATCTTGCGAACCAGCGACTCGGCCTCGTCGACGCTCTGGAAATAAGGGTCTGCTCCAAGATAACGGCCAATGCGGCCAAGCGCCGCACCGCTGACCACCGCACCAACGTCGTTTAGAACGAGAGAGCGAAGCTCGATGGCCGGAAAGAGTTGCGAGCGCTCTGGATGACCAGCCAACATCATGGCCACAAGCCCCCCCATCGAGGTGCCCACCCAATGCACCGGGGGCAGGTTGAGTTGCGCGGCCATCTCCTGCATGTCCTGCGCGTATTGGGCAACCACGTAGTGTTGCGGATCGACAAGCCAATCAGAGGCGCCTCGGCCAACAACATCCGGGGCGAGCACCCGGTGTGTTGCAGAGAAGCGCTGGGCCAGTGCTTGAAAGTCTTGGCCCACTCGGGTCAGACCATGCACGCAGACCAGCACCTGATCGTTGTCTGGCTCACCCCACTCATGCACCACCATCCGGTGCGCCCCGGATGGGCTCCTGCAGTCGATGACGTGCTGTTGATGAGTGGCTGCTTTTAGACTCATTGCGCAGGCAGACTATCATCTTCGGATGAAGAATTTGAACGCAAATGACCTGCTCAGGGGCCGGGTGGTCCTCATCACGGGCTCCACCAGTGGGATTGGTCTTGGCATGGCAGAGGCGTTCGCTGCCGAAGGGGCCACCCTGATGATCAATGGCATTGCTGCGCCAGAGAGAGTCGAGGCATTGGTGGCATCGCTTTGCAGCCAAAGCAACGCGCCGGTGCACTATCACGGCGCAGACATGTCAAAGCCACTTGAAATCGCCGAGCTCATCGCCCACACGGAGCAGACCCTCGGGCGCATTGATGTCTTGATCAACAATGCTGGCATCCAGCATGTGGCGCCTCTGGAGACCTTTCCCACTGACAGGTGGGATGCCGTGATGGCCATCAATCTGAGTGCCCCTTTTCACACCATCAAGGCTGCCCTGCCGGGCATGCGGGCCCGGGGCTTTGGCAGGATCATTAACCTGGCATCTGCCCATGGACTGGTGGCGTCTGCGCACAAGGCGGCCTATGTCGCTGCCAAGCATGGGCTGATTGGCCTAACAAAGGTGGTCGCCCTCGAGACAGCCCAGTCCCCCATCACCTGCAATGCCATCTGCCCGGGATGGGTGCTCACGCCCCTGGTGCAGCAGCAGGTCGAGGCCAGGGCAGCCCAAGAGGGGGTCTCGGTTGAGGTGGCCAAGTCGCGACTGCTCCTCGAGAAGCAGCCATCTGGAGAGTTCGTGACCCCAGAGCAGCTGGCGGGCCTGGCCCTATTCCTCTGTGGCCCTGCTGCCGATCAGGTGCGCGGGGTGGCCTGGAACATTGATGGCGGGTGGGTTGCGCAGTGAGCCACGCTGCCGATGCCAGTAGCGACGCGTCTCGTCTGCGGCACTTCTGAGGGTCCACGCGGATCCCTGATCCCCCTGCCTTTTCTGGCCCGCCACGTCCCAGTCTATTTGTAGGCCCCCCATGAGATCCGTTCGGGCCACAGCGATGCCAAGGCGTGCGTGTCGCGCGAGGACCTCTGGCGCTGGATGCGCAAAGCGCCCCTTGTAAGACGACTGCGCCACCGACAGGGTGGGGCCAATGCCAGACAGGAACGCCTCAGACGAGGAAGACTTGCTGCCGTGGTGGGGCATGAGCAGAACCGTGGGACCCCGCCCAGCCCAGGGCGTGCGCTCCAGAATGGCCCGTTCCTGCTCTGTTGAGATGTCACCGGTGAGCAAGAGTCGGTTGCCCATGACATCGATGACTTCAAGGACACAGGAGTCTTCGTTTCGACCCCGCTGATGTGGTGCGGGTGGGTCGTCTGGAAATGGAAAGACCATCCGAAACCAGACACCATCCCACTCCCATGACTGCCCCGTCTCGCAGCGCAGGCTGGGCTGCTCCTCTCGACCCTCCATGCTGGTGAGCAAGAAGCCCGGTCGCATGGCCTGCCAGATCGCCGCCAGCCCGGAGCTGTGATCATTGTCGGCGTGGCTGATCACCACGCCATCGAGCCTTCTGATGCCAAGGCCTGCGAGCTGGGGAATCAAGATGCGCTCGGCTGCCGTGGCAGCTCCCATTGGGGGACCGGTATCGACCAGCAAGGCGTGATCTCGCGTCTGAACCAAGACAGCGCTGCCCTGCCCCACGTCAAAGAAATGTGCCCGCATGGCGCCCGGCGGAATTGGGCCTGCGGTGGGCCACCATAAGGCCAGCAGCCCAAGCCAGCCAAGGTGTCGCCAGCTCGGCAGCGAGGACTGAAGTGCCACGCCAGCGCCAAGAACCGACATGATCGAGGCCCATGCGGCAGGCGCATGCCAGCGATGGCTCGCCCACTCCAAGGCCGACATCCAAACCAACTGGTCAAAGAGCCAGCCAAAGACCATCTCCCCCACCTCCAGCGGCCAACTGATTCCCCAGAAGGCCAGTGTTGCGCCGAGCATGGCCAATGGCGTGATGACAAACGTCACCAGGGGAATGGCCAATGCGTTGGCGAGTGGCCCGATGACGGAGACCTGCTGAAAAAAGACGATGGTCAGCGGTGCGATGCCAAAGGTGATGGCCATCTGGGCACGCACAGCACCAGTCCATCCCTTTGCATGTGCTGGTACACCAAAGAGCACAGCAACCGCAAAGAAGGACAACCAAAAGCCTGGGGCCAGCAGGGCAAGGGGATCAAGGATGAGGATGGCCAGCAGGGTGATGCTCAGAATGGCCCAAGGCTGAGCCTGTAGGCCGCTGAGGGTGGCGGCGGCTGCGACCGTGACCATCCATGCCGTTCGCTGGGCGGGCAGGTTAAAGCCTGCAAGAAGTGCATAAGCAAACGCCGCAAGGCTTGCTGCCACTGCGGCGGCCACAGGTGTGGGAATGTGCAGCGCCAGCTTGAGTGGGGGCCTGCTCAAGACCCCCCACACAAAGCCCACCAGTCCCCTGGCCAGCCAGGCAAACATCGTCACATGCATGCCAGAGATGCTCATGAGGTGAGACACACCGGTGATGGCAAAAATATTCCAGTCATCTGCCGAGATCGCCTGCTGCTCCCCCACCACCAGACCAGAGAGCACACCCGCGTGTCGTGCATCGGGAACCGCCGCCTTGATGGCTCGACGAATCTCATCGCGTGCCCGATCGATTCGCGCTGCTGGGCGACCCGAGACGCCAGTCAGAATGGCGGGGTGACCCGGCACCTCTCGGATCTGGGCCGTGACTTGAATGCGCTTTTGGAAAAGCCATGTCTCGAGATCGAAGCCAAACCAGTTGCGGGTTCCAACCGGATGTCGAACCCGCGCATGAACCTGCCACTGCTGACCCGGCGCCAACGCAGGCGCTGGCCGATTGGGTGCGACTGGCCAAGAGACCATGAGGCCGGCGTTGCGGCTGAGGTCTCGCGCCTGAAAACGCCAGGCCGGACGGACCCCATCATGAAATTGTGGGAGGTCTTCAACCTCAATATGCAGCGCAACCACCTGTCCATCCTCATGGGGTGCGAGGCCATCCTGAAGGATGAGCTGCGAACGCCAAGCGCCCCAGCCAGCAGCCAGGCATGAGATGGCCAGTAGCAGCAGGACCTGGTGCACCAGCCTCACGCGAAGATGCCATTGGCAGAGCACCAACCCAGATGCAAGAATGGCAGCAGCTGCACCAGTGCCCACCAAGAGCGCCCAATCGGGGAGCTCTTGCTGCTGCAAGAGGATGGCCAGGCCAATCAGGCTGGCCAGGGCCAGCTTATAAATAAGGGGTAGGTCGTGGGCGCGTTGCGGGCACCATTGAGAATCAGTGGGGGCGGCCATCGAGAGGTCGATTCTCGAGGTCAGCTGGGCCGGTATCTGTCGTCTAGATGGTTGAACGACGAGGCTTGTTGTGTGGGTCGATGCGCGCTGTTTTGTTAGTCCGGCCTTGACATCTCGTATCGACGATCACAGCGGGCGGCCAGTGCAGGGTCATGGGTCACAACCACCAGCGCAGACGACTGATTGCGAACGCCCTCCATGAGCAGATCGAAGACACGACCCGCCGCCTCTCGATCAAGATTTCCCGTGGGCTCATCTGCGAGCACAACAGCCGGCTTGGTGACCAGGGCACGGGCGATTGCCACGCGCTGACGCTCGCCGCCCGAGAGTTGCGCTGGACGGTGCTCCAGTCGATCAGCAAGGCCCACCCGGGCCAGAATGGCCTGAGCCTGCTGCCTGGCGATGGACCGAGGCATGCGGCGAATCCAGAGCGGCATGGCCACATTGTCAAGGGCAGAGAACTCACCGAGCAGGTGATGAAACTGATACACAAATCCAATGGCATCGTTGCGCAATTCGGTGCGTTGGGTGTCCGTCATCGTTGAGAAGGCCGCACCCTGAAACTGCACCTCACCCGAGGTGGGCCTGTCGAGACCCCCAAGCAACTGCAACAGGGTGCTCTTGCCAACGCCCGAGGGCCCAACAATTGCGAGTGTCTCGCCGGTGGAGACCGACAGATTGAGGTCTCGAAAGGGACAGACCTCACGTGGCCCGTCTCTGAATCGTTTGGTCAGGCCGATGGCCTGGAGCACCACCGGGCTAGTCATGGCGCAGGGCCTCGGCCGGGTCGGTGTTGGCCGCGCGCCAACTCGGGTAGAGGGTGGCCAATAGCGAGAGCATCAGAGAGACGAGCCCCACCTGGATGACATCGTTGAGCCGCAGGTCGCTGGGCAATTGGTTGATGAGGTAGATTCCTTTTGGCAAGACCTGAAAGCCAAAGAGGGATTCCAAGCCAGCCACCCACTCGCCAATGTTGAGCGCACCCGTCACGCCAAGGACCAATCCCAGCAACACCCCAAGCACGCCAAGGCTTGCGCCCTGAACAACAAAAATGAGCAGGATCGAGCCGCGCTGGGCACCGAGGGTTCGCAGGATGGCGATGTCTCCTCGCTTGTCCATCACTGTCATCACCAACATTGAGACCAAGTTAAAGGCCGCCACTGCAATGATGAGCGTGAGGATGATAAACATCATGCGCTTTTCAAGCTGCACGGCCGCAAACCAGTTTCGATTCTCCTGCGTCCAGTCTCGGGCAACCAGACCCGGCGGCAACTGGGTGCCAATCACGCTGCTCACATTGGGGGCTTCTTGCATGTCGGCAAGCCTTGCACGCAGTCCCACAAGGGCCTGGCCGCGAAAGAACGCCAGGGCATCACGCTGATGAACAAAGACAAGGCCGCTGTCGTAGTCATGGTGACCCGATGCAAAGATGCCCACCACCTCAAAGGTCTTCATGCGCGGTAGGATGCCGACTGGACCAGCGGCCGTGTCTGCCGTCACCAGGCTGAGTCCATCACCGATGGAGAGTCCCATGCCAATGGCAAGCTCTCGGCCCACCACCACTCCAAACCGTTTGAGACTCAAGCCATCGAGAGAGCCGGCATCAAGCGCTGCAAGGGCTGGGGTCACACCGGCCTCCTGGGCCGGATCAATGCCACGGATCATGAGGCCCTTCATCTGGTCGCCCCGAACGGTCATGGCCTGACCCATTGCAAAGGGTGCGGTGGCCAAGACACCTGGGTGGGCCGCCAGCAACTGGCCCGCTGTCAGGAGCGCCTCCTCGTCGGCGGCCATCGCGAGCACCTCGACATGAGCAAGGACGCCGAGCATGCGGTCTCTGACTTCCTTTTGAAAGCCATTCATGACCGACAAGACCATGATGAGCGCAGCCACCCCCAGGCCGATGCCTGCCGTGGCCATAAAGGAGATGAAATTAACGAACCGTGTTGAGCGCCCGGCCCGGGTGTAGCGAAGACCGACGTGCAGTTCAAAGCGCATCGAACGAGTTTGCCATACTCCCCCTATGACTGTTCCCCTGCTTGTTGATGGTGGCCTGGTGACGCGAAGCGAGGCCCAGAGCCTTGAGCGCTGGGCGCGGGCCAATGCACACGACCCTGCGCTTGCACTGTCTGCATCCCAGGCCAATGCGCTTGACTGGTTGCTGGCAAGCCGCCGGCTTGATCTTGAGGACCCATGGATTCCGCCTGCGATGGCACTTCCCGGCCACATGGCCTGGTGGGCCAGGCATTGCTCGGCTCAATTGAAGCGGCCCCCAGAGGCCTTCCCCTGGGCATGCCTGCTGGCAGCAGGCGATGCCCTCGAACCTGAGCCCCACGAGACATGGCTGGTCTTGGTTCCTGCGGCCCTTGCGATCACGCCGCAACAGGTGGGCCTTCGATTCCCAACACCGGAGCACCGCCTGCCACCTCTGGCACGCGAGGCCCTGGAGGTGGAGCTTGCGCACCTTGGCCGTGTGGCGCAGGGACGCAGCGGCCAGCTGTACCTGTGCATCACCGAGCCCTCGCTGCGGGGCCACTTTGAGCTCCTCATGGCCCATCCGGATGTCCTGGTGGGCCAGCACCTGCCTGACTTCGAGCCAGGCGGCGACAACGCCCGCACCTGGCGCCATGCCGCGCATCGGGTTCAGATGGCCTGGCATGCGCTTGCGCAGTCGGCGGAAGATGGACTTCTCGTGGACACGCTCTGGGCCTGGGGTGCCGGGCATCTGCTGGGCCCACTTGATGCGGCAGATTCCTGGCTCAGGCTGCCGCCCAGAGCCCATCGAATCGATCTGAGCGCATCGGAAAACCCCGCACGCGATTGGTTCATTGATTGGACTCGA
>JAGYKN010000070.1 GCA_018401615.1 Burkholderiaceae bacterium
GCCCTGCCCGGCCGCGAGCCCGTGTGGCTGGCCGGGGTGGTGGTCGACAGCCGCGCGCAGATGACCCGCCGCGGCATGATGCGAGTGGTGGAACTCGACGATGGCTCGGGCCGCATGGAGGTCACCGTGTTCAACGAACTCTATGAATCGCGCCGCTCGGTGCTCAAGGTCGATGAGCCGCTGATTGTGAGTGCCAAGGTGGAACACGATGAGTACTCCGGCAGCCTGCGGGGCAGCGCGGTGGAGATTCTCACCCTCGCCGATGCACGAACGCGATACGCCAAGGGCGTGCGCCTCTCCATTGCAGCGAGCAGCGCCACGCAGGTGCAGGCGCTCGTTGCGCAGCTGCAGGCGGGCTTGAGCGCTGGCCACGGCCAGGGTGGTGCTGGCAGAGGCGCTGAGCACATGCCCGCGGATCCCTCGGGGGCGCCAACCGGTCCCGCGAAGACCGCCCCCAAGAATATTCCCAAGACCGCTCCCAAGACCACTCCCCTGGCCGGCTGCCCCATCTATTTGAGCGTTCAGATGGATGGCCAACACTGTGAGGTTCGCCTGGGCGATGCCTGGCGCTTAAACCCCGAGCCACAGGGCTTGGAGCGGCTGCGCAGTCAACTGGCGGATGCCGAATTGGAGGTGGTGTATGGACCCTAGTGGGCAACCCAATTTGCAACCCGGCGTGGAACCCACCTCGGAGCCCAGCTTTTGGTATGTGGCCCAGACCAGGCCCCGGTTCGAAGACGTTGCGCTTGTGAACCTGGAGCGACAGCGCTTTGTGGTGAACCTGCCCAGAATCCCTCGCATCAAACCCTCGCCCCGCCTGCCCGACACAGAGGTTTTGTTCCCGGGCTACATTTTCTTTGCCCCATACGCGGTCACCCAGTCCATTTCACCCGTGCGCAGCACCACGGGCGTGTCTCGCCTGGTGCGTTTTGGTCAGGAGCCCGCCACGATCTCCGCCGAGGCATTGCAGCAGATACTGGACTTCATTGATGGCCGTCGAGACGCCCCCGGCGGCCTGGCTGCCCATGTGAACCGTCTAAAAAAGGGCGCGGCCGTTCAAATCACCCAAGGCCCATTCACTGGCCTGGAAGGCCTGGTGTCTTGCGTGGCCAAGGATCGGGTGATGGTCTTGCTCGAGATCATGGGCAAGGCCCAGTCCCTCGCGTTTGAGCCAAAATTGGTCGAGGCGCTCTGAGGCCAACAAGTGTGCTCTGAGCC
>JAGYKN010000071.1 GCA_018401615.1 Burkholderiaceae bacterium
GACCGACAAACCAAAACCATGGCGCGACATGACGCCCGAGGAAAAGGGCGGCGAGAGGTAACCACCATGCCATATCAAGTCGATGTCTGGGCCGGCAATCTGCACCAAGAGCACGTAGGCGCCACATCTTTCGACACATGGCCCGAGGCCGCTGAGTTTATGGGTCCGTTGGTCGATGCAGGGTTGCTTTGCAACACCCTCCACAGCGATTTCAAAGCGCCGCCTGATAAGGTGCGTGACGCCAAAGAAGCTCTTCTGAAATATCTTAACCCCGAGAGGTAACCACCATGTCATCAACTGAACTCGGAACCGACAAACCCACATTGATCCACCCTCGCAGAACTGAAAGGAGGCAGTAATGCCGAAAGCAATTTGTGAAGACTGCGGGTCTCTGGTTG
Organism: Burkholderiaceae bacterium; assembly: GCA_018401615.1. Lineage (GTDB taxonomy): Bacteria > Pseudomonadota > Gammaproteobacteria > Burkholderiales > Burkholderiaceae_A > Hahnella. The sequence goes on from JAGYKN010000071.1 coordinate 399, forward strand.
AAGCAGAGTTGACGCACAATGGTATCTGCGCCGTTGGTCATTACGTTCACTGCGGTTGGGGCCATGAGTTGTCGTTAGATAACCTTATCTCAGACGATGTAACCAAAATCATCGTAGAATTGGAAAAGGCCTGCGCTGAATGGGCCGACGTGTCGCAATCAAACTATCAGCGGGCAAAAACGGCAGAGGCAGAGCGTGACGCGCTGGTGCGGTGCTTGAATGGCCTAGAAAACCTCACGGCGCGAGACGCAGCAATCGTTGCGGCCACCCTCGCAGCAATCGAGGAGAAGACCGATGACTAGCATTCAACGCTACGATGCGTGGCCCCAAGATTGGCCGTTTGAAGCTGATGATGGGGACTTGGTGACCTACGAAGATCACAGGAAAATTGTAGAGGTGCTGGAAGCAGAGCGTGGCGTGCTGGCCGAGCAACTTGTTGCGACCAAGGAGAAGTTGGCGAGGGCGGTGTATGTGCTTGGCGGTGTGCGGGGTGCAATCAAGACAGGGCGCAACGAACCGCTAATGATTTGGGCAGATCAGATCGACATTGCCCTCGCGGCAATCGAGGAGACACCCCATGACTGACACCACACACGAAGCGCCTGAGCGGATATGGATACAGACCGACCACATCCCCGATCAATGTGCTTTAGATAAATGGCACGTTCAACCTGACGCAAACGAGGCCAGCCTGTTTACCGAATACGTCCGCGCCGATCTGGTGCAGGCAGCGGTCTTGGCGCTCATGGGCTACGACGCCAA
>JAGYKN010000072.1 GCA_018401615.1 Burkholderiaceae bacterium
GCACCGCATTTTTAACCCCCCCGCCGATTTTGCGGCAAAAGCACGCATCCCAAGTATGCAGGTCTACAACAATCTCTGCGCAGAGGCCGACAAAGACTACGCAGGCTACTGGGCCAGGTTTGCTCAGTCAGAGCTGCTCTGGCACAAGCCCTTTACTCGTGCACTTGATGAGTCGCAGGCGCCGTTTTACAAATGGTTTGACGACGGGTTGCTTAATGCCTCTTACAACTGCCTTGATCGGAACCTGCAAAACGGCAACGCCAATAAAACAGCGGTGATCTTTGAGGCCGATGATGGCAAGGTTACCCACATTAGCTACCAAGCCCTGCACGACCAGGTCTGTCAGCTGGCCAACGGTATTAAGTCGCTGGGCTACAAGAAAGGCGACAGGGCGCTTATCTACATGCCCATGTCGGTTGAGGGCATTGCTGCCATGCAGGCCTGCGCCCGTCTTGGCGTTATTCATTCGGTGGTTTTTGGTGGTTTCTCGGCAAAGAGTCTTCAGGAGCGCGTTGTTGATGCGGGCGCAAGTTTAATTATTACCGCCGATGAGCAGTGCCGCGGAGGTAAGTCCATGGCCTTGAAGCCCGCGGTGGACGAGGCCTTTAGCATGGGCGGCTGCGAGGCCGTGCGCCATGTCATTGTCTATCAGCGCACGGGGGCCTCAGTGCCCATGACGGCAGGCCGTGACATAACCATGGCCGAGCTCGTGAAGGGGCAGGCTGCATTGTGCGAGCCCGAGTGGGTTGAGTCTGAGCACCCCTTGTTCATTCTTTACACATCTGGTTCAACCGGCAAGCCCAAGGGCGTTCAGCACTCCACGGCGGGCTACCTGCTGCATGCCATTCTTACCATGCAATTTACCTTTGACATTCGCCCAGACGATATTTTCTGGTGCACAGCCGACATTGGCTGGGTAACGGGTCACACCTACATTGCCTATGGCCCCTTGGCCACGGGTGCAACCCAGGTGGTCTTCGAGGGCATCCCAACCTACCCCGATGTCGGGCGGTTCTGGAAGATGATTCAAGACCACAAGGTCTCCATCTTCTACACGGCGCCAACCGCCATTCGTTCACTTATTAAGGCGTGCGAGGCCAGCCCCCAGTGCCATCCAACAAAATACAAACTCGATTCCCTTCGGCTCTTGGGT
>JAGYKN010000073.1 GCA_018401615.1 Burkholderiaceae bacterium
ACTGCTTGGGAGGGCGTGGTGAACGACCCTGCATGATGTCCTCGATTTGGTCGGCATCGATGGTTTCCCATTCGAGCAGCGCCTTGGCTAGGGCATGCATTTTCTCTTGGTTGTCCTCAATGAGCTTTCGAGCCACGGCGTACTGCTGATCGATGATGCGCCGAATTTCGGCATCAACCTTTTGCATGGTGGACTCTGAGACATGGGTGGTCTTGGTAATGGAGCGACCCAGGAAGACCTCGCCCTCGTTCTCGGCATAGACCATTGGGCCAAGCGCCTCGCTCATGCCGTAGCGCGTGACCATGTCACGGGCCATGGCTGTGGCTCGCTCGAAGTCGTTGGAGGCGCCGGTCGTCATTTGGTCCATGAAGACCTCTTCAGCAATTCGGCCGCCGAACAAAACAGCAATGGTGCTAAGCATTCGGTCTTTGTCCATGCTGTAGCGATCGCCGTCGGGCAACTGCATGGTGACGCCCAGTGCTCTGCCGCGTGGAATGATGGTGACCTTGTGCACAGGGTCGGTCTTGGGCATAAGACGGGCCACAAGGGCGTGACCCGACTCGTGATAGGCCGTGTTCTTGCGCTCTTCTTCGGGCATAACCACTGAGCGACGCTCGGCACCCATGAGAATTTTGTCTTTGGCCTTCTCAAAGTCGTCCATTTCAACAAGCCGGCCGTTGCGACGTGCTGCAAACAAAGCCGCCTCGTTCACAAGGTTGGCAAGATCGGCTCCGGACATGCCCGGTGTACCGCGGGCCAGAATATCGGCCTTGACATCGGGCGCCATAGGAACCTTGCGCATGTGGACGCTAAGAATTTGCTCACGACCACGAATGTCAGGTAGGGGTACAACCACCTGGCGGTCGAAACGACCGGGTCGCAGAAGCGCGGGGTCGAGCACGTCGGGTCGGTTGGTTGCGGCAATAACAATAATGCCCTGGTTGGTCTCAAAGCCATCCATCTCGACCAACATTTGGTTAAGGGTCTGCTCGCGCTCGTCGTTACCACCGCCCAGGCCTGCGCCTCGCTGCCGGCCTACGGCATCGATTTCATCGATAAAGATAATGCAGGGCGCATGCTTTTTGGCATTCTCAAACATGTCGCGAACCCGAGCCGCTCCAACACCCACAAACATTTCAACGAA
>JAGYKN010000074.1 GCA_018401615.1 Burkholderiaceae bacterium
CGTTTAGATGCGAACCTGCGGTTCTAAGACCGATGCTGAGACGCGACATGCGCACTGACCCGCCCACGACCCAAACGATTGCCCGCTTCCTGCTCCAGGCGTTGTTGGGGGTGGGTGTTTGGACAACCGTTGGAGCTGTATGGGCTCAGCCGGTGTTGCCTTCTGGGGGTCAGGTGGTCTCGGGACAGGCCAGCATCGAGTCGGCAAACGGCGCCATGGTCGTTCGTCAGTCCACCAATCAGGCCATCGTGAACTGGGATGCCTTCAATGTGGGCCAGGACCAGTCGGTGCAGTTCATCGCCCCGAGCGCTCAGTCGACCACCTTCAATCGCATTCTGGATGCCAACCCGAGTCAGATCATGGGACGCATACAGGCCAACGGCCAACTGATCTTTAGCAACCCGCAGGGTGTGGTCTTTGGGGCCACGGCCCAGGTCGATGTGGGTGGACTGGTGGTGACCGTTCACAACCTGAGCAATGATGATTTTCTTGCTGGCCGCTGGCACTTCACGGGCGGAATGCCCGGCGCGCGCGTGGAAAATGCGGGCCGCCTGCAGGCTGAACTTGGCGGATACATTGCGCTGCTGGCGCCCGAGGTGAGCAATGACGGTGTCGTCCTGGCCCGTGAGGGCACCGTGGCCATGGCTGCAGGTGAGGCGGTGACCCTGCAGTTTGCGGGCTCACGCCGGCTCTCGGTGGTGGTGAACACGGCCGTGATGAATGCACTGGTGTCGAACCGTCATGTCATACGGGCCGATGGCGGCGTGGTGGTGCTCTCGGCTCGAAGTGCCAATGCCATTCTTGAGAGTGTGATCCAGCAGTCTGGCCAGGCCACTGCGCAGAGCTTGGTGAACCAGAACGGCCGCATTCTTCTGCAGGGTGGCGAGCGTGGCGTGGTGGCCGTGGAAGGTCAATTGGATGCGCGTGGCGCAGAGGCCAGCGCACGCGGTGGCGAGATTTTGATCACCGGGGACAAGGTCTTTGTGGGTGCTGCCGCGAGGCTGGAGGCGAGCGGATCCGCAGGTGGGGGCGAGGTGCTGGTGGGTGGGGGATGGCAGGGCCAAGACCCTCGAATCAACTCTGCGAATGCGGTGGTGGTGGCCTCTGGCGCTCGGCTGGATG
>JAGYKN010000075.1 GCA_018401615.1 Burkholderiaceae bacterium
TAGTGTAGAAACACAAGTTAGTTTAAAATTAGATTTTGACACAGTAAACACAATACAGCCTGGACCAATTACGTTATCGAATACATCTGTAGGATCTGTTAATTTTTATGGTAATCCAACAGCTAAGTATGGTCAATCCGTATATGGCGATAAACTTAAAACATTGTTTGAAACACAAGTGGTAGGATCTGGCTTTACTGTGTCTTTACAGTTTGTCTCGAACAACACTGTACCTCCTTACAGCTTGGACGCAGCAACCCTTGAGTTTGCTACATTTGATAGACGATAGGACATATTAATGGGTACTGGGTACGTTAGAAACGACACTGTCAATAATATCGCAGACGGTAACATTATTAATGCTGCGGATCTTGACGGAGAATTTGACGCTTTACAGGCAGCATTTGATGCGTCAACAGGTCACACACACGATGGCACTTCTGAAGAAGGTGCCCCTATTACTACGCTTGGTCCTTCCCAAGATGTTAACATTTCAGCTAACAATGTAACACCTAAGACAGATAACACTGTTGACTTAGGAAGCCCAACATTTGAATTTAAAGATTTGTACCTTGACGGTACAGCAAACATTGACAGCTTAGTTGCCGATACTGCTGATATTAACGGCGGTACTATTGACAATGCAATTATTGGTGGCAGCACTCCTGCTGCTGGCACATTCACTACTCTTGCCGTTAATGGCAATACCACACTCGGTGATGCCGCTACTGACACAGTTACCTTTACTGCAGACGTAGCTTCTAATCTTATCCCCTCTGCTGATAATACACACGATCTTGGTGCCCCTGGCTCTGAGTGGAAAGACTTGTATGTTGATGGGACTGCTAATATTGATAGCCTTGTAGCTGACACAGCAGATATTAACGGGGGAACCATTGATAACGCTGTTATTGGTGGCGGTACTGCTGCTGCGGGTACCTTTACTACTGTAACTGCTACAACAGGAAACATTACAACTGCTAATGCTACTACTGTTGACACAACTAATATTGAAGTTACTAATATCAAAGCTAAAGATGGTACTGCAGCAGCTACGATTGCAGACAGTACCGGCGTTGTTACTGTAGCTTCTTCTGTACTTACAACAACAGA
>JAGYKN010000076.1 GCA_018401615.1 Burkholderiaceae bacterium
ACAACGCACCGTAACGCTTGTGGCCTTGGCTGGCGATCGTCGAGTCTTTGGCTTCCAAGGTCGTGTTATGGGGGATCTGTGATGACGCGTATTTCAAGAAAAGCCTATGCCGAAATGTTCGGCCCCACCGTGGGCGATCGCGTTCGCCTTGCCGACACGAACCTCTTGGTTGAAGTGGAAAAAGACTTCACTGTCTACGGTGAGGAGGTGAAATTTGGTGGAGGCAAGGTCATTCGTGACGGTATGGGTCAGAGCCAGCGCTGCAGCGCTGATGTGGCTGACACGGTAATTACCAATGCGCTCATCATCGACCATTGGGGCATTGTCAAAGCCGACATTGGCATTAAAAACGGACGAATTGCTGGAATTGGAAAGGCGGGTAATCCTGATATCCAACCCGCGGTAACTATTGTTATTGGTCCGGGTACTGAAATTATCGCGGGCGAAGGCATGATCGTAACTGCTGGCGGAATCGACTCCCACATTCACTTTATCTGTCCGCAGCAAATTGATGAAGCCATTTCAAGTGGCATTACGACCATGCTTGGTGGGGGGACAGGGCCTGCAACGGGAACCTATGCGACCACCTGCACGCCCGGACCCTGGCATATTCATAGCATGCTTGCTGCAGTCGATAGCTTTCCAATGAACATTGGTTTTCTGGGAAAGGGCAATGCAAGTCTGCCTGAACCGCTTCGAGAGCAGGTGCGCGCCGGAGCGATTGGCTTAAAGCTGCACGAAGACTGGGGCACCACGCCAGCGGCAATTGACAACTGCCTGACCGTTGCCGAAGAACTGGATGTTCAGGTTGCCATTCACACAGACACCTTAAATGAGTCTGGTTTTGTTGACGACACAATCGCAGCCTTTAAGGGCCGGACCATTCACACCTTTCACACTGAAGGTGCAGGGGGCGGGCATGCGCCAGACATTATTAAGGCCGCCTCTTTGCCCAATGTCCTGCCATCATCAACCAATCCAACCATGCCCTTTACGGTTAATACGGTTGATGAGCATCTCGATATGCTTATGGTCTGCCACCATCTGGATGCTTCTATT
>JAGYKN010000077.1 GCA_018401615.1 Burkholderiaceae bacterium
TCCTCCGGGGTGCCAGCGCGCTGCACCTCGAGGTAGAAACGGTCTGCGAACACAGCGTGGTGCCGCTGGGCGGCTTCCTGAGCCAAAGCAAGCGCCTGCTCACCACCACGCAGGAGCGCCTGGCCGACTTCCCCAGTCGGGCCACCCGAGAGGCAGATGAGGCCGTGGTGAAGGGGGGTGGCTGGGGTGGAAGCGCCGACGGGCGGGGCGGGCTCCGAAAACCATTCAAACTTGATCTCGCCCCGGTCTTTGTGAGAATTCGTGAGCCAGGCCCGGCTGATCAGGGTGCACAGGTTCTTGTAGCCCTGATCGTTTTGCGCCAACAACAACACCCGATGCGGTGCCTCTCGATCCATTGGGTTGGTGACATAGAGGTCTGCGCCCAGCAGGGGCTTCACACCCTTGGCTCGGGCGGCGCCATAGAACTTGATAAAGCCAAAGGTGTTGCCCAGGTCTGTGAGGCCAAGTGCCTGCTGGCCATCTGCCGCCGCAGCCGCCACCGCATCGTCCAAGCGGCAGATGCCGTCCACAATCGAGTACTCCGAGTGCAGGCGCAGGTGAATGAAGTGAGCGGGCATGCCCCGATTTTGGCACGATGGCAGACGGACTCGAGGCGTGCCGTCGGCTTGACCCCCGGAACGCGAAGCTAGCGTGCGATCCCGAGGAAGACGGCGAGGCAGCGCTCAACCTCGAGAAGCTTGGTGGCATCAACTTGGCCGATTCGAGAGCCCACGCGCGACCGCTTTAGTGTGTATGGTTTGTCCACCATGACCTGAGACCGCCTCTTCAAACCGTTCTCGGGGTTCGGCTCGACGTAGACCCTCAGGAGGGGGGCCTCAACAAGCTCGCTCGTTAGAGGCAATACAGTGAGGCTCACTGTTTCACCGAATTGATCCGACTGAATGACAAGCGCCGGCCGCGGCTTTCCAAAATCTCCCTGCGTGGCGACTGTCACGAGATTTCCTCGCATCATGGGGCCCAGCCCTCGAGATCCTCTAAGCCTTCATCCATGAGGGCCTCGAGCGACGCGTCTTTGGAATCTGAGGCTGCGACC
>JAGYKN010000078.1 GCA_018401615.1 Burkholderiaceae bacterium
CCATCGCCGAGCAACTGCTCAAAGCGCGGCGTGTCTTGCGGGGTGGAAATGAGAAGGAACTCCCGAATGCCCGCGAGCATGAGGGTTGTGAGCGGGTAAAAGACCATGGGCTTGTCGTAGACCGGCAGCAACTGCTTGCTCACGGCCAGCGTGGCCGGGTGCAGGCGTGTGCCTGAACCGCCGGCGAGGATGATGCCCACGCGGGGTGACTTGGCCCCAATCACGCTGTTGCCCCGTATTGCTTTGTCATCCATTCCCGATAATTGCCGCTCTGAACATCCTTTATCCACTGGGCATTCGCAAGGCACCAGGCCACGGTCTTTCGAATGCCCGTCTCGAAGGTCTCAACGGGCTTCCAGCCCAGTTCACGGTGGATTTTGGTGGCGTCAATGGCGTAGCGGCGGTCGTGCCCGGGGCGGTCCTTCACAAACTGAATCAGGCGCTCATGCCCGCCGCCTGCAGCCTGGGCCGTGGCCGGACTCATCTCATCGAGCACTGCACAGATGGTTTTGACAATCTCCAGGTTCGTTCGCTCGTTCCAACCACCAATGTTGTAGACCTCCCCGGGGGTGCCCGCAGCAAGCACCCGTCGAATGGCCGCGCAGTGGTCGCCCACGTAGAGCCAATCCCGCACATTCATGCCATCGCCATAGATGGGCAGTGGCTGATTGCTCAGCGCCCGCGTGATGACCAGGGCAATGAGTTTTTCGGGAAACTGCAGTGGACCGTAGTTGTTTGAGCAGTTGGTGGTGAGCACTGGCAGGCCGTAGGTGTGGTGCCAGGCGCGCACCAGGTGATCGCTTGCGGCCTTGCTGGCCGAGTAGGGGCTGTTCGGGGCGTAGGGGGTGGTCTCGGTGAAGGCGGGGTCTGTGGGGGACAGCGAGCCGTAGACCTCATCGGTGGAGACATGCAGAAAACGAAAGGCTGCCTGGTCACTGGGCGAGAGGCTTCGCCAGTGGGCGAGCGTTGCTTGAAGCAGCGAGAAGGTGCCCTCCACGTTGGTGCGCAGGAAGGCCTGGGGGCCGTCAATGGAGCGGTCC
>JAGYKN010000008.1 GCA_018401615.1 Burkholderiaceae bacterium
GCTAACCTGTGTCACGGGTGGCATCGGCATCCTGCTCACCGGCACGGTTGTAGACAACTGGTACCTCTGGGCCGTCAAGCATCATGTGGCGCCAGCCTACCCCGCCATCTGGGGACCAGTCCTAGACCCACTTGCCCTTCCAGCTGTGGCACCATCTGCAGCCATGTCCACCCTCGCCCCTGCCCAATAAAGGAGCCTCTTATGTTCTCTTCAAAAGTAGCACGTGCGGCACTGGCTGGAATTGGCGTCTCGCTCCTGCTCACCGGATGTGAGCGTCCACCGGTCGATGCTGATCAGATCGGTTATCGCGGCACCGGGATGGAGCAGGTCGTCAATCCGCGAACCGAGGCCAAGCTCGTCTCACTCAATCAGGCGCCCACTGCCCTGCCGCCTGCCGAGCCTGGTGGGCCATTGGCAAAGGATGTCTATAAGAATGTCCAGGTCCTTGGCAACCTAACGGTCAATGAGTTCAACCGCCTCATGGTGGCCATGACCGCCTGGGTCTCTCCGGAGCAGGGCTGCGCCTACTGCCACAATGTTGCGAACTTCGCAGAAGACGGCCTCTACACGAAGATTGTCGCGCGTCGCATGACCCAGATGACGCAGACCATCAACGGCAAGTGGCAGTCTCACGTGGGCAACACGGGTGTGACCTGCTACACCTGCCATCGCGGCCAGAACCTGCCCACCCAACGTTGGTTCACCGAGCCCGATGCCAAGATTGCAGGACGTCTGCTTGGAGATGATGCCGGTCAGAATCGGGCGGGGGTGGAGGCAACTGCGAACTCATCCCTTCCCTACGACCCGTACACATCCTTCTTGCTTCAGGATAAAGAGATTCGCATGGCGGGCACCACGGCCCTGCCAACCGGGAATCGCCAGTCCATCAAGCAGACCGAGTGGACATATGCCCTCATGATGCACATGTCTGATGGCCTTGGGGTGAATTGCACCTATTGCCACAATACGCGTGCCATGCACGATTGGTCGCAGAGCCCGCCCCAGCGGGTCACGGCCTGGTATGGCATTCGAATGGTTCGGGAGGTCAACAACGAATACATTGCGGGTCTCGCGCCCATCCATCCGCCCAACCGACTCGGCCCAACCGGCGACATCTCCAAGGTCAACTGTGCGACCTGCCATCAGGGCGTGAACAAGCCCCTCTACGGCGCACAAATGCTCGCAAGTCATCCGGAGCTCGCTGGTGGAAGCGGTGGGTCGCTCGCGAGTGCACTCGTCAAGAAATAAGAATGAAGGGGGGCCTTTAAGCCGGGCCTTCCCTCCTTTTAGTTGAGAACGACGACCCCAAGGTTGATGGCTGCGGCAAGGGTCACCCAGATCAGATACGGCCAGAGCAACTTTGCGGCCTTGGGGGCGTAGGCCTGCTTGTGCAGGATCAGCATCAAGACAGAGGCCCAGAGCAACGGCACCTCTAGGAGGGCAAGACCGGGGCGCTGAAGAAGAAAGAACAAGAGGCTCCAGCCAAGGTTAAACACCGCATTGGCGACCCACAACCAGATGAGTTGCCGGCGGCGACTCACCTGGCCCTCACTGGCAGCCCAGCCGAGGGCACCAGACCATGCCATCAGGCCAAACAGGATTGTCCAGGCGGGGCCAAAGGCCCAGTCAGGCGGCTTGAACCAAGGCTGCTCAAGGCCAAAGTACCAGTCGTCTAGGATGGTGAGCGATCCGCCAGCACCCGCCACAGCGATGGCGAGGAGGGCGGCAATGAGGAGTTGTTTTCTGCTGGCCTGTGGTGATGTCATGCGCGAACAAAGCCAAGCAGGTGCGCGACATCTTTGAGGAAAATCCGAAGGTGGGCCATGGGCTTGCGGCGGACCAGTCGCTTGTTCATATAAGACTCAAATGTGATTTGTTGTACGTCTTTGTCTTTGCAGATTTTAACGAATTGTTCCCGGCGCTTGTCGCTGCCGTACCAGAATCGTTGGAGCAGGCCCAGGACCCAGAAGACCCGGCCATGCTCTTTCATGAAGCGCCTGCGCGCACTGGCCAGTGCCTTTGGCCGATTGGTCTGAAGGGCCTCCTCGACTGCATCGGCAGCAAGCCGGCCACCAAGCATCGCGTAGTAGATTCCATAAAACTTCACCAGCCACCACGCCGGCAGCATCTCCCGCCAGAATGATTTGTCGGCCGTTGTCCCATATTGGGAGTGGCTTGAGGGGAATCGGTGCCCCCTCCTGTCGGATGGTCTCTGCGCCCGAGAGGCCGGCCATGGCCCTTAATGCGGTCGTGGCGGTGCGCAGCGAGAAGCCCTTGTCCATGCTGCCCGTGCCCACACTAAGGTGGTCTCCATGGGGGAAGACCCAGCCGTAGAAGTCTGGTGAGATGGTGCCGTTATAGATGACATCGCATCGGATGGGGTCGTAATCGATTCCCTGGTTGCGGCAGACAATTGGGTCTGGCGTTTTAAGGATCTCGTGATACGCATAGACAAAGCGGCCTTCGCCTGACCTTGGGATGTGGCGTTGGGCAATCTTGGAGCGGGCCCCATCGGCCCCAATGATGTAGCGGGCTCGAACCTCATGGGGATGTCCCTCATGGGCCTCAGATGGGGTGGCGTTCAGGGAGATTCTTGTGTATCCGTCTGCATCTGCCGCATCGACAAGGCTTGAGAACTGCCCGGAGAAACGTTCGGCGCCGTTGGAGGCAGCCCGCTCGCGCAGCCATTCATCGAAGTGCTCGCGATCAACCATGCCAACAAAGCCATTTTCAATGGGGATGTCCACCTTCTTGTCTGTGGGAGAGACCATCCGCGCGCAGGCAATCTTTGCCGTCAGGAGCTCGTCTGGTATCTCAAAGTCAAGGATGGCCCGAGGCGGAATGGCGCCGCCACAGGGCTTGATCCGACCGGCCCGATCGACGAGCAGCACACGATGCCCTCGGCGTGCAAGGTCATCGGCGGCAGTGGCACCAGCAGGGCCTCCTCCAATCACAACAACATCGTAGTCAGACATGGCAGGCCTCTCCTTCGGGGGTTTGCGCGGGTATTGAAGACGGGGTGGCCTGTTCCCTGGGAATGCTGCGTGCGAGTTGGGCGGCCACCACAAAGAGCATTGCTTCTAACAAAAAGACGAATCCGTAGGCGGTCCCGAGGTCGTTGACCACAAGCCGTGCGAGGTCAGATAGCCCCGTTCCAAGGAGGCCACCAAGGCCAAATGCGATGGCCTGTGCGGCACCCCAGATGCCCATGCGTGTGCCCTCTCGGCTGCCTGCGCCCTCGCTGGCAAGGCGCATCATGGAGGCAATGGCGGCAATTGAGAAAGCGCCGTTGGCGGCACCGAGCAGAAAGACGTTGGCCTTGAGTGGCCAGGCTGGGGAAAATTGGCCGGCAAGCGTGAGCCCGAGGAGGGCCAGGCCCGAGACCAGGCATCCTGAGACGGTCCAGAAGGTGAGGGAACCAAGGCGTCGGCCAAAGAGGCGGCCGCTGCCCGCAGCCGCCACGATGAGCATGCCGCAGAGCACGCCAGCATGCTGCAGGCCTGATAACTGGGTGGTGGCCCCGGGTGTCATGCCAAATACATGGCCAGCAAAGGGCTCGAGGATGAGGTCCTGCGCGCTAAAGGCCAGCATGGAGATGGCCACAAACCAGGTGAACTGCCGAGTCGATGGTTCGCGCAAGACCTCACCAAGGGCATCTCGGAATCGAACCTTGGGTGTGATGTCAATGGCGGCCTCGGGCTGCGGTTGGCCCATTTGGGAGGGCCGTTTCTCAAGGCCCAGCAGGGTCACCGCTGTGATGAGGCTTGCCAGCAGGGTCACGCCGGTGGCCACTGCCACGAGGCGCTCGGGTGAGAAGGGATCGAGCAACTTACCAGCCACCCCCGCGGTGATCGCAAAGCCGGCGATCATCATCATCCAGACCAGCGTGGCAGCGCCGGCTCGTCGTTGGGCGGAGGTTCGCTTGGCCAGGAGGGTTAGAACAGATGTGCCGCAGGCGCTCACCCCGACGCCAATGAGCAGAAATCCCAGGGTCACCACCATCAAGCCAGTGCCGTGTGCGCTTGCAATCGCGGCTGTTCCCCAGGCCGCCAGCCAGCCGCCAAGGCTCAGCAGCAGCATGCCGCCGAGAATCCAGGGGGAGCACCAGCCGGACGTGTCTGCACCAAAGCCCATGCGCGGGCGCAGCAGCTGCACGAGGTAGTGCATGGCCACCAGAAGCCCCGGGATGACGGCAGCCAGGCCGAGTTCCACGACGAGGATGCGGTTTAAGGTGGAGGTGGCCAACACCACAACGCCACCAATACAGGCCTGAATCAGCCCAAGCCTGGCGATCGAGAGCCAGCCAAAAGTCGGGCTCATGGGCCGACCTCCAGCCCCCGCAGGGCGAATGCGCTGATCATCATGCCGCTCACATAGAGGGGGATGCCAACCCCACTGTAAAAGAGCGCGCGCTCAATTGGGGCCACCAGAAACCGGCGCATGAGCAGGAGTTGCAAGACAACAAGCACCGCCACGGCCAGTGCGTGGATCGGGGCACCCCACCACATGAGCAGGCCCACCACGCAGACTTGAGGGATGGTCATGGCCCAGCAGGCCAGTCGGGCCGCGGCATCGGCTCCGAGTTGCACCGGAAGAGAACGGACGCCCATCTGCTGGTCACCGCGTATGGATTTAAAGTCATTGAGGGTCATGATGCCGTGGGCACCAAGGCTATAGAGAACCGCCAAGACAACGCTCCTTGCCTCTGGCATGGCGCCGCCCGCCATGACTGCAGCGCCGGTGATCCAGGCCAGGCCCTCATAGGACACCCCACAGGCCAGATTTCCCCACCAGCCATTCTGTTTAAGGCGCACAGGCGGCATGGAGTAGGCCCAGGCCAGCAGCAGGCCGACTGCAGCTGCCGCAAAGCCCCAGGGGCCCAGCAGGCTTGCAACGGCCAGGGAGAGGATGGTCCAGATGATGGCGATGTAGAGACCCCACCGGCCGGGGATGCGCCCCGACGGGATGGGCCGGCCGGGCTCATTGATGGCATCGACGTGGCGATCGAACCAGTCGTTGACCGCCTGACTCGTGGCGCAGACCATTGGCCCGGCCAGAAAGACACCAATTGCAATGAGCAACCAGTTCTCGCCCAGGGCGACTCCGGAGGCAATCACGCCACAGGAAAAGGCCCACATTGGCGGGAACCAGGTAATCGGCTTGAGGAGTTCCGTGATTGCAAGGAACGGTGGGCGAACAATCACACTCATGCCCTGATTTTGGACTTGACAAATTGAATCGTCAATTGCAAGTTACAGCTTCTAGGGGAGAACAGAGCTGCCATGACACGTCCGTTTCCGGATCAAGGCCTGCCGAGCGCAATTGTGATCGGCAGTGGATTTGGTGGTCTTGCCGCAGCCATTCGGCTGGCGGTCAAGGGATACCGGGTCACCGTGCTTGAACGTCTCGATCAACCTGGCGGCCGGGCCAGTGTCTTCGAACAAGACGGCTTTACCTTCGATGCTGGCCCCACCATCATCACGGCCCCATTCCTGCTCGAGGAACTCTGGACCATCTGTGGCGAGAAGATGGCCGGAGATGTCGATCTAAGGCGGATGTCGCCGTTTTACCGCATCCGATTCGATGACGGATCTCATTTCGATTATCACGGAGAGAGCCAGCAGATGCGGGCCGAAGTGGCGCGCCTCTCGCCAGATGATGTCGCGGGCTACGACGCCTTCATGAAGGATGCCGACCTCTGCTACCAGCTTGGCTATGTCGACCTTGGCACCGTCCCCTTCGAGACCCTTGGTTCTCTGTTTGCCGCCATGCCGGCCATGGTTCAGATGCGTGCCTGGAAGAGCATTTATCAGATGGCCAAGCGCCATTTTAAAAGCCCGAAACTCCAGCAGGTCTTTAGCTTTCATCCCCTCCTGATTGGCGGAAACCCACTCAAGGTCACCAAGGTCTACAGCCTGATCCTCTCTCTCGAGCGGCAATTTGGGGTGCATTCCGCAATGGGCGGCACCGGGGCGGTTGTGGCTGCAATGGTGCGCCTGCTCGAGCGCCAGGGCGGGGCGATCCGGTATGGGGCAGATGTGCGACAGATCCTCAGCAAGGCTGGCCGCGTCACCGGGGTGGAACTCCAGTCGGGCCAACAGATCGAGGCCGACCTCGTGGTCTCCAACGCCGATGCCGCCTGGACCTATCAACAGGCCATGTCGAACCAGCCCAGGCGCGTCTGGACGGATCGCAAGCTGGCCAAGACCCATTATTCAATGAGCCTCTTCGTCTGGTATTTCGGCACCAAGAGGGTCTACGACGACATCCCACACCACATGATTCTGCTGGGGCCTCGCTACGAGGGATTGCTGCGCGACATCTTTGAACACAAGCGCCTGAGCGACGACTTTAGCCTCTACCTGCATCGGCCAACTGCAACAGATCCATCGTTGGCCCCGCCAGACCACGATGCCTTCTATGTCTTGTCGCCAGTGCCTCATCAAGACTCAGGAATCGACTGGTCTGTCCAGGCTGAGCCGTATCGCCAGCGAATCGAGGCCTACCTTGAGGCCTCGGTTCTGCCTGGCCTTGGCGCAAGCATCGTCACTTCCAAATGCATGACGCCCGATGACTTCGCCACCCGGTACCTGGCCCACAAGGGCGCTGCCTTTGGGCTCGAGCCCATCCTCCTGCAGAGCGCCTGGTTTCGCCCGCACAACCGCAGCGAAGAACTTCAGGGCCTGTTCATGGTCGGGGCGAGCACCCACCCGGGCGCGGGCATCCCCGGTGTGCTGACTTCTGCCAAGGCGCTCGACACCCTCATTCCAACAGCCGCACATCGGCACCTCACAGGAGTCGCCTAACATGACCAACCAAGCCCTCATGCGGCAAGGCTCAAAGTCGTTCTTCGCAGCCTCACGTCTGCTGCCGTCTCGCTTTCAGCAGGCGGCCGTCGACCTCTACGGATTTTGTCGGGTCACCGACGATGCGGTCGATGAATCCGGTGCCACGCCGCAGGTCATGGCCGAACTCCATCGCCGACTCGATGCAATCTATCGCGGCCGCCCAATGCCCATCCCCGAGGATGAATGCTTTGCCCAGGTCGTGACCACCCACCGTCTGCCCAAGGCCATTCCGCTCGCATTGCTCGAGGGCTTTGAGTGGGACGCACAGGGGCGCACCTACGAGACCCTCGATGACCTCTGCGACTACGGGGCACGGGTGGCTGGAACGGTTGGCGCCATGATGGCCCTGGTCATGGGTGTGCGCGAGGCACGGCCCATGGCGCGGGCCTGCGAGCTTGGGGTGGCCATGCAACTCACCAACATTGCCCGCGATGTGGGCGAAGATGCCCGAATGGGTCGGCTCTATCTGCCTCGGGCCTGGATGCGCGAGGAGGGCCTCGATCCCGACGCCTGGCTGGCTGCGCCGGCTCATGGCCCAGAGATCAAGCGTGTGGTGGCGCGGCTGCTTGCCGCAGCAGACCAGTTGTATCGAAAGGCCGAGGAGGGCATCTGGTTTCTTCCCCGCGGCTGTCGGCCGGCCATCCTTGCTGCTCGGCACATCTATGCAGACATCGGCCACGAGATTGGCCGGTCTGATTTCAATCCCATCGATCGACGCGCCGTTGTCGGCGGCCGTCAAAAGATCTGGCGACTCATTCAGTCTCTACCGGCACTGATCCTTGCGCCCCGGCTTCCTCGGGGCCACAAGCCTCTGGCAGCCATCGAGTTTCTTGTCGAGGCCACTGGCATTAGCATGGCCCAGATTCGCCCACGCTCCGTGGCCGAGAAGGCCGGCTGGATGGTCGACCTCTTCATCACCGTGGAGTCTCGTCATCAGGAGATACGCGGCATGCGCCAGGGCAGCATGAGCCGCACGATTCTGGAGCGCAGCCGAGGGGCATAGAGGCTCTCGTGCATGGCCGTCACGCGCTCGCCCAGCAGGCTGGTGCGAATCTCTGAGCGGGCATAAAAGGGCGTGTCCTCAAGGGTCTTAACGAGCCGCGGGCGACGCCCGTCTGCATCGATTCGAGTCGCCCGGCTCACGCCCCAGCCGCTTGACTTCAAGAGCAGGCGGTCGCTCACCTCGAAGGGCGCCACCGAGCCATCTGTCCCGAACCGCAGGGCCAGCAGCCGATCGGTGCCTCGAATGGGCTCGACATCGTAGAGCACGGCAGCGCTGCCATCTGAGAGGGGCGCCCGCAGCCAGTCCCACCGATGGAAGGCATTGGTCAGCGGTTCGTCACCCTCATTTGAATCAAGGTAACCGCTGCCCTGCCAACGCAGTTTTGGTGCATCGAGATCCACCTCAATGTGGGCCGACGGGGCCAGTGGGCCCCAGCGGTGGTGACCAGCCTCATCGAGCGGCGACTGGTGGGAAAAGAAGCGATCTGCCGACAGACGGACCTGGCCCCGAATGGGAAAGGGAATGGGCATGCCGCGCTCTTGAATGTTGATCACCAGCTGCCGACCATCCCAGCTCAACTGGCTCTGCTTGATCTGAAACACGGTGCGAGACCGAGACACCGAGTTTGCTCCCCGCTCTGTCATGGCCCAGCGTTTCTGACCGGGGCTGTAGATGGCAACATTAAGGGCACAGTGGTCGTCTGCTGCGACTGGTCTGCCGCGTCGAAGACCGCCTGCCTGCGCCCAGTGGTAGTAGGGCGAGAAGACGCTCCCCACGAAGGCAATCAGGGTGATGCCGTGCTCACCGCAGTCGCTCAGGCCGTCGACATACCACCAGAGATAACCACCCGATGGGACCGCCTGGTCGAATCGAGGTGTGCCATCAGGGTTGCGGCCGCCAGTCGACCCGAGAGGGCCGCCATGGGCACCCCCGCCCCCGGGTGGGCGCTGCCGCCCGCCAAGAAGAGCCCCGGAATCGGTGTCTCGGCCGAGGGCCTCTGAAAGACAGACATCCAGCCGTGGGGGGCTCGGCCATAGAGCGCTCCCCCAGTGGCTGGGAATCGCTGGTGGAAATCCGAGGGGGTGGTGCATCTGATGTCCTCCTGCTCAATGTGAAGCCCCACGCCACACGCCTGCATGTGGTTGTGAACATCGCGGAGCGCTCGTTGAATGGTCTCATTTGTGAATCGATCTGGCGCATCGCCGGTGGCAGGCGCATTGATGAGGATGAGCATCCTCTCTTGGATCTGGGGTGGTAACCCACCAGGCCCACGGTCTTGGGCGCAGAGATAGATGGTCGGCGTCTGCGGCAGGGTCTGTCGGCCAAAGACATCTTGAAATTCAAGCTCATAGTGGGGCCTGAAAAACACATTGTGGTGGTCAAGCTCACGGCCCTCGAGCCGCCCCACCACCGACCATGTCATGGCCGAGAGGGACCGTGGTGAGATGCCTTGCGGCTCGACCGCCTTGACCACATCGGGCCCCAGGAGGCCTGCCGAGAGAGCGGCGGCATCGCCGTTGAAAATCACTGCATCGGCCAGGAATGTGGCACCGTCACGGCGCCGAGCGCCAATGGCGCGGCCATGCTCAGTGAGAATGGATTCGACGGCCTGCCCCGAGTGGATCACCACCCCGAGCCGTTGGGCGGCCGAGGTCATGCCCTGGGCCAATGCCTGCATGCCGCCCTTGGCCCGCCAGACGCCGCAGGTCTCCACAAATGCAATCAGGCTCAAGGTGGCTGGGGCCATCCATGGAGACCCCCCGCAGTAGGTGGCGTATCGGGCAAAGAGTTGTCGCAGCCGGGGGTCGGAGAAGTGACGGCCCAGGCTCGTCCAGAGGCTCTGCATGGGCCCAATTGAGGCGAGCAATGCGAGCCCACGAGGCCCGAGTGAGCTGCCCATCGAGACGATTGTGGGGCGGCTGCTTCGCATGTAGGCCGCCTCCAACCTAAGGTAGAGCGACCTGGTCTCGGCCATAAATTGGGTGAATCGTCTTGCAGCATCTGCCCCTGAGAACTGGCCAATTGCCTGGGCACTCTCGCGGGGGTCGGCGTGAAGGTCGAGCCACTCGGCATCGGACCAGGCATGCCGGGCCAGGATGGGAAGTGCCTCAAGGCTGACGAGATCCTCAAGCCTGAGGCCAGCCGCCTGGAGGAGGTCTTCGAAGACCCAGGACATCGTGATGACCGTGGGCCCGGAGTCGATGCCCTGGCCAGCAATCGTCCGTTGATGAATCTTGCCGCCTGTCTGTGGCTGTGTCTCGAGCAGCGTGACCTCAACGCCTCGGGCTGCAAGGTCGACGGCCGCTGCAAGGCCCCCCATTCCCGCCCCAATGATGACAACCCGCCTGGAATGGCTCATGAGGGCGCCGCGAGGCTGCTCAGGTGGCCCATGTCTCGGAGGATTCGAAAACGGATGAAGGCCCATTCTGAGAAATAACCATCGCTGTAAGCCGCCTCAATGGCGGCCCGATGTCCGCCGCAATGGGCGTAGTTGGTCATGGCGGCCTGGCTCTCCCAGATGCTAAAGGTGGCCTGCCGCACGAGCGGGGCCTCGCCCAGACCAACGGCAAACTGACAGCCCGGCGCAGCCGCAAGGCCCTCCTCGGCTGCGGGCGACCGAGACCAGAAGGCCCTTGCCTTGCGCCATCGTATCGAGGCGCGGGTGATCGATGCGATGCGCTCGCCCTCGGGTGGTGGATCTGTGGCCACGGCCAGGTCGTTTCCGGACCAGGCGCCCCTGCTCGAGAAGGCCTGCAGGCTCAGAATGCGCATCTCCGCTGCCTGCTGGCGATACGACTGCAGCTGTGGGGATTCTTCAATGAATTGATTGGCCTCGGTCTCGGATGCAAAAAGCCCAAGGTAGCCAAAACGGTCAAGGCCTGGGGTGATCCCAAAGCCGCCCCCTTGGCCGCTGCCCAGGAAACGCTCAAAGCGAAGCCCGGCAGGACGGGAATGGGGGAGGGCACCTCGAACCAGCTGCATCAACCCCCATGGAAGCCGATGCGGCTGCCAACGAGTCAGTGCCAGAACAGCCGTCTCACGACCCGCCACGGCTTTAAGAATCAGTTGCCTGCATCGCCGTCTGACCCATCGATTCCGAAGCGCCGAAGCTTGACATAGAGGCTCTGCCGGGAGAGTCCCAACATTTCTGCCGCCGATGCTCGATTGTTTTTGGTGAGCTTGAGGGCGGCCTCAATGCAGAGCTTTTCGATGAGATCAACCGTCTCGCCAACGATCTCTTTTAAGGGCAGCCGGCCCACCAGCGCGGTCAGGTCGGCCCCGCTTCGGCCCACCGGACTCGAGGTCTCCGGCGTGGATTCGAGTCGGCGATTGACGTCTCTCACCACAAATCCCAGCAGGGTCTCGGGGCCAAGGGTAAAGCTCACACCCGAGAGCTCAACCGGCACGCTCAGGCCCGACTCACTGATCAACTGGGTGGAAAAGAGTCGCACGCTGCCGCCTTGGGCAAGGCTATTGATCATGACCAGCAGGTCGGTGTTGGCCCGACCCAGCCAGCGGTTGAGCGATTCGCCGATGATCTGACCAGTGTGTGCGGCCTGGATCTGCTCTGAGAAGGCGGGGTTTGCATGACGGATCACACCCTTTGAATCGGTGATGACAAGGCCATCGCTGACACGGCGCAGGGCCTCGAGCACCGAGGCATCCTCCGGGGAGGACGGCAGCCCATTGGGCGGCTCGATTCGGATGAGAAAGACCGTCTCGGATTCCTGACGCAGACACGAGACGGCGGTTCGTGCGCGGGTCTGCCCCTGAGAGAAGGTGATCTCGGTCTCGCTTGCCCGGCCTGACCCGCTGACCTGCTGCAGGAGCATCTGGCAGGCACCCTGGGCCCCTGCGTCGACGAGGTGGTCGAAGGATTCGCCCTTCAGGGATGCAAGCTCTTGCCCAAAGAAGAGGCCTGCGGCGCGATTACACGCGATGATGGTGTGGTCGCGGGCACGAATGATCAGGATGGGGTCTCGAACGAGGTCAAAGAGGGTGCGATATTCATTCTCAATCCGACGCAGCCTGCTGTAATCGCGCTCCATGAGTTGCTGGGCTTCAATGAGTCGGCCCTGCAAGGCAGCCAGCGGGCGAAGGTCGCGGCCGATCGCGACCATGCGGCCATCTGGCCCGACCTTGACCAACGAGAAGAGAATTGGAACCTCGACGCCGTCGGGCTGGATCTGGTTGATATGACGCCAACGCGCATTCGGCTCTCCACCGGTGACCAGCGAGAGCATCTCGCGAACCTTCGGCCGGCTCTCAGATGTGACGAGGCTCTCCCAGCTGCGACCAATCCAGGCCCGATAGGAGGCCGAGGCCCATGCCTCGGCGCTCGCCGCGACATCTTGAACCTCTCCCTTTGCGTCTAAGATCAGTGCGACGTCTGCAGCTGCCTCGACAAGGGCAGCCGTGGCCTGGGCATCAAGGCCAGACATCTCTCCTCTTGCGCCCTCAATGCGACCCATGGTGACCTCTATTTAGAAAGTAATGTTGAGCGGCTTTCACCGCGTCGGGGGCGTCGCCCGTGATGAGATCTGCCCCAGCAGCCCTTGCCTGGTTCGGGAAGACCCCGACGCCGGGCCCACCAATCATGACGGCGGGTTTCATGGCTCGGCAGCCCCTGCGCAGCCGCGTGACCCCCTGAAGCAGAAGTGTGCCCCTGACCTCGACGAGTGCCTCGGCCAGT
The DNA here is from genome assembly GCA_018401615.1 of Burkholderiaceae bacterium. Classification (GTDB taxonomy): domain Bacteria; phylum Pseudomonadota; class Gammaproteobacteria; order Burkholderiales; family Burkholderiaceae_A; genus Hahnella. Next base: position 12,545 of record JAGYKN010000008.1, read on the forward strand.
TCGGGCGAGACCGTCCTCAGCCCTCCCAGGCACAGGCTGCCTCGAGGAGCTGGATTCGCTGGCTGATTGGGTGGACGGTGACCCGCCAGCCTGCCTGGGCGAAAAATGCCGCCACCATTCGCAGGCCGAGTCGATGTTGGCTACCAGGGGTGGTGCAGAGAAAGAGGCCAGGCAGGCCAGGGGTGCCCTGCTCAGGCCTGGCCTGGGTGTAGAAAGACTCGACGTGTTCAGAGAAGATGCCCTGAAGGGTCCAGAGCCCAACCGTGACATCGGTGAAGCTGGCGGTGTCTGCCACCCAGCGCTCCCCGAGCAGCCTGGCGGCCGGTTGAATCAGGGACAAAAAGAGGGACTCGGTCCGCAGTCCTGCAGACAGCTGGGCTTGAACCAGTGCCCGACAGGACTCAAGGTCGCCTGCGGCGGCAAGTGTTGCAAGGGCGTCGGCCTGGTCTCGGACCGCCCCCCCCACGGGCGCAAGCGGCTGGGCGTCTTCCAATGGGCTTGCGACTCTCGCGAAGGCGTCAGGGCCATGGGGCTCTAACTGCTCGAGCAAGACGAGCCGAGGGATGACCTCCTGCGTGAGCAGACTCAAGAAGGTTTCAGGTTCGGACTTTTGGGATGAACTAGACGACATGGGAACTCCTTGCCCCGGTGTCAGACGACTATGCAGGACGCATTTGCGTTTGTCAATCTAAATTGATGTCAAATAAAATTGACATTCTTTTGGGGCCGTTTTAGAGTCAGTCCCTATAAGAGCAGTCACAGACCAGTGGAGCAGCAACTATGTCAGATTTGGTCGCGCATCAGTCCGGCTTCATCTATAACCAAGAAGAGCGAGCCCGCAGGGACGCCACCGCCTGGACGCTCGTTCAGGGGCTCCTCGCGCCCATTCAGTTTGTGGTCTTTCTGGTGAGCCTTGGCCTGGTCATGCGAACCCTGCTCACCGGCGAGGGAGCCGACTGGGCCGGCTGGTCAGTGGTCCTCAAGACCTTCACCCTCTACACCATCATGGTGACCGGCGCGATCTGGGAGAAGGTTGTCTTCGGTCAGTACCTCTTTGCACCGGCATTCTTCTGGGAAGACATGGTGAGCATGCTGGTCATCGCCCTGCACACCGCAGCAGTGGCAGCCTGGCTTCTGGGTGACCAGTGGCTGAGCCTTGAGAACCAGCTCTGGCTGGCCCTTGCGGCCTATGCGGCCTATGTTGTCAATGCTGCCCAGTTCCTCTACAAACTGCGCCTGGCCAGGGCAGAGGTGGTCGCATCGTGAATGCGCCTCTGCTGCCAATTGAGGTCATACGCGAGCGTGGTCAGCATGAGGTCTTCTGCGGCCTGACGAGCATCATCTGGCTGCATCGAAAAATTCAAGACGCCTTTTTTCTGGTCGTGGGCTCGCGCACCTGCGCACACCTGATTCAGTCTGCCGCAGGCGTGATGATCTTTGCAGAGCCCCGTTTTGCAACTGCCATCATCGATGAGCGCGACCTCTCAGGCATTGCAGATGCCAACGAGGAGCTCGACCGCGTGGTCTCTCAGCTGCTTGCCCGTCGACCCGACATCAAGCTGCTCTTTCTAGTGGGCTCCTGCCCCTCAGAGGTCATCAAGCTCGACCTCGAGCGCGCAGCGCAGCGCCTGGGTGAGCAGCACCGCGGTCAGACCAAGGTCATGCACTACTCTGGCAGCGGCATTGAGACCACCTTTACCCAAGGCGAGGACGCGTGCCTGGCTGGACTTGCTGCCGACATCACCCTGCTGGCCGAACCGCAGGCCAGTGCGGCCGCCGATCTCCTCATTGTTGGAAGCCTCCCGGACCAGGTTGAAGACCAGTTTGTCGAGCTCTGTCAGGCAATGGGCATCGCCCGCGTCTCCTGCCTGCCGCCGCGGCGAGCAAACCAGCTGCCAACGGTCGGCCCGGCAACAAAATTCATTCTGGCGCAGCCCTTTCTCAACGAGACATCGCGTGTCCTTGAGCAGCGCGGCCTCACCCCGGTGGCAGCCTGCTTTCCATTTGGTGCAGAGGGAACCGCGCGCTGGCTGCGAGCAATCGGCAGCGCCTTCGATCGGCCCGCAGCCCAGGTCGAGGCAACACTCTCGCCCGGCCTGGCCCGAGGCCGCAAGAGCCTGGAGCGGCACCGCACCGTGTTGGCTGGCAAGCGGATTTTCTTTTTTCCCGACTCTCAGCTCGAGATCCCCCTGGCCCGGTTTCTCCAGGAGGAACTCGGCATGATCCTCATCGAGGTGGGTGTCCCGTATCTGAATCGACAGATCATGGCCGCCGAGCTCGCCCTGCTCGAAGGCGTGCAACTCTCAGAGGGGCAGGATGTTGACCGCCAGCTCGATCGATGCAGGGCAGCATCCCCCGATCTCGTGGTCTGCGGCCTGGGGCTTGCCAATCCACTCGAGGCCGAGGGCATCACCACGAAGTGGTCCATCGAACTTGTCTTTAGCCCAGTCCATGGTTTTGATCAGGCGGCAGACCTCGCGGCCCTCTTTGCAAGGCCATTTGATCGTCGTCAGCGCATCGGCACGCCGGCCCAATGAAGCTCACACTCTGGACCTACGAGGGGCCTCCGCATGTCGGGGCCATGCGAATCGCCACGGCCATGCGAGATGTCCATTACGTGCTGCATGCGCCCCAGGGCGACACCTATGCAGACCTCCTCTTTACCATGATCGAGCGCCGCAGCAAGCGCCCGCCCGTCACCTACACGACCTTTCAGGCCAGAGATCTCGGCAAAGACACGGCCGCCTTGTTCCAGTCGGCTGTCCGGGACGTCATTGCCCGATACGCCCCCAAGGCCCTTCTTGTGGGAGCCTCGTGCACAGCCGAACTCATCCAAGACGACCCTGCGGGCCTGTCTGCGGCACTCCACCTGACCATTCCCGTGGTGCCGCTTGAACTCCCCTCGTATCAGAAGAAAGAAAACTGGGGTGCGGCTGAGACTTTCTATCAGATTGTTCGACAGCTTCTTGCTGGGGTGGGCAGGCCTGATCAGGATCGCGCTGGCAATGGGCCATCTTGCAATCTCCTTGGCCCCACGGGGCTGGGCTTTCGGCACCGAGACGACCTCACAGAGATTCGCGGCCTGATCGAGTCCCTGGGCATTCGCATCAATGTGGTGGCGCCCTGGGAGGCCGATCCCGACGACATCCGTCGTCTGCCGCAGGCCGATTTCAATGTCGTGCTCTATCCCGAAACGGCCCACTCTGTGGCGGCATTTCTCAAGCGCACATATGGCCAACCCCACACCACCACCATCCCTATTGGGATCAAGGCAACGGAGGCCTTTATCCGTGAGCTTGCCGGGCTTGCCGGCGCTGGGGATCAATCCGATGCCTGGGTCGCACAGGCCGGTGCGGCCAAGAGGGGGCGTGCGCAGTGGTACTGCGGATCCGTCGATTCCACCTACCTCACTGGCAAGCGGGTCTTTGTCTTTGGTGATGCAACCCATGCCATTGCAGCTGCCGCATTTGCCGCCAAGGAGGTGGGATTCGAGGTGGTTGGGCTGGGCAGTTACTCGCGGGAGTTCGCAAAGGAGCTCCGCACAGCCGCCGCCAGCTATGGCCTGGAGGCCACCCTCACCGATGACTACCTCGAGGTCGAGGCAACAATCGCCAAGCTCTCACCCGACCTGGTCTTGGGCACGCAGATGGAGCGACACATTGCCAAGCGGCTTGGCATTCCCTGTGCGGTCATCTCAGCGCCGGTTCATGTTCAGGATTTCCCGGCCCGGTACTCCCCACAGATGGGCTACGAGGGCGCCAACGTCTTATTCGACACCTGGGTCCATCCCCTCATGATGGGCCTTGAAGAGCATCTCCTGGGCATGTTCAAGGACGACTTCGAATTCCATGAGTCTGCAACGGCATCACACCTTGGCAGTGCAGCCAAGGCGCCGTCGCAGGCCGCAGCATCGTCTGCATCCGATCAGCCCATCACCCTCGAGTGGGAGCCCGATGCGGAGCGTGAACTGGGCAAGATTCCCTTCTTCGTGCGCAGCAAGGCCAGGCGAAACACAGAGGCATTCGCATCTGAACAAGGCATTGCCCGCATCACCAAAGACACCCTCTATGAGGCAAAGGCCCACTATGCGAGGTGAGATGCGTCTGGTGATCATCACCATGGACACCCATCTGAGCTCGGCCACGGCCATGGCTGCCGGCCGCCTGGCGCGGCAGTACCCAGGCCTAAATGTCGAGATGCATGCAGCCTCTGAATTCTCAGCCGAGCCAGCCGCACTCAAGAGGGTCCATTCGGCCATTGAGTCGGCCCACATCGTCCTGGTCTCCATGCTCTTTTTGGAAGACCATTTCCTACCCGTCATTGAGCAGCTGCGGCAGCGGCGAGAGTCCCTCGATGCGCTCATCTGCATCATGTCGGCGCCAGATGTGGTCAAGCTCACCCGGATGGGCCGCTTTGACATGTCCAAGCCAGCCTCTGGCCCCATGGCCCTGCTCAAGCGACTGCGGGGCAAGCCCCCCTCGACCGATGAGAAGGCGACCAAGGGTGGCCGCAGCGAGACCTCGGGCTCCGGGGCCTCGCAGATGAAGATGCTGCGACGGCTGCCAAAAATCCTGCGGTTCATCCCGGGCACTGCCCAAGACATTCGTCAGTACTTCCTCACGCTTCAGTATTGGCTTGGTGGCTCCGATGCCAACATGGAGAGCCTTGCCGGTCTGCTCATCAATCGCTACGCCACCGGGCCACGCCAGGTCTGGCAGGGTCAGTTGCAGGTCTCCGAGCCCATTGAGTATCCCGACCTCGGCGTCTATCACCCAAAGATTGTGGGCCGCATCTCATCGAGCATGTCGCAGCTACCAGGACTCAAATCCGCAGCCAAGCCGCGCGTGGGCATTCTCATGCTCCGCTCCTATCTGCTTGCAGGAAACACCGCCCACTACGACGGCATGATCGCCGCCCTTGAGGCCAAGGGCCTTGTGGTGATCCCGGCCTTCGCGATGGGCCTGGATGCGCGGCCTGCCATCGAGTCCTTCTTCATCCAAAACGATCGCGTCATTGTCGATGCAGTCGTCTCCCTCACGGGCTTCTCGCTCGTGGGCGGGCCGGCCTACAACGACTCACAGGCGGCCGAGGACATCCTCAGCCGACTCAATGTGCCGTATCTCGCAGCACATCCCCTGGAATTTCAATCCCTGGCCGACTGGGGTGGATCACCCCGCGGTCTGCTGCCGGTGGAGAGCACCATCATGGTGGCCATCCCCGAGCTCGATGGCGCCACAAGCCCGATGGTCTTTGGCGGGCGTCCCGGGGTCAAGGGCCAGGCCTGTCAGGGCTGTCACCGTGGCTGCACCTTTGAAGACGTCAGCTCGCCACAGGACATGGTGTCCTGCCCCGAGCGGGCCGAGATGCTGGCGGCCCGGGTCTCTCAACTCGTCACGCTTCGCAAGACCCCGCTGCAGGATCGCCGGGTGGCCCTGGTGCTCTTTAACTTTCCGCCCAATGGCGGCAGTGTGGGCACAGCAGCGCACCTCTCAGTCTTTGAATCTGTCTTTGAGACCCTCAAGGCCATGGCCGAGAAGGGCTATCAGGTGCGGGTTCCGGGGTCGGCCGATGAGATTCGAGAGCAGCTTCTCCATGGAAACCGCGCAGCCCACGGCACCGATGCAAATGTCTTGGTCTCCATTCCTCTGGAGCAGCATCTTCAGAAGGAGACCTGGCTCAAAGAAATCGAGGCCTGCTGGGGAGCAGCCCCTGGGCGTCAGCTCACCAATGGAAAGAACCTCTTTGTCTTGGGTGTCGATTTCGGAAATGTCTCTGTCTTGGTCCAGCCCGGATTCGGCGTGGAAGGCGACCCCATGAGACTGCTCTTTGAGCAGGACATGACCCCAACCCACGCCTTTGCCGCCTTCTACCGCTACCTGCGCGAAGGACTCAAGGCAAATGCGGTGGTCCACTTTGGCACCCACGGCGCGCTCGAGTTCATGCCCGGAAAGCAGGCTGGGAGTTCTGGCCGGTGCTGGCCGGACAGGCTCATTGCAGACCTGCCAAATTTCTACATCTACGCCTCCAACAATCCATCGGAGGGAACCATTGCCAAGCGTCGCTCTGCAGCGACCCTTGTCAGCTACCTCACCCCGGCGGTCACCGAGGCAGGCCTCTATCGGGGGCTCTCCGAGCTCAAGCAGAGTCTCGACCGTTGGCGCAGCCTCTCACCGTCAGAGGCAGATGAACGGGTTCGTCTCCTGCCCGTGATCCGCGAGCAGGCCAAGGCACTCGAATTTGAGGCGACCTTTCCAGATGACGCAGACCCCCATGGCCTGGAGGCAGCAGTCTTGGGCCTGGCTGCTCAGCTCAACGAGTTAGAGCACACCCTCATCCCACAGGGCATGCATGTCCTGGGGCGGGCCATGTCGGCGCCACAACGCACCGATGTCCTGCTCGCCATGGCACGTGCCCACCGACCGCTTGAGCCAATGGATGGCTGGTCCGAGGCGGTTGGGGCCATTCTCGAGCTCACCGCTGAGCAGGCCCAGGTCACGGCGTTGGAGCACTTTGGCGATCGGGATGCCGACCGCCTGCTGCTCGAGCGGCTTATTCAAGTCAACCTTGCGCTCCAGGACAATCAAGAGGTCTCCGCGCTGCTGTCTGCCCTCGACGGCGAGTTTGTCAAGCCTGCCCCAGGCGGCGATCTCCTGCGCACACCCGAGGTCTTGCCAACGGGTCGCAATCTCCACGGCTTTGATCCCTTTCGCATGCCGAGTCGGTTTGCCTGGATAGACGGCAAGCAGCAGGCCGAGAAACTCCTTGAGAAGCACCGCGAATTGGGCCATCCCTTGCCGGCATCGATTGCCATGGTGCTCTGGGGGACTGACAACCTAAAGACAGAGGGAAGCCCCCTGGCCCAGGCCCTGGCACTCATGGGGGCAGAGCCACGATTCGATGGCTTTGGACGGCTCGCCGGTGCAAGCCTCATTGCACTCAGTGAACTGGGCCGCCCACGAATCGATGTCGTTCTCACGCTCTCGGGCATCTTCAGAGACCTGCTGCCGCTTCAGATCCGCATGCTCGCCGAGGCCGCCTATCTGGCTGCCACGGCCGATGAACCCGAGGACATGAACTTCATTCGACGCCATGTCTTGGAGCACATGCGAAAGACTGGCGTTGACATCGAGACCGCGGCCCTGCGTGTCTTTGGCAATGCTGATGGCGCCTATGGGGCAAATGTGAACCAGCTTGTGGAACAAGGCTGCTGGCAAGACGAGGATGAACTCGCCGACTGCTACGCCAAACGCAAGGGCTTTGCCTATGGCCGAAACGGCCGCCCGAGCAGCCAGCCAGAGCTCCTGCAGGCCGCCCTCGGGCACGTCACCATGGCCTATCAGAATCTTGAGAGCATGGAGGTGGGGGTGACCACCGTTGACACCTACTTTGACACCCTTGGTGGTGTGACAAGGGCCGTTCGCAAGGCAAGGGGTGGCCAAGATCCCATGGTCTATATCGGCGATCAGACGGCTGGTCATGGCGTGGTGCGCACACTCTCAGAACAGGTTGGTCTCGAGACCCGCACCCGCATGCTCAATCCGAAATGGTATGAGTCCATGCTCGACCACGGCTATGAGGGCGTTCGCCAGATCGAGGCCCATCTCACCAACACCATGGGCTGGAGTGCGACCACCGGACAGGTCCAGCCCTGGGTCTACCAGCAGCTGACCCAGACCTTCTTGCTCGACCCCGTGATGCGAGAGCGTCTAGCAGAACTTAATCCAGCCGCATCGGCAAAACTGGCCGGACGCCTCCTCGAGGCGTCCGACCGGTCTTACTGGACACCGGATGAAAAGACCTTGAATGCCTTGCGCGAAGCGGGTGAGGCATTTGAGGACCGTATTGAAGGAATCTACCAAGGAGCTCCAGTATGAACACGGTCACCGTGCCATTTGCAGAAATTCGACGCCCCGCTCCGCCGGACGGCGAGGGCAGCCTCCAGGTGCAGCTCGACCCCAACCTCAAGATCGGCAATGCCAAGGTCTTTGCCGTCTACGGCAAGGGTGGCATTGGGAAGAGCACGACCTCCTCAAACCTCTCGGTTGCCTTTACCAAGCTGGGAAAGCGCGTCATCCAGATTGGCTGCGATCCAAAGCACGACTCAACCTTCACGCTCACCAAGGCACTCATGCCCACGGTCATCGATGTCCTTGAGTCTGTCGATTTCCACACCGAGGAACTACGGGTAGAAGACTTCGTCTACGAGGGCTATGGCGGGGTCATGTGTGTGGAGGCCGGTGGTCCGCCGGCTGGCACCGGCTGCGGTGGCTATGTGGTTGGACAGACCGTCAAGCTGCTCAAGGAGCATCACCTCCTCGATGAGAGTGATGTCGTCATTTTCGATGTCCTTGGTGATGTGGTCTGCGGCGGTTTTGCTGCCCCCCTTCAGCATGCCGACCGGGCCCTCATCATTGCGGCAAACGATTTCGATTCCATCTTTGCAATGAATCGAATCGTGCAGGCCATCAATGCCAAGGCGAAGAACTATAAGGTCCGCCTGGGCGGTGTCATTGCGAACCGCAGTGCCGACACCGACCAGATTGACCGCTTTGCAGATCGGGTTGGCCTCAATCGCCTGGCCCATTTCCCAGATCTAGATGTGATTCGCCGCAGCAGGCTCAAGAAGGCCACCCTATTTGAGATGGAGCCATCCCCAGAGCTCGAGGCCGTCCAGAAGGAGTATCTGCGGCTCGCTGCAGCCCTCTGGGCCGGCACCGACCCGCTTGCGCCAGAGGCTCTCAAGGATCGGGAGATCTTTGACCTCCTCGGATTTGATTGAGGGCAAAAGCCATGAGAGAGACAGCGTACCTGGCGCGTCGGGGTGAGATTGAGGAGTACTTCGATCGAACCGCAGCAGACGCATGGGCACGGCTCACCTCGGATGTCCCCGTGAGCGGCATCCGCAAGACGGTCCGCGAGGGCCGCGACACCATGCGGGCCCTCATCGGCTCGTGGGTCGCACCCCAGAAAGGGGTCACTGTGCTCGATGCGGGCTGCGGAACGGGACTCCTGGCCACCGATCTGGCGCGGGCGGGGGCCATCGTCACCGCCGTCGATCTCTCCCCGACCCTCGTCGAACTTGCCCGCCAGCGCATGCCCGCCGATCTCCCCGCCGGCTGCATCACCTACCATGCGGGCGACATGCTCGAGCAAGGCCTGGGGGAGTTTGATCACCTGGTGGCCATGGACTCCCTCATCCACTACGGCCCTCATGAGGCCGTCAGCGCCCTCGAGGCAATTGCGCCACGGGTCCGTCGCTCCATGGTGGTCACCTTTGCGCCCAGCAACCCCTTGCTCATGCTCATGATGTGGGCCGGGCGGCTCTTCCCGCGGGGCGACCGTTCACCGTCCATCGTGCCCGTGCGTGCGAGCTGGCTCATGGAGCGCCTCGGTGATTCCATTGCCAGCACCGACTGGCGGATTGGCCGCACCCAACGCGTCTCCCGAGGCTTCTACACCTCGCAGGCCTTGGAGTTGGTGCGCAGATGATCTGGCTCGATCTCCTCTCGCCTCGGAAGTGGGCTCAGATAGACCCACGCCTCCTGCCGTTTGCAGATCTCACCAGCGACGATCTTCCCCTCTGGAAGCTCTTTCGGCTCTCACTCTTTCAGGTCTCGGTCGGCATGGCCACGGCCCTGATGGTGGGAACGCTAAACCGGGTCCTCATTGTTGAGCTCGGCGTGGCGGCCTGGCTGGTTGCCACCATGGTGGCGCTGCCCGTCTTGGTTGCACCGTTTCGGGCCCTGATCGGCTTTCGGTCCGACACGCACCGCTCTGCAATTGGCTGGCGTCGTGTGCCCTTCATCTGGACGGGAAGCATCCTGCAATTTGGTGGCTTGGCCATCATGCCCTTTGCCCTCATCTTGCTCTCTGGCGATACCCATTGGCCAACCTGGATCGGTCCTGCGAGCGCCGCCCTCTCATTTCTCCTGGTGGGCCTGGGCATGCAGACGGTCCAGACCGCTGGGCTCGCGCTGGCAACGGATCTGGTTGCAACAGACAAACGACCGCGCATGGTGGCACTGATGTACACGATGCTCCTGGTTGGCATGCTGGTGTCTGCCCTTGTCTTTAGCCTCGTGCTTGAAGACTTCTCAAAGTTTCGCCTGATTCAGGTGGTGCAGGCTGCCGCCTTCGTGGCCCTTATGCTCAATCTGATCGCACTCTGGAAGCAGGAGCCTCGGCGCCCCTCGGGTCGCCAAGCTGCCACGGAGCAGCCTGTCTTCTGGAAGACATGGCGCCTCTTTGTGCGTGCGCCTGGCAACCTTCGTTTTCTGGTTGCCCTCGCATTTGGCACCATGGCCTTTGCCATGCAAGACATCATCCTTGAGCCCTACGGCGGGGAGGTCCTTGGGCTCACCGTGGCCGAGACAACCTCTCTGACTGCACTCGTGGCGATCGGTGCCCTTGTTGCATTCCTGGGTGCAGCCGCCTCCATACAGCGAGGCGTCTCCCCAACCCTTGTGTCCTCCGTTGGAGCACTCGTGGGCGTGGTGGCCTTCTCCATGGTCATCTTTGCCCAACCGCTTGAGTCGGAGGGGGTCTTTCGGGTCGGCACGTTGCTGATTGGATTCGGAGGAGGCCTCTTCTCAATCGGCACCCTGACGGCCGCACTCAGCCTTGAAGAAAATGGTCTCTCGGGCCTCGCAATCGGTGCCTGGGGCGCAGTCTTTGCAACGAGCACGGGCATTGCCATTGCCGCGGGGGGCATCATCCGAGATCTGGTGGCGCAATTGGCCGTGAGTGGGGCCCTGGGGCCTGCCCTGAGCTCACCCGCAGTGGGCTATGGGGCTGTCTATCACATCGAGATTGTTTTGTTGTTTGTCACGCTGGTTGCGATGGGTCCGCTGGTCTATCGGCGAGAACTGGTTGGTCGTCGCGATTCAAAATTCGGACTTGCTGAATTCCCCAGCTAGTCTTTTAACCTGTAAAGGAGAACAACATGGGAACCGGAGCCATTACGTCTTATATCGATGTTGCGCAAGTTGTCTTGTATCTTTTTTGGGTCTTCTTCTTTGGCCTCGTCTATTACCTGACCGTCGAGGGCAAACGGGAGGGCTTTCCACTCATCACGGAGCGTCCAGATGGCACGGTGCAATATGCCACTGGTGTGACCGAGATGCCAAAGCCCAAGGTCTACAAGACTGCCTTTCATGGCGACTTTACCGCCCCACATGACCGTGACTTCTCGGATCAGGAGGTGGCCGGCAAGCCCCTTGTGAAGATCGCAGGCATGCCGCTTGAGCCCACCGGCAACCCAATGACCGACGGAATCGGTCCCGGGGCATTCACGCGCCGCTCAGACACCCCAGATCGCACCTACGAGGGCGCCACACGAATTGTTCCACTTCGAATTGCCTCGGCTGAGGGGTTTGGCCTGGCCGAACAAGACTTAGACCCCCGCGGCCTGCCGGTCATGGGCATTGATGGTCAGGTTGGGGGCAAGGTCTCTGAAGTCTGGATTGATCGCTCCGAGCACCTCATTCGGTATCTTGAGATCACCACACAGGGGGGGCGTCAGGTGATGCTGCCCATGAATTTTTCTCGGGTCCGACGCGATCGCATTCGAGGCAATCGGGTCACGGTGGAATCCATCCTCGGGGGTCAGTTCGAGGGTGTGCCAGCGATAAAATCCGCAGATCAAATCACCCTCTTTGAGGAGGAAAAGGTCATGGCCTACTATGGGGCTGGTACCCTGTTTGCAACGCCGGAGCGACGGGATCCGATGATTTGAGGAGGATGGCATGAGCAGCGTTCATCACCACGGACACGAACACGAGTTCGAGCCAGAGTACGGGCTTCCAGAGACACTCCCAGTCGGCGAGCGCATCCTCTGGCAATCAGGGCCCTCGGCAGCCCTGATCTTCTGGTCCGTCTTCTGGGGCCGACTGCTGCTGGCCTATCTCGGCCTCATGCTGGTGTTGCGTGGAAGCTTCATCTGGTCAGACACCGGCTCGGTGGCACAGACCCTTGCGGCAGTGAGTTGGCTGGGCGCGCTGTTTGCCGTGGCGCTCACCCTCTTTGGGTGGTTGTCTTGGCTGATCGCCAAGACAACGGTCTACACGCTCACCAACGAGCGCCTGGTGCTGCGAATCGGGATTGTCCTGAACCTGAGCTTTAACATCCCGCTGCGCCGCATTCAGGCTGCCGATGTCAGGCAGCTTGCCAACGGTTCGGGTGAGATCGCGATCTCACTGCACCCAGACGACAAAATCGCCTATCCTCACCTCTGGCCCCACGCGCGGCCCTGGCACCTTGCCAACCCGCAGCCCATGCTGCGCGGCCTCGCGCAGGTTGCGCCTGTTGCAAAGCTCCTCGAAGACGCGTGGCGAATCAGCCGCGCTGAGAACGAGAGGGGAAATGAGCATGCGGACCAGGCCAGGTCGGTTGATCAGCCTCAATCTGTTGAGGCTCCCATGGGATTGGTGCCGCACCATGAGTGACCGACTCGTCTCTCGGCCCAAGGTCGAGGGATTCCCGCTCATTGGCATCGGTCTGCTCATTGTGGTGACACTCGTGCTGGCTGGCTACAGCGCCCATCAGAAGCGGGAGCAGGCCCGACTGGAGCAGGTCAATATTGCGACATCCACACCCGTCATGGCTCGGCTGCTCGTCTTTAAAGATGGTTTTGCAGGAGATGTTGATGTCATCGATGCCTCCTCTGGCGAGCGGCTCAAGCCGATCACCGGAGAGGCCGGCTTTGCCCGGACTGTCCTGCGAACACTCGCACGCGAACGCATTCAGAAGGGGGGGTCACCTGATGAGCCGTTCCAACTCTCTCGCACCCAGAGCGACACCCTTGAATTGCTCGACCCCATCACCGGCCTGCGCCTCGACCTTGGCGCATTCGGACCCGACCAGGCAAAGGCATTTCTGCCTTACCTCCTACAAGCGAACGATAAAAAGGGCACCCCATGAGAGAGTTTGAGGAGACATTTGCCACTGCCGAGGCAGCGGCCACCCAGAATCGGCAGTCCGTCTCGGCCAGGGAGCGAAGCCCCAATGAGGCCACCAAGATGGCCCAGGTCGATACGCTGTTGACACCTCGGTTCTACACCACCGACCATGCTGCAATCGATGCGGCCTCGGTCGAGCCGGTTCGTCGGGAGTGGGAGGGCCTCATGGCTGAATTCGAGGCGGACAACAACGACGAGCATTTCACCCGCCCCCCTGACATGGCGAGCAAGGTCTCCGAGTTGCCGCCGGCGCTCTACCAGGAATTCAACGAGTTTCTCATCAGCTCCATTACCTCGGAATTCTCGGGCTGCGTGCTCTACGCAGAGTTAAAGAAGAAGGTAAAAAACAAAGACATGAAGGATGTCTTTGGATACATGGCCCGAGACGAGTCTCGCCATGCTGGCTTTATCAATCAGTGGCTCAAGGATTTCGGCGTCGGGGTCGACCTTGGCTTTCTCACCAAGGCAAAGAAGTACACCTTCTTTCAGCCCAAATTCATTTTCTATGCAACCTACCTCTCCGAGAAGATTGGATACGCCCGATACATTGCAATCTATCGACAGATCGAGAAGCATCCCGAGTTTCGCTTTCACCCAATTTTTCTCTGGTTTGAGAAGTGGTGTAACGATGAGTTTCGTCACGGTGAGGCCTTTGCATTGATCATGCGGGCCAATCCAAAGCTCCTCGAAGGCCGCAACCTCCTCTGGATTCGTTTCTTCCAGCTGGCTGTTTTTGCCACCATGTTTGTGCGCGATCACACCCGCCCCGAGATGCACAAGGCCCTTGGCCTTGATCCAACGGCCTACGACCTGCGCGTCTTTGAGATCACCTCCGAGATCGCCAAGCAGGTCTTCTCGGTCACCCTGTCGTGGGATCACCCAGACTTCCTCGCGGGACTGCGCCGACTCTGTGTCATTCAGGATGAGGCAAATGCAGCCAAGGCCCGGGGAGGCGTTGTTGGTCGACTCCTTCAGGGCGTGGCTGCCGCCAAGGCAGCCTGGGTCTTTGGCAGGCTCTATCTCTTGCCGGTCAAGCGAGCCCCCCTTCCAAGCCAGATCAGGATGCAGCCGAGTTGGTGATGCAGGTTGTCATCGCCATCACGGTCAGCCTGCTGGTCTGGTGGTTGGCAACCGGCCTGATTCTGCGAGCCTTGCGATCTGTCTCGACCTCGCGAACCGGAGAGCGGTGGGTCTTCCTGGGGGCCACGGTTGGTCTTGTTGTGGGGATCATTGGGGCAGCCCTCACCCCCCAGATGCAGACGGTTACCGGTGCCTACCTTGGTTTTGCCTCGGCCCTCCTCATCTGGGTCTGGCAGGAGGTTGCGTTTCTGCTTGGCCTGCTGACCGGTCCAAATCGCTCGCCATGCCCTGGTGTGGGGGGGTGGCCGCGCTTTTGGCTGGCCGTTAAAACCGTGGCGTATCAGGAGATGGCCCTCCTTGCCCTTGCCATTGCGGTGGTCGTGCCGGCCTGGGATGCCCCAAATCAGACGGCTGCAGGCACCTACCTTGTGCTGTGGCTGATGCGACTCAGTGCAAAACTCAATATCTATGTCGGCGTGAAGAATTTCTATGAGTCCTTCCTGCCGAGCCGACTCCATTACCTGCTCACCTACTTTAGGCGGCGGCAATTCACCTATTTTTTCGTCCTGAGCATGGTCTGCGCGGGCGCGGCGTTGTTCTGGGTCTGGGGCATGGCCTCCACCCCTGGCGCAGACGATTTCATTGTCGTGGGGTTTAGCCTGGTTGGTGCGATGTTGGCACTGGCCATGATTGAGCACCTCATGCTCATGCTCCCCTGCGACCCGAGCCGGCTCTGGCGCTGGGCGCTCGGCAGCCCCTCGAAGTAAGGCAGCCCCTCGAAGTAGAGCAACCCCCAGGCTGGGCGTGTCAGCTGAGTGTTTCTGCCAGGTGAACGAGGGTCTGGCCGCGAGCCCTCAGTGCGGTCTGCTGGTGCCAGGCGGGGCGCCGCCAGCAATTGAAGCCGTGGTCCACCCCTGGGTGGGTGATGATCCTCGTCGAGGGGTGCTTGTCAAGTGCCTGGGAAATCAAGTTAACCGACGTTGCCGAGATATAAGCGTCTTTTTGAGCGAAATGAAGCAAGATCGGGCAGGTGATGTCTTCGGCCAAGTCTAGGTGCTGGTCGATGCCCCCGCCGTAGTAGCAGACGGCTGTGTCCACGCCTGCGCGGGCTGCTGCCACGTAGGACAGCAATCCGCCCATGCAAAAACCCACGGAGCCCACAAGGCCGCTGCAGGAGTCCAGGTGCTTGACGGCCTCGACGCTGCGCTGAAGGTCACTGGCCGAGCGAGCAATGTTGAGCCGGTTCATGAGGCCCAGCCCCCGTTCAAAGCCAGCTGTGTCGTAGGCGAGCTCGACCCGGCGGGATTCCCGCCAGAAGACATCGGGGGCAATGACCACAAAACCGTCTGCTGCGTATTGGTCTGCCACCGCACGGATATGTTCGTTCACGCCGAAAATCTCTTGGATAATCAAGAGCCCTGGTCCCCGGCCAGCGGGTGGATGACTCACATAGGCATCGAACTGATGACCGTCGGAACTGGTCACAAGAATCCATTCGCTGTTCATGGCGCACCTCCTTGGAAAGGAATTCTGGCATGCATCGACGTTCCCGACCAGATCTGCGAGATCTGGCGTTTTTCAGTCTGGCCGTGACGCCGGGGAATGGTTCCCCTTGCGCAACGCGGCCTCATCCCGCGAGCAGCCGAAAAGACATGGGGTTGGCGTATATTGAAGGGCTTTCCGGTCGTCAATTTTTCCCCATCAGAGTCACATCTCCCATATGAAAATCCGTCTGCCTGAATCCCTCTGGGCCCGGCTGGCCCTGGTCGTCGGTCCACTGCTGCTCGTCTGGGTCATCGTGAGGGTCGCCGCGCCAGTCGAGGTTCAGAGCACGCCGGTTGTCTCCGTCTTTCCGTCACAGACGCTCTCGCTGCTCAATTCGAGCGGCTATGTGGTGGCGCAGCGAAAGGCGGCCATCTCCACCAAGGCCAGTGGTCGGCTGGAGTGGCTCGATGTCACTGAGGGGTCGCGTGTGAAAAAGGGCCAACTCCTCGCAAGGCTCGAGAGCGACGAGCTGGCGGCTCAACTGCGCCAGTCTGAGGCGCAGGTGGGGCTCTCGGTTGCCGAGCGCGATGATGCACAACGCGAGTTCAACCGGGCCCAGAGCCTCCTGCAGCGAAATTACATCTCCCAGGCAGCCTTCGACTCATCGAAGGCGCGGTTTGAGAAGGCCGCTGCCCAGCTCAGGGCCACCCAGGCGGCTGCCCAGGTCTCTCGGGCTGCGCTTGCGCAGGCCGAGATCCGTGCGCCCTTCGATGGGGTGGTCCTCACCAAGAATGCCAACATTGGAGACAACATCACGCCGTTCTCCTCGGCTGCCGACTCCAAAGGGGCGGTGGTCACCATGGCGGACATGTCGACCCTTGAAGTCGAGGCCGATGTCTCCGAGTCCAGCATGGCCAAGATCTCTGTCGGCCAGCCCGTGGAGATTGGGCTCGATGCCATTCCCAACGAGCGATTTGCTGGCCGAGTTGCTCGGATGGTTCCCACCATCGATCGAGCAAAGGCCACGCGGCTCATCAAGCTGCAGTTCGACCAGATTGATCCGCGAATCCTTCCTGACATGTCGGCAAAGGTCTCATTCCTAGAGCGGCCCCTTGCGGCGGCAGAGCGCAAGCCCATGGTGGGTGTCAACCGCGCTGCAGCAGCTGAGACAGCCAAGGGCTGGGTGGTCTGGGTGATCGAGTCTGACCGCATCAGGGCCATCGCACTGGCTGCTGCGCCAGGCGCCTCTGAGCTCGTTCTGACGCCGGGGCTGGCCCCGGGTGCCCGCGTGGTGCTGCGGCCAACTCCTTCACTTCGAGAGGGTGCTCGGGTGAAGGTGGTTGCGCCGTGATTCGAATACGGCAGCTCTGCAAGTCGTATCACCGCGGAGGTCAGGAGGTCAGGGTCCTTCAGGATCTCAACCTCAGGGTTGAGGAGGGAGACTTTCTCGCACTCATGGGCCCCTCTGGGTCCGGCAAGAGCACCCTCTTGAATCTCATCGCAGGCATCGATCGGCCCACATCTGGGGACATTGAAATCAATGGCGTGGACATCTCTAGCCTCGATGATGCTGCACTCGCCCGATGGCGGGCAGCCCACGTTGGATTCGTCTTTCAGTTTTACAACCTGATCCCGGTCCTCACGGCCTTTGAGAATGTCGAACTCCCGCTTCAACTCACATCCCTGGATCGTTCAACCCGCAAGAGGCGGGTGGAGGCTGCCCTCGCATCAGTGGGCCTGTCGGACCGGCTGCACCACATCCCCGGTGAGCTCTCGGGCGGCCAGCAGCAGAGGGTTGCAATTGCCCGAGCCCTCATCACTGGCCCGAGCATCATCGTGGCAGATGAGCCCACCGGCGACCTCGATCGGCAGGCGGCATCCGAGATCCTGGGAATGCTCCAAGAGCTCAATCGAGAGCAGCACAAGACCATCATCATGGTGACCCACGATCCCAAGGCAGCCGAGTACGCCCGGGCCATCGTGCAACTCGAGAAGGGTCAACTCTCCTAGATGCTGATCGCAAGACTCCTCTTTCTCAACATCTGGCGCAATCGGGGCCGCTCCCTCCTGACCTTTCTCGGGCTCACCACATCGGTCCTGGCCTTTGGCCTGCTATCGACCGTGGTGGAGGCCTGGTATTCGGGTGCTGAGTCTGCGAGCAAGGCCCGGCTCATCACCCGAAGTGCAATCTCCCTGATCTTTCCCCTGCCTGTCTCGCACGGTGAGCGGATCCGTCAGATCGACGGCATCGAGGCCATGACCGTCTCGCGCTGGTTCGGTGGCGTCTACAAAGACTCCCGAAATTTCTTCCCCCAGTTTGCTGTGGACCCCGTGTCGTATTTCATCATTTATCCGGAGTACATCCTCACCGAGGAGGCACGCGACCGCTTCTACCGAGATCGGCGCAGCGCCATTGTTGGCCGCCGCCTGGCGCAGGAGCATGGCTTTGAGGTGGGAGACATGGTCACCCTCAAGGGCCAGATCTTTCCGGGCCAGTGGGAATTTCTCATTGCGGGCATCTATGACGGGAAGGAAGAAAAGACAGACACCGGGAAGATGTATTTCCATTGGGCTTATCTCAATGAAGAGGTCAAACAACGCAAGATCTCCAGAGATGCCGATTCGGTGGGCGTCTTCATCACGAGCCTGCAGTCACCAGATCGGGCTGCCGAGGTGAGCATGGCCATCGACACCCTCTTTGAGAATTCCGCCAAGGAGACGCACACCGAGACAGAGCAGGCCTTCCAGCTTGGCTTTGTGGCCATGACCGAGGCCATCGTGGTGGCCATCCGGGCGGTCTCCTTTGTGGTCATCCTCATCATCATGGCTGTCCTGGCCAACACCATGTCCATGACAGCCCGTGAGCGCACCTCTGAATACGCAACCCTCAAGGCCCTGGGCTTTCCACCCTGGCAGGTCTCTGGCATGGTGCTCGGGGAGTCCATGCTGCTTGCCCTCTTGGGAGGGGTAGCCGGAATCCTCCTGACCTATCCGGTTGCAGCCATCTTTCACGACGCCACGGGCACGCTCTTTCGGAGTTTCTTTGTCTCAACGCAGACCAATCTCCTGCAGATTGCCGCTGCGCTCCTGACTGGCCTTGTGGCTGCGGCCGCCCCGATGGTCAAGGTCTATCGGATTCGAATCGTCGAGGGCCTTCGGGCCATCTGATCCGTTGCGGCCGTGAATCCCTTTGCCATCCCGCTGTCCTATAGCCTGCGCAACCTCTGGGTCCGCCGGATGACGACCTTCCTCACGGCCATGGGCATGGCATTGGTGGTCTATGTCTTTGCCGCGGTGCTCATGCTCGACGCGGGTCTGCGCCATACCCTGGTGAGCACGGGCGAGCACGACAACATGGTGGTCACCCGCCAGGGTTCGGCAACCGAGATCCAGAGCTCGATTGACCGTGGCCAGGCAGCAATCGTCTCGGCCTTCCCGGAGGTGGCCAGCGAACTCGAGCCTCAGGCCTCTCGAGAGACTGTGGTCCTGGTCAATCTGCGCAAGCGTTCAACGGGTAAGGCTTCGAATGTGGTGGTACGAGGACTCGACTCCACCGGCATTGCAATGCGTCGACAGGTGCGGGTCATCGAGGGGCGCCAGTTTCGTCCTGGCTCTGAGGAGATCATGGTTGGCATTGCGAGCGCCCGACAGTTCGAGGGGCTGGGGCTGGGAGAGTCGGTCCGCTTTGGTGGGCGTTCTTGGACGGTGGTGGGCTACTTTGATGGGGGCCGAAGCGGATTCGACAGCGAGGTCTGGTCCGATGGTGAGATCCTGCGGCAGTCCTTTCGGCGCACGAACTATTCCTCTCTGGTGGTGAGGCTCATGGACCCCTCGGCGGGCGATCAATTTGCACAGCGTCTGGCCGACGACCCGCGCCTGCCTCTTAAGGCCAAATCCGAGCGCCTCTACTACGAAGAACAGTCCGAGACACTCTCGCGCTTTATCAAGATCCTCGGCCTCACGCTCACGGTTATTTTTTCAATCGGTGCGGTCATTGGGGCCACCATCACCATGCAGTCGGCTGTGGCCACTCGGGTTGGCGAGATTGGAACCCTTCGGGCCATTGGTTTTCAGCGGCAGGCCATTCTTCTGGCATTCCTGGCCGAGGCAGTCTTCCTATCGTTGGTCGGCGGGGTGGTGGGACTGGCCATGGCCAGTCTGATGCAGGCCTTCGAGTTTTCCACCACGAACTTTCAGAGCTTCTCAGAGCTCTCGTTTGGCTTTGTTCTCACGCCTGGAATCGTCCTCCAGGCCCTTGGTTTCTCCATGGTGATGGGCGTCCTAGGGGGCATGCTCCCGGCCTGGAGAGCCTCTCGAATCGCAATTGTGGAGGCGCTCCGTGCGGCATAGGAGCAGGTTTTTCTGGTCCATGGCATGGCGAGACCTGCGCTCGGGTGCCATGGCCTTGATGGCCGTGGCCATCGTGATTTCAGTCTCCGCGATCACCGCGGTGGGGTTGCTTGCGAACCGAGTCGAGCAGGCCCTCTTTCGGGATGCTCAGTCAAGTCTTGGGGCCGACCGGCTCCTGGTGTCGGATCGGGCCATCCCGGTCGGCTGGCGAGAGGCTGCCGCAACAGCCGGGGTTCAATCGGTCGAAGGGATTCAGTTCCCGACCATGGTCCTGCACGAGGAGGGCGCCTTGCTCGCTGCCCTCAAGGCGGTGGGGCCGGGGTATCCGTTGCGAGGGCGGCTTGAGCTCGAGACCGAGCAGGGCCGAGGGGCAGTCGCCACGCTTGAATCAGGAGAGGCGTGGGTTGATCCGAGCCTGCTCGCAAGGCTCTCACTGAAACTGGGCGACACCATTCAATTGGGTGGCCGGCCCTTTGTGATTCGTGCGGCCATTCTCTATGAGCCTGATCGAGGCGTGAATTTTGTGAACCTCTCTCCTCGGGTCATGGTTCGAGTGGAAGACCTCGACCAGACCAATTTACTGGGTGCGGGCAGCCGCGTGAGCCATCGATTCTGGGTCTCGTCAGATCAGCCCGACTCGCTCGAGGCCTTCGATGCGCTGGTCACCAAGACCATCTCGGCGGGCCAGCGGGTGGAGACGATGGACGATGCGCGCCCAGAGCTTCGCCAGGCGCTTGACCGTGCGAATGGGTTTCTCGCGCTCACCGGCATGGTCTCTGTCCTCACGGCCTGTGCTGCCATGGGCCTGGCGGCCAGGCGACTGGGCCGACTCTACCGGCAACGGCTGGCGGTCATGAAGGTCCTTGGCGCCACCCGCAGCACCCTGCGGCGGTATTGGTTTTCAGCCCTCATGCTCATGGCGGGATCATCGACGCTGGTGGGATTGATCCTGGGCCTCATGGTGCAGTTTGGACTTGCCGCGCTCCTGGTGTCACTCTTGGCAGCGCCGCTGCCGGGCCTTGACTCACAGGCCCTGGTGGTCGTCCTTCAGGCTGCCGGCATGGCCTTTCTCATGACCATGGTCTTCGCATGGCCTGCCCTGCTGACAGCCAGCGGGGCGTC
Source organism: Burkholderiaceae bacterium (assembly GCA_018401615.1). Classification (GTDB taxonomy): domain Bacteria; phylum Pseudomonadota; class Gammaproteobacteria; order Burkholderiales; family Burkholderiaceae_A; genus Hahnella. Next base: position 33,538 of record JAGYKN010000008.1, read on the forward strand.
TCCGGTGGAGGCGTTGCGTGACCGAGTGATTTTTTCAAAACGACGCTCCCCAGTCTGGATCGTCCTGGCCTGGGTGGGGCTTGCGGGGCTCCTCTGGCTGGGCAGCGGGGATCTCCTCATGGCGGGTCTGGTGGCGTTGCTCTTCGGGGTGGCTGGGCTGCTCATTGGCCTGCTGTTGTGGCTTGGGTTTCGAAGCCTCGGCCAACTCCTTCCCAGCGGGGGAATGCGCTGGGAGTGGGTGAGCCTGTGCCGCGCCTGTCGGCGTCGAACCACTGGCCTGGTGAGCCAGGTCTTGGGTCTTGGCCTGGCGCTGTCTGCACTTTTTTTATTGTCCTTTGTTCGAACCGATCTCATCGAGGCCTGGGGCCGAAGCATCCCGCCGGATGCGCCCAATCGATTCCTTCTCAACATCATCCCGGGCGATGAATCCGGGGTCTCGAGCAGGCTCACGGGGCTCCTGGGCCGCCCGGCTGAGCTCGCCCCGATGGTGCGCGGACGATTGGTTGCCATCAATGATCTGAAGGTCGAGCCGCAGCAGATGCAAGACGAGCGGGCGCGTCGGCTCCTCGACCGTGAGTTAAACCTCTCTTATGCCGAAGAACTGCCGCCCCACAATCGAATTGTGGAGGGCAGGCCGCTTCAAGGAAATGTGCCAGAGGTCTCGGTCGAGCAGGGCATTGCCACGACACTCGGAATTGGCCTTGGCGACACACTCGTCTTTGATGTCTCTGGTGAGGCGGTCTCCGCGCGTGTCACCAGCATCCGGGTCTTGCGCTGGGATTCCATGGCCGTAAACTTCTTCATGATCCTCTCGCCTGCAGCACTCCAAGAGCTTCCGAAGACCTTTATCTCGTCGTTTTATTGGAAGCCAGACGATGCGGCACGCCTGGAGCGATCCCTCCTGCCTGCATTTCCGAGCCTCACGCTGATCGACCTCGACAGCATCCTGGCCCAGGTGCGCCGCATCGTGAACCAGGTGGTCACAGCCATACAGGCTCTCTTTGTCTTTAGCCTCGTGGCTGGCGGGCTCGTCTTGGTTGCAGCCCTCCTGGCCACCCGCGAGGAGCGAATGCGCGAGGCGGCCTTGCTCAGGGCACTTGGGGCCAGTCGCAAGGCGCTCTGGCGGGCACAGATGTTGGAGTTGCTCATGGTCGGCGGCCTCTCTGGCCTGCTTGCGGCTGCCCTGGCGCAGGTGGTGGGCATTGCAGTGGCCACGCAATTTTTTGAATTGCCTGTGCAATGGCGTTGGCTGCCGCTTCTGATCGGAACCACACTCGGTGCTGGCATCGCGCTGGTGGCGGGGCGATTGGCCCTTCGGGCTGTGTTGGACCAGCCCGCCATTGCGGCACTTCGACAGCACGGATGATGTCGGATTCGTCCACGGCCGCACTGCGTGGGTCCACCGAAGATGAGCAGTTCTTCGAGGATCCAAAGCCAGCGATGAAGAGAGTCGCCTAGGCAGGCCGATGCGGGGGAGTGCTCCGAGATCTCGGATTGCGGGGCATGACAGGACGGGGGGGCCTTGGTCCCCCCGCTTCTTGCTGCGTGATGTCAAAGCGAGCGGTGGCATCTTGGCCCAATTGCTTGACGAGCCAGGGCATGGCCTCCTCAAGACTGGCCCTGAGGCCGAAGGGTGGGTTGAGGATCACGAGATGGCTGCCCATGAGCCCGAGGCCATCCTTTAGAGGGCTGCGCACCTTCAGGCTCACCAGGAGGCGACTGGCCACGGGCAGTGCCATGGACTGGCGCAGGAATCGATCCACCTCGTGGCGGGCGATCATCGGAATCCAGAGCACAAAACACCCTGTTGCGAACCGATCAATCGCCTCGCGCAGAGACTTGAGCGCCCGAGGGTAATCTGATTTCAACTCATACGACGGGTCCATGAGCACCAGCGCTCGACGCGAGGCCGGGGGCAGCCACCCACGAAGGGCCTCAAAGCCGTCGGCCTGAATGATTTGTGCGCGTCGCCCAAACGGCGCGAGCGTGGCCTGGAGAAGCGGAACATCGGTGGGGTGGGCCTCACAACACCGAAGCCCGTCTTTGTCTCTCAGCCTTCTGGCCAGGAGCAGGGGTGAGCCAGCAATGAGATCGGGCTTTGCTGCATCCGGGCTGTTTCCTTCTCGCATGGCTGCGAGGTAGTCGCGAATCAGGGCTGGCATTTTCTCTGCCCGCATGCCCCACAGCCGGCCCAGGCCCGTGTGCCACTCGGATTTTTGTCGGGTGAGCGAACCATCTGGCACATAGGAGCCGGCGCCTGCATGGGTATCGACCACCAGAATGGGCGTGGGTTTTTGTTGGAGGTGCGCCAGGCAGGCCATCAAGACCGAGTGCTTGAGCACATCTGCGTGGTTGCCAGCGTGAAAGGCGTGTCGATAGGCGAGCATGGCATCACTCTACAGGTGCTGCGGCGCGTCACTTTTATCGCTTGCACCAACCGGGGGATCTGGCACGATGGTGGTGCACCATGTTGCACCAGACTGGCGCAAACCCAGACGTCAAAACCCAGGGCCAACGATTGCAATGGGTTCCGAGCGTGGCATGCCTGTTGCTGCACTTGCACCTGAAGACCGCTCTTGTTTTGAGGGCGATTCCATCAACGCGTGATAAACAAAGGGACATTCCCATGACCATTCAAAGACGACGTTTCCTTCGGGCAGGAGCAGCAGGCGGTGTGGCAGCCGGTGCGCTGGCGTTCCCCATGATTGCAACGGCCCAGCAAAAGTTCAACTGGAAGATGACCAGCGCCTATCCGAAGGGTTCGCCCTTTTACATGGCCGGCCCAGGCAGCGCCACGGACCTCGCCAAGATGATCTCGGACATGTCCGACGGCCGCCTCAACATCCAGGTCTACGGGTCAGGCGAACTCATTCCGGCCTTTGAGGGCTTCGATGCTGTGCGGGCCGGCACGGTGGAGATGAACCATGCGAACAGCTACTTCTGGACGGGCAAGACCTTTGCAGCCCAGTACTTCACAGCCGTGCCCTTTGGCATGAATTTCCAGGGCATGAATGGCTGGTTCTACGACGGTGGCGGCATCGACCTCTGGAACGAGGTCTACGCACCTTTTGGAATGGTCGCCTTTCCCTGCGGCAACACTGGGGTCCAGATGACGGGCTGGTTTCGCAAAGAGATCAAGACAGTGGCAGACCTCAAAGGCCTCAAGATGCGCATCCCGGGCCTGGCCGGCAAGGTCTATGCAAGCCTCGGCGTGGACGTCAAAGTGCTGCCGGGTGGAGAGATCTTTCCCGCCCTTGAGCGCGGCGTGATCGACGCAGCAGAGTTTGTTGGCCCCTTCCAAGATCGCCGCATGGGCCTGCAGAAGGCGGCAAAGTTCTACTACACCACTGGCTGGCACGAGCCCGCCACCGTCTCTGAGTTGTTGATCAACAAGGCCGCATGGGAAAAGCTTCCCAAGGACCTCCAGGCAATCGTGCGGACAGCGTCAGCCGCCTGCAATGTGATCAGCGAGGGTTGGTGCCAGAAGAACAACTCAGAGGCCATGGATGACCTGGTGAAGAATCAGAAGGTCCTCGCCCGGCCGCTGCCAGACGGCGTGATCAAGGCCCTTCGAGCGGAGACCAAGAAGATTTTGGATGAGGCCATTGCCAAAGACCCAATGACCAAGAAGGTCCATGACTCCTACTTTGCATTCAAGAGAAAGTACGATGCATGGACCCGGGTGAGCGAGGTCCAATATCACAACAAGGTTAATGTCTAATCGAGGGGATTGTTAGTGTTGCTTAGGCTTGCCGACCAGATCGACGTTGGCGTGAGGCGAATCGGCCGGGTCTTTTCCTGGCTGGTCTTTGCCATCATTCTGCTGATGGCAGTCAATGTCATCCTTCGGTATAGCCTGAGCCTTGGCAGCGTCTGGGCCCAGGAATTGGAGTGGCACCTCCTGGTGCCTCTCATTTTGTTGGTCATGAGCTGGGGCGTGCAGTCCGGTGACATCGCGAGGATCGATGTCTTCTACGCAGACTTCTCACCGGCCAAGAAACTGATGGTCGACCTCCTGGCCAGTGGCCTAACAGCCATGGTCTGCCTGCTGGTCATCTGGTTCTCGTTTGGCTATGTGGGGCAGTCGTTCTCCATCATGGAGCAATCCCCAGACCCCGGGGGAATCCCCTATCGGTGGGTCATCAAGGCGTTCATCCCACTTGGCTTTTTCATCCTCCTCCTTCAAAGCGCGGCCTCGTTTGTCCGCGATATCCACCGCCTGCGGTCTCTGGGCGTCCAGCCATGAGCTTTAACGAATGGATGGCGCTGGCCATGCTGGCCGGCTTCTTCGGGATGCTCATGCTCGGAATACCAATTGCCATCTCCCTGGCCGTCTCGGGATTTGTCTTTGGGTTTATTGGATTCGGCTCGGGCCTCTTTAACCTCGTTCCAGCTCGGATCTTCGGGGTGGTGGCCAACTACCAGTGGCTTGCCATACCGTTGTTCGTCTTCATGGGCATGATGCTTGAGAAGTCCCGACTTGCAGATGACCTTCTCGATGTGGTGGGACACCTGGCGGGTGGTCTGCGAGGCGGAATGGCCATTGGGATCATCGTCGTTGGTGTGTTGCTTGGCGCCACCACGGGCATCGTTGGGGCCACCATCATCACCCTTGGAATGCTCACCCTGCCAACCCTATTGCGGCGAGGATACGATCCAGGCGTGGCCTGTGGGTCCATCTGCGCCTCTGGAACACTTGGTCAAATCATTCCCCCAAGCCTGATCCTCATCGTCCTCTCCGACATCATGCAGTTGTCGGTTGGAACCCTCTTTGCCGCCGCAGTTGGTCCGGGTCTCCTCCTGGCCGCGGTCTATTGCATCTACATCGTGATCCTCGGAATGGTCTCCCCCGAGAAGGTCCCACCCCTGCCGAAGGACGAGCGTGATCTTGTCTCCCGACGGCAGCTCTGGCTGCGGTTCGTGAGGGTGGTTGTGCCGCCACTGCTGCTCGTCTTCTCGGTGCTTGGGTCCATCATTGGTGGCGTGGCTGCGCCAACAGAGGCCGCCGCAATGGGGGCAATCGGTGCAATCTTGGTGACCATCGGGGCTCGGCGCTTTAGCATGAAGGCACTGCTCGAGACGGTTGAGTCGACTGCGAAGATCACGGCAACCATGATGTTCATCTTGGTCTGTGCCCAGATTTTTGCGCTGGCCTTTAGGGGGCTCAATGGTGAGGACCTCATCCACGATCTCTTTGAACTCGTCCCGGGTGGCGTCAACTCAGACATCTTGTTCCTGATGGTTCTGATCTTTGTGCTGGGATTCTTTCTCGAATGGATTGAGATCAGCTTTATCGCGGTGCCGCTGTTTCTGCCAATCTTTATTGCCCAGGATGTCAATCTGGTCTGGCTGACCATGCTCATCTGCCTGAACCTGCAGTCGTCGTTTCTCACGCCGCCCTTTGGATGGGCCCTCTTTTTCCTGAAAGGAGTTGCGCCGCCAGAGGTCAAGACGATTCACATCTATAAGGGTGTGGTGCCGTTTATCGCGATGCAGTTTGTCGCCATTGCCATCGTCTTCGTGGTGCCAGACATTGCCCTCTGGCTGCCCAAGTACATCGGTTGGTAGCAGCATGACCCAGTCGTTCCTCGGGCGACGTGGCATGGCCGTCGCGCCCCATAGCCTGGCCGCCGAGTCCGCGGTGGCGGTGCTGCGCGAGGGGGGAAACGCGATCGAGGCCATGATTGCCGCTGCCGCCACCATTGCGGTTGTCTATCCGCACATGAATTCCATCGGTGGTGATGCCTTCTGGGTGATGCGGGGACCAAATGGAATTGCGGGTGGAATCGATGCGAGCGGACCAAGCGCGGCGGCTGCAAGCCTGTCGGCCTATCAGGCGCGGGGGATCCGGGGCGCCATACCCTTTCGTGGAGGTGACGCTGCCCTGACCGTTGCGGGGACGGTGGGAGGGTGGGGCCTGGCCCACCGTGTTGCTGCGTCTGTGGGTGGCCGCCTGCCCCTGTCTCGCCTGCTGTCGGATGCGACCTTGGTATGCCGGATCAGGGGCATCCCGGTGACCGCCAGTCAGTCGCTCAGCACGGCCGAAAAGCTCGACGAACTGCGGGATTTGACTGGCTTTGCCCAGACTTTTCTGATCGATGGCGCGCCGCCCGCCATAGGAGAACTCTTTAGGCAACCGCGCCTGGCTGCCAGCCTCAGGCGCATTGCCATGCATGGCACGCAAGACTTCTACCGGGGAGAACTTGCCAGGTCCAATGCGCTGGAATTGGAGGCCCTTGGAAGTCCGCTGCGATTCGACGATCTTGCAGCCTATGAGGCCCGACTCGTCAATCCACTGGTGACGTCCGTTCGCGGGGCGACCCTTCGGAACATGCAGCCGCCCTCGCAGGGAGTGGTCTCGATGATGATCCTTGGAATCATGGATCGGGTCCTCAGGCGATATCCCAAGGCCATTGGGGGGCCGACTTCTCCATCATTCGTCCACCTGCAGGTCGAGGCCACCAAGCTGGCATTTAAGGTTCGAGACCAGCACCTCACGGACCCAGCCTTCATGACGATATCGGCCCAGGCTCTCCTCGATGACCAGAGGCTCGAGGGTCTTGCAGCTGAGGTCCGACTCGACCGCGCTGCGCCATGGGGGGCACGCTCAGACCCAGCCGATACCGTCTGGATGGGCGTGATCGACGAAAGTGGCATGGCGATCTCCTTTATTCAGAGCATCTATCACGAGTTTGGGTCCGGCCTGGTCCTTCCCACGAGTGGCGTGAATTGGCAGAACAGGGGATGTGGGTTTAGCCTTGATCCGGCCCACATCAACCGCCTTGAGCCTCGTAAGCGGCCGTTTCACACCCTAAATGCCGGCCTTGCTGAGCTCGATGACGGCACCACCATGGTCTACGGGACCATGGGCGGCGATGGCCAGCCCCAGACACAGGCCACCGTGTTCACTCGGATCCATCACTTTGGACAGGCACCCCAAGACGCCATCGAGGCCCCGCGCTGGCTGCTCGGGCGAACCTGGGGAAATGCAAGTGACACCCTCAAGCTTGAATCACGATTTCCCCCCGATCTCGTGGCGGCCTTGGGCGACATGGGCCACGATGTCGAGGTCATTGGTGCATGGGACGAGGCGGTGGGTCACGCAGGTGCCATCCTTCGACGGCCCAACGGTGTCTTTCTTGGTGGATTCGATCCGCGCTCGAATGGGGCGGTCTGCGCCCTATAGACCATGGCCCCGCCCCCGCCTCCTTCGCCCCCTCCGGTCCCCACCCTTCCTTTCGATGAGTCGCTGCTGAGCTATGGGTCCGCTCCCAGTGCGTCCATTCCAAGAGACCACCTTGTGGGCTTCTGGCGATGGCTGGCAGCCCAGCCGCCCGGCGCCCTTGAGCGGGCGCAGCAAGATGCCGACCTACTCTTTCGTCGGGTTGGCATCACCTTTAATGTCTATGGGGATGAGGCCGGTGCGGAGCGGCTCATTCCCTTCGATCTCATTCCACGGGTCCTGTCTGGGTCGGAATGGGCAAGGCTCGAGGATGGTCTGCGCCAGCGAGTCCAGGCCCTCAACGCCTTTCTCGAGGATGTCTACTGTGAGGGTGGACGCATCATTCAAGCGGGGCTCATTCCGGCTGAATTGATCTATCAGAATGCCCAATATCGGCCGGAGATCGCTGGAATAAACCTTCCCCATAAGGTCTGGTCTCACATCAGTGGCATCGACATTGTCCGAGCGGGTGAGGGCGAGTTCTTTGTCCTCGAAGACAATCTCCGCGTGCCCTCGGGCGTCTCCTACATGATTGAAGATCGTCGCGTCATGATGCGGCTCTTTCCGGAGCTCTTCTCTCAGTATGCGGTCGCACCGGTGGAGCACTACCCAGATCTACTCCTTGAGCACCTCCGTTCGGTGGCGCCTCAGGGAGTTGATGATCCGACTGTGGTGATTCTCACCCCGGGTGTCCTCAACAGTGCCTACTTCGAGCATGCCTATCTCGCCCAGCAGATGGGGGTGGAGTTGGTTGAGGGCTCCGACCTCTTCGTGACAGATGGCCGTGTCTTTTCCAAGACCACTCGAGGGCCTCAGCGGATCGATGTGATCTATCGCCGAATTGATGATGATTTTCTTGACCCCTTGGTCTTTCGATCGGACTCAGCCCTGGGGGTTGCGGGGCTGGTGTCGGTCTTTCGGTCTGGTCGCGTCTCCATCTGCAATGCAATCGGAACAGGCATTGCTGATGACAAGGCGGTCTATCCCTTCGTGCCCGACATGATTCGGTTTTATCTCGATCAGGATCCCATCCTGAGAAATGTCCCCACCTACCTCTGTCGTCGTCCCAGCGACCTATCGTATGTCCTTGCGAATCTCAAGGACCTCGTGGTCAAGGAGACCCACGGTGCGGGGGGCTACGGCATGCTGATTGGGCCAGCGGCATCCGCGGCCGAGATTGAAGTCTTTCGCGGTCGTATCCTCGCCGCGCCAGAGACCTATATCGCGCAGCCCACACTGGCCCTCTCGACCTGCCCGACCATGGTGGCAGAGGGCATTGCACCTCGGCATGTGGACCTGCGTCCATTCGTCTTGAGTGGCCGAGAGACATCGATCGTGCCCGGCGGCCTCACCAGGGTGGCCCTCAAGAAGAATTCACTCGTTGTGAATTCCTCCCAGGGGGGTGGAACGAAGGACACCTGGGTGCTCCACGATGCTTAGTCGGCTTGCAGATCACCTCTTCTGGATGTCGCGCTACATTGAGCGTGCGGAAAATACGGCCCGCCTCCTCGATGTCCAGCACCAGTCCTCGATGCTGCCCGGTGGCCACGATCTGGTGACCGAGTCGTGGCGGGCATTGCTGACCCTCTCGGAGCTCGAAGACCGATATTGGGCCTCCCGTGACAAGCTCTCAGCCGAAGGCGTTCTGACCTTCATGGTGGCCGACCCGAGCAATCCGTCGAGTATTGTGAGCTGCCTCCGATCGGCTCGAGAGAATGCGCGGGCCGTGCGAGTGGTTCTGGCCCCCGATCTCTGGGAGGCTGTCAACAGCTCATGGCTGGAGTCTCAGTCCCTGCTGCGAAACCCCGGATGGATTCGAGATCCGAGTCGCTTCTTTGAATGGGTCAAGCTGCGGTCTCATCTCTGTCGGGGCGTCATGATCGGCACGATGCTCAAAGACGAGGCCTACTTCTTCTCGAGGATTGGGACCTTCCTAGAGAGGGCCGACAACACGGCGAGGATTCTTGACGTTAAATACGTCTCTCATGCAGCGGGTGAGGCATCGTCGCATCTTGGTCGGACAGAATTTTATTTCTGGGCCTCTGTGCTTCGGTCTGTCTCTGCATTTGAGATCTATAGGAAGGTCTACCGTGATGTGGTCACGCCACTTCGCATTGCAGAGCTCCTCATACAGCGGGCAGACCTGCCGAGATCGCTGCTTGCCTGCATGAACGAGCTCACCATAAACCTCCAGGCAGTCTCTGGGGGTCAGCAGGGGGGAGCCCTGCGCATCGCAGGTCGAATGCAGGCTGAGCTCCGTTACCTCTCAGTCGATGCAGCCTTTGCCCCAACAATTCATCAGTTTCTAACGGCATTCCTAGAGTCGACCCACCGGCTTGGGCTCAGGATCAGTGAAGATTTTCTGGTCCCCATTGATGCATAAGGCAGATGCGACTCATCGTTGAGCATCAGACTCACTACGAGTACAGCGAGGTTGTGCGGTATGCCATCGAACGCATCTACCTGAGCCCAATCGAGTCGCCCAGTCAGCGTGTCATTCGATGGGAGCTGTCCGGGACGGGCGAGATCTGGACGCAGGCCGATGGCCATGGCAATCAGGTCTCGATGATGGTCATCAGCAAGCCCACGCAACAGATCTCCATCTCGGTCAGCGGTGAGGTGGAACTCCACCCGCGGTATCAGGAGATTGGCCCGTCTCTCATGCGTCAGGCCGGGGCAGTGCCCGTCGAGCATTTCCTGCGATCCACCCCACTGACACGGGGCTCTGCCGATCTCCAGGCCTTTGGTCGGACCCACCTCCTGGCCCTCACACGTGACGGCCTGGTGGCGCTGGCCTCAGCCATCGAAGATCGCCTGGTCTATACGCCGGGAGCAACCCATGTGGGCAGCTCTGCGCTCGATGCATGGGCCAGGGGAGCGGGCGTCTGTCAGGATCATGCCCATGTCATGCTCGCGATCTGCCGAAGCCTCGGGGTCCCGGCCCGGTACGTCAGCGGCTACCTTGCGGGGGAGGCCCGTGCAAGCGAGGCGACACACGCCTGGTTGGAGTGCTGGGCCGAGGGTCGATGGATTGGAATCGATGTCACGCATCGCTGCGAGGTCGCAGACCGATGGATTCGTCTTGCGGTCGGGTCTGACTATGAGTCCGTCTCGCCGATCCGAGGTGTGCGCAGGGGCGGTGGCATTGAGTCAATGCGGGTCCTGGTCTCAGTCCGACAGGCTTCGGTTTAAACTGGCCGCCATGACATATTGCGTTGCCACTCGTCTCCAACAGGGACTGGTCTTTCTGTCGGACTCCCGAACAAATGCCGGCATGGATCAGGTATCGACCTTTCGCAAGATGACAGTCTTTGAGAGGCAGGGCGACCGCGTGCTGGTGCTCATGAGTGCTGGAAACCTGGCCATCTCCCAGAGCGTGCGAGAGATGCTCCAAGAGGCTGTGGAGTCAGAGTCTCTCTGGTCAGCCACATCCATGGCCGAGGCTGCAGCCCGAGTTGGGGCGGCAGTGCGCAGAGTCCACCAGCGGGACCATGCCGCGCTGACGCAATTCGGCATCGAGTTTGGCTGCAGTTTTATCCTGGGTGGCCAAATCCTTGGCGAGCCCTGTCGGCTCTTTCAGATCTATGCGGCGGGAAACTACATCGAGGCGCAGGCCGAGTCGCCCTACATGCAGATTGGTGAATCGAAATACGGCAAGCCCATTCTGGACCGTGTGATTGCGCCAGAAACAGAGCTCGATGATGCTGTGAAATGCCTCCTGATCTCCATGGATTCCACCCTCAAGTCCAACATTTCGGTGGGCCTTCCGCTCGATCTGCTGGTCTACCGCGCCAATGAGTTGAAGGTGAACTGTTTCGTGTCAATCACTCAGAACAATCGGTACTTTGCCCTCATCCATGAGGCATGGGGTCGCCTCATTCGGGAAGCCTTTGCGGGGCTTCCGTCACCCGATTGGAATGCGATGGAGACCGAGGCCTCCCGGCCGGTCTTTGAGCGAATGATTCGGTCGATCGACCAATAGAACTTGAACGTGCTCTTGAGCGGCAGGCCCTGGGGCCCGCCATCAGCGTCGGATCGCCTCGAGGCGACCAGTCTTCTCATAGCGCAGTGGGATGAGGCCGTTTGCGGTGGTGGCCGTGCCCACCACGCTGACCTCAAGCAGGCCGCTGACCAACGATAGTGACGCCCGCGAGAGTGCATCTGGAAGGCTCTTAAAGGTGACTCGCCCGGTGAGTGGAAGGCTCACTGTCGACTGGGCCGAGAGCTGATAGACCGGCTGATTGGCCATCAGGAGCAAGACGGAGTGGCCTTCTATCCTGAGGTCTGCCTGGAGGTTCTCAAGTGGGATGGTCACCCCGTTTGGGTTGAAGACCCTGAGGGTCACCGTGACCTGGGCCCCCTCGCGGTCGAACCCGCCGACTCGCATGTCAACGGCCTCAATGGTCGGCGGCCTGCTCACGCCTGCCGGGCCAGCACACCCGACCAACAAAAGCAGGGGAAGCGCCAGCAAGAGTCCACGTTTCTGAAGCGAATTCACCATGACTTCAGTATGGCATGATCTTTTTCATGCTGATGTTGCTCTCGCCCGCCAAAACACTCGACTATGAGTCGCCCGTTGCTGTTGCGCCGGCATCTGTGCCGACGCTCATGACCGAGGCGGCCGTGCTCATCGAGACCCTGCGACAGAAGTCCTCCGCAGAGATCTCTGCGCTCATGGACATCAGCCCCAAGCTGGCCGATCTCAACCAGGCCCGCTATCGCGCCTGGTCCACCAAGCCGCCCAAGGGGACCACTCGGGCCGCGGTGCTCGCCTTCAATGGCGATGTCTACGAGGGCCTGGATGCGCGCAGCCTCGATCTGGCCTCGCTGGCCTGGGCGCAGTCGCACCTCATCATTCTCTCGGGCCTCTACGGCGTGCTGCGTCCGCTCGATGCCCTGCAGCCGTACCGCCTGGAAATGGGCACGTCCCTGACCAACCCGCGGGGGGCGAACCTGTATCGGTACTGGTCCGATCAGGTCACAACGGCCATCACACAGAGTGAGGCCATGCAGTCTGAGGCGTCATGGCTGTTGAACCTCGCCTCCGATGAATACTTCAAGGTGGTCGATGCCAAGCGGGTGGCAGCGCCCATCATCAGCCCGGTCTTTCAGGACGAGAAGGCTGGCCGCTACAAGGTCATCAGCTTTTATGCCAAGCGGGCCCGCGGCCTCATGGCCCGCTATGCCGTCGAGCAGCGGGTCTCACACCCCGATGATCTCCTGGGCTTTGCAGCCGAGGGCTATGCCTTCGATGCCGAGGCTTCAGCACCACTCAAGCCGGTCTTTCGACGGGCGGAACAATCGTAGGTTCGGGCTCGAGCCACACGCCGTAGCGGGCGAGGACCCGTTGTTGAATATCTCGGGCAAGCCAGAGCAGCTCCTCGGCGCTCGCACCACCATGATTGACCAGGACCAGGGCATGATGGTCATAGACTCCTGCCTGGCCATGCCGCGAGCCCTTGAGTCCAAGGCTGTCGATGAGCCAGCCCGCCGAGAGTTTCACCCCGTCGGCGCCGGGGTGGACGGGCATGCTCGGGTGTGTCTCCAGAAGGCTGGCCGCAACCGGGGCTGGCACCTGGGGATTCTGAAAAAAACTGCCCACGTTTGCGATCTGATCTGGATCAGGTAGTTTTTTCCGGCGCAGCGACATCACTGCATGGGCAATCTGCATCGGTGCCTCAGGGCCATTGGCACAGAGGCCCTCTAGCCCCGGGTAATGCACCACCCTGGGCGCCCGATGGGCGGGCCAGAGCGCAAAATCCACTGCTGTGATGAGGTAACGGGGACGATTCCATGGCCCCTGTCTTGAGGGATCCTTAAACCGGCTGCTTCGATAACCGAATGCGCACTCGGTCAGACCAAATACCCGATGCGTGGCCGCCTCAAAATCCCATGCATGGACCGCCGACACGCGTTCGCTCAACTCGACGCCGTAGGCACCAATGTTTTGAATCGGTGCTGCACCAACCGTGCCGGGAATCAGGCTTAGGTTCTCGAGCCCTCCGAGGCCCTGTGAGAGCGTCCACATGACAAAGCGATGCCAATTCTCGCCGGCCGCGCAGCGAATGCCCACTGCGTTTCCATCGGCTGGCAGCCGCACAATCCCCCGGATGTCGTTGCGGATCACGGTGACATCGAGGGGCTCATTCTCGGTGCTGCGCACCACGAGATTGCTGCCACCCCCGAGGATGAGACGCGGTGATTGTCTGAGACGGTTTGTGAGCGAGGGCAGCTCGAGGGAATGCTCAAGCCGAACAAGTTCTGTTGCGTGGCTGGGCAGCTGCAGGCTTGTGAGGTGCCCAAACGAGACTGGCATCAGTGCGTCTGGTGGCCCAGCCGGATGTAGATGGGGGCGAAGGGGGCGGCCTGGGTCACGTCCACGAGGCCCTCTCGCGCAAGCTCGAGGAGGGCCAGAAAGTGCACCACGATCGCGGGAATTCCTCCCCCCTCGCGAAGGGCCTGCAGGAAGAGGTCTGAGAACTCAACAAACTGATGTTCTTTTAACTGGCGAAGAATCTTGGACATGTGCTCTCTCACCGAGAGCGACTCTCGAGAGATCTGATGGTGTGCGACGAGCCTGACCTTCTTTAAGATCTCGCGCCAGGCAGCCTGAAGGTCGATGGGGCTGACCTCCGGAAGCCTCGGTGCCATGGACTCCTCGATCAGGACATGGACCACCGAGACATCACGCCCCACCTGAGGGAGTTGGTCAATCTGCAGGGCAGCCATCTTCATGCGCTCGTACTCCACGAGGCGCCGAACCAATTCAGCCCTGGGATCCTCTGGCTCGTCTTCTCCTGGCTGAGTCCGCACGGGCAGGAGCATCCGTGATTTGATCTCAATGAGCATGGCCGCCATCAGCAGGTACTCGGCCGCCAGTTCAAGGTTGTGCTGCCGAACCTGATCGATGTAGACCAGGTACTGCTGAGTGACCTCGGCCATGGGTATGTCGAGGATATTAAAGTTCTGTCGGCGAATGAGGTAGAGCAGCAGGTCGAGTGGCCCCTCAAAGGCCTCTAAGATGATCTCAAGCGCATCCGGCGGAATATATAAATCCCGGGGCAGGGTGCCGATGGGCTCGCCGTATAGGCGCGCTGCGACGGAATCAGGCATCTGGCTTGGCCGGCAGAGGGCCAGTGTAGACATAGGGTGTCTGCGAGACGCGGGCCAGGTCCTCCCGTGCAATCTCGTCGGGTGTCTTGGGGGGTTTGTCCCAGAGCATGGCCCGACCCGCCTGCTGACGCTGCTCGAGGTCAGGCTCCTCTGCCTTGAGATGCTCGATGAACTGGGTGGCATCCGACACATAGTGTGGTCTGGCAAAACGAAAGATGATGGGCATGAGGTGCTCCTTAACGGTTGGCCAGAATCAGCCGGTCAATCGCGTCTCGATCGATCCTTGACATGAGGTGTCGGAACGCGTCGAGTCGAGAGATGGGTGGGTAATCGAGATCAGACCAGGTAAGAGACGCAGATTTAAAGATCTCCTCTTCAATCTGCGCAACAGTCAATGGGCAGATGGGCTTGATGAGGATGCTCAATCTGGCAAAACATCGCATGGTCGTCGAGAGCACACGGTGCAGGAGGGCCTCATCATCGGGCCGCTTTGCCATCTCCCAGGGCTTGTGTCGATCGACATATTCGTTGACTGCATCCATCAGTGCCACAACCTCACGGACCACCCTGGCGGTGTCCCGCTCCTCGTAGGCCAGCGCAATCGAGGGCCCGCCATCGACCAGTGACTGCTCCAGGAGGGCATGATCGCTCGAGGGGCTGCTGGCCCTTGCGTCATCGAGGAGCTGCCCATCAAAGCGCCTGGTGATGAATCCGGCTGACCGACTCGCGATATTGACATACTTGCCAACCAGGTCGCTGTTGACTTTGGCAATGAAGTCATTGAATTGAAGGTCGAGGTCCTCCATGCTGCCGTTGAGCTTGGAGGCGAAGTAATAACGCAGCCACTCTGGATTGAGTCCCTCGTCGATGTAGCTCTGGGCAGTGATGAAGGTGCCGCGCGACTTGCTCATCTTGGATCCATCAACCGTGAGGAAGCCATGGGCATAGACACGACTCGGGGTCCGCATCCCCGCAAAATGAAGCATGGCTGGCCAGAAGAGGGTGTGGAAATAGAGGATGTCTTTCCCAATAAAGTGAACCTGTTCGACTGTTGAGTCGGGGGAGATGAACCGCTCGAGGGTGTCGCCGTGTTCATCGCACCAGCGGGCCAGTGCTGCGTAGTAACCCACAGGTGCATCGAGCCAGACATAGAAGTATTTTCCAGGCGCGCCGGGAATCTCAAAGCCAAAGTAGGGTGCGTCGCGTGAGATGTCCCAGTCGCTCAGAGACTCATCTGTCTCAAGCCACTCTCGTAGCTTGTTGGCAGCCTCGGGCTGGAGTCGGTTCGAGTGCAGGGCCCAGTCGCGCAGGAAGGCCAGACAGCGGGGGTCGGATAGCCGAAAAAAGTGGTGATCGCTCTGCCGCGTCTCTGGGGTTGCACCGCTCACCGCGGAGACGGGGTTCAGGAGGTCGGTGGGCGAGTAGGTGGCTCCGCAGGCCTCACAGGAGTCGCCATACTGTTCCTTGGCGTGGCACTTTGGGCACTCACCGCGAATGAAGCGGTCTGGCAGGAACATCTTCTCAATGGGATCGTAGAGTTGTTCAATGTTGCGCACCTCGATGAGGCCGTCTCTCTTGAGTGCGGCATAGATCTGCTCGGAGAGGGCTCGGTTCTCATCTGAGTGGGTCGAGTGATAGATGTCAAAGCCCACTGCGAACGAGGCAAAGTCGCGCTTGTGTTCATGCCAGACGCGTTCAATGAGGGCCTCCGGGGTGACGCCCTCCTTCTGGGCCCGAAGCATGATGGGTGTGCCGTGGGTGTCATCGGCGCAGGCATAGACCACCTCATGCCCACTGAGCCGTTGAAAGCGGGCCCAGATGTCGGTCTGGATGTACTCCACCAGGTGCCCAATGTGGATGGCCCCGTTGGCATAGGGCAGGGCGGAGGTGAGAAAAATCGAGCGTTTGGGCATAACCAGTCATTTTACTGGTTCGGTCATAATTGGGCATGGCAATCAAGAGTGACCACTGGATCCGGCGCATGGCTGCCCAGCAGGCCATGATCGAGCCCTTCGAGGCGGGGCAGGTTCGCGAGGCCAATGGCCAGCGCATCGTGTCGTACGGCACCTCGAGCTATGGCTACGATGTGCGCTGCGCCAACGAATTCAAGATCTTCACCAACATCAACAGCACCATCGTGGATCCGAAGGCCTTCGACCCGGGGTCCTTCGTCGATTTCAAAGGCGATGTCTGCATCATCCCGCCCAACTCGTTTGCGCTCGCTCGAACCGTGGAGTACCTGCGCATTCCTCGAAGTGTGCTCACCGTCTGCCTGGGAAAAAGCACGTATGCGCGGTGTTTTCGCGGGGACACCCGCGTTGCGCTGGTCGATGGCTCCTCCCCCACGCTCGAGGAGATGGCTCTGCGCAGTGAGTCGGGGGAGATTTTCTTTGGCTATTCGGTCGGAGCCAACGGCCGAATCATCGTGGCCCAGCTCGAGGCGCCACGGCATGTGGGGCGCGACAACCTGGTGGAGATCACCCTGGACAACGACCAGGTCATCCACGCCACGCCAGATCATTTGTTCATGCTAAGAGACGGCCGTTGGCTGCCGGCTGCAGAGTTGTCCCCCAACTCATCCCTGATGCCCCTGTACCGAACCTTCGCCAGGGGTTACGAGGTGGTCTATCAGCCGATCAATGGGCATATGTTGGCAACGCACCGGTTGGCGGACGAGTGGAATCTGCGCCACGAGATCTACGCCGACCTGCCAGGTCAGCATCGACACCACATCGATCATGACCGCCTCAACAACAACCCATGGAACATCGAGCGAATGGAGGCCAAGGCGCACCTGGCGCTCCATAACTCAGACACCTATGGGCATGACTTCGACCCAATCGTTCACGGCGGAGCTATCCGCGCGGCCATCGCATCGCGAAAGCTCGATCCGGAATGGGCAGCCGCCTTCTCGGAAGGGCAGCGGGCCAAGGCCCATGCTTTTTGGAACGAAGATGATTACAAGGAGCGCCGCGAGGAGTTGCTCAGGCGCCGGCAGCACGTCTCAGCGCTATCCAGAGAGCGAATGAGGGCTGCGCAGTTGGCCCGGTATGCGTCTGAGACGGCGCGGGCCCAGCACTCCGAGCTCATGCGCCAAGTCTGGCTCAAGAGCTCCATGGAGCGCAGGCTTCAACAGGCCGATATTGCGCGGTCCATTCGCCTTCGCCCAGACATCACCGCGGAATCAGTTTACGCAGCCCTGCATCGAACAGGCTCCATTCGGGGAGCTGCACGGCTGCTGGATTGTGATCGATCTGCCTTTCGTCGCTTTCCGGATATCCTCGCGCTGTTTCGCGGACGTCCCACAAAGACTTGGAAGGTCGAAGACCCCGCATCGCGAGGGTCGGCCGGGAGCGTGCACATCAACCACAAGGTGAGGTCGGTGCGCTCGTTGGGTGGGGAGCATGATGTCTATTGCCTGACCGTACCCGAGGCAGGAAATTTCGCCCTGGAGAGCGGCGTCTTCACCCACAACTGCGGCATCATCGTGAACGTTACGCCCTTGGAGCCCGAGTGGGAAGGTCACGTCACGCTGGAGTTCTCCAACACCACGCCGCTGCCCGCCAAGATCTATGCCGGCGAAGGCTGTGCCCAGATGCTCTTCTTCGAGAGCGATGAAGTCTGCGCAACGTCCTACAAAGACCGCGGCGGCAAGTATCAAGGCCAGACCGGCGTCACCCTGCCCAAGACCTAGGCGAGCACCCCGGCCCTGCTCAGGGTCTCATCAAGCTGCCTGTGCAGCGTGCGCCGCTACGCCCTGCGCGTGTAGCGCACAAAGGTGTAGCCCAGGCCCTTCGATTCGCTGCGCTCCCCCGGGGTGCGAACCCACTGCGCCGGGTCCAACGGCGGGAAGAATGCATCGCCCTCGGGCGAGGCCTCAATCTCGGTGGCCTCGATCACATCGAGCTGCGCCATGCACTGCCCATAGACCTCTGCGCCGCCAATCACCATCAGCTCATCCAGGCCGCGCGCCCGGGCCATCTCCAGGGCATCGGCCAGGCTGCTCGCCCGCGTGATGGCGTCTGACCCCACCACCTCTGGTGCCCAGGCCGATGACCGGGTGAGCACCATCTGA
The DNA here is from genome assembly GCA_018401615.1 of Burkholderiaceae bacterium. Taxonomy (GTDB): domain Bacteria; phylum Pseudomonadota; class Gammaproteobacteria; order Burkholderiales; family Burkholderiaceae_A; genus Hahnella. The sequence continues at coordinate 51,948 of JAGYKN010000008.1, forward strand.
GGGCGGCCTGGCAGTGGCCGGCCCAGCGAGGCCAGAATGGATTCGAAGGTCTTGCGGCCCATGAGCACCGTCTTGCCCATGGTCAGGGCCTTGAAGTGGGCCAGGTCCTCGGGAATGTGCCAGGGCATCTCGTTGTTGTGACCAATGCAATGATTCTGGCCCAGGGCCACCACAGCAATGAGCTTCATCAGATGGCCACCGGCGCCTTGATCGCCGGGTGCGACTCGTAGCCTTCAATCACAAAGTCTTCGAACGCATACTCAAACAAACTGGTCGGCCTGCGCAGGATGCGCAGCTGCATCCCGAGGACGCAGAGGGCTCGCGCGCCAGCTGCAGCTGCGCCTGCTCCAGGTGGTTGTTGTAGAGGTGACAGTCGCCGCCCGTCCAGATGAAGTCGCCCACGGCCAGGTCCGTCTGCTGGGCCACCATGTGGGTGAGCAGGGCATAGCTGGCAATGTTAAAGGGCACACCCAGGAAGATGTCTGCACTGCGCTGGTAGAGCTGGCAAGAGAGCCGGCCGTCGGCCACATAGAACTGGAAGAAGGCATGGCAGGGGGCGAGTGCCATCTCGGGCAGTTGGCCCACATTCCAGGCACTCACGATCAGCCGGCGGGAATCCGGATGTCGGCGAATGTCGCGCACGACATCGGCGAGTTGATCAATCGCATGGTGGGGGTTCTCCGGCTGCGGTGCCGGCCAGGCCCGCCACTGCTTGCCATAGATGGGCCCGAGCTCGCCATCGGGCCGGGCCCATTCATCCCAGATGCTCACGCCGGCCGCCTGCAGGCTCTTCACATTGGTCTGGCCGCGCAGGAACCAGAGCAGCTCATGGATGATGCTCTTGGTGTGCAGCTTCTTGGTGGTGACCATGGGAAAGCCATCTGCGAGGTTGAACCGCATCTGCCAGCCAAAGACCGAGCGGGTGCCCGTGCCGGTGCGGTCAGTCTTCTCCGTGCCACGCGCGAGCACATGGCGCATGAGGTCCAGGTAAGCCTTCACCCGTCAATCAAGCCCGAGGCCACCGTGGAGAAGCCGGCATCCACATAGGTGATCTCGCCCGTCACGCCGGCGGCCAGGTCTGAGAGCAAGAAGGCGCAGACGTTGCCCACATCCTCGGTGCTCACATTGCGCCGCAACGGCGCATTCTTCTCAACAACCGAGAGGATGTTCCCGAAGCCTTTGATGCCGCTGGCTGCGAGGGTCTTGATGGGTCCAGCCGACACGCCATTGACCCGAATGCCCTTCGGACCCACGCTTGAGGCGAGGTATCGCACCGAGGCCTCAAGACTCGCCTTGGCCAGGCCCATGGTGTTGTAGCCTGGAACCATGCGTTCTGCTCCCAGGTAAGTCAGGGTCAGCATGGCGGCTGCCCGCCCCTCCATCAGGGGCAGCAGGGCCTTGGCCAGCGCCGCAAAGCTGTAGGCACTGATGTCATGGGCCGTCCTGAAGCCCTCGCGTGTGAATCCCTCTAAGAAGTCGCCGGCGATGGCCTCCCGGGGGGCGAAGGCAATCGCATGCACCATGCCGTCTAAATACGGCCAGTGGCCCTGAAGGGCACCGACAAGCGCGTCAATCTGGGCATCCTCGGCCACGTCGAGTGGAAGGCAGATGCTGCTCTCGAACTCTGCAGCCATCTCTCGAACCCGGCCTTCAAAACGCTCCCCCTGATAGGTAAAGGCGAGCTCCGCGCCCTGAGCGAAGCAGGCCCTTGCAACCCCGTGGGCGATGGACCGGTTGGACAAAAGCCCGGTGATGAGAATGCGCTTTCCACGAAGAAAGGACATGGCAGGTGGCTCCATGAAGGCAGATTGAAAGCGTCCTATTCTACGGTCCCGACTTTGAGAGCGGATCCGACCGCGGGGCTGGTCCAAGATGGCAAGGGGATTCTTGCGCAGCCCTTCGGTACACTCCTGCCTAATGAAATCAAGCAATTCGTGGAGGTGCTGGCCGCGGGCCCTGATCGTCCTGATCGGTGCAGCCGTCTTCACATCTGCCTGGGCCCAATCATGGCTGCCTGCCATGGCACTTGGGGGCTCACCGAAGTACGACAAGACCTTCACCCACTTTGACTACACGGACCCAGCGGCTAAAAAGGGAGGCGAACTCCGTCTGGCAGCCATGGGGAGTTTTGACAAGCTCAATCCCTTTACCCTCAAGGGCATGCATGCCAGGGGTCTCATGGAGCTTGTCTTCGAGCCATTGGCCATTGGCAGCCTAGATGAGCCCATGAGCATGTACGGCCTGCTGGCCCAAGACATGCAGCTCGCCGAGGATGGTCTCTCGATTAGTTTTCGTCTCAATCCGCAGGCTCGATTCTCCAACGGTGCGCCAGTCTTGGCGGCCGATGTGAAGTTTTCCTTCGACACACTGCGCAGTCCCCAGGCAAGCCCGATCTGGCGCAACTATTGGGCAGATGTGAAGGAGGCCGTGGTGGTTGGTGAGCGAACCATCCGCTTTGATTTTCGGCGACGCAACCGCGAGCTCCACATGATTGTGGCGAGTGTGCCGGTCTTTTCAAAGGCCTGGGGGGCGGGGCTACCGTTTGACCAGTGGGTCCAACAGCCGCCCATCGGAAGCGGGCCTTACGCGGTGGGCCGAGTCGATCTCGGACGCCACATTGCCTACGAGCGCCGCGCGGATTACTGGGGTGCAGCCCTTCCAGTGAGGACCAATCAGTTTAATTTTGACCGCATTGGCTTTCGCTACTACAAGGATGTCTTTGCTCGACTGGAAGCCCTAAAGGCTGGCGAGTTCGACTTTATCCACGAAAATGCAGCCAAGAATTGGGCCCGGTCTTACTCTGGGCGCCCCTTTGACCGAGGCGAGCTCCTCAAGGCGGAGCTTGCCAATGCGAATCCTGCGGGCCTGCAGGCCTTCTTCTTCAATACCCGCCGGCCAAAGTTTGCAGATCGCAAGGTCCGAGCAGCCATTGAACTGGCCATGGACTTCGAGTGGATGAATCGACAACTCTTCTACGACCAATACAAGCGATCAAACTCTTATTTCACCAACACCGACATGGCAGCCTCTGGTCGGCCACCTCCAAAAGAAGAGGCAGTCCTGCGCAGCCTCTCTGCCCAGACCGGCCAGCCACTCCCCCCGGGTCTGCTCGACCCAGTCCCGGAACCGCCTCAGACCGCGCCGCCCGGGAGCCTTCGTGAGAACCTCCGCCGGGCCAAGGCCCTGCTTGCAGAGGCCGGCTGGACCATCCAAGACGGCATCCTAAAGAACGCCGACGGCGAGGCCTTTGTCTTTGAGGTCCTCATCAACCAACGGAGTTGGGAGAGAGTCGTTGCGCCCTTTGCAAGAAACCTCCAGAAACTTGGCATCGTCGCGACCACACGCATGACCGATGCGTCCGTCTACAAAAAACGCGTCGATGACTTCGATTTCGACATGATTGTCCACTGGTACATGGCAAGCCAGAACCCAGGAAATGAACTCTTGTTTCGGTTCACCAGCAAGTCGGCCGGTGAGCCCGGGGCCGACAACTTCATTGGGGTCAATAGCCCACTGGTCGATGCCGCGATCGAGCGAGTCGTTGGGGCAGGGTCCCGAGAGGGTCTGGTGACGCACGCCCGGGTCCTGGATCGTCTCCTGAGGGTTGAGCATTACGCGGTTGCAAACTGGCACAACAGCGTCCATCGGGTGGCCTATCGCAGCGGGCTCTCGGCCCCCAAGACCCTGCCGCTGTTCTACCATTCTGAAGACTGGGCAATGGCCACCTGGTGGTGGGGGGCAAGATGAGTGTGGCCCTGATGCGGTATGTGATCAAACGCATCCTCTTCATGGTGCCCACCTTGCTGGGCATCCTGCTGGTGACGTTCACCCTTGTCCAGTTTGTCCCCGGCGGGCCAGTCGAGCAGATGGTGCAGGCACTCCAGGGCGAGCAGACCGGCCAGGGTGGGGCAGGAGCCTCCGTCCCGGGCATGGCCGCAGCAGCCGACATGGGCCAGACCGCCGGCGGCGTCTACCGCGGCCGCACGGGAATTGATCCCAAGCAGCTCGAAGAAATCAAGGCCCTCTATGGCTTTGACAAGCCAGTCTATGAGCGTTTCTTCGACATGGTGGTCGGCTTCATGCAGTTCGATCTCGGCAAGAGTTTTTTCTACAACAAGACGGTCTGGGAGCTGATTGTCGAGAAGCTGCCGGTCTCAATAAGCCTGGGCGTCTGGGCCTTTATCCTGACCTACGGCATCTCATTGCCACTGGGCATTGCCAAGGCCGTCCGCAATGGAACCCCCTTCGACTTCTACACGAGCCTTGCGATCCTCGTGGGTTATGCCATTCCGGGGTTTGTCTTGGGCGTGATCATGCTGGTCTTTTTTGGCGGGGGCAGTTTCTTCCAACTCTTTCCGCTCCGGGGCCTGACGAGTGATAACTTTGCTGAACTCAGCATCCTTGGACAGGTCCTTGACTACCTCTGGCACCTTGTCTTGCCCCTGACTTGTCTTGTCCTTGGCAGCTTTGCGGTCGTGACCATGCTCACCAAGAACACCATGCTCGAGGAGATTCGGCGGCAGTACGTTCTCACCGCCCGGGCCAAGGGCCTTCCTGAGAATGTGGTCCTCTGGCGCCATGTCCTGAGAAATGCACTCATCCCGATCGTGACGGGATTTCCGGCGGCCTTCGTTGGGGCGTTCTTCACCGGCTCGCTGCTCATCGAGACGCTCTTCTCGCTCGATGGGCTCGGTCTGTTGTCCTACGAGGCGGTGATGAAACGGGATTATCCGGTCGTCATGGGCACCCTGTTTTTCTTCTCGCTGCTCGGACTTGTGGCAAAACTCATCAACGACCTTCTCTATGTCTGGGTCGACCCGCGCGTGCAGTTCGGGGCCGACACACGATGAATCCACAGTCACCATCGGCCCGGGCCTGGCTGCGGTTTCGGGCAAATCGTCGGGGCTGGTGGAGCCTATGGATCTTCCTGACGCTTTTTGGCCTGAGTCTGGTCGCCGAGGTCATCTCAAATGACCGCCCCCTGGTGGTGTCTTATCAGGGTCAGGTCTACTTTCCTGTCGTTCAAGATCTGCCCGAGACCGTCTTTGGTGGCGATTTTTCCACCACCACAGACTATCTCGACCCTTTCATCTCGGCCCAGCTGGAGGAGCCGGGAAACTGGGCCGTCTATGCCTTGAATCGTTACCAGCACCAGACCCTGAATTATTTCTCTCAGAGGCCCAATCCAGCCCCTCCCTCTGCCCAGAACCTGTTGGGCACCGACGACCGAGGCCGAGATATTTTTGCCCGGCTGCTCTACGGATTTCGTGTCTCGGTACTGTTCGGCCTGGCCCTGACCGCGATCGGGGTGATCCTGGGAATTTTTTTTGGCGCCCTACAGGGTTATTTTGCGGGCCGAACGGACCTCTTTTTTCAACGATTCATTGAGGTCTGGGGGTCGGTGCCAGAGCTCTACCTCCTGATTATTCTGGCGTCGATGTTCGAGCCCGGTCTGCTGATATTGCTGGTGATCCTCTCGGCCTTTGGCTGGATGGGACTCTCGGATTACGTGCGGGCAGAGTTTCTGCGCAACCGAGGCCTCGACTACGCCACGGCGGCACGGGCCATGGGCCTGTCTCATGCTCGAATCATCTGGCGGCACCTCCTGCCCAATAGCCTCACCCCTGTCATTGCCTTTCTCCCATTTCGAATGTCCGCATCCATCTTGGCCCTGACAAGTCTGGATTTTCTCGGCCTGGGTGTGCCGGCCTCCACGCCGAGTCTTGGGGAACTGCTGGCCCAGGGCAAAGACAACCTGGATGCATGGTGGATCACCGCCTCTACCTTCGGTGTCCTGGTGGGCCTGCTGCTGCTGCTGATTTTCATCGGCGAGGCACTCCGAGATGCATTGGACACACGTCGTGGTTGAGCGCGACCAGAATCCCCTGCTCGAGGTCCGAGGCCTGACAGTCAGCTTTAAGGGCCCCAACGGATCCACCAAAGAGGTGGTAACCGACCTCGACCTCACGGTGGGGCAGGGGCAGCGCGTTGCCTTGGTGGGGGAGTCCGGCTCTGGCAAGACCCTCACGGCCCTGAGCATCCTGAGCCTGGTGCCAGACGCCCGCCTCAGTGGCCAGGTGCTCTGGCGGGGCGAGTCGCTTCTAGACGCACCTGAGTCCCGCCAACGCGCCATTCGCGGCCGGGAGATTGCAATGGTCTTTCAGGAGCCGATGAGCGCATTGAACCCGCTGCTGACCGTGGGACGCCAGATCGGCGAGGTCCTTGAGAATCATGAGGGCCTGTCTCGTCCCCAGGCCCACGAACGGGCGGTTGAGCTGCTTGAGCGCGTGGGCATTGATGATCCACAGCGCCGCGCGTTGGCCTACCCGCACCAGCTCTCGGGCGGCCAGCGGCAGCGCGCGCTCATTGCCATGGCGCTGGCCTGTCGCCCCGCATTGCTGATTGCAGATGAGCCCACGACCGCACTCGACATGACACTGCGCCAGCAGGTGTTGGACCTCCTCCTGGCCCTGCAAGAAGAGACTGGCATGGGCATCCTGCTCATCACCCACGACCTCCCCATGGTCCGACGCTTTGCTCAACATGTGGGGGTCATGAGAGATGGTCGCCTTGTGGAGTGGGGCAGCGTGGAGACCGTCTTCACCAAGCCGCAGGAGGTCTACACAAAAACACTCCTAGAGGCCCAGCCAAAAAAGATGGTGGGCCCTCCCGGACCTCGGCAGGTCATGGTGGAGGTCCGGCGCCTCTCGTGTCAGTTTGCCATTGGGGGCAGCCTGCTCAAGACGCGACTCCACTCGGCTGTGAATCGAGAGAGTTTCATTGCCACGCGCGGTGAGACCCTTGGCATTGTGGGTGAGTCCGGCTCGGGCAAGACAACCCTTGGCCTGGCACTGCTGAGGCTCTCGAGTGCCATGGTCGGTGGCGAGGTGCACTTTGATGGTGTTGATCTCTTGGCCCTCTCAGCGGCTCAGATGCGGGCGCGTCGGGCATCCCTGCAGGCGGTCTTTCAAGATCCGTTTAGTGCGCTCTCACCCCGGCTCACGGTGGGTCAGATTCTCGAGGAGGGCCTGCGCCTTCACCGCTCCGGCATGTCATCCTCCCAGCGGCTTGCCCGGGCCATCGAGTCATTGGCAGAGGTGGGGCTGCCCGAGGAGGCCATCAACCGTTATCCCCACGAGTTTTCTGGAGGCCAGCGTCAACGCATCGCGATCGCAAGGGCCATCATCTTTGAGCCATCTCTGCTGTTGTTAGACGAGCCAACGAGTGCACTCGATCTCTCGGTTCAGCAGCAGATCCTCAGCCTACTTGTGCAGCTGCAGCAGACCAAGGGTTTGACCTATATATTCATCTCTCATGACCTCTCTGTTATTCGTGCGGTGGCGCACCGCACCCTTGTCATGCGCCAGGGCAGCATTGTGGAATTTGGTGCAACCGACGATGTGCTCGGACAACCCCGACAGCCCTACACGCAGCAGCTGCTCGACGCCGCCTTTCCTGAGGAGCGTCTGGCTGCGGCGGCTGCTCCCACCCCTGAGCTCTCTCGGGCTGCTCGCCTGCTCCTCTGACCCCCCACCGGTGTTGTTGCCGCCCCTGGTCGTGGTTGCGGCCGTGGGCCCGCTCAACAGCGCCGAGGTCGGCTCCTCTGCCACGCAGGTTGGCTCCCCGGGTCAACTGCGCTCTGAGGTGCGCGGTGAGGTCCTAGAAATCCTGGTCGCGCCGGGGCAGTCGGTGGTGAGTGGCCAGGCCCTGGTTCGGGTCAATCCAATCGATGCCAGGCTCTCCGATTCATCAGCTCGGATTCAGATCGAGGCCGCCCGCGCCCAACTGCAGTCAGCAGAGGCTGATTTCAAACGCTACACCGGCCTTCGTGATCAATCCTTTATTTCGGCTGCGGAATGGGAGCGTCGTCAGGCGGCATTGGCCGCGGTTCGGGCAGATTTCGAGGCCACCGTGGACCGACTTGGCCTCTTTAGCATTCGCGCGCCCCGATCTGCTGCAATTGCCTCGATCCATGCGCAGCCTGGCCAGATACTGGAGGCCGGCCAACTGGTGGTGTCACTTCGTGGTGGCGGCACCTCCCCGCCCGCCTTGAGTCCGAAGGTGGCCGCTGGGCTTCGGATTCCAACGCGGGCGATTCTCGATGGTCGGTGGGTTTTTCGTGTGGTGGGCCCGCCTGGGCAGGAGCGGGTGGAGCGGGTGGCCGTTGCGATCTCAGATGCCGATGAATCCACCGCGCGCCTGCTCCATGGGCTCGCACCGGGTGATCGTGTGGTTGCTGTGGGGGTGAGTCTTCTTGCAGATGGCCAGCGGGTAAGGGTCAAGCCTTGATCAATCTGTCGCGCTGGGCCATTGAGCATCCGGCGCTGATTCGCTACCTCATGGTGGTCTTGCTGCTCCTGGGCGTTGGGAGTTACTTCAAGCTTGGCCAGGATGAAGACCCACCATTTTATTTTCGAGCGATGGTGGTTCAGGCCCAATGGCCGGGTGCGACCCCACTGCAGATGGCCGATCAGGTTGCAGATCGACTCGAGCGAACGCTTCAGGATGTTCCGGATATCGATGTCGTGGTGAGTTTTTCAAAGCCCGGGGAGACCACCGTCATCTTTCAAGTCCGAGACGACTTCGCCCCCAACGAGGTGCCCGACCGTTTCGATGCGGTCCGAAAAAAGGTCATGGACCGAGCCCATGAACTTCCCCCAGGGGTGCAGGGGCCCTTTTTCAACGACGATTTCGGTGACACCTTCGGGGTCATCTACGCCCTCTCCGCAGAGGGCTATTCGCAGTCTGAGTTATCCGATCTCGCCAGGGGTGTCCGGGCACGACTCCTGCGCGTAAGAGATGTCGGCAAGGTTGAGGTCTTTGGCCTCCAAGACGAGCATGTCTTTCTTGAATTGAGTCGCTCGGCCTTGGCCCGCTATGGCCTCACGGCTGCGGCAGTCTCGCAGCAAATCACAGAGCAGAATGCGGTGGTGTCGGCGGGCCGCATGGAGGCCGATGACTGGCAGATCCCGTTGCAACTGCGCACGCAATTTGAGTCTCTGGAGTCGATTCGCGCCATGCCAATACGGGCAGGGTCTGTCCTGCTGCGGCTGGGCGACCTTGCAGAGGTTCGCCGTGGCCTGCAAGACCCAGCCCGGCCCTCACTGAGGGTCAATGGTGTGGAGATGGCAGGCCTGGGGGTCTCCATGCAGAGGGGCGGTGATGTCATTGCCATGGGCAGGGCTCTCGACTCGGCCCTCGTCCAGGTGAGGCAGGACCTCCCGCTTGGTGTGGTCTTGCGCCAGATCCAAGACCAACCAGCAATGGTCAAGGAATCGGTGGATGAGTTCCTGATTGTCCTTGGCGAGGCAATTGCAATTGTCTTGGCCGTGAGCCTGCTCGCCTTGGGCCTTCGTCGCAGGCCGCTGCGGGTGGACCCGCGGCCGGGCCTGATTGTGGCGATCAGCATCCCGCTTGTCCTGGCGGTGACCTTTCTCATCATGCACCTCTGGGGAGTCGGCCTGCACAAGATTTCGCTCGGATCCCTCATCATTGCGCTGGGGCTCCTGGTTGACGACGCCATCATTGTGGTGGAGATGATGGTGCGCAAACTGGAAGAGGGGGCCGATCGCATGGAGGCCGCCACAGCTGCCTTTGACCTCACGGCCTGGCCAATGCTCACGGGCACGCTCATCACCGCTGTTGGATTCCTGCCCATTGGCATTGCCAAGTCGGTTGTTGGCGAATACACCTTTGCGATCTTTGCCGTCACCGCGGCTGCGCTCATGGTGTCGTGGCTTGTCTCGGTCTTGTTTGTTCCAGCCCTCGGGTTCTGGCTCCTGCGCGTGCCAAGCCCGAGCGAGCGCGAGGCTCATCTCTCTGAGTCTGCTTTTTATGCCCGCCTGCGATCCCTGATCACCACCTGTGTGAACCGACCCGTCCTGACCCTCGGCCTGACTGTTTTGATTTTTCTCCTGGGCCTCGTGGGGATGAGTCGAGTCGAGCAACAATTCTTTCCAGACTCGTCTCGACCAGAGATCCTGATCGACGTCACCCTGGCAGAGGGGAGCAGCAGGGCTGCAACAGATCGCGTCGTGGGTCGCCTCGAGGGGGTCATTCTAGAGACCGACGGGGTGGGGACCGTTGCGAGCTGGGTTGGCTCTGGTGCACCGCGATTCTTTCTTCCCCTGGACGTCATTTTTCCACAGCCCAATGTGGCCCAACTGGTGGTGCTGCCTGCCCCTGGTGCCTCTCGAGCCTCTATTTTGGAGGCCCTGCAGCGCACGCTGCAAGACCAGGCCCCAGAGGCCCGTCTGCGCATTAAATTGTTGCCCAATGGGCCGCCGGTCCCTTATCCAGTCGCCTTTCGGGTGATGTCTGATCGACCTGAGGCAGCCCTCGAGGCAGCACGGCAGGTGGAAGGGGTGATGCAGTCACATCCCAACCTCCAGGTCGTTCACAGCAATTGGCAATCCAGGCGGCCGGTGGCCCAGGTGCAGGTTGACCTTGGCCGCGCAAGAGAGCTTGGTGTCCCGCCCTCCGTCATTGCGCAGACGCTTGAGGCCCGTTTCTCTGGGGTCTCGGTGGGAGAGTTTCGGGAGGCTGACAAGCGGATTCCCCTCACACTGCGCCTGCCGCAGTCAGAGCGCGATGAGGGGTTGAGGGGCCTGAGGGGCTTGATGTTGCCGTCGGTGACAGGCCTTCAAGTCCCCCTTGAAAAAGTCGCCCAGGTGGAGTTGGTCTGGGAGCCGGGTCTCATCTGGCGTCGCAACAGAGAGTACGCGGTGACGGTCCAGGCTGCCATTGCTGGCGACCGTCAGGCACCGAGCATCAGCTCAGAGGTCAAGGCAAGCCTGGCTGCCATTGAGGGTGGTCTGCCGATCGGAACCAGGCTCGAAGAGGGTGGCGAGGTCGAGGAGAGCAGCAAGGGCCAGGCGTCTATTTTTGCAGGCATGCCGATCATGCTGTTCCTCACCCTGACCCTCTTGGTGATTCAACTCAAGAGCACGCCCAGGAGTCTCATGGTGTTGGCCACCGCACCGCTGGGGCTGGCAGGCGTGGCGGCAGCATTGCTCTTGCTTGGGCGCCCATTTGGCTTTGTGGCCATGCTCGGTGTCATTGCACTCATGGGCATGATCATGCGCAATGCCGTGATCCTGATTGACCAGATTGAAAAAGAGCGCGCAAAGGGATCTGTCCTTGATGTGGCCATCGTCGAGGCCACCATCGGACGCTTTCGCCCCATTGTGCTCACGGCCGCCGCAGCCATCCTGGCCATGATCCCCCTGCAGGGCTCGGTGTTCTGGGGCCCCATGGCGGTGGCCATCATGGGAGGCCTGGTTGTGGCAACCGGATTGACGATCCTCTCACTGCCCGCACTGGTGGCGCTCACGGGCCGCTGGGGCAAGCCTCTGGGGTAAACACTAGGGTCGGATCCGCGCCGACCCTAGGTCGTTTTGGGTACACTCAGCAGGTCTAAGACTATCGACCGTCGATCGGTCAGACCAATCGATTTTTCCAAGGAGATGAAATGAAGCAATCCCAGACCGAAGTGGCGCAAGTCGAAGCCACTGCCGAGCAAGCACAAGTCGGCCGCCGCAGGTTTGTTTACGGAGCTACAGCAGTGGCTGCGACCGGGTTTTTAGCCGCTTGCAGCAAGAAGGATGATGCAGCACCCTCTGTTGGGGCACCCGCAGTGATCGTCCCGGGAGATGCCATCGTTCTCAAGATGCAGGGCTCTTGGGGGCCAAACCAGATTTTTTCGGAGATGGCCCAGCAGTATGTGACGCGCGTCAATGAAATGGCCGGCGGTCGTCTCAAATTGGAGTACCTGCCAGCAGGTGCAGTGGTCAAGCCCTTCGAGATCATCGATGCCGTGAGCAAGGGTGTCCTCGACGGCGGCCATCACGTGTCGGGTTATTGGTATGGCAAGAACAAGAGCGCCTCGCTCTTTGGCACGGGCCCTGTGAGCGGCGCCACCCCAGAGATCGGTCTGTCTTGGATTCACGCTGGTGGCGGCCAGGAACTCTGGAACAAGCTGACCCAGAAACTCAACCTCAATGTGGTGGGGTTCTTCTCCTTCCCAATGCCATCGCAGCCCCTGGGATGGTTCAAGAAGGAACCCCCGAGGAAAGCTGCTGACTTAAACGGCTTTAAGTACCGCACCATTGGCCTTGCTGCTGACATGCTCCAGGAAATGGGCATGGCCGTGGCCCAACTGCCCGGCGGCGAGATCGTGCCCGCCATGCAGCGTGGTGTGATCGATGCCTTCGAGTTCAACAACCCAACCGAAGACATGCGCTTTGGTGCCCAAGACGTGGCCAAGTACTATTCCATGGGGTCGTTCCACCAGGCCCAGGAGTTCTTCGAAATTGTCTTTAACAAGACGAAGTACGATGCCTTGCCTGCTGACCTAAAAGCCATCCTGAAGTACGCCGCAGAGGCCGCCTCCACTGCCTCGACGGCCCTGGCCCATGTGAACTACTCCAAAGACCTCCAGGAGTTGATCGTCAAGCACAAGGTTCAGGTCTCCAGAACCACTGCTGACGTCTATCGTGGCCAGCTGGCTGCCTGGGACAAGGTTGTGCCCAAGCTTGAGAAAGAAGTTGATATGTTTAAAGAGATCAACGACTCCTTTAACGCCTGGTCCAAGCGCGTGGGCTTTTATCACTTCACCAATGAGGCCAACTACAAGATGGCGTTTGAGCACGTGCAGAAGACCAAACTCCCCGCCTAATTGGGAATAGTCTGATCAGAGGCTGTCGGGATTCCCGGCAGCCTTTGTTTTTGTGACCCTCAGAGGATTGCTTGCAATGGAAACCTGGATTCGCCGAATCGACACCTTTAGCCAATCGGTGGGGCATGCTTTCTCTTGGTGTGTGTTGGTCCTGACTGCAAGCACCTGTTACGAGGTCTTCATGCGCTATGTCTTGAATGCCCCAACGGCCTGGGCCTTCGACATCAGCTACATGATGTACGGCGCACTCTTCATGATGTCTGGCGCCTACGCCATGTCAAGAAACGCCCATGTTCGGGGCGATTTCATCTACCGAAAGTGGGCGCCACGCACCCAGGCCAGGCTCGACCTGGTCCTCTACTTTATTTTTTTCTTTCCCGCAGTATTTGCCATGGTCTTCACAGGGGCCCTCTACTCCTTCGAATCCACGCGCATCCTGGAGTCGAGCGTCAACAGTCCAGCCGGTGTGCCGGTCTGGCCCCTAAAGCTGCTGATCTTCGTGGGCGGCCTCACGCTGCTGATTGCTGGTATCGCGGAGGTCATGCGCTGTCTCATCTGTATTCGAACGGGCGCCTGGCTGTCGCGAAGCGGCGACGTCGAGGAGCTTGAGGTTGTATTGATCAAACAACACGGCGAGAAGGCCCAATCATGAGTGATCCAGCAGTTGCCCTGCTAATGCTAGGGCTGTTTATATTCGTTATATTTCTGGGCTTTCCAATTGCCTTCACGCTCATGGCCATGGGCATCGGCTTTGGGTACTACGCCTATTTCCTGGCAGACCAGGCCTTCTGGGACAACCGAATCCTCTACCTCTTCACGCAAAACACCTTTAGCGTGATGAACAACGATGTCTTGATTTCCATCCCGCTCTTTCTGTTCATGGGCTACATCATTGAGCGGGCCAACATTCTCGATCGGCTCTTTCTCTCCCTTCAGGTGGGCCTGCGCTTCCTACCGGGGTCGATGGCAGTGGCGGCCCTGATCACCTGTGCTCTATTTGCCACGGCCACGGGCATTGTGGGCGCGGTGGTCACGCTCATGGGTCTCATCGCCCTTCCGGCCATGCTCAAGGCCGGCTACGATGAAAAACTCTCGAGCGGTGTGATCACCGCGGGTGGCACCCTGGGCATTCTCATCCCGCCCTCCATCCTGCTCATCGTCTACGCCGCCACGGCAAGTGTCTCAGTGGTAAAACTCTATGCGGCAGCGCTGATCCCCGGTTTCGTGCTGGCAGGGTTGTATGTGATCTACGTCATCGCCCGTGCGGTCATCAACCCGTCTCTCTGCCCAAAGCCCAAAGACGTCGACCACTACACGGTGGTCCAGAGCATTCTCATGGTCCTCCAGGCATTCGTTCCGCTTGCGGCCCTCATCATGGCGGTGCTGGGCTCCATTCTCTTTGGCCTGGCCACACCCAGTGAGGCTGCTGCCATGGGGGCGCTCGGCGGCATCATCCTGGCAATCATCTACCGCGCATTTTCCTGGGACCGGCTGCGGGAGGCTGTCTACCTCACGGCCCGAACGTCTGCCATGGTCTGCTTTCTGTTCGTGGGTGCGGCAACCTTCTCCTCGGTCTTCTCGTACCTGGGTGGTGAGCATGTGATCAAGGATGCCCTCTTGGCGCTCGATCTCTCCCCGGTCCAGTTTC
>JAGYKN010000009.1 GCA_018401615.1 Burkholderiaceae bacterium
CGGGTCTTCTCGATACCGCTGGGCAGGGTCCCCAATCATTCGAATCACCTGTTGTTGCAGGTCTTTTACGCCGTCGTGATAGTCGAGCACGGTGTCGCTCAGCGGGTCGTAATAGAGGGCGTTGATGGTGAAGTCGCGACGGGCAGCATCCTCGTGGTGCTCGCCAAAGATGTTGTCTCTGAGCACCCGTCCGTGGGCATCTGTCTCTTGGTGGGTTGAGGCAGGCGCCCTGAAGGTGGAGACCTCGATGGTCTCGGGCCCGAACATGACATGCACGATCTGAAACCGGCGCCCAATGATGCGGGCCCGCCGAAAGAGTCTCTGGACATCGTCTGGGGTGGCGTTGGTGGCAACGTCAAAGTCTTTTGGACGCATGCCAAGCATGAGGTCTCTGACTGCCCCGCCCACCACGAAGGCCTTCCAGCCGGCCTTCTGAAGGCCCTCGACGGTTCGCAGGGCCGCCTGTGATACCAGCCGACGGTCGATTCCAACCTTGCTGGCTTTAAAGATCTTTGGGTCGTGTCGATTGGCCGGCGCATGGCCCTTGGAATGTCCGGGTGCCAGACGCGCCAGGGAGCGAAGGAGTTTCCTAATCACAGCCGTCAGGGTAACAGGATCATCGGCCAGCCTTCGGCCTTCGCATGTGCAGCCAGGGTGGGGTCGGCATTGACGGCGACGGGGTGCGTGACCCGTCCGAGAAGGGGCAGGTCGTTGCGAGAGTCGCTGTAGAAATAAGAGGTCTCGAAGGCCTCGAGCTCGGTGCCTCGGGTGGCCAACCACTGGGCCAACCTCACCACCTTGCCCTCTTGGAAGCTCGGCACGCCAAGGGGCCTGCCGGTAAAGCGGCCCTGTGGGTCTGTCTCTAGCTCGGTGCCAATGAGGTGAGGAACATGAAAGGCCTCTGCAATGGGGGTGGTGATGAAGGTGTTGGTGGCCGTCACGATGGCCACCAAATCGCCCGCATCAAGGTGCCCCTGGACCAGGGCGCGGGCGGGCTCGCCAATGTGGGGCGTGATGCAGGTGGTCATGAACGCCTCTCGCCAGGACAAGAGTGTCTCAAGCGGGTGGGCCGCAAGCGGTGCCAATTGAAATGCCAGGAACTCGAAGATGTCGAGGGTGCCTGCCGTGTACTGTGCGTAGAAGTGGTCATTCCTGCGGCTGTACCAGTCTGGATCCACCACACCGAGGTCGATCAGGAAACGGGCCCAGGCGACATCGCTGTCAATTGGGATCAAGGTGTTGTCGAGATCGAAGAGGGCAATGCAGGTTGGATTTGAGGTCATGGCGGCCGACTTTGGTTGAAAGAGGATTGAGCGAGGATTTAGCGAGGATTGGCCGGGGGCTTGATTGGCCTAGGGCTTGGTCTGGCTCGCAAGGGTCTCATCGATGAGGCTGCGCACCAGCGGCAGGGAGATCGGTCGCTTCAGGGACAGGGCTCGACGGTCAACGATCTGCAACAACTCGGTGAGCAGAGACAGGTTCCTGGGCAGGCGGCTCAGGAGGTAATCAAATAACCTGTCAAAGCTGTCTTGCTCGGCATGTGAGAGCCAGCCCAGCACGAGTGCGCGCTCCCGCAGGGCGTCTCGCATCTCGGGCTCGGAGAGTTCTGCCAACTCAAAGACCAGGCACTGGCCAAGGCGCGTTCGAAGGTCCTCTCGGCTCTTCATGTGTCTGGGGGGCCGGTCTGCCGCAAAGACAATCGGGGCGTTGTGCTGCATGGCCTGGTTGTAGAGGGTAAAGAGGCAGGCCTGCTCATCTGGGTTGGCGAGGTGGACGTCGTCAATCAGCCAGACCAGCGGTGCATCGGATGCCTGGGCCTCAAGTGCATGGGCTGGGGAGTCCCTGGACACGGGCTGTCCGCATCGAAGCAGGCGTCGGACCTCGGGGTGTTCTCGGGCGAAGGCGCTCAGCCAGAAGGTCTTTCCGCAGCCAGGCGGCCCCCAGAGATAAACAGCACGCGGGCCCACAGGTGTCTGAGTTGCAGGATGCCCACGCAGGGCAGAGTCGAGGGCCTCGAGTGCGGCGGCGTTGCGGCCCACCACCCCATCGGCCCGACTCGGCGCAGGCAGACTGCTCAGGCCAAGGGGCAGCTGATGCGAGGGGGAGTCGAGTGGTTGTCCCATAAAATGCAATTTTCCGGGTCTCTGCCATGAATTCAAAATCAACCAGCCTGACCTACCGCGACGCAGGCGTGGACATCGATGCCGGCGACGCCCTTGTGGACCGCATCAAGCCCCTGGCCAGGCGCACCATGCGGCCGGAAGTCCTCGCGGGCATCGGCGGCTTTGGGGCCCTCTGCGGCCTTCCCAAGGGCATGGTCGACCCCATCCTCGTCTCTGGCACCGACGGTGTGGGCACCAAACTCAGGCTCGCGTTCGGCCTGGATCGCCACGAGACAGTGGGCATCGACCTCGTGGCCATGAGTGTGAACGACATTCTTGTGCAGGGCGCCGAGCCCCTGTTTTTTCTTGACTATTTCGCCTGTGGCCGCCTGTCAATTGACACCGCAACGGCAGTCGTCAGTGGCATTGCAAGCGGCTGTGAGGCCTCTGGGTGTGCGCTCATTGGTGGTGAAACGGCTGAGATGCCGGGCATGTACCCCGATGGTGAATACGACCTGGCCGGCTTTGCAGTGGGTGTGGTGGAGCGAGCCCAGATCTTGGATGGCCGCAAGGTGGCTGCGGATGACGTGGTCCTGGGCCTGGCCTCTAGCGGCTTTCACAGCAATGGCTACTCGCTGGTGAGGGCCGTCTTGGCCCGGCACTTTGGTGAGATCACGCGGGCTGCATTGTCGTCGGTGGCCCTTGAGTCGTCCCCAGGATCGGGCCTCACGGCCACGCTCGACGACCTCGTCATGGCACCCACACGGCTCTATGTGAAGCCTGTTCTGAGTGCGTTGCGGGCGCACCCTGGCCAGATTCATGCCCTGGCCCACATCACAGGCGGGGGACTGATTGGCAACATTCCCAGGGTCCTGCCGGCCCACCTCATGGTGCGACTCGATGCGGGTGCGTGGCCCCTGCCGGCGGTGATGTCCTTCATCCAATCTGAGGGGCAGATCGCGGGCGATGAAATGCACCGCGTCTTTAATTGTGGAATTGGCATGGTTGTGGTGGTGCCCAAGGAGGCTGCAGAGGCTGTGGCAGCAAGCCTCACCGCTGCTGGCGAGCGGGTCTATCGGATTGGGGAGGTCTTGGCGCGGCCCATCAACTCCGCGCAGACCGTGATCAGCTGATCGACTGTTGCCGTCTGAGGGTCCACTCGCCTGATGTCGCCAAAACTGCGCAGCCAAGTCATCTGGCGTTTGGCCAGTTGTCGGGTGGCCTCAATGGCCTTTTGCAGGCAGGCCTCTGGCGCCTCGAAACCAGCTGCGCCATCGAGGTGGGCCCAGGCCTGGCGGTAGCCCACGGCCCGCATGCTCGGGTGCTGCGCACTCAGGCCTTCTCGTTGCCTCAGGGCCCTGACCTCGTCAAGAAAGCCGCCTTGCATCATGTCATGGAGACGCTGGGCAATTCGGTCATGAAGCCAGCGTCGATCGACGGGTTCAAGGGCCAGGGTGCGAAGGGGAGCAATGGGCGGCAGCCCAGTGCCCCGTTGCCTGCTCAGGGCAATCCATGCCGAGAGGGCCTGACCAGTCTCCTCATAGACCTCCAATGCCCTTGCAATGCGCTGGGCATCGTGGACAGAGAGCCTGGCCGCAGTGGCGGGGTCATGCTCGGTTAGTCTGGCGTGCAGGGCTGGCCAACCGAGCCGACGGGCATCGTCTGCAATGCGCGCTCGAGTCTGTGGCCTGCAGGTTGGCAGGTCATCGATGCCATCTCGCAGGGCTTTAAAGTAGAGCATGGTGCCCCCCACCAGCAGCGGCGTGTGACCTCTTGACGCAATGCCCTCGACTGCTGAGCGAGCCGCCTTGAGGTGGTCGGCCACCGAGTGGGCTGCCTCGGGTGCGCAGAGGTCGATGAGGTGATGGGCGACCTGGTCTCGATCGGCCTTCGAGGGCTTGGCGGTGCCGATGTCCATGCCGGTGTAGACCAGGGCCGAGTCGATGCTCACAATCTCGACGGTGCCAAGTTGCTCGGAGCGCGCCAACGCCATGGCCAGGCCCGACTTGCCGCTGGCCGTCGGACCCAGGATGCAGAGCAGGGGGCTCACTGGCCGCGAAGAAACAGCCGGTCGATGTCTGCGAGGCTCCACTGCAGCCAGGTGGGCCGACCGTGGTTGCACTGATCGGCTCGCGCGGTCTGTTCCATGTCTCGCAGGAGCTGGTTCATTTCAGGAAGGCTCAGATGCCGATTTGCTCGGACCGATCCGTGACAGGCCATGGTGGCCAGGAGGGCATCGCGTTGGGCCTCGACCCCATTGGCGACACCCTGCTCGGCAAGCTCCCGAAGGGCATCGCGCACCAGCGGCTCGAGGGGGACGTTTGCCAGAAGGCTTGGGACCCCACGAACGGCAAGGTGATCGCTCGACAAT
Source organism: Burkholderiaceae bacterium (assembly GCA_018401615.1). Taxonomy (GTDB): domain Bacteria; phylum Pseudomonadota; class Gammaproteobacteria; order Burkholderiales; family Burkholderiaceae_A; genus Hahnella. The sequence goes on from JAGYKN010000009.1 coordinate 4,474, forward strand.
GGCGTGAGAACCAGACCGAGTGCCTCAAGTGCCTGGGCCTCCCGTGCGGCGACCTCTAATTCTTCGGCAGAGGCCTTTAGGACGACTGGCTCTAAGAGTGACTGGATGGTGTTCTTGGTGGTCGATTTGAGTTGCTCATAGAGCACCCGTTCGTGGGCGGCATGCATGTCAATCAGCACGAGGCCCTCTGCGTTCTGGGCCAGGATGTAGATGCCATGGACCTGCCCAATGGCAAAGCCCAGGGGGTGGGCATCGGCAGCCGAGGGCGCCGGTGCCTGAGTGACCCACTGCGGCCGTGCAGCAAGAGGTGCTGCATCCGAGGCCACAAGTGGCATGCTCGATTGAAGATGGGCCCAGGCAGATGGCAGGCGAGGGCCCACGCGGACGGGGGCCTCCGAGGCCATGCCGGGGGCCAAGGCCGCGCCGGGAGCCAAAGCCTTGCCGGGAGCCAAAGCCATGCCGGAGGACATGCCTAAAGACGAGGCTGGGGCACTGCTGCTCGAGAGCGCAGCCTTGCAGGCAGACATCACGGCCTGAAAGACCGCCTGACCCTCTCGGAATCGGACTTCTGCCTTGGCTGGATGAACGTTCACATCGACGAGCCCTGGGTCAAGGGTGAGTGAGACCACCGCAGCTGGCTGACGGTCTCCGTGCAAGACGTCTGCATAGGCCATGCGCAATGCCTGGATGAGCAGGCGATCGCGAACGGCTCGCCCATTGACAAAAAAGTACTGCTGATCTGATCGGCCTGCGACATCGGTCGGGGTCTGCAGCCAAGACTCAATGTGCAGCGGCCCCCTCACCTCATCGACGATCCGCAGCCGAGCCTCGGGGAGGTCGAGCACCTGGGCAATGCGTCGGCCAGGCTCGCACGGCATGAGTCGCATCACCAGTCGATCTTGATGGGTGAGTTGCCAACCAAGGTCTGCGCGAATCAGTGCCTGCCGAACAAAGGCCTCTCGGGCATGGCCCCACTCGGTGCCTGCGGTCTTTAGAAAACGCCTGCGGGCCGGAACAGCATGAAAGAGGGCCTGTATGTCGACAGTCGTGCCCACACCAGCAGCCGTTGGACCAAGGATCCACGCGCCACTGATGTTGCTGATCTGGCTTGCATGCGGCGCATCTTGGGTGCGGCTTGTGAGAGTGAGCTGAGAGACCGATCCAATCGCCGCGAGGGCTTCACCGCGAAAGCCATGGGTTGCAATCTGTTGGAGGTCTTGCATGGATTGAATTTTGCTCGTGGCATGCCGAGTCACGGCCAGGCTGAGATCGACCTGCGGGATGCCGCAGCCGTCGTCCTGGACCCTGATGCGCCGAATGCCGCCATCTTCGAGGGTCAGGTGGATCTGCTGGGCGCCAGCGTCGACCGCATTTTCGAGCAACTCTTTGACCACCGAGGCCGGACGCTCGATGACCTCGCCGGCTGCGATCTGGCTGATGAGGAGGTCTGGGAGCAGGCAGATGGCGGCCATCGGCTCACATCATCCGTGACTTGGCCAACGGCGGATTCTGGGCAAAGTAGGCCTTGATGCCACTTGCCAGTGCACGGGCCATCTCTTGTTGGTAACCGTGATCGCGAAGCCGCTGCTCTTCCTGCGGATTGCTGATGAAGGCTGTCTCGACGAGGATCGATGGAATGTCGGGTGCCCTGAGCACAGCAAAGCCAGCCTGCTCGACCTGCTGTTTGTGAAGGCTGTTGACACGTTTCATCTGGCCCAAGACGGCCTGTCCAAGCTTGAGGGAGTCTTTTATCTGCGCGGTGGTCGACATGTCCAAGAGGGTCTGGGCGAGTTGTGAATCCTTGCCCATGAGTCGAACCCCCCCGATGCCGTCAGCCGAATTCTCTTTCTGCGCCATCCATCGGGCGGCCGCGCTGGTGGCGCCGCGGTCCGACAGCGCATAGACCGATGAGCCTCGCGCCTTGGGCGATACCCAGGCATCTGCGTGGATGGAGACCATGAGGTCTGCCCGCACCTGTCGTGCCTTTTGGACCCGCCGGCTCAGGGGCACAAAATAATCGCCATCTCGGGTGAGGAAGGCCCGCATACCGGGCTCACGATCAATCTCTTTTTTGAGCAGGCGCGCGATTCGCAACACAACATCCTTTTCTCGGGTGCCTCGCCTGCCGATGGCGCCGGGATCCTCCCCGCCGTGGCCTGGATCGAGGGCAACGGTGACCAGGCGATGCACCTGTGCCGGGCCACGCGCAGCAACTGGGGGATCTGTCGGGGCAGGGGTACTGGCCTGTTGCTCTTCGTAGCCCTTGAGAAAGGCCAGCAGCGGGTCTTGTTCCTCGATGGGGTAGAGGTCCAGCACCAGCCTGTGCTGGTATTGCGCCACTGGGGGCAGGGTGAAGACCGATGGCCGTATGGTCTGCTTGAGGTCAAAGACCAGCCGCACGGTTGTGGGCAGAAACTGCCCAACCCGGACCTGCGCAATATAGGGGTCGTTGGCTTGTATGCGTGCCACCAGGTCTCGGAGCGTGGGGTTGAGGGTGAGGCCTTCGAGGTCGACCACCAGTCGATCGGGAGCGGTCAGCAGGTGGGTCTTGTAGGAGAGCCCCGGTGTGTCGTGTTCAATGGCCACTCGGGTGTAGTCGGGCGCGGGCCAGACCCTCACGGCCACAACGGCCAGGGCGTGTGCGGGGGTCTTGAGTCCCAGTAAAAGGGTGGCGCCAGAGGCCAAGAGAAGGTCTCGCCGCTTCAAGCCTCAAGCCCCGTCAGGTTGCGCGCAAGGGCATCCACAGCATCGTGGATGTCCTGAGAGGCCGTGGTGGCCAAGAGCAGCCTTGGCCCCTCGGGATTGGCCCGGTCTGCCCAGTCAATCGAGATGGCCAAGTCTGGGTCGGGCAGGCCCGCAGCGCGTTCAGGCCACTCCAAGATCGCCAGGCCCTCCGAGAGGGTCTCGCGCAGGCCCGCGCTGCGCCATGCATGAGGATCCTCGAGTCGGTAGAGGTCAATGTGATGAATCACCAGCCCGGGAAGGTCGTAGCGCTCGGCCACCGCGAAACTCGGGCTCCTGATGCGCCCGGTGATCCCAAGGCCCTGCAGGAGGCCGCGGGCAAAGCTTGTCTTTCCGGCCCCAAGCGAGCCAGACAAGGTGAGTCGCCTCAGAGACCCCTGTCTCACCAGCGGGACGAGCCCATTGGCAACGCCGAGCATGGCGTTTTCATTGCAGGGTTTGAATTGAACCTGCAGGCGGTCAACAATCATGGAATGTCCGGTCTCCAACACAACACCATTGTCCCCGATCCATCAGATCTCGCATCGCTCAAAGGGTGGGCAACGGGCCTGGGTTTCTCCGGGCTTGGCGTGGTGCCATTGTCCCAGGAGTGGGCGCAATCGGATGCGGTCACGCGCATGAGAGGCTGGTTGAGCCAGGGCTTTCATGGCGAGATGACATTTCTTGAACACCACATGCCCCTTCGCGCCCAACACGATGCCCTGCTGCCTGGGGCTCGCAGCGTGGTGATGGTGACGATGGATTACCTGGCGCAGCCAGAGGATTGGCAGCAGCGGGAGGCTGAGGCGATTGACCGCCCAACCCGGGCGGTGGTGTCGGTCTATGCCCGCGGGCGGGATTATCACAGGCTGATGCGCCGCCGACTCGCGCAGCTGGCGCGCGCCATGGTGGCCGCCTGGGGGCCAATGGGCCATCGGGCTTGCGTGGACTCAGCCCCACTTCTAGAGGTCGAATTGGCCCGTCGAGCCGGCCTGGGATGGCGAGGCAAGCACACCCTGCTGCTGTCTCGGGAGCAGGGCTCGATGTTTTTTCTCGGGGCGCTCTTGACAGACCGAGTCTTGCCGGCCTCGCAGCCCATTGCCGATCATTGCGGGCGTTGCACCGCATGCCTGACGGCCTGCCCCACCAACGCCTTCGTGGGCCCCTATCAACTCGATGCCCGGCGCTGCATCTCTTACCTCACGATCGAGCATGCTGGCGAGATTCCGCAGCCGCTGCGGCCCCTCATGGGCAACCGAGTCTATGGTTGCGATGACTGCCAGCGGGTCTGTCCCTGGAATCGGTATGCCAAGGCAGCGAGCCTGCCGGATTTCGATGTCCGCAATGGCCTTGATTGCGCAGACCTCATCACGCTATTTGCCTGGGATGCAGCAACCTTCAAAGCAAGGCATGCAGGCAGCGCCATTGCCCGAATCGGCCATGAGCGTTGGCTTCGCAACCTTGCCGTGGGATTGGGAAATGCGCTTCGAGTGGCAGTCAATGCTGCCCCCATTCGGGCGGCCTTGGCCTCAAGGGCACTCGATGCGAGCCCACTGGTGCGCAGTCATGTTGCCTGGGCCCTTGCCCAGGGGGATGCCCCATGAGCAGGCCCATCGTCGACCCAGTCGATGCCGCTGTGATCGATCACTTCATCGAGGGCCTCTGGTTTGAGGAGGGGCTCGCCAAGAACACGCGTGAGGCCTATCGGCGTGACCTCGTTGACCTTGCAGCCTGGCGGCTCTCAGAGGCCACGAGCATGAAGGGTCTGGCGGACCTGGTCTTGGTCGACCTACTGGCCTATCTGCAGAGTCGACACAGCAGCCTGCGGGCCTCGAGCTTTAATCGTCGGCTCTCGTGCATGCGTCGCTTCTATGGATGGCTGGTTCGAGGGGGCCGTCGCGCAGACGATCCCTCGCAGGATTTGCAGTCGGCCCGTCAGCCCGAGCGCTTTCCAAAGGCACCTGCAGAGGGACAAGTCGAGGCACTTCTGGCAGCCCCAGATTCAGAGTCGACGCTGGGTCTTCGGGACAAGGCGATGATCGAACTCCTCTATGCGACAGGCCTTCGTGTCTCCGAGTTGGTGGGCCTCACCCTCCAGCAGGTGGGTCTCTCAGATGGCCTGGTGCGGGTGATTGGAAAAGGCAACAAGGAGCGCCTGGTGCCCTATGGGCAGGAGGCAGGACACTGGCTCTCAGCCTATCTTGTGCGTGGCCGCCCGGCGCTGCTCGGCCCGCGCCTCTCGGAGGCGGTCTTTGTCACAGAGCGAGGCTGCGCCATGACCCGACAGTACTTCTGGCAACTGATCAAGCGCTATGGCCAGCTGGCCGGTCTGCCCGCAACCCTCTCTCCTCATGGCCTTCGCCATGCCTTTGCGACCCACCTGCTCAACCACGGGGCAGACCTGCGGGTGGTGCAGATGCTGCTCGGACATGCGGACATTTCCACCACGCAGGTCTATACCCATGTGGCCCGAGAGCGCCTCGCCAAACTCCATGCGCTGCACCATCCACGGGCGTGATGTTGGGCTTGGACTGGGGGGCATAATTCCGCGATGGATGCCAACAATCTGATGCAGGTGGTGCTGGGAGTGCTCGCAGCCTATCTCATGGGTTCTGTCTCCAGCGCCGTTGTTGTGAGCAAGTTGCGAGGCTTGGCAGACCCCCGCAGCTACGGATCCGGCAATCCAGGCGCCACCAACATGCTTCGAAGCGGCGACAAACTCGCGGCTGCACTCACGCTGCTTGGTGATGCAGCAAAGGGGCTGCTGGCGGTCTTGCTGGTGCCCAGGCTGATGGGCTCAGACTCTCCCGCGCTTTTGGCGGCGGTTGCTCTGGCCGTCTTTCTTGGCCATTTATGGCCTGTCTTTTTTGGCTTTCGGGGTGGCAAGGGTGTGGCCACCGCCCTGGGGGTGTTGCTCGGGCTCTCTATTTGGGTGGGCCTGGCATGCCTGGCCACCTGGCTGCTGGTCTTTCGTGTGAGCCGCACATCCTCTCTGGCCGCCTTGGTGGCCGCCTCAGTGGCGCCCTTGGCCTGGTGGGCGCTTCATGGGTTGGATCCTGTCTTTGTGGGGGTGCTGTTGATGACCATGCTCTTGGTCTGGCGACACCGCACAAACATTCGTGCCCTGCGCGCAGGCGTTGAGCATGGCTTTCAGACCGACAGGCCCACAGACGACAAATCCCACCGGGGCTGAGCCAGGATCACGCCCGCTGGCTTGGCCGGCTCGCCCGCGAGGTGGCGAAGTCCCGCAGCCCACGCAATCATCACGCCGTTGTCCGTGCAGAGTGCAGGGGGTGGAAAGAGGACTCGCACTTGCCTGCGCTCGGAGGCCGAGGCGAGGGTTGAGCGGAGCATCTGATTGGCGCTCACCCCGCCTGCAACCACCAGTGTGTCGATTCCGGTCGCATCAAGTGCTGCCATCGACTTTGAGACCAAGACATCGACAATGGCCGCCTGAAGGCCTGCGGCAAGGTCTGAGCGGTCTTTGGGCGTGAGCGGCTGATGCCTCTGAACCTGGGTGAGCACAGCGGTCTTGAGGCCTGCAAAGCTGAAATCAAAGCCTGGCCGATGTTTCAGGGGTCGAGGAAGCTTAAAGCGCGCGGCAGTCCCGTTTTCTGCACAGGCCGCGATGGCTGGCCCCCCGGGATACCCAAGGCCCAATAGTTGCGCCGTCTTATCGAATGCCTCTCCTGCTGCGTCGTCAATGGTGTCGCCGAGCAACTCATAGGCCCCGATCCCGTTGACGCGCATGATCTGCGTGTGACCGCCTGAGACCAGCAGGGCCAGAAACGGGAAGGTCAAGGCCCGAGCGGCCGGATCGATCAGGGCAGACAGCAGGTGGGCTTCGAGGTGATGGATGCCGACGATGGGCTTTTGAAGGCCAGCGCCGATGCCGTGAGCAACGCTGTTGCCGACCAAGAGTGCCCCGGCCAGCCCTGGCCCCTGGGTGACGCCAATCAGGTCGATCCGCGCCAGCGGGATCTGGGCCTCGACAAGACAGGCCTGCAACAGGGGAACGATGCGCAAGAGGTGGTCTCGAGAGGCCAGCTCGGGGACCACGCCACCATAGAGCTGGTGGAGGCTGACTTGGGAATGAAGGGCCTGGCCCAGCAGGGTGGCCCTGGGCAATTCTCCTGCAGAATCAGCCGCAGAGACCGCCAGAATGGCGATTCCGGTCTCATCACAAGAGGTCTCGATGCCCAAAACAATGAGCTGGCTTGCAGAAATCGTCATGGTCAGTCACAATTTACCCCTTTGCCCAGACAGTCTCATTCCATGCCCTTAGTCCGACCCAAAGAAAACGAACCCTTTGAAGCCGCCATGCGGCGCTTTAAACGCACCATTGAAAAGATTGGTCTTCTCAACGACCTTCGCGCACGCGAGTTCTATGAGAAGCCCACTGCAGAGCGCAAGCGCAAGAAGGCGGCTGCTGTGAAGCGCCATTACAAACGCGTTCGCAGCCAGATGTTGCCCGCCCGCAAATATTGAACCGCAAGGCCTGAACCGCAGGGCCTAAACCCCGAGGCCTGAACCGCAAGGCCCAAGCTCCAAGGCCCCAGTTGCGAGGCCACAGCGGCGAGGCCACAGCAGCGCAAACCTCCAAAATCAGGCCCCTCGGGGCAGATGTTCAGCCCGCTGCAGTTGGCCCACAATGGCAGCATGATCCCCCAGTCTTTCATCGACTCGTTGTTGCAGCGAGTCGACATCCTCGAACTCGTTGGCGCACACGTCCAACTTAAAAAGGCCGGCGCGAACTACAGCGGCCTGTGCCCATTTCACACCGAGAAATCGCCGTCGTTCACGGTGAGCCCATCCAAGCAGTTCTATCACTGCTTTGGCTGCGGTGCCCATGGCACGGCCATTGGGTTTGTCATTGAACACCTTGGTCTGAGCTTTCCTCAGGCGGTTGAGGACCTGGCCCGCCGGATCGGGGTTGAGGTGCCGCAGGAGGCCTCACCAGAGGACAACAAGCCAGCGCGGGAGTCTCAGGCAAGGCTTCAAGACCGGATGCTTGCCGCTGCAAAGTTTTATCAGAGACGCCTCAAGGAGTCGGTCGAGGCGATTGACTACCTCAAAGGCAGGGGAATCACAGGTGAGACGGCTGCCCGCTTTCACCTGGGCTTTGCACCAGAGGGGTGGCAGCCCCTTCAGGCGGTCTTTGGGGATTACGACCATCCGGAGTTGGCGCAGGTTGGGCTGGTGATCACCTCCGAAGATGACGGTCGTCAGAAACGTTATGACCGATTTCGCAACCGCCTGATGTTCCCAATTTTGAGCGCGCGAGGCGATGTGATTGGATTCGGTGCGCGGACCCTGGGCACCGACGAGCCCAAATATCTGAATTCACCTGAGACACCGCTTTTTGTCAAAGGCCTCTCGCTCTATGGGATGTTCGAGGCCCGACAGGCCATTCGAGCCTCGGGAGAGGTCTGGGTGGTGGAGGGTTACATGGATGTGGTGGCCCTGGCCCAGCACGGCATCGGTCATGTTGTGGCAACCCTGGGCACGGCAACCACCGCAGAGCACCTTCGGGTCTTGAGTCGCCTCACGAGTCGACTTGTCTTTATGTTTGACGGCGATGCAGCTGGTCGGGGAGCGGCCGCCAAGGCGTTAGAGGTTGCGCTGCCGTATGCGCAGGAGCGACTGCTCATGCGGTTTGCCTTCTTGCCGGCCGAGCATGACCCAGATAGTTTCGTGCGGGCACATGGCCCTGAGGCGTTGCGGTCGCACGTGGATGCAGCCGCACCCCTGAGTGCCTTTCTGGCAGCCCGGGCCACCGAAGGTCAAGACCTCTCTGCCCCAGAGGGGCGAGCAGCAGCAACCGTTGAGGCGCGACGGCTCCTTGGCCTCATGCCGCCATCGGACCTGCGCAACCAGATTGCCAGCAGCATGGCGGCGCAGCTGGGTGCGGACGCAGTCAGTCTGGGAGCGACCAGGCTCACGCGGGCCGCAGCTGAGCCCCCACCTGCAACCGGGGTGCGTGGGCTCGGGTTCTCCCAACGGTCTGCGGGCAGGGCATCCGCCGGGCGCAGAGCCTCGCCGGTGACGCCGCTTTCTGTGAGGTTGCTGCAGATCGCGGTGCGCATGCCAACCCTCGCGCAGACCCTTTCGGAGCCCGCTCGGGCCCAGATGCCGCGCGAACAGCTCATTGCGTTAGATTGGCTAGCGGAGCGGGCTGCTCATCAAGGGGGTGGGTTTGCTGCACTCTACGAGGCCCTGCAGCGAGATGCGCCAGCCCCCATCGGCCGCCTGGTCTCAGAGGCCATGGCGCCTGAGCCGGGATTAGATGACTCGGCCGAGTCGGCACCAGACCAGCTCCGAGATGCGTTTCTTCAGGCCTCCAGGGGCCTTGAATTGCGTGAACTCGAGGCCAGGGCTGCCGTGCTTGCCGGCAATCCCTCAGATGTGGTGCAGCTGGCCGCCTTGCGAACCCTGCATCAGGAGATTGCAACGCTGCGCAAATCGCTGATGCGGTAAGGGGTTTTTACCACCCCTCTGGTATAATTGAGGGTTCCCCAGCGAGCGGAGTGACCCCTGTGGCCGACAGCCGAAACAAAAAAACACGCCCAAAGAAATCAGCCTTGAAGGCAACGTCATCGGCCAAGATTAAGGCCAAGACATCAGCCAAGGCATCAGCCAAGACGGCAGCAAAGCCGGCGGCATCAGCGCAGCCTAAATTGCAGAAGGTTGGGTCTGCTGACGCGGCCCTGGCCAAGGCAATTGCCAAGCTAAGGGGCTCTGGCGAAAAGACCGCGGCGAAGGCACCTGCTGCAAAAGCGCCTTCGTTACAAGCCTGTGGCCAAGCCCGTTGCAAAGCGCCTGCGGCCAAGGCCAAGGGCACCTGCTAAAGCACCCGCCAAGCCTGTGGCCAAGCCCGTTGCAAAAAGCGCTGCGGCCAAGGCACCTGCTAAAGACCCGCTGCTCGGTGGTCAAGCCCGCTGCAAAGCGCTGCGCCAAGCCTGTGGCCAAGCCCGCTGCAAAAGCGCCTGCGGCCAAGGCACCTGCTAAAGCACCCGCCAAGCCTGTGGCAAAAGCGCCTGCTAAAGCACCTGCTAAAGCACCCGCTAAAGCACCTGCTAAAGCACCCGCTGCCAAAACAACTGCCAAGCCCGTGGCCAAAGCACCTGCCAAAGCACCTGCCAAAGCACCTGCAGTCAAAGCCCCTGCAGTCAAAGCCCCTGCGGTCAAAGCACCTGCAACCAAGGCGGGGCGCCCAGCAAAGGCGGTGCTCTCTGGGGGTGATGAGGCTGTCCCTGAGGTCGATGACGAAAGCGGCGAAGATGCCGATGCTGCCGTTGTCGTGGAGCCCGTTGTTGCGCCCAAGCGTGGTGGTCGACGCTCCCGCGACAAGAAGCTGCTGGAATTCATGCCCTCGGGCCCGCTCACGGCTGAAGAGCTTGAGGCACGAAAGGCCCGGCTGAAGTCCCTCATCTTGTTGGGCAAAGATCGCGGCTACCTCACCCATGCCGAAATCAGCGATCACCTGCCCGACATCCAGATTGACTCCGATCAGATGGAGTCCATCATCGCCACCTTCCAAGAGTGGAACATCACCGTCTTTGAGTCCACCCCAGACACAGAGACCCTGCTGCTCTCGAGCAACACACCGGCGGGCGATTCCGATGATGCCGAGGAGGAGGCTGAGGCAGCCCTCTCCACCGTGGTGGACTCAGAATTTGGCCGCACCACGGACCCCGTTCGCATGTACATGCGCGAGATGGGGTCTGTCGAACTCCTCACCCGCGAGGGCGAGATCGCAATTGCGAAACGCATCGAGGCCGGCCTTCGAGAGATGGTCCTGGCCATCTCCTCCTGCCCCACCACCATCAACGAGATCCTCGATCATGCCAAGAAGATCCGCGAGAGTGTCATGCGGGTGGAGGAGGTGGTCGATGGCCTGGTGGATCCAAATGCACCGGAGGAAGATCTACTGTCTGCCGCCGACGCGGAGATCGCCATCGAAGAAGACGACGATGCAGCTGAAGACATTGCCACTGCTGCTCGGCTTGCGGAACGCCGCCAGGCCTCGCTCGAGAAGTTTGATGTGATCGAAAAGCAGTTCGACAGAATGCGCAAAGCCTTCACAGTTGAGGGCTACAAATCGCCGGCCTACAACAAGGCCCAAGATGCCATCAGCAATCAGCTCATGGGCATTCGGTTTACCGCCAAGATGGTCGAGCGGCTCGCCGACACCCTTCGGACGCAGGTTGACGAGATCCGGCTCACCGAGCGCAACATCCGAAATCTGGCGGTCGACAAGGTGGGCATCACGCAGGAGTGGTTCATCAAGCACTTCCGTGGCAATGAGACTCGGATGGATTTTTTCACCAAAAAAGTGACCCCATCCACGGGGGCAAACGCCGCTCTGTTGGAGCGCAACATGCCCGCCCTTCAAGAGATGCAGCAGCGTCTGACCGACATCCAGACCCGCGTGGTCCTGCCGCTTGCAGACCTTCGCGAAATCAATCGCCAGATGACCGAGGGGGAGAAACGCGCCCGAGCCGCCAAGCGTGAGATGACGGAGGCCAACCTTCGACTGGTGATCTCGATTGCCAAGAAATACACCAACCGGGGCCTGCAATTCCTTGATCTCATCCAGGAAGGCAACATCGGTCTGATGAAGGCGGTCGATAAATTTGAGTACCGCAGGGGTTACAAATTTTCAACCTATGCGACCTGGTGGATTCGGCAGGCCATCACCCGCTCCATTGCCGACCAGGCGCGCACCATCCGCATCCCAGTGCACATGATTGAAACCATCAACAAGATGAATCGCATTTCGCGTCAACTCCTCCAGGAGACGGGCAAGGAGCCAGACCCAGCTGAGCTTGCGATCAAGATGGAGATGCCAGAAGACAAGATTCGCAAGATCCTCAAGATCGCCAAGGAGCCGATCTCCATGGAGACACCGATTGGAGATGACGATGACTCGCATCTCGGTGACTTCATTGAGGACACCAGCACCCTTCAGCCTCATGAGGCGGCGCTTCAGGATTCCATGCGGGATGTCGTCAAGGAGGTGCTTGACTCCCTCACGCCTCGCGAGGCCAAGGTCTTGCGGATGCGATTCGGAGTGGAGATGACGACCGACCACACCCTTGAGGAGGTTGGCAAGCAATTTGATGTCACCCGCGAGCGGATCCGGCAGATTGAGGCCAAGGCCCTGCGAAAACTTCGGCACCCCAGTCGCAGCGACAAGCTCAAGAGCTTCCTCGATACGCTCTAACGGAATGGGGTCAGGCACGTGCCAGGCTCGAACCTGGCACGTGCCTGACCCCTTTTTGGTCTTTTTGGCCCTTGCGGTGAACAAGTACACTTGTGGAGAACGGGCCCCTAGCTCATGCTTTGTTAGAGGCAGCGGACTCATAATCCGTTGGTGCGGGGTTCGACTCTGGGCCCAACTCATCTTAGTCCAAACAATGAGAGGGTGTTGAGTGGTTACTTTAGCGAATCTAGTTGTTACAGCCCCAAGCTGGGATGACGTGAACCAGAACCCCTGGGAAAATCCATCGCTGAACGTGGCAAAAGTTCTGGATTGACGTCTTCCTGTCTTCCCAAACAACTGCTGAGGGTCTCACCTGCAGCAGTGCAGCCCCGATATGCGACTGATGACCTCTCCGACACGCGCCTGTCAACTGCTGCCACCAGTCCTCACGCGGCAAGGGCCCTCGGAAAATCAAGCCATTGGTGGCAAGCCTGCTCAAGCGCAAGTCGCGTCTTAAATATGCTGCGGTGGGTGACGACACCGCCCTGGAGTTGGTTTTCTCTTCGAGTCGGCATCGTCAAGCTCAAGGTCGAAGACATCCTCAAGCCACCGGTCTCTGGACACATCGATAAGCTAGCCGACATGCTCACAGAAGAACTCAAGCCCGGCACGATGGTGGCCCTGCTCGAGGCCCGTGGTGATCGGGTGGATTTTGCTCAGAGGCTTGTCACCGGAGGCCTTCGCGTGACGCGGCTTCCCGTCTTTTCCCGTGAGAATCAAGAGCTTGTTGCCCTTCCACAATCCGATGACCCCTGGTGGTTCTTAATCACCTCATCATCCTATTTGAAGTCGCTTGCAGACGACCTGGTCATGCAGAAGATGGACCCCAATGCTGTGCATTGGATCGGCAACGTCCTCACGTTAAAAGAGGGGGTCTCCCGAGTGGCGCCAGAGGCTCGTTACCACGTGGTGGAAAATTTTATCCCTGAACGCGTTTTGGAGACTGTCGCAAAGCAGTGATGGCATGGCTCTAGACGTCACAGAAGCATCGGAGAATTCTCATGTTTTCGATTTTTGGCTCTCAGTCTAAAAAACAACTCGAGCAGGCGAAATCCCACTTCGAGTACGCACGTGACCTTCAGGGCGACAGCAAGGAATATCGTGCCGTGCGGGTGAGGGCAGCCATGCGATGCAAGCTTGTCCTCGATAAGATTTTCATCGAGGCTGCCCAGATGGAGGCAATGTTTCAGGAGGAGTCGATGATTGCGGCAGCAGCGGGTGAGGCTTCTCCGAAGAAGCTCGAAGAGACCGCAAAGGAATCCATCTGCTTTCAGGTCATCAAGTCTCTCAACGGACTTGTCATGGCCTATGTGCCGCAGCCCTACGCTGGTGAGATGGCCCAACTGGGCGTCCGATTTGAGACGGGATTGATCAACACTCGCCAGGCCATTGAACTGTCTCAGAAAATAGCGGATCGTCTGGCCGACGAACTCCAGATGGACCGCTATTTAATTCAGCCCATCGAGCCCCTGAGTTTCATGCGAGAGAGAATCGATGAATTCGATGCCATGCGTCGAGACCCTGAGGAGGCCTCCGAGGAGGTCGACAAGCGCCAAGACAAGGGCACAGCGGCAAAACCACCGTCAGTCGAGAACGCTCCAAAAAAGAAAAAAGAGTCTGCCCCGCAGGACAGTCACTCCTGGGACTGATCAGGCACCAGCGGTGGCTGCTGCTTGCTCCGACCAGTCTATTCGCCCACACTTGTTGGGCCAATGCGGTGATCAAATAACCACTGCTTGAACGCCAGTGCTGCCGGAGACAAGCGCTTGCCGCTGGGATAGACCAGTTGCCAGCGGCGGATCAACGGAAATCCCACGACATCGAGTTTAACCAGCTCACCCAGGGCCAATTCAGAGACCACCGTGGTGGCGGACAGGACAGCCAGTCCAAGGCCACCGGCGACAGTCTGCTTAATGGCCTCGTTGCTGCTGACCTCAAGACGATTAATGGGACTAAAACCCTCCTGGGCAAAAAACTTCTCGGTGGTCAGGCGCGTGCCAGAGCCAGGCTCACGCAGAATAAAGGGCTCATGACGCAACCGCTTGGCTGCAATGCGGCGCTGACCCACCAGGGGGTGGGAGGGCGGCGCAACCAAGACCAGCTGATTGTCAGCAAAGTGTTCGCTGATCACATCCAGATTGTCCGGCGGCTGTCCCATGATGTAGAGATCGTCTTGATTGGCCATGAGACGCTGCAGGATGCTCTCGCGATTGACCACCACCATCGCAACCTCGATGCCCGGATGGGCCGCGCAGAATCCACCCAGCAGTTTTGGAACGGTGTATTTCACCGTGGTGAGGATGGCAAGCCGAAGGGTGCCCCGCTCCATTCCCTGAAGGGCCGCTAGGTCCTCACTAAGAAGGTCCATGCGCTGGGAGATGTCATGGCAGGCTTCGGCCAGTGTTCGACCAGCCGCCGTGAGAAAGATCTTCTTGCCCAGCTGCTCGAACAGGGGCTGGCCAATGTTTTCAGCCAACTGCTTGACCTGCAGCGACAGGGTGGGGGGTGCGAGATGCAACGCCTCTGCCGCCCGAGCAAAACTGTTGTGCTCAGCCACGGCCTGAAAGATGCGCAATTGATGGAGCGTGGTGTGTCGAAGCTTCATAAGATGATTCTATGTGGCGCTAGGCTGACACCAGACCTTAAATGGGAGGCCTCATTCGGCTGTGGACAGGGCCTCAGCCAGCTTGGCCAGTAACTGCGCGTGATGCTCGTCTTCAAGCTCGCGGCTCGGTGAGAAGGCCAGCAACACGCCGTGCCTGATCTCAATGTAGAGCGGGCCAGCCTGTCTGAGGGTCTCAAATATATGAGGCGGAACCTTAGGAACAGGACTGTCAGCTGGAACATAGAGCCGATAGCCGGGTGCCTCCTCGAGGTGAGCGCTCTCATTCAGGTTGACCAGATAGCGCTCTAGATAGTGACCTGGCGTGAGAACAAAATCAGGTAGCGTGACGCCGGCAGGCAACTCATGGATGACGAGCGTGTGGCGGTGTGGCATGTGGTAATCGGGTGCCGACGTGTGGCTGTAATCGAACAATCGAATCTGCCCACCTGCCCAGGAGCCGTGAATCAGATTGCTCAGTTCACGGTGATCGCCGCGACGTAGGTAGACAAAATCATGCCGGTTGATGCTGGCGGCAACCTCAGGAGAGAACCCAAGCCCGAGGCGCTGAGCCAGGGAGGCCATCTGCTGCGCACGTCCGTCGCGTTCGGCAATCTGATGGGCAATGCGTGATTCCTGCATTCGGGCAGCCAGAGGGTGCGCAGAAAATGCATAGAAGTGTTCCATGCCCTCTACGTTAAAAGCCCTGCCATGAGATGCTGCCTCTTCTTCGAAATGCTGCAAGAACTCAGCCGATGTGTGGTCGACAATCCGTGCAGACTCAGTAAACCGCAGGAGCACACCGTCTGACTCGGGCAATCGTTCCAAGGATTTTTGCAACGGCAGGAGATTAAAACCCACCAAGGACCCTAGGGTGAAGACATGGGTTGTGCGACCGTCATCGTCTTGTGATCGATGTTTAATGACTGGGTTACGAAATAGGCTTGCAAAGTTACCAGCCAATAGGCGAAAGGATGATTGTGGGTCTATTCGCCCGTTTAGCACATACCGCACAGACGGCATGAGCAGATAGATGAGTAGGGCCAGCTCAATGGCCACACCAATGAACATGCCCCACAACAAGTCGGTGAGCAGAATGGCAACCACGGTGCTGGTAAACACCAGAAAACGATCTCTGCCCACGGCCAGCATGCGAATAAACAGCGCAGGCTCGCACAGCCGCCAGCCTATGTAGATGAGAATGCCCGCAATTGCAGCCAGCGGAATGAGCTTGAGCAGTTCAGGCAGCACAACAGCGAAGACCAATAAAAACAAACCGCTGTAGAGGTTTGACCACAGGGTGTGGGCACCGGAATCGATATTGGAGCGGCTTGGAACTGCATTGGGGATGACCGTCAGGCCGCCAATCATGCCCGACGTTAAGTTACAGACCCCCATGGCACGCAGCGTTTTATTGGCATCTGATTTTCGCCGCCATGGGTCTATCTTGTCGACTGCCTTGACGCTGGCCACTGATTCAACCGCATCAATCATGGTGAAGGTAAACACCACCAGTGCCATGGTGATCCAGAGTTCCGAATTGGAGAAAAATTGTGCAAAGGCAGGCAGGTGGATGCCGTCGACGATATTTTCAGGCATGGCAATGCGCAGGCTGGCATCAAAACCCAACACGGTGCTGCTCAGAATGCCGAATGCGGCCACAACGATGGCTGCGGGAATCCAGCGCCATAGCCCACTGGCCTTGCGACGCAACGCAAACATCAGGCCGAGGCTGATCACGCCGACTGCGGCCACCTGCCACTGGGCCGATAGAAGCTGGCTGGGCAATATAGACAGTGAGTCCAGCACGGATCCCGACGGCACTGCAGGAGCCCCCAACCAAGCCGGGATCTGACGAACAATGATCATGATGCCGATTGATGCCAGCATGGCCTCAACGACCGTTGCGGGCAGCATGGTTGCATATTGCCCTGCACGAAGACCGCTCAAGAGGAGTTGGAAGGCCCCAGTCAGCACGATGGCCACCAGCACCAGGGGGTAGCCGACGGCAAGATCACCCTGACCAAGCAGCAGCATGCCCCACAGGAGGACAGGGGCAAGTGCTGCAGCAGGCCCACTGACCGTGACGTGCGAGCCCCCCAAGAACGGAGACAATAGGCCCGCCACAATTGCGGAAATTAATCCAGCAATGGCAGGTGCGCCAGATGCCAGCGCCACACCGAGCGAAAAAGGCGTCCAGAGCAACGCAACCTGTAATCCAGCCACCAGATCATGGCGCCAGTGCTTCAGGCCAGCAAGGCCACTCGAAGGCATAGAGGGCAGGTTCACTGTGCCCACTGCCGGAGGTAATGCTCAACCACCTCAACCACCGCCTTGGATTTGATCACCAACCCAAGGTCAATCATCTCTGAACCCATGACCAGACCGTGATTGTTTGCCGGAACCGGTAAAGACACCAGATGATTTGCCTCCTCACGAAAAAAGACGGCCGCAACAACACCCACAAATAAGAAATGTCGACCAGCACTCTGCCCAAATCGGTGCACATCGGGCAGGTACACAAAGACGGGGCTGCCGCTTGACCCAGGGTACACGGCCGCATCAATCAGAAACTCGGCACGGCCTTCAAAGTCTAGCGCCATGGGGGTGGCTGTGGTGCCCCGACGTAATATGGGCATGAGGTTGACCTGATCCCAGACCCCGCTGGGATAGCCCACAAACAAGACCTCTTCTAATGCATCAAGTGCGCGGGTGGCTTCTTCGTTGGGCACGAGCCTTGTGTCGATCACCTGGTAGTAGAGCTCGACGCCCTGTTGATTGGCGGCCTGCTCAAGGGGTCGCATGGGAATGATGGCCAGATCAACCGCGGGATCAGGGTGCAGATACCAGGCCTGTGGAAAGTCATCGATATTGAGTTGAAACCGCTGGCCCAGCAGGGGCCGGCCATGGCGCTTCTGGGTAAAGACCAGACCCCCCCGGCGGACACCGTCAACGAGATGTCGGTTGGTCACGATGAAGGTGTGAGTGCCGTGCGCATTGGCATGACTGACCACGAAGGCGGTGCCCGAGCCTTCGCTGCCGTCGTCAAGAACGGTGTCGACCCGAATGGTGTTAAAGAGCAGTCGTTTGGTGGTCGAGTTGATTTCCACAGGGCTTAGTCTTGCCGGGCATGAAGATTGAGCTGCGCAATGGCGCGATGGGCTGCATGCATTGCGGCCTCAGCCTCGGCCTCGGTGCCCATCATGGTGAGCCGCCCAAAGCTGCCGAATGCCTTGACATCCACCAGCGTGACGTTGGCCGCCTTCTCCGCCTCATTGGCTGCAAAGACAATGTATCCAGCAGGCTCTGTCTCGAGGATGAACATGCTCTTGCCAGGCAACAACATTGAGCCTTTTCGCATCTGCCGATTGATCAGCGTGGCATGGTCTGGGGTCACCGCGCAGATGACCTCGCTCCAGGCGATTCGACACGCCATACGATCACCCACGCTTGCGCCCAACTGCTCCAAGATGATGCGGCTTGCCTCCTGGACCTCGCTCTGATTGCGATAGTGAATGCCCATGGAGCCGAATGCGCGCTCAACCACCTGTTCACCCATGCGAACGTTGGTTCGTTTGAGCGCAATATCAGACAGGCGGTGGACGGCCATGCCGGGTGAGACCTCGATCCAGACACAGGCGTCACCCGGGATGGGCAGGAAGCCCTGCGACGACGTCGCCAGATACGAGGCCAACTGCGGCTGCAGAGAATCAATGAAGGAGAAGGTTCGTAGGCTAATGTCCATGGCTCATCTCACCGGGTCAGGCCCATGTAGAGCATGGGGAGCTTTTCGGGAAGACGTTCAACCTGATCGAGCACCGTAAAGTTCTTTGCGCCAAAGATACGCGAGACATATTGGTCTGCGTGTGGGTCCAGGCTGAGTGCATAGACCGTGATGCCATCACGCGTGAGCCCCTCAACGGCGCGTCTGGCATCAAAGCGCAGGTAATGAGGATCGCGGACATCGTTGTCAGCTGGCTCGCCATCTGTGATGACAAACATTATTTTTTTACGCTCTGGCCGCAGCTTAAAGGCTGACCCCGCGTGGCGCAGGGCCGCACCCATGCGTGTGGAAAAGGCGCCGCTCATGCCAGCGAGCCGAGCCTTGACCTGATCGTTGTAGGGCTGATCAAAATCCTTGAACCGGTAGTAATGCACGTCGTGTCTGCCGTCTGAAGAGAATCCATTGATGGCAAATGGGTCGCCAATCCGATCCAATGCACCAGACAACATGACTGTTGCTGCTCGTGATAGATCCATGATGCTGTATTCCTGACCACGGACCTTGTCATTTGACGACTCGGACATATCAAGCAAGACCATCACCGATAGATCGCGTTGATTGCGCTGATTGCGCATCATGATTCGGGTGTCGGGCTGCTGGCCCATTCGGATATCGATCATGGCCCGAACGGCTGCATTGATATCGAGCTCATCGCCATCTTCGACCCGACGAATGCGCTGCATGCCCTGCGGGATCATGGACTCGATCAGAAACTTCAGACGCGAAATGACCGGCTTATTGTCCTGCACGATCTTCTCGATGTCGGCCAGATCCCCCATGGGCGGGCGACGCTCCAGCACGGTCACCCAGCTGGGTCGATCGAGCTGAATTTGATAATCCCACTCGCTGTATTGCACGGGGTCAGCGATCGGTTCACGCCCCTCAATGGAATTGATGCTGATGCCTTCTTGGTCGAGGATGAATTCGGTTGGCAATACCCAGATCTCGTCGGCATTGTCACCAGCAAACTCGTTATTGGTCTCGTTGATCATCTCCATGATGTTGACTTTTCGCCGAACCTGCTTGGGGGTCCATGTTGCCTCGAGCGCCTTGTCAATGTCGTAGGCATCAGATTCCCAGATCGTGCGATTGTCGTCACGGTATCTCGCACGCAGGCCGTCTGTTTTGGGGTTGAAATCTGGTAACGCCAACTGATCCAAGCCCTGCGATAGCGCAAGGCCAATCTTCAGACTGATCTGATTGCTTGTGAGGTCACTCTCATCTGAGAACAACGCGACGCCGTCACGCACCCAGGGATGCAGGTCGGTGGACTGCGGGTCGAGCAAGGCTCGTGCAAGCCGGTTCAGGAGATCGCCCACCGTTACGGGTTCGTGGGCATCCGGTGATGGATGGAATGCCAGCCAGGCGGCACGCATATTTGGAAATTGGCGGCAGGCCAGGGTCTCGACGCGGGCATCTTCGATCACCTCAATGATGGCCTTCTGTGTGGTGGTGAGGGCCTGCAGTGACAAGGGCGCCTGGGTGAAGACCAGGTGCGCAGCGCAATGGTTCACCACCGCACGATAGACCTCTGGGCCCAGGATTGGCTCCAACTCATTGGGGTTGTCGGCCTGCGGCCGATAATCGTCATAGGCGTCTGGAATGTAGATGACATAGCGTTCGATGTAAGGCTTCAGACCATCGCGGTTTTCATAGTCACCAGAGGTTGGGCGCAGGAAGAAATCGCGGCCCCAGATTGCCCGAAGATAGATGTTGAGTCGTCTCTGGACATCAACAAAAAGCGTGCCCTTGCGCTCCTGCTGCAGCACCTGCAGAGCATCAGGGCTCTGGAGCCCAAAGTAGCGCACCTGGCCTTCAAGATCATCCTTATAGGCCTGTGCACCCCACATCACCCACCGACGTAGGCCCCCGAGTGTGAGCTGAGAGAGCAGTGGTTCGATATTTTCCAACATGGGTCGCAGGCCCCGTGGCGCCTGTGTCAGCACGAGCGAGAGCACATTTAGAAAACGGCGAAACAGCTCCTCATCGGCCAGGCGATCTGCAGCCTTGGGTGCCGCGCTGACGATGAGGGTGAGCATCGAGCCTGATGCCTTAGAGGCCATGCCCAGGATGAAATTCACCACCTCTGGCAGGACATCTTCCCCGATTGCATTTGCAACGGCGGGCATGCACTCAATGTAGCTCGTCACCAGTGATTGATCTCGGCCAAGCTGATTCAGGGCAATTGCACCCTTGATGTAGTTATCCATTCCCCTAGACGAGAAGGCACGAGAGGCCTCTGTCCAGCCAGCGGCAAGCGTGGCCTGGGCCTCGCTCGGTAGGTCGGTCAGCAGCTCTTGGTAATCGTCGAGATAAATTGCCATGGTCGATCGGTGTGTTGTCACCAGGCCAAGCCGCCTGGAAGGCCAAGCCTTCTATGTCTTAGAAATAGGTGCTAGCAGCGGAATCGAGTGCATCTCGCATGTCGGGGTCGTCGGTGATGGGGCGAACCAGCGCCACACGGCAGGCCGACAGGGCCGGCACGCCCTGCGCAATCAGAGAGCCGGCATAGATGAGCATGCGGGTGGACAGACCCTCATCAAGGCCATGGCCTTTGAGATTGCGCGCCCGTTCCCCAATATGAACGAGTTTTTGTGCGGTCTCTAGATCAACGCCTGACTCATGGGCCACGATTTCGGCCTCGGTGTCGTGCTCTGGATAACTAAAATCGAGCGCACCAAAACGTTGTTTTGTGGATTGCTTTAAATCCTTCATCAATGACTGATAGCCGGGGTTGTACGAGATGACAATCTGGAAATCGGGGTGGGCATGCAACAACTCACCTTTTTTCTCAAGCGGCAACACACGTCTTGCATCTGTGAGCGGGTGAATCACCACGGTGGTGTCTTGCCTTGCCTCAACGACCTCGTCGAGATAGCAGATGGCACCATATCGGGCGGCCAGCGCAAGAGGGCCGTCTTGCCAACGCGTGCCGCTGGCATCGAGCAGAAACCTGCCCACCAGGTCGGAGGCCGTCATGTCTTCGTTACAGGCCACGGTGATCAAGGGCCTATTGAGCCTCCAGGCCATGTACTCCACAAAACGGGTTTTGCCACAACCCGTTGGGCCCTTCAGCATCATGGGCATGCGCACCGAATAGGCTGCCTCGTAGAGCGTGACCTCGTCAGAGACCGTTCGGTAGTAGGGCTCCTCTTGAACGCGGTAGGGCCCAAGAATCTCATCGGCCGTGATGCTCGAAGCCTGGGAGGTGCCCCATCCACTGCCTGCCTGCGATGCGAGGTCCGTGCGCACTGAGGAGGCCAGAGCACCAGAGGGGGCCAAAACGCCGGAGGAGGCCAGCGCACCAACGGAGGCCGTCTCGGGCTGTCGGATTGGGCCAACGGTTGGCCTGGCCTGCGAACTGCGTTCAGCAGCAGGCCTGCGGAGAGAATAAATTTGGCGCGAGGAATCGTTGGACATGAATCAGCCTGGGAATGAGCAATCAGTCAATGAGCAATCAGTCGGGCCAGATGCGATCGGGAAATGCAAAGCCACCCCCACCAGATGCTTGGGCTGCGGAAGGTTGCATGGCCTTTGCCTTCGAACCAGCAGCCTTGGGTGTCGTCTCTGAGGCCACGGGGCGTGACGCAGCATCTCTGCCCTGCGGCTTGGCGGCGTTCGGCTTGGCGGCGGTCGGTGTGGCCGCGGCTGGTGTGGCGAGCTTAGATTGCCGAACACTTGCCGAGAGTTTGTCTTTTATGTTGGTCATTTTCCAAAGGCCTCCTGAATGATGGCGTTGATGTCTGCGGCCGCCGGTGCCCCCCGCCTGCCCATCTGAAAGACCGACACGCCATCTAAGGCGGCGGTTCGAAATGCGGCCCGTCGCCGAATCGTTGAGGCAAGCAGGGGCAGTCCACAGTCTGTTAGCGCCTCATTCATGGCCGATGAGATGGCGCTTTTCGGTTCAAGCTGATTGAGCACCAAAAATGCACGGAGGTTTGGCCGCAACTTTCGGGCCTCTTCGATCTCTTGCAAGAGGCGCAGACTTGCCCAGAGATCGACTGGAGAAGGCAGTATTGGAATCAGGGCGATATCGCAGGCGCGCAGTGCCTGGGCGGTGGAGTTGCTCTCCAATGAGGGCGGACAATCCAAGACCACATGGTCAAAGGCCCGAAAGCTCTGGCGTATGCCCTGCGCGTCCCATCTGGATTGAATCTGCTTGACTGCCACAGGAAACGGGGCTGTGCCCTGACTGGCCCACTGGACGGAGGACGCCTGAGGGTCAAGATCGATGACCACGGTTGGTCCATGCTGCGCCAGACCTGCGGCCAGGTTCATTGAGAGCGTTGTTTTCCCCGCCCCACCCTTTTGATTGATCACCGCTGTGAAGCAGGCGGGCATGCTAAGACTCCGCGGGGCTGTAGAGCGCACTGATGCGCAGGGCAAGGGATGTGTCGGCCTGCCCAGCTGTGTCGGGATCCAGCGTGATATTGATGTAGTTGCTTCCAAAATTAATATTCTGTGGGTGCACCCCATGGGCCTCCGTGAGCGCGGCAAGCGCATCTAGAAAGTCACGGGTCTGACTGTAGCCGTCGAACCTGAACCGCCGAAAGAGCGTTGGCTCGCGACCCCTTGATTCCCATCCCTGGGGAATCTCAGCCACTGCGGGACTTTCCTTGAATCACTGCATCAAGTTGGACCAGGTGCTGCTTTTCCTCGTCCAGGATGGAGGCCATTAGACTGGCTGTCTCGGTGTCACGGACCCGGTTGGCGTGCAAGAGGGCCTCTTTATAGATGCGAATCGCCTCGAGTTCCAGACCACGATTTGCCAATAAAAGCTCGTCTGCGTTTCGTCCCAGCCGGGCCACCGACAACGGCTGCGCTGCTGGTGAAACACCCATTAAGATCAGCCGCTCCATGAGTAACTCGGCATGCGCCAGTTCCTCTGTCGCCTCATGTCGAAGCCCCTTCGATAAGGCTTCATCTCCCCAGCGTCTGGCCAGCACACTCTGCGCCAAGAGCTGCTGCACAGCAGAGAGCTCGTGAGCCAATGCCCGATTGAGCCAGCCAAGGGTGCGCGGGTCAGCACTCATTGCGACAGACGCTAAGCAGCAATCGCTTCACAGATTAACTGCGGGCCATGGTGATTTCACCATCTCGGCCACCACCGAGTGACTCAGGTGACGACGGTAGGATGGATTCCACCTCATCGTGAACGCGGGCAATGATGTGGGCAGCAACCAGGCCGTCACCCACACGCTCGCATGCATCAGCCCCGGCACGAACAGCTGCATTTACCGCACCCGTCTCGCCACGAACCAACACCGTCACATACCCACCACCAACAAACTGGCGGCCCACCAAACGCACCTCTGCTGCCTTGGTCATCGCATCTGCTGCCTCAATTGCAGGCACAAGACCGCGGGTTTCAATCATGCCAAGGGCAATTCCTCTGTTGTCAGCCATTTACCGCTCCTTTGTTAAAAAAATAAAAAAGTCATGCTCTGCTGCCTTGATGCGTCCGGGGCCCACATCAACCCCACCTGCTGCCTGCCCAAAACCTGCCTGCCCACCGAATGCCTGCTGCCTGCCCAAAACCTGCATGCCCACCGATGACCTGCTACATTCCTGCCCAATTCCTGCCCACTACCTGCAAATGCACCGTCGTCTGCTTCTTTGCGCGCCTCAACTCCCTCGCTATGGTCGATCCCAGTGGTCAATGATTCCGCAGATGGTGAGGTCGGTCACAACCAATGGATTCGACATGGCCATGCGGGCTGCTGTGCCGGTCGTTGTGAAGACCCATTTGCCAACTGGCACACCCACTGGATCGGTTGCCACTGACAGGGCACCCTGCTCGTTCTCCACAACACGCAGCGGAGCAGCTTGGAGCCCCGGCACACGACGGGTGCAGACCAGATCATCCATGACACGCATGATTTCCATTACGTCTGGTCTGCCTGCCAGTGATCGATGATTCCCACAATGGTTAAATCTGACGGAAACTCTCTGCTGCCCGCAGCATCTCGTGCGGCCGAGGAACCCACGCAGATCACCCAGTCCCCTGGGATGCAGCCCACCGCGTCGACCGCCACACTGCGAGGGCCGTCGGCCTTCTCCTGCACCACCAACAGGGGGCGGTGCCCAAATTCGCGCAATCGATTGGTCGAGACCAGTGTTTTTTCAACTCTCATAATCTTCATGTCGTTTTACCTTGTCATCTGGTCGCGTTAATGCCAAATCACCGGGGCAGCGTCATCGATCAGGGTGCAGCGTTCGCTTGCGTGTATGTCGCTCACGGCCATCTGGCAGTGCAACAGCCCCTGGGTGTGGAGTGCGGCGTAGCGAGACTCAATGGCAGTCTTGACGCGAAGGCAACGATTGACGGCCCGCTCGCGTGCACCGGGAACCCGTGCTGAGAAATGAAAATGCACCAGAAGTGGAATGGCCAACCCACGGCTAATATTTAGGCCCTTGAAAATATTGATGCCGACATCCATGTCAGCAGTGCCCTCTTCAACGGTGTCAAGGTGAGCGAAGTAAAACTTGTTGCGCAGCTGGACCTCGCTCAGTGCCTCGCCAACACAGATGAATCGCTCCTTGTGGCCAATGTCGGTGTATCGGCCCTCGTGGTGTTGGATCACATATTGAATCTGCGAGAGATTGGCCTGCAGCAGTCGTTCAACGAGCCGCCGCATGCCGGGCCGAAGGCCTGAGCCCCCATCGGCCATGTCGACTGCACGCGAGATGGCGGCAGAGGCGGCCTGCTCATCTAGGCTGAGTGTGTCGCGAAAGACCTGAGCGCTCTCAACATATCGGCCAGGGCAGTTCATTGAATCGCCATTCGGGATGTGCACACGGATGGCATCGGTGTCGGTGTCCATGCCAATCAGCAGTGTCTCGGGTGCTGCCCCACTGCCAAAGGTGTTGTCAATTGCAGCCCGCAATTCATCTAGCTTTGCAGCAGCTGCCATGGTGGCTTTGTCGTCTTGAGAGCCGTGGGCTGCACAGCCCTGGTGGCTGGGATTGGACGTGCTGAAGTGGTAGACCGCTATCTTCAAATAGTTGCCGTCCTCGCCGCCGGATATGGTGCCATTGAGCCGTTCGAGTTCCCGGCGTGTCCAGTCGGCAACGTCGGCCTCAACATCAAAGAGCGCTCCCGCATAGGCCTTCACAGAGATGGCCTCAGACGGGGCGATCCGCAATACAAATGGGACGAGCCCCTGCAGGCGGCCGTCTGCGCAGGGGCTGATGTCGACTGTGTGATAGCCACAAGATTGAAGGAATTGGCGGTCGATGATCATCCGAGCAAGCCAGGGTGCCTGGTCCATTGCTGCACATTCAACACAGGTCTTGAAGGTTCGAAAAATACAAAATGAATGAAGTGCCCGCATGTCGAGTCCGACGACCCATGCGTCTTGGAGGAGCTTCTCAGGCAGCCTGTAGCCCAGCCGAGTCTGGGAGAGCTGCTGGGCTCGGGCAACAAAGGCAGTCTCGTGCTGCATGGTCGAGACCGCCATGAGCACGTCTGTAATGGGCGCAAAACGATTGCGGATCTGGCATTCGTAGTCAAAGAGCTGGTGATTGAGTTCCTGATCCACCAGCGAGTGCGCGCACCTCTGATTCGGGCCCAACACACAGGCTGGGTTATCGAGGTACTGCGGTGGCTGGAGCCCCGCGGCTGCTCGCATGGCGACAAGGCGTTTGCGTGTGTTCACCCGGTGGTCTCTCTAGCCTCGTGCGCCGCCCGACACCGTCACCGCAGCACCTTTGCTGGTGCTGCCCGAGGAACCCGTGATTCGGCTCTCAGGCGGGGCTGCACGCTCGACGTCACGAAACTGCTGGGCATTCATCACCACCCCCCGTGGCTCCCCACGTTGCGATGGATTTCGCATCAGAGATGAGGTGCCTTCGGTTCCCGTGACACGCCCAGATGACTGCCATGCGTCACCGCTGATCTGGGTGCCAGCCTGGCTCCCCTCACCGGTGAGACGTTCGGCCGCAGTTGTGGCAGACACCTGAGAGGCGGCCTGAGATTTGGCCTGAAAGGATGAGGGCTCGTGATGACGAAATTCGGGTGTTCCCGTGATCAATCCGCCTGCCTTGTTCACAGGCCCAGTGATGCGTTGTGTGCTGAAGTTCGTGCCCGTGATGGCGTCAGCAGAGTTGCGCTCTCTGGCCTGCATCGAGGGCGACTTGATGCTGAAGTCTGCGGGCGCAGGAGCAGCTGGCGGCGCGTCCTGGCCACCTGCCCTGGGCACAAAGCGGCTGCTGGTCTGACAATTCAATGGCCGGTTGTCAAGACCGATATAGGGCGATCCCGTGATGAGCTCGCAGGCACCGCGATCATCTCCAGTCATGACAGAACCACCGGCACCGGGTCGATCGCCGGTGACAACTGCCGCCGCAATGACGCCTTCGCTTCGCAGGCGCGTCTGCTGGGCAGCAAGCTGCGGATCGTTGCAGAACTCCTTGTACTGCTTGCGGCCAATGTAGGGTGTTCCACTGATCGGCGCGCAACCACCGGGCTCATCGCCCGTCATCTTGTTCGATCGTCCGACATGGGTGCCGGTAATGGACTGGCCACGCCAGGTCTGGTCCTGTGCCAATGATGCTGGTGTTTTGGGGCCGCCCGAGTGCTGCCTGGCGGCGTTGACATCACCAACATTGGTGTATTGGGTTCCCGTGAGCTGACGCGAGGAACCGAATTCATCACCAGTAACGGCTGTAGAGCGCTCAACGTCGGATCGCACAGGATTCTTTTCGTCCTGCGATGGCATGACGCTGACCCTTCGGGGTGCGGCAGATGGCGCGCGGTTTTCGCGGGCCAGATCCAGGTGGGATGAGAGAAATTCTGTTCCAGTGATGGTGCGCTCAGAGCCTGCCTGGGTGCCTGTGACCTTGTGGGCCGCATTGACAACCTGGGCACCTGCGAGGGCTCTTGCGCCAGATGGCGCCGCATGTTGTGAGGTGGATGCGGGCACCGATGCCGCCGGCGTTCGCATGCGGCCGCTGGGCTTGGCGGCTGCGGCTGGGCCTCCTGTGCGGCCCTTGAGCGCGCGCGCCGTTCGGCGTTGCATGGCAATCTGCCGACCCGATGAGGCGGATTGGGCCTGTGCGGCCTGCATGAGCGCAGCCTCTGATGCCGCCCTTGATGGCACCGGCTCTGAGGCTTCGGCCCGATACACGGGCTGTGATGCTCGCCGGGGTGCCTGACTCGACTTCACAGAGGCGGCCTTGCCATGGAGCGCCATGGCCTTTCGGCGCATGAGCGCGAGTTCTCGTCCAGACAGTGTCACTTGATCTGCGGTTGCGTTGGCTGTTGCCATCTCTTGCCTCTTAATTTAGCGATAGACCATTAGCGATAGACCACAAAGGCCATTCCTTGGCTCTGTGAGTAGTTGTCGTAGGCGAGGTAGCGCACCAGGTGAGATGGGAACTCACGATGGCAGGCATCGAGTTCCGCCATGACGGCATCAACCGACTCTTCGCCAAAAAGCGGCAGCTTCCACATGAACCAGAAGTTGCTGGTTGCTGCTGTGCCCTTTGCCGTGTGTTCCACGGCTGGATTCCAGCCCTGCGCAATTGAGTAGGCGATCTGGCGACGGACCTGTTCGATCGTCATGGGTGGCAGATAAGAGAAGGTCTCAAACTTCTGGGACGACTTGTAGGCTTGAACGGCCATGTCAGTTTCCTTTCAAAGAGATGGTTAGATGGATCACTTGTTTGAGAGGTCGAGTTTGTCGACCGTGTCGAATTCAAACTTAATCTCTTTCCAGACCTCCATGGCAATCTTGAGCTCAGGACTGTGTGCAGCAGCGGCCGTTAGGATTTCACGGCTCTCTCTCTCGAGCTGGCGTCCCTCGTTGCGAGCCTGGACGCAGGCCTCCAAGGCCACCCGGTTCGCATGGGCGCCCGCAGCATTTCCCCATGGGTGACCAAGGGTTCCGCCGCCAAACTGCAGCACGGAATCGTCGCCAAAGATGTTGACCAGTGCAGGCATGTGCCAGACGTGAATGCCGCCCGAGGCCACCGCAAAGACACCAGGCATGGAGCCCCAGTCTTGATCAAAGAAGATGCCGCGTGACCGATCTTCGGGAATGAAGGACTCGCGAAGCAGATCGATCCACCCCAGTGTTGAGGCACGGTCGCCCTCGAGTTTTCCAACCACGGTTCCCGTGTGGAGGTGATCGCCGCCTGAGAGGCGAAGAATCTTGGCAAGGACACGGAAGTGGATACCGTGGTGCGGATTTCTGTCGATCACTGCGTGCATGGCACGGTGGATGTGCAGCAGCATGCCGTTGTCACGACACCAATTGGCCAGGCCCGTGTTGGCACAGAAGCCGCCTGTGATGTAGTCATGCATGATGATTGGCGCGCCGATTTCCTTGGCATACTCGGCCCGCTTGTACATCTCTTCGGGCGTTGCAGCGGTCACGTTCAGGTAGTGGCCCTTGCGCTCGCCAGTCTCTTGCTCGGCCTGCAATGTGGCCTCTTGAACGAAATCAAAACGTTGACGCCAGCGCATGAACGGTTGGCTATTGATGTTTTCGTCGTCTTTGGTGAAATCAAGGCCACCGCGCAGGCACTCATAGACCGCGCGGCCATAATTCTTACCGGACAGGCCCAGCTTGGGCTTGATGGTGCAGCCCAGGAGCGGACGGCCGTATTTGTTCATGAGGTCGCGCTCAACCTGAATGCCGTGGGGTGGACCACCGCAGGTCTTGACGTACGCAATTGGGAAGCGCACGTCTTCTAGCCGAAGGGCGCGAACGGCCTTAAAGCCAAATACATTGCCCACCAATGAGGTGAACACATTGACCACTGAGCCCTCTTCGAAGAGGTCGATCGGATACGCCACAAAGGCATAAAAGCAGCTCTCGTCGCCGGGCACGTCTTCAATCCGATAGGCGCGGCCCTTGTAATAGTCCATGTCGGTCAACAGGTCAGTCCAGACCGTGGTCCATGTGCCGGTTGAGGACTCTGCAGCAACAGCAGCGGCGGCCTCTTCGTGATCCACCCCAGATTGGGGGGTGATCTTAAAGACCGCCAAAATATCGGTGTCCAGCGGGGTGTAGTCGGGCATCCAGTAGGTCTGGCGATAGTCCTTTACACCGGCGTTATACGTTTTTGTGGCCATGCAGCGCGCTCCTTTTCGGGTGGTCGATATCCTCTAGCCCACGCTTAACACTTCCACTGAAGGGGTATTTCGCTGTGAACCTGAGGCCATTGTGCCAAATTCCAGATTTAATTAAAGTAAAATGATGTGACGGTTATCATTTACTTAAATAAATGATCAAGCACCAAGACACCACCGCGCTCTGGGTCGAACGCAAGCAAGATGCAGGTGTTTACAGCCGCTTTGTCAGCTGCTTGCTCTGCCCTCTTAGGGGCCAAAGGTGGCCGCCGCCGCCTTGCCCCAGCCAGTTCGGTAGGGCTCGGGAAGCAACAGGCGCTGCGCCTCGTCTAACAACGCACCTGCTGGCATGCTGATCAGGCTCGATGACAAGGGCACCGCTCGGCTCGAGGATTCCCGCATCATGATCAGGTCTGCGGTGATCTGACTGGCCTGGGTCAGGCCAGAGGCGCCCATGAGCTCCGCAAGATTCTTCACGGTGTTGCTGTGAAAGTGGGCGACACGCTGGGCCTTGTCTGTCACGACCAGCGCCTTCTGGCGAGTGGGATCCTGCGTGGCAACACCGGTCGGACAGTGGTCTGTGTGGCAAGAACGTGACTGGATGCAGCCCAGGGCAAACATGAAACCCCTGGCGGCGTTGCACCAGTCGGCACCAAGTGCAATGCAGCGTGCGATGTCGAAGGCAGAGATGATCTTGCCGGACGCACCGATGCGGATCTGATCTCGCAGCCCCGCCCCAACCAGGGTGTTGTGGACCAGTTGGAGACCGTCTCTCAGCGGCATGCCC
The DNA here is from genome assembly GCA_018401615.1 of Burkholderiaceae bacterium. GTDB lineage: Bacteria > Pseudomonadota > Gammaproteobacteria > Burkholderiales > Burkholderiaceae_A > Hahnella. The sequence goes on from JAGYKN010000009.1 coordinate 34,710, forward strand.
ATGTGGTCTGCAAACTCAATGGGTGCTGCCCCCGTGCCGCCTTCTGCCCCGTCGACCACAATGAAATCGGGCACGACGCCGGACTCGAGCATGGCCTTGACCACCCCGAACCACTCTCCCACCTGCCCGACACAGAATTTAAATCCCACTGGCTTGCCGCCCGAGGATTCCCGAAGCAGGCGCAGAAAGGCCAGCAACTCCAGGGGCGTCTCAAAGGCAGCGTGACGCGCTGGAGAGATGCAGTCCTGCCCCATGGGCACACCGCGGGCATGCGCAATTTCCTCGCTCACCTTGGCTGCCGGGAGCACGCCCCCATGCCCCGGTTTGGCCCCCTGAGACATCTTGACCTCGATCATCTTGACCTGGGGGTCTGAGGCCTGTTCTTTGAAACGCTGTGGGTCAAACTGACCATCTGGTGTTCGACAGCCGAAGTAGCCTGACCCGATTTCCCAGATGAGGTCTCCGCCGTGGCGGCGGTGGTGAGCCGAGATGCTGCCCTCTCCGGTGTCGTGGGCAAATCCACCGATCGCGGCGCCTCTATTAAGCGCCTGGATGGCGTTTGCCGACAGGGAGCCAAAACTCATGGCCGAAATATTGAAGATCGAGATGCTGTAGGCCTGCCTGCAGCTCGGTCCGCCCACTGTTGTGCGAAGGCTCTGAGGGTCGATGTCGATGGGCCGCATGGAGTGACTGATCCACTGGGCTTCCTGGGCATAGAGGTCTTTGATGGTGCCAAAGCCGCGCTTGTCGTTTTGGATCTTTGAGCGGGCATAGACCAGCGCCCTCTGATGCCGAGAGAAGGGCAACTTCTCCTCATCGCTTTCAAGAAAATACTGGCGAATTTCGGGCCGTATGGATTCGAGGGCGTAGCGCAGTCGACCCGTTAAGGGGTAATTGCGCCGAACGGCCTGTCTGGGCTGTCGAAGGTCCTGCACGCCCAGTCCGAACAAGGCAATAAAAAGCAGAGAAAGCCAGGGGCTCCAGGCCGCACTGACCACTGCCAACGGGAGTGTGACGAGCCAGGGCCAATATCGAAGGGGCGGCATGATGGGGGACACGGGATCCTATTTTGTGGGCCAAGAGGGATCTTAATGCCGCCTAAGTTACCTCAGGATTGCCCTCGCATCGCAAACCCCCGCCCACCCGTGTCAAACTCAATGGCATGGATGACCTCAAAAAAGCGATCATGATCGTCGGGAGCATCGTTGGCGTGGGTGCTTTTGGCGTTTTTTTGTACATGATGCTCGCCGACGTCGGGCCGCCGCGACCCATTGAGGTTGTCGTCACGCTCGACAACAAGTGTGAACTCGTCGACGACGCCTTCATGGTGCGGGTCATGCCAGATGGGCCAACGGCCCTCTTCGAGGGCAAGACCGCCAGGGTCATGGCCAAGAAGAATCAGCGGGTAAAGCTGGTGGCCAATGCCCGTTACCCGGGATTTGATTTCGAGGGCGACGAAGACAACGCCGCCCCCCGCATCACGCTTGTGGCCATCTGCGACTCGACTGGCCGTTTCGATGCCACCTCAAGCAACATGAAAAAGCAGTTCGGCAAATAGCAGCCGATCTGCTGCGAGCCTAGGAGGCGAGCCGGACGGCGGTGGGTCGGTTGTTGAGCATGCCTGGAATGGTGCCCCAGGCGCTTTGAATCTCCGAGATCAGGCTGGTGACCTCTGCAAGGGCTTCGAGGTCGTTGTGCAGATTCACATGCAGGAGGCGGCGGGTCACATAGCCATAGAGTTCGTCGAGGTTACGGGCGATTTCGCCGCCGGCATCAAAGTCCAGTGCGCCCTGAAGGCCCAGCACAATCTTGCTTGCTCGGCTCAGGCTCTTGGACTTCTCCTCGATGGCGCCACGTCGGATCTGACCCTCGGCGGACTTCAGGCTCTCCATCAACCCGTCAAAGAGCATCTGAATGAGTTGAACGCTGTCTGCAGTGGCCACGCCAGTGGTGACTTTCACATCACCGTAGCTCTCAATCGCTTTTCTCATCTGCCGCATTTTGGAGTCCTCGTTTTCGTTTCACTCGGTGGGGGCGCTTTCGCGTCCAACACTGAGGGAATCGGTCGATCAGGCCGAGGCTTTAGCGGGAAGTTGCATTTCGCTGCCTGCCGGGGTCGGCTGGCCTTCCAGGGCAAGGGCAGGCGGGTCGCCCATCTCCAGGGCCTGGCCCGGCAGGTTGATCAGGCGCTTGGCCCAGGCCCCGCCCTTGGCATCCACGCCGGTGCGCTGAAAGAGGACATCACAGACCTCCTCGAGTCCTTTGCGCACAGACTCCAGGTTTTTCTCGGTGACGGTGGCGCTGTCGAACCCCGCCTGGTAGATGGCGTCGGCGTGTTGTTGGGGTATCCAAGAGCTCACGACGCCTCTTAAGCCTTTGATCTTTCGGCGATTTGAGGCGATCTTGGAGGAGCCCTCCTTGCCGTGTTCGGCGCCCTCGGCCACGAGCTCCTGAATGTGCTTGGTGAGAATCACGCCGTATCGAAGCTTGAGTTCCTCGATTTTTTCGGGCTCGACCCCCTCGACTGGCTTGCCGGTCATGCCGTCCCAGAGGCGCTTGCCCTGAAGCGTGCCAAAGCTGGCGTCGGCCTTGTCTTCTTGCATGACCTGTGAGTCGGCCTGAGCCTCTGCTTTTTCATCGACTGGTGCCGCCTCACCGTCTGGCCCAGTGAGTGCCAGCGAGAATTCATCGCGCAGTGCGTCCTCACTTGGCATGGGAGGAACCACCGCCTGGTGGACGGCCCGAACATGGTCAACCACCATGAGCATGAGCACCATCACCACAGCGAGCAAGACGAGAATTGAGAATAAAAGAACCGTGTTCATATCGAGCCCCTAAAACCAGTCCAGAGGAAATCGACCCAGCGGCAGGCTTCTTGAGGCTAAGCCAGAGGCCCTGCCTTACTTGTTGGCCCCATTGTCGTCGTCCTGGTCTGCCTCGTCACCATCCTCTTCGGCGAGCTGCTCCTTGAGAAAGCCCAGGGCTTCGAAAGGCTGGTCGAGGTCGAGCGCCTCTGAGATTTTGTCAGCCACGGCCTGACAGAGTTCAATGGCCTGTTCTGGCGATGCCTCTTCAAGTTGGAAGGCAGCGCCAACCTTGAAGATTTCCTCGGCGTACTCAAGCGGAAGGTAGGCGAGGATCTCGCCGTTGACGGACTTGATCGATTGGAAGGCCCTGGGCGAGGGCGCCTTTGGCTTTTCCTCGTCGTTGGCCACGGCGAGCATCGAGGCCTCTGCATGCTCTGCGGTGCGTTCAGCCCCTTCTATGAAGGTCTTGTCGAGCACGGCCCGGCATCGCAGGCCCATGCGCAGCTTCATGGAGCGGGTCTCGCGAGAGTCGTCCTTGGCATTGATGGCGGCCTCGAATTCCTGCTTGGCCTTGACCATCTGCTCTTTATCGGCGTTACCGAAAAGCTTTCCCAGCACGATGCACCCTCTCGGCGTGAAGGGGGCCACGCGCCTTAGGCATCGACCCCCAAAATTGCTCGAAGTTTCTTCACGTTTGCAGACAAGATTTGACTGACCCGTGACTCCGAAACTTCCAGTATAGAACCGATTTCCTTCAGGTTGAGCTCTTCCTCGTAATAGAGCGACATCACCAGGCGATCCCGCTCTGGAAGCTGCTCGATGGCAGCCACGAGGGCGCCCACAAGCTGGGATTCCTCGGCCTGGACGTCTGGTCGGCGCGATGCCTCGTCGGGGATGCTAAAGGCCTGCTCGGCCACATCCTCGAGGTAAACCGTTTGGAATTGAGCAGCCTTGCGACGATCGGTCTGAAAGTCGTCGACACCCTGGCCAAGCGAGGCAGCCAGCTCGGCCTGAGAGGGTGCCCGACCCAGCGTGGCAGAGAGCTGGCGAGATTCCTCGTTGTGCTGTTTGTGGATGGCCACCGCCGAGCGAGGCAGGGTGGACATGCGACGGACTTCGTCAATGATGGCGCCGCGGACTCGGCTGTGGGCAAAGTGCTCAAAGGGCACACCTTTGGTGGGGTCATAGCCCTTTGCGGCCTCGAGCAGCCCAATGGCGCCCACCTGAACCAGCTCTTGGAGGTCCATGACGGACATGAGCCGCACCCGAAGGTGCAGCGCAATTCGCTTGACCAGGTCGAGGTGGCCAAGGACCAGCGCCTCGACCTCGTCGGCTGGGCTGACGTAGGGATTCTTGATTTTCAGAGCTGTCGCTCCAGAAAGAAGGAGATGCCGCCATCGATGCCTTGGGGGGGAGGCAGGTTTCGCAGGCTGGTGGCGAGGTCCCTAAAGTTACGCGCCCCGAGACTGCCGGGCGCATGGGCCAACACGGGCTTATTCTTTCGCAGCCCTGCCAAGATGAGCTCGTCGTGTTCGATGCTCCCGAGGTAGCCGAGCTGCAGGCCCAGGAACCGGCTTGCCACATCGTTGATGCGGGCATGCAGCATGGCGCCAGCTGCCTGGTCTTCCATCATGTTGGGCAATAAGTAGATGTCGTTTGTGACGCCCTCCTGGGCGAGAACCTTGATCATGCCGTAGGCGTCTGCAATAGAGGAGGGCTCATCTTTCACCACGATGAGTCGACGCCCGACGGCCCGCATGAAGGTGATGACCTGGGATGAGATTCCAGCTGCCGCGTCGACGATCAGGACATCGAGGTCGTCTTGAATCTGGCTAAAGGCCTGGACGACCGCGCCGGATGCAACCGGATCGAGGTTTGCCAGCTCGGAGATGCCCGAGCCGCCAGGGATGAGCTTGACGCCATGTGGGGTCGCGACCATGACTTCTTCAAGCGTTTTCTCGCCTGTGAGCACATGGCCAAAGTGGAATGGCGCCTTCTGCCCAAGGGCGATTTGGGCATTGGCCAGGCCCATGTCCGCATCAAAGAGAACCACCTTGCGTCCCTCTGCTGCCATTGCGGTGGCCAGGTTCACGGCGATGGTGGTCTTGCCGACCCCACCCTTGCCGCTGGCCACCCCGATGACGTCTGGTCTCTTCTTTGTGCTCATATGAGTGTTGGCATTCAGTTCAAAGGACGACGCGCCCGGCCTGCAAGACGGTCTGCGCCGACTGGGCCAGCTGGACTGTGGCGCCTCCCATTCTATCGTTCTCAGCCTGTTTGGCCTGATGGGCCAATTCACCTGCCAGGTGATCGACCGCGAGTCTGGCCAGGCGAGCAGTGCCAAAAGGCTGTCGGCCAGTTCCGTCGGATTGTCCACCCGTAAACGGGTAGAGGGCGACGGGCCGCTGACACAGCGCAGCAATGAGCCCCCAGCCGTGAACGGCCTCATCGACTTTGGTGATCATCAGGCTGGACCAACTGTGCTTTTTCAGGAGGCCTTCAACCTGGTGGCTCGCCGCATCGAGTGGCAGGGCCAGGTGGAAGACGGCCTCGGGAATGAGTTCCTCGAGGCGGGTTCGGTGGCGGGCCATCTCGATGCCGGGGGTGTCGATGATCACGCAGGCACGGCCCCGCAATTCTTCTAGGAGGGGCATCAGAAGGCTTGTCTCTTGCGCACGAAAGCAGTCCACACCGAGTCTGGAGCAGCCCATCTGAACCTGTGCCCAGGCGCCCAGGCGAGTGTCGCACCAACTCAGGACAGCAACCTGGTCTGTGCCCATGGACTGAGCAGCCTCAGCGGCCAGCTTGGCCACCGTTGTGGTCTTGCCCGCGCCTGATGGACCCATGACCACATGGATGCCCGACAGGGGGCCCTTATAGGTGTCGGACCCCATGCTCGAGAGCAAGAGGGCCTCGGTCTGTGAGATGGCCATCTGACTGTTGCTGGCCGATTGAATGTGATCGGTGATGAGCATTCGCAGCCCAATGGGGGTGTGGTCTGCCTGCAAGGCGCGATCGAATTGGGCAGCCAGGCCGCCGAGCAGGGGCGCTCCGAAGCCACCCATCGACTGGCTCAGGCGCAGGTCGCGCCGCAGGATGGCCATCTCCTGGCGAACGAGATCCACAATCTCGCGGGCTCGGATCTGATCGCGACCGGAGTCGTCTGCCGGGGCCTCGGGCACGGTGGTGTCGACTGCGTGCAGCTCGCGGTGCAGGGCCTCACCGAATTTCATTGGGGCAAAGCTTGGCTCGAGTCGCTCGGGTGCGCTGACAGCTGGCTCTAGGAACTCGCGGTCGGCCACCCGAAGGGTCATGGGATCGGCCTCGAGGTCGACGGCCACGATGACCTCGGTCTGGCCGTTGACCTGCTCATGTGAGATCACAAGAGCGTCTTTGCCGTAGAGGCCCACTGCCTTCTCGGTGGCGGCTCGTAAATCTCTGGCTAAGATGCGTCGCAGTTCCATGGTGTTCACCCTTCTTGTCTGGATGTGATTTCAACGGTTTCAATGACTTTTACAGACTGGTCGTCTGGTATTTCGCTATAAGAAATGACAGCGAGCCCGTCGGCACGGTGTTTTGCAGCCTTGGCGAGCCAGGGCCGCAGCACTGGTGAGACCACGAGCACGGCGTTGTTGCCGGCGTCCTCGACCTTCTTTGTGCTCTCACGCAGGGCCCGAAAGAGCCCCTCTGCCAGGCCTGGTTCCAGAATAATGTTGGCTGGGTCGCCGCGATGCTGCTGAATGGTGTTGTGGAGGACCTGTTCGAGCGATGGATCGAGGGTCATGACCGAGAGGGTGTCTTGATCATCGAGCAGGGCCTGAACAATCATGCGACCGAGCTTGGGACGCACAAGGGTGGTGAGCTCTAGTGGATCTTGTGTCTTGCCGCAGGCCTCGGCCAGGGCCTCCACAATGGTGCGCATGTCTCGAATCGAGACACCTTCTTCGAGCAGGCCCTGCAAGACGCGGGTGACAACGCCCAGCGAGAGCTTGGCAGGAACGAGCTCTTCAACCAGCTTCGGAAAGCGGCTGGCGAGTTTGTCTAATAGTTGTTGGGTCTCGTCGTGGCTCAGCAGTTCAGCCGCGCCTTCGCGCAGGACTTTATTGAGGTGGGTGGCCATGGCAGTGGCCGCATCGACCACGGTGTAGCCGAGCGTGCGGGCGTGATCGCGCTGTGCTGGGTCAATCCAGACTGCATCAAGGCCAAATGCTGGGTCTTTGGTGGCAATGCCCTCGAGGGTGCCGTAGACCTGGCCTGGGCTGATGGCGAGTTCACGCCCCACCTTGACCTCGCCTTTGCCTCGCACCACGCCGTTGATGACGATCCGATAGTGGTCAGGATCAAGGGTGAGGGAGTCTCGAATGCGAACGGGCTGCACAAGATAACCAAGCTCGGCCGAGAGCTTCTTGCGAACGCCCTTGACCCGGTTCATGAGTTGGCCGCCTGTCTCCACGTTGACGAGCGGAATGAGGCCGTATCCAATTTCCAGGCCGATCACATCGACAGCGTCGACGTCATCCCAGTCGAGTTCCTTGGGCGCATCGGCAGCGGCCTGCGCGGCAGCCTCTTCGGCAGTCGGCAGGGGCGGTTCGGCCCTGCTCTTCATGACCATAAAACCCACACCCGTTGCCCCAGCCGCCAGGGTGAGAAACATCATGCTGGGCATGCCGGGGACGACCCCGAGTGTGGCCAGGATGCCCCCAGAGATAAAGAGGGCCGAGGGGTTGGAGAGTTGGCTCTTGGCCTGCTCGGTCATGTTCTCTGAGGTGGTCACCCGGGTCACCACGATTGCGGTGGCCAGCGAGAGAAAGAGGGCTGGAATCTGCGCCACCAGGCCATCGCCCACGGTGAGCAAGACGTAAATTTGGGCAGCATCTGTCAGGCTGAGATCGTGTTGAACAAGGCCGATCACCACGCCACCAAGAATATTGATAAAGAGGATGATCAGGCCCGCCACGGCATCGCCCTTTACAAACTTTGAGGCACCGTCCATGGAGCCAAAGAAGTCGGCCTCTTGTGATATTTCCTCGCGCCGCTTTTTGGCGGTCTCCTGGTCGATGACCCCGGCATTGAGGTCTGCATCGATGGCCATCTGTTTGCCCGGCATGGCATCGAGGGTGAATCGGGCGGTGACCTCTGAGACGCGCCCTGCGCCCTTGGTGATCACCGCAAAGTTGATCAAGACCAAGATGCCGAACACCACGATACCCACGAGATAGTTGCCAGCGATGACGAATTCGCCAAAGGCCTGAATGACCTTTCCAGCCGCATCTGGCCCGGTGTGCCCCTCGACCAAGATCACCCGAGTGGAGGCCACATTAAGGGCAAGGCGCAGCATCGTGGTCAATAAGATGACAGCTGGAAATGAGGAGAAATCGAGGGGACGTTGAACCCCGATGGCCACCATGATGATGATCAGGCCCACCAGGATGTTGAATGTGAAGAGCAGGTCCAGCAATAGCGGCGGCAGCGGCAAGACAAGCATTGCCATGATGAGCAGCACCAGGGCCGGAATCCCCAGTCCACTCAACTTAAAGTTCAATGCGCTCTGTCGTAAGCTCGACAAACTCAGACTTGCCATTCGCGTGTCTCTAGACTTTTCTCTGTTAAATCAGCGGGTTGCAAAAAAACAAGGTGGGTCTCCCCGACCTCTATAAGCAACCGGTGTGCCACGGTCTAGGTGCATCGAGGTCCCGGGGCGGCAATGGTCTAAAGATTGCTTATTAGGAGGCACCGGAACCCTTTTGCCCCTCACAGCCCATGACACCTTCCCTGGACACCGTCTTTCAACCCGCCGTGTTGCCCGATTCCACCGAGCAGGAGAGCACGTCTCGTGCCGACTCCCGCCGTGAGGATGGGGCGGGCGGCCCTGCCTTTCGAGACACCTTTGCGGCGGCGCATCACCGTCAGCGACCCTCAGCGCCTTCAGCCGCGTCAGCGCCTTCAGCTACCTCAGCCACCTCAGCTGCTTCCGCCCCAGGGCGGCGGGCGCTTGCCGACGATGGTCCAGACACCAACGCTGGTGAGCGCACTCACGCATCGGCTCCCAAGGGGGTTCTTCGGGAGATTCCTCTGGGGCGCACGGCCACCTTATTGGTGGCGGGCGAACCGCCCTCGGAGGAGGACCTCCTGGCCTTTGCCCGAGAGGCTGGGCTGCCCGACAGTGCTGTTGAGGCACTCATGCTTGGCAAGGGACTGTCTTCGGTCCCCGATGCCGCTTGGACCCCAGGTGGAGACACCACCACGCCCCTGATCACCCCAGAGGAGGCGTTGTTGGTGGCTGTCGAGGAGGCCGGGCCCCCGGATGCGGGTGCGGCCGCAGGTGCGGATGCGGGTGCGGCCGCAGGTGCGGCAGCTTGGGCGGCAGGTGTGGCGCTCACAAACGGCCTGATGGCAACCACCACAGCCCCCACCACGGCCCCCACCATGCCAACATGGCTGACTGGCCTTGGCACGGCCGCACCTTTGCAAGCGATGGCTGCAGGACCCGTCGGTGTGCAGACTGTTGATGCGCAGACTGTTGATGCGCAGGCCGTTGATGCGCAGACCGTTGATGCCCAGGGCCTGCTCACCCCGATTCGGCTGCGCATCCCTGTTCTAGATGCCCAGTCAGCTGCTGTCTGGGCCGCCCGAGCTGAACAGGGCCTTGAGGCCAAGGGGGTGAAGCTCGATCCCCTGGTCTTGCAGCGGATTGTGTTTGAAAAGATGGCCGATGCCACACCCCTGCCCACCACGGCTGAGCGACTCGCCAGCATTCAGGCTGCCGACCTCGGGGCCGCCGTTCCCACCGATGGCCCCGACCTGGACCGACTCGCGGCCGATGTGGGCGGGGCGTCGCCCTCGCGCGCGGCCGGTGGGAGCCTTTTTTCGGGGCAAGGCGACAACGGCCAGGGGCGGCAGGCCAATCAGCAGTTGGCCCAGCGCTTTGGCGATCTCTTGAGCCAGCGGCTGGTTCAACAGATTTCTCAGGGCAATTGGAAGGTCAACATGGAGGTCCACCCCCGCGCACTTGGAGAGATTCAGATTGAGTTGCACTGGAAGGGCGGGGAGCTTGAGGCCTCGTTTAGAACGAGCCAATTGGCCACGCGAGAGCTGCTGCTCGACCAGCTTCCAAGGCTGAGGGAGACACTTGAGAAGTCTGGCACAGACGTTGCTTCACTGACGGTGGGTGATTCATCTCGTCAAAAAAATGGCGATGAGAAGGGTCACAATCGGAATCATGATGCGCAGTCTGCGGTCCAAACAGGCGATGTGATGTCTGTGGAGGGTGGCGGGGACTTGAGTTCTCAGCCGGTGGCCTCGGACGGTCGACTGGATGTCCTGGTCTAGGGACGCGATGATGGATTAACCAAGAGGGAAACGAAGATGGCGGACGAACAAGAGCAACAAGAGGGCGGCAAGAAAAAATCGCCACTCAAATTGATCCTACTAATCGTGGGTCTTCTGGTGCTGCTCGCAGTCACCGTGGTCGGAACCCTCGCGGTAACAGGATTCTTTAGCCAGCCCGATCCAAACTCAGTCGAGGAACTTCTCAAGAAGGCCGAGGCTGACAAGGCTGCTGCTGATGCGGCCAAAGAGGGCGAGGCAGATGGCCAGCCTCAACTCGGCCCGGATGGCAAACCACTTCCCAACACAAAAGAGTCTCCCGCTGGTCCTGAGAAAGTCACCAAGAATGCGGCCGACGTCAATAGGTTTGAATCGCGCTACAAGGAGATGGGTCGCCCCCTGCTTGCCAATGTGACTGGGTCGCGAAAGGTCATGCAGGTGACCGTTGCAATCATGACCCATTACGACGACAAGGTCCTCGAGAACATGGAAAAGCACGATTTTGCCCTTCGTAACTCTGCGCTGGATGTCATGCGTCAGGTGACAGAGGCTGAGCTCGACAGACCCACCTTTCGAATCGAACTGGCCGAGAAGATCCGGCTGGCCATGAACGCTGTGCTCGAACGCTATGAGGATTTTGGTGGCATCGAGCAGGTGCTCTTTACCGAGTTTGTGGTTCAGTAACCAACGCCAGAAAAGGCAAGAAGATCATGGCCGCAAGCCCCAGCCTACTGAGCGAAGACGAGCTCGCCGCCCTCCAAGAGGGAATGGCCGACGGCTCGATCCCAGTCGAGACAGGATTCAACAGCAAGGTCAGGGTCCGCAAGCACGACCTGGCCAGCGAAGACAGCTCCCTTGGCATCAACGTGGGTGCCATCGAGATGATCAATGAGCGACTCCTGCGCCTCTTTCGCCTGGGGTTGGTTGAGGTCTTAAGGTCGACCCCGAAGATCACGCCAATGAAGGCCGAGATCGTCCGTTACGGTGACTATCTCAAGACGCTCAAGGCACCCCTTGCGGTCAATATGATTCGGATCAACCCACTGCGGGGAAACTCGCTGGTGGTCATTGAGCCCAACATGATCTTCTCCGCATTGGATGTCTTTTTTGGAGGACTTGGCACCGGTCGCAGCCGCGGTCCGCTGCCACCCACTCGGCTCTTTACGCCAACAGAGACCCGTGTCATTGGAATCGTTCTAGATGTCTTTTTTCGCAGCCTCAAGGATGCATGGGCCCCCCTGCTCAAGCTTGATGTCGAGGTGGTGACGTCTGAGATCAACCCTCAGTTCGCGCAGATTGCAGATGAGAATGATCTCGTCATTCTGAGCCGCTTTGAGGTTGACAACCCCGAAGGGGAATCATTTGTTGACCTCGTCTATCCCTATGCCTCGCTCAAGCCCATGCGGGATGTCCTGCGCAGCAGGGTTCAGTCCAGCGAGGGCACCGAGACCAGCGAGCGCCAGTGGCGCGAGGCGCTGCGGGAAGCAGTCTTCGAGTCGTCACTCGAGGTTGAGACCCTGCTGGGCAGCCTCAAGACCAACCTCCACACACTAAAAAACATGAAGGTCGGAGACCTCCTCTATTTTAAAAAGCCAGATGCAGCCCAGGTTCGCATTGCCAATATCGCCTCCTATGAGGCCGATGTTGGTGTGCAAGACAACCAGATGGCCATTCAGATTCGCAGCTCCTACGACGTGACCGGAAAGACCAGACAGGACTAAACCATGGAAAACCCAGCAGACCAACAAAACGAAACCGATGTCTTGGCCGACATGGATGTCTCAGGAAAAGGGGGGCAGATCGACCCCGAGGTCCTACAGAACATCCCGGTCACCATCTCCATCGAGGTCGGACGCGCATCACTTAAGCTGCGCGACCTGCTTCGACTTGCGCAAGGCAGTGTGGTCGAGCTCGACCGACTCGCTGGTGAGCCACTCGACCTGCTCGTCAATCAGACGGTCGTGGCGCAGGGAGAGATCGTCCTTGTCAATGACCGCTACGGCATTCGCCTGACCCGCGTGGTCCCGGCGGCTGAGCGCCTCAAGCAGGTCTGAGATGACCAACGGGCTTGCCAACAGCATGGACTGGCTCTCTATGGCCAGCAGTTTCCTGCTGGTCATCGGCCTGCTCGCAGTGGTCTTGTATCTGCTGCGTCGGTTCCAGCCTGGTGCGCTTGGCAGCGGACGACAGATTCAACTCATTGAGTCGCTTGCCACGGGCTCCCGTCAGAGGGTGGTCCTGGTTCGCGTGCGCGACAAAGACCTCCTGCTCGGTGTCTCGTTGCAACAGATCACCACGCTGGCAGAGTGGCCCGCCGCCCAGGGCGATGCCCGACTGGCGCCAGGCCCCGCGTCCTCCTCCATGGCATCTGGCACCTTCGCCACATCGCCCGCATCGCCCGCAACGGCCGGTGCTGCCGTGACCCAGGGCCTGCCTCGGATGGCTGTTCCGGCGGTCGAGGCCCTGGCCAGGTTTCTGCGGCCAAAATGAAGGCCTCTTATCTCTCACCAGTGGTGGGTCTGCTGCTGGCTGGCGCCGTCTGTCTGCCCGCGCTTGCCCAGGGCCTGCCGGCAGTGACTGTGCAGGGCTCTCAGTACAGCCTCACCCTTGAACTCCTTGGACTCATCACAGCACTCACACTGCTGCCATCGATGCTGCTCATGATGACGTCGTTTGTTCGCATCATCATCGTGATGTCTCTTCTCCGACAGGCCCTGGGAACCGGAAGCACGCCGCCCAACCAGGTCCTGGTGGGACTCTCTCTCTTTCTAACGCTCTTTATCATGGCGCCCATCTTTGGGCAGGTCTATGACACAGCGCTGCTCCCTTATTTCGAGCGGCAGATCACCTTTACGCAGGCCCTGGCAAATGCCGAGGCCCCGATCCGCGGCTTCATGCTGGCCCAGACCCGTGAGGGTGACATTGCCGCCTTTGCAGAGATCTCGAGGGCACCAGCCTTAAATGACCCAGCGTCGGTGCCCTTCACAACCCTGGTGCCGGCCTTTATCACCTCGGAGCTCAAGAGTGCCTTCACGATTGGGTTTCTGATCTACATCCCTTTTGTGGTGATCGACCTCATTGTGGCCAGCGTGCTGATGTCGATGGGCATGATGATGCTCTCGCCAATGATGATCTCCATGCCTTTTAAGCTCATGTTGTTTGTGCTCGTAGACGGCTGGACCCTGCTGATGGGCTCACTCGCTGCAAGTTTCGTCACCCCCACCATTCCGTAACCATTCGAAAGCACCCATGGACACCGCCGCCGTTGTTGATCTTGCCCGAGAGGCCCTCATGCTCACCATGCTGGTCTCGCTGCCATTGCTGGGCATTGCCCTGATCGTGGGCCTGGTGGTGGGTGTCTTTCAAGCTGCCACCTCAATCAACGAGATGACGCTGAGTTTCATTCCCAAACTGGTTGCAATTGGTGTGGCCATTGCTGTCTTTGGCTCCTGGCAGATCAATCTGGTCGTGGAATTCTGTCGAAGCGTGTTTGGGCGCATTCCAGGACTCTTCCTCTAATCTGCGTGAGATTGCCACCCCATGCTCTCGCTCCTGGCCGCCGATGTTGTTGAACGGTTTCTAACCATGCTCTGGCCGATGGCCAGAATCTCGGCCTTGTTGTTGGTGGCACCCGTCCTCTCGCTCGACGCGGTCACGCTCCGAATTCGCATTGCATTGGCGCTGGTGCTCACGGTCTTTGTCTATCCGTTGTTTGACTGGCCGGTGATCGATCCGACCACGGCCCCCGGATTATTGGAACTGGTCAACCAGATCACCATTGGCATTCTCATGGGCCTGATCCTGCAGGTCGTGCTTGCCGCGGTGGCCACGGGTGGCCAGGCAATTGCCGGCTCCATGGGCCTCTCGATGGCCCAGATGATTGACCCAAATCTTGGAAATGTTCCTGTGGTGGCGTCGTTTCTGGTGATTCTTGCCAGCCTGATTTTTCTTGGCCTGGGCGGACACGTCTTGCTCTTGGAGTTGCTCATTCAGAGCTTTGAGATGCTGCCCATCGGGCAGGGGCTGCTGAGCCTCAATGCTGTTGGAGCCCTGCTGGGCTGGTCTTCGATGATTTTTCTGGGCGCAGTGCTGCTGGCCCTGCCCATGTTGGTCATTCTGCTGGCCGTCAACCTTGGCCTGGGGGTGGTGGTGCGTGCTGCGCCCACGCTCAATATTTTCGCAGTGGGCTTTCCGGCAATGATTCTGGTGGGCATGCTCATGCTCTACGTCTTGATGGGTGCCATTGGTGGGCGAATGCAGTGGCTCTGGAGCGCTGCCTTTGCCCAGGTTCGCACTGTTTTGGGGCTGGGGTGATCCCCAGAGGCCATGGCTGATCAAGACTCCGACCTCGAACGAACCGAGGAACCGACCGCCAGGCGCCTGGAAAAGGCGCGTGAAGACGGCCAGATTGCGCAGTCGAAAGAACTGCCCTCTGCCGTGGTGGTGGTGGCCTCTGTGGCAGCCCTGTTCATTGCGGGCGGGTGGTTCTACCACCATGTCTCGGCCATTTTTGCCCAGGGTCTTCAGATTGATCCGCGGGCCCTGGACACCCCGCATCTGCTGCCGGGCCTGTTTGCAAAGTTCACACTCGAGAGCTTCCTGGTCATGGTGCCCCTCTTCCTGCTGACGATGGTGGCAGCCTTTATCGGCTGCACCACCACGGGTGGCTTTAACTTCTCATGGAAGGCGGCCGCACCCAAGCCAAGCAAGCTCAACCCAATTGCTGGCATCAAGCGCATGTTCGGCCTCAATGCCCTTGTGGAGTTGGGCAAGGCCATCATGAAATTCACGCTGGTGGTCATCGCCCTCTTTCTGATGATGTCGTATCAGATGCCGGATTACCTCAAGCTCTCGAGCATGGCCATGGAGCCAGCAATGGGCCTTGCAGGCCGACTCATCGGAGAGCTCTTTCTGGCGGTGGCCTGCAGCCTCATCCTGATCGCTGCGGTCGATGTCCCCTTTCAGAAGCACCAGTACGCTGAGCGCATGAAGATGACCAAGCAGGATGTGAAAGATGAACTCAAAGACACCGAGGGCCGGCCAGAGGTCAAGGCCCAGATTCGGCGTCGCCAACGGGAGATGGCCTCCAATCGCATGATGCAAAAAGTGCAGGATGCTGATGTGGTCGTGACCAACCCGGAGCACTTTGCAGTGGCACTCTCATATGATCCAACTGGCGATGGGGCCCCCATGGTGGTTGCAATGGGGGCGGACCACCTGGCCTTTCAGATCCGAGAGGAGGCCAAGCGACACGGGATTGAGATTTTTTCGGCCCCCCCCCTGGCACGGGCCCTCTACTTCACCTCTGAACTGGATCGCCCCATTCACCAAGACCTGTATTTCGCAGTGGCACAGGTCATTGCCTATGTCTTTGGCTTGAACACCACGCGGCCAGACGGCACCACGCCCGCGCGGCCCTCGCCGAAGGTGCCGGCGGCCATGGAATTTGACGCCAACGGCAAGCCCGTTACCCTTCAATGATGGACGACCTGCAACTCCCCCCCTCAGACGAGCTTCTCTCTTCGACCGCCTTTTTCGTTCGGGCGTCGGATAAGACACGCTTTGAGCATGTCTTGCGAAGCCTCCTTGATGACAGGCGAGCTGCAACGCTGGTGAGTGACTGTGATGCACTGCTGGATCATTACGGTCGCATGCTGGCCGATAGCCTTCGAAAATCCAGAGAGCTGGCCGTGGAGGTCTATTTCCCAAATAGCACCGAGGCCGTTTTGGCGAGGTTTAACCGCATCCTGGCCGACCTCACCGTTGCGGAGGCCATCAAGGCCGAGGGGTCCTCGGCCCCGCAGCGCCTGCTCTTGGTCTATGACGGCAAGGGAACGGGCCTCAAGGAACTCGGGCTGCTGGCCAGGCTTCTGAAGGACTTTCCGGGGGCCAATACCCGGTTGGTGTTGCTGCTTCAGTCAGCTGGTGCGGATGCTGATAAAAAAATAGATGCGTTTGGAAAGCTCGCGCTGCGTTGGGATGTGGAGCGCCCGAGTTCAGAGGAGGCTCGTCTGCTCCTGGAGGATGCCAGGGCCAATGGCATGGGCCCGGAGGTGCAGGCCCTGCTCGATGCCACGGGTGTAAAGGGTTTTGAAGCTGCATTGGCCCTTCGAACTGGGTTGCGTGCGCTCGCGATGGCCGATGAGGCGCTTGGCGAGGAGCCGAAAAAATCCAATCGGCCCCTTGCCCAGGCTGCGACTGGATTCGGTGCGGCGATGGTTCAGGCTGCCGCCGCTGCAGCCGAGGCGCCAAGCGTTCCTGTCAGCAGGCCAGCGGCAAAGAAAATTCCGGGTGTGCTGGTCTTGGGGATGGTGGCACTTGCCGCGTCTGCAGCCATCACAGCCCTCCAGCATGTCCCCTGGGATGACCTGTCTCCCAAGCCAGGCCCCACCGTCGCAGAGCTCATGGCAAATCCACCCAGCGAGGAAAAGCTCGCCGACCCGGCGCCGGCCGACCCAGCGCCTGCTGACCCGCCTGCCGACCCAGCGCCCGGCCCAGCGCCCGCCGATTCAGTGTCTGCCGACCTGTGCCGCAGGCCGCAGCAGACGAGCCCGTCACGTTCCCGGCGTCGAACAGATTCAACTTCCGCAAAGTCCCAGTCGGTGCCCGAGCAGCTCAGCGAACCTGAGCTCAAGCGGGAGCGTCTTGGCAGCAAACCACTGATTCAGAGGCGCGCGTCGCCCCCGGCTCCCGGTGCGCAACCCCATGGCCATTACCGCCCGTTCTCGCAACACCACCCGCACCACCGCCCCTGCTCTGGCTCGCCAAGACATTAAAGGGCGCTGATCCCAAGGGCCTTGCGCCGGCTCTTTTTATGTTCAACACGCCTCCCGGGCCACGCGCAGAGGTGCAACGGTTTCAGGCTCAGAACACGGTCTTGGCAAAGGCCAAGATCATCGTGACCCGCCAGGGCGCTCCCGGTGACAACTGGGTGTTGCTGTTCGGCCCGTTTTCCTCGATCGACCAGGCCCGAGGTCTCCTCTTGCACGCAAGGGCGTGCCACGGATTCCTGGGTCAATCTGCCTCGGCCCCAGGGCCGCCATTGCCCTGTGGTGACCGGAGAGAGCCTTACCGTGGCCAAAGAAACTGAAATCATCCGCTCGGAGGGCACCCACGAGGTGAGCTGTGAGGGCAATCAACTCTGCAGCGAGCAAAAGTCCACCCCCGCAGAGCGAAGAGGCCAGAAAAATTGGTGGTGATCGATTCGAGGGTGGCCCCAAAGACAAGGGTCCTCGGGATCGGATACGCCCGGGCGCCGCTGGTGAGAACCCAGAGATCGTTACGAGGGCCGTGGCTGGGACAGCATCCAAGATCGGCTCGAAGGCGGGGGACGCCGGCGGCATCCAAGACCGCTCGCCGGGGCGGCCCGAAGGCATCCAAGATCGACCGCCGGGGCGGCTCCGAAGGGCATCCAAGACCGGCTCGCCGGGGGCCCGGAAGGGGCAATTCAAGATCGACTCGCCGGGGGCCTGACAAGATTGAAGATCGTTTCGCCGGCGGTGCTCTCCCGGGCGGCGCATCCGACCGATTCGTGCCACTTGACCAGGCCTTGGTCAATCGCAATCGCCTGGTGCTCGAGCCGCTTGCAGAAAAACCCAAGAAGACACATCGGCTCTATGAGGTGCTCGCCAAGGTGCCAAAGCCGGTCTTTCAGGCTGTGGAACTGTTCAAAGATGGTGAGGGTCTCAACACCCGACTACTCGGTATTCGTGAGCGAACCGATGAAATTCGCAAGGGAATGGCTCTAGAAGTGAGATCTTCTGCCGATTCCAAATCCACTGGAAAGGACAGCAAATGGCCAATGAAGAAAAAACTGCCGAAGCTCTAGAGCCGGCCTCAGAGACAACGCAAGAGTTGTCTGACGAGCTCGAGCAGGCCATTTCTGAGGAGCCTGTCGATCAGGAGCTGATCGAAGAATTGCGTGCAGCCGAGGCCGACTTTCGCGCAGCCGAAAAGTCTCATATCGAGGCCAGACGGCAGGCCGAGAAGGCCGCAGAGCAACTCCAGGCCATCATTGCAACGGTGCTCGATGCTGCAGAGGTCGCCAACAAGGCTGCTAGCTCGGCTTCGCTCAGTCACAAATCACTCTCAGACGCCACCACCAAGCTCACCAAGGGTTCGCAGGCTGGCACACAGATGTCCTCAATATTGCTGGGCGTTGCGGGGTTTATTTTCTTGGGATCGGCCGGCGCGCTCATTGCCATGACCATTCAGCTCAATCAGCGGGTCAATCAGGCTGATGCCCTCTTGGTTCGAATTGGCACGCAGGCCATCGGCCTCAAAGAGAGCCTCTCCAACATGGACACCGTGGGTGAGAGCGTCAAGGCCCTGTCAAACAAGAACCAGGGCCTGATCACAGCGCAGTCCGACATCTCTGGCAAGGTTGCCGAACTTGGCGTTGCCCTCAAGGCCATGCAAGAGAGTTCAACCAAACGCGATGCGGAATTCAAGAAGTCTGCTGCCGAGTCATCAAAGGCCCTGATTGATGCCGCCAAGGCGCCGGCCAAACCAGACCCCCAGCTCGCCAAGCTCCTCACCGATGTCAATGCATTGAGTGGTCAGGTCAAATCGTTGAATGGCCAACTGGTCAACCAGACCAAGGCTGTCAACGAGGCAGGGGGTCGAATTTCGGCTGTGAGCAAAGAGGTCCAAGACCTCAAGCGAGTGGGTGCCAACGTGGACACCCTTAAAAAAGAGGTGGAGGCCCTGATTGTGCTGGAGCGACAGCGCTACCGTGAGGCCCTAGAGGCTGCAACTCGACGCAATACCCAGGAAAAGGCAGTGGCCTTTCCAAGGGCAGAGCGACCCGGAACGGTGAGCCAGTAGCGCCGCCAACTCTGTCAAGGGACGTGTCAATCTTCTAACAACATGAAGAGATATCCGTCCCGCTTAAAGGCCCTACAATGACCGTGACCGGTGTAGCTAAAGATCTGACAGGCCTGGCCAATGGTTGCAACCTGCTCGGTCGAGGTCCAGAAGTTCTCAATGGGCAGTGCTGGAAAGGCGTTGGGGTTGTAGGCGGGATTCTGGCAGTCGGTTTGCCGCGCAGCCTTCATCTCGGCATAGGTGGGCAGGCGCCAGGTCTTGCCCGAGGCCTGGGAGAACTCTGCAGCAAACTGGTGGGCCTGATCCCAATTGAGGCGAAGGGGGTCTCCCTGGCAGAGCCCATCTTGAATGGTCTGGCCTGCTGCGCACCTGAACCATCGCAGTCCAGACCGACCGTCTCGAACAACATTGTCGTTTTCGAGCACGAACTCTCGAAGCTCGCCAGCCTTAAAAAGGGTGTCACATGAGGGGGTATTTCGGGTGTCGGCGCAGCCTGAGAGGGCCATGGCAACGAAAATGAAGGCAGCGCACCATGACTTTGGAACAATTTTTGCACTATCGTCGCTATCGTGTGTCAGACGCAGGTGGGACAAATTGATTTCCTGACATGAAAATTTGTTACAAGACTATACGACAGGCTCATTGAGCAAGGAGTTCGACAGCAATGGATATCGCAACAATTATCGGGTTGGTGGGTGTGTTTGCCATGGTCATCATGGCCATGGGAGATCCCGCTGTGTTTGTTGACATGCCGTCGGTCTACATCGTGGTGCTGGGAACCGCCTTTGCCGTTTTGGCGCGCTCCTCGATTCCCGAATTCATCGGGGCAATCGGCACCGGGATGAAGACGGTGAAGTTCAAGCTCGAGTCGCCCGTTCAACTCATTGAAAAGCTCGTTGAGCTTGGCACCATTGCCAAGAAAGACGGCATGATTGCCCTCGAAGGCCAAGACATCAGCAACAAGTTCATGGCCAAGGGAATCCGCATGATGGTCGATGGCACCGATCCCAAGCTGATTCAAAAGGCCCTGGAAATTGAAGCCGCCCAGATCACCGCGCAAAACGCATCCGCCCTGACTGTCTGGGGGGCCGTTAAGGAAATCGGCCCGGCCATGGGCATGATCGGCACGCTGGTGGGGTTGGTGATCATGCTGGGCAACATGAGCGACCCCAAGTCAATTGGCCCCGCCTTTGCCGTGGCCCTGCTCACGACCATGTACGGCGCCATCATCGCCAACATGATCTGCATCCCGGTGATGGACAAGGTCAAGAACCTTGATGCTGCAACCTCATCAAACAATGCCCTGATCGTGGAGGCCCTGATGTTCATTGCTGGGGGTGGAAACCCACGCCTGCTGCCCACCATCTTGGCGGGTTACGTTGCACCAAAAGATCAAAAGAAACTTGAGGCCATTGCAGGCTAGACCCCATGGCAGACGACGACGACAAAAAACCGCAAGAGGAGCAGGCGTTGCGCCAGAAGAGGCGGCTGTTGCCCCGCTGCCGCCCGCGGAGGAGGTAGGCGCTTGCATCGGCAGCCGATGAGGCCGAAGAAAAGAAGTGTGAAGAGTGTCCCGAGTGCCCCCCGGTGGGCGCACCCGCCTGGATGGCGACCTTCGCCGACATGGCCACGCTCCTCATGGCGTTCTTTGTGTTGATTCTCTCGTTTGCCGAGATGAATGTGCCCAAGTTCAAACAGATCTCGGGCTCTTTGAAGAATTCGTTTGGTGTGCAGCGACTCATCCCAACAGTCGAGCCTCCCAAGGCTACCAGCCTCATTGCCCAGCAATTCTCGCCAGCGGTGGCTGAGCCCACGCCGGTCAACACGGTTCGCCAGCAGACCACCGATGAGACACAGCGCGAGGTGGAATTAAAAACCGAGACCAAGACGACCGACGAGGCCACCGAGAAGGCAGCCAAGGCCGTTGAGAAGTCCCTCTCACAGGAGATTGCAAAGGGCTTGGTCGAAGTCAAGACAGATGGTCAAAAGGTGGTGGTGCAGATCAACCCGCCAGTGGCCAAGAATCCGGGTGCTGGTGGTGGGGCGGGTGAGAAGGGGGAGAAGACGGCTGGCGTGGTGCCTCAGGAGCAGGTCGAGATCTTCGCCAAGGTTGCCGAGGCCCAGAGCCAGGTGACCGCGCAGGTGGAGGTGCGGCAGGCGCCCTCGGACAAACAAGCGTCGCCGGCGGGCAGCAACGCAGCTGGCAAATCAGGATCGGGTGCAGACCAGGCCGAGAAAGACGCCCAGTTCGAACGCATCAAGAATGACCTGGCCAAAGAGATTGCGGCCGGTCAGGCCGAGGTCATGCGAGACGGCTCCAAGATCGTGATTCGGCTGGCCGAGCAGGGCTCCTTTGTCTCTGGTCAGGCAGACCTTCAGCCCACATTCTTGCCACTGCTCCAGAAGGTTGGAAAGACCATCTCAGACGGCAAGGGCTCTGTGAAGGTCGAGGGGCACACCGACAACGTGCCGGTCATCGAGAACCCCAAGTTCAAGTCGAACTGGGATCTCTCTGCTGCTCGATCATCGGCTGTGGCCGATTTCCTCTCGTCTCGAGCCGGGGTGACACCCAATCGCATCAGCGTGAGTGGGCATGCCGACACGCGACCGCTCGACAACAACGCGACCCAGCAGGGGCGCTCCCGAAATCGACGAATCGAAGTGATCGTCGACGGCTAGAGCCCCATCAGCCCGCCTGGTCTTGGGCATCGACCTCGGGCTTGCATTTGAGATCGTATTTGTTGATTTTCTCAATCAGGGTGGTGCGCTGCACGCTCAAGATCCGGGCCGTCTTGGAGACATTTCCATCGGCCTGCTCGAGTGCCTGCTCGATGAGTGAGCGCTCAATGTCAGTGAGTCGCTTTTTGAGGGGCACGCCGTCTAACACCACAAGTGGTGAGCCCTGCGCCAGGCAGATGAGGTCTTCAATGGGATTTGGCGCGCTCGAGGCCATCATGATGGCGTCGGCCTGGTCGACCTGGTCCGCTTGGTCGGCGTGGGTGAGGGCGGTGGCGCCCTCTGGCGTTGGCGCAGCGGTGCTGGGGGATGCTTTGGGGGTTGCTTTGGGGGTTCGGTCTCTGAGGCCTCGGGGCAACATGTCTTGCGGGATGTCTCGATAGCAGACCTTGCGGCCGGCAAAGAGCGCGCTAAAGCGGGCAATCACATTCGAGAGTTCGCGAATATTTCCTGGCCAGTGATAGGCCATGAACTCCTCGAGCAGCGCTGGGCTGGGCTCAATGGGGCGGTGGCCATTGCTTGCATGGAGGGTGGCAAAGTGTCGCGAGAGCATGGGCACGTCTTCTCGGCGCTCCCGAAGGGGAGGGGTGGTGAGGGGCAGCACGTTGAGCCGGTAATAGAGGTCTTCGCGAAAGCGACCAGCCTCGACCTCCTCCTCGAGGTCTTTGTGGGTGGCAGCGACCACTCGAACATCGACCTTGATTGGCTTGCCCCCGCCCACGGGCTCGACGACCCGTTCTTGAATGGCGCGAAGCAGTTTGACCTGCATGTCCAGGGCGAGGTCGCCGATCTCATCGAGAAAGAGGGTTCCGCCATGGGCGAGTTCGAATCGGCCCATGCGGTCGGCAACAGCCCCGGTAAAGGAGCCCCGTTTGTGGCCAAAGAGTTCGCTCTCAATGAGCTCTCGGGGGATTGCCCCACAATTGACGGGCACCAGGTTTTTCTGCGCCCGGGCAGAGCAGTCGTGAAGGGACTTGGCAACCAGTTCTTTTCCGGTGCCACTCTCCCCTATGATCAACACAGTGGCGTCTGAATGCGCCACCGATTCGATGAGTCGTTTGAGGCTTAAAGTCGGCGGGCTGGTGCCGATGATGCTATTGAGTGCGTTCAATCGTTTTAGGCGGCTAAAGCCCTCTGGGTTGGGGTCGAAACTAAGCCATAAGCATGATACTAGGGAAGCCATCACCATGAAGCGTCAACTGATTCAACTCCTGATCCCATCGGCCGCACTGGCCCTCTCGGCCTGCGCCGCCATTCCGGTGGAGATGAAGTCCTCTGTCGTAGAGGCTCCAAAGGCCGTCGCGCCGGAACCCCCACCAACGCTCTCTGAGCGGTACCCCGGCTCGACTGGGGCGCGGGTAGCTGCGGCAAAATCGGCCAGCGTGAACATGGCCTCACCCATGGCGGACAGGCGTGATGCGCTCACCTCCACGGGCTATGCCGTCGTGAGCGTTCAGAATCACCGCCTGCCAGCCCAGCAGCGCCTCATGGCCATTCGAGCCTCCAAGCTCGACGCCTACCGGGGCCTCACCGAGCAGGTCTATGGTCAACAATTAGACGCCCGCACCACGGTTGCAGACATGGTGATCCAGAGCGATAGCTTTCGGTCCCGGGTGGAGGGTGTGATCTACGGCGCCCGCCTTGAGAGCATCACCCCAGTGGGCGATGACACCTATGAGACCACCCTCACGCTCGACGGTGCGGTGGTCAATGACCTGCGCCTCTTGTACCTCGAGCAACTCGCCTTTCAGCGCCCTCGCTGATCTGCGCCAACCCCGCCTCAACCTTGCCCCCGACAATCGAACATGATTCTGCTCGTCTCTCGATGGACCGCTCTGATGGGGCTGGGCTGCTTCTTGGCTGCCAGTGTGGCGGCCAAGGAGCCAGTCGAGGCGGCCACCAAGGCGCAGCCTGAGGCACGACTCGAGTCGATTCGAGCTGACCTGATCGAGGCGGCCACCAAGGCACGCACCCGAGTGCGGTCGGTGGCCTGGGTTGATGAAAATGGCAGCCTCCAAGAGGCCACCCGATTCACCTCCGATGTTCAGGTTCGCGGTGTTCGCGGTGTCCGAGTAAATGGTTACCTCTCGCCGCAGGCCGACCCTGGCATGGGTCTCGAGGCCGTTCCCACCCCGCAGGCAGAGGCTTGCGCGCAAGACCTGGGTGTGCACCGGCGCCACGCCTTGTTTCAGGTGCTCCCGGCCTTGTCTGGCCCTTTTTTTGGCGAGGCTCAGATGTCCCAGTTGTCCCAGAGCTTTGGTCAAGAACTCGTGAGCCTCTTGGCTGCCGAGACAGGTTGGTCGCTCACGCTTGCAAAGACACCCTCCTACGCTGGGCAGGCCATGAGTCGCTATGAGCAGGCGCTGGTGGGCCGCATCCAAGACGAGGCGCCCTATGTGGTGACGGTGCAGCTTCAAGATCTTGGGGCGTTGCCGCCACCCGAGCCGTTGGGGGACACGCCGCCCTGGGTCACGGGCACCCTTATTGCGGTGGGTGTCAAAGCCGCACCCTTGCCCAGGGGGCTCCTTGGCCTCACGGTGATTTTATCGGACCGGGCAACGGGTCAATCGGTCTTTGCCCGCCAGGTGCGCTTGGCACTCACCCGCACGCCAAAGGGATACTTAGATGCCCCCGAGGTTCAGCTGGCCGAGCCCGACATTGCCAAAACTGCTTTATCTGGCCTGCAGCGGGATTTTCGCAACCACATGGCCTGCGAGAAGCCCGAGTACCCCGTGATTGAGCGCCAAAAGGGCGGGGACTTGGTGATCAATGGCGGGGCGAGGGTGGGCATTCGGCTTGGCGAGCAACTCCTGCTCACCAAGTCGGGGCAGTTGCCCAGGCGAATTTTAGAGTCGGGCGTGGCCAACGGCCTGGCCCTTGCAGAGGTTGTGTCGGTGGTGGAAGATCGAGCTGTTGTGAAAGTGATTGCCGGGCCTCGCCCAGCGTCGCTCGAGCAGCTCGTGGTCTCGCCGCTCTGATGTCCACATGAAAGGGTTTCCCATGAGATCGCCGTCCGTTTTTTCCGCAGGTTCCTTAGCAGGCCTCTTGGTGGGTCTGCTGGCCTTTGGCGCAACCCATGCCCAGCCCATGCCCGACACAGCCCAGGCGCTTCGCACCCTCATGGGGCCCTCGAACCAGCCGGGCACCGGCATGGCGCCTCAGGCTGCAGCCATGCCGCAGGGCCAGATGGTGGTCACCAAACCAGGCGACACCCTGGCCAAGATTCTGGCGGCCAACATGGGCCCGCATCCTTACAACGCCAAGGCGGTCCATCAGGCCGTGACGGCCATGAATCCCCAGTCGTTTATCAGGGGCAACCCCAATCGGCTCATTGCGGGCGTGATGCTTCGGCTGCCAAGCCCAACCGAGCTCCATGCGGTGCTCACGGGCCAGATGATGCCGACCACGATCGGGGCTCGCGATGGGATGGCACCAGCCCAATCAGCCCATGGCCCGATGGGGGGTTCTGCCAACGGCACGTCCAAGCTCCAGAGCAACGCACCCACTGGAGCAGAAGATTTTGAGCGTCACCGCGGCTGGGTCCGTTTCCCGCGCTGAGCCAGGCTTGACCAGGGGGCCTCTCACATGCTGACGGGGCCCGATGCCATCGGTGTGGCTGGAGCAAAGCCATTGCCCATCTACCTTGAGGGTCGCTCGATTCCCATGGCCGACGCCTTGGGTCGGGCACTGGGCCTTAAATTCAATGAGGTCGTGCGTGGGGTGGTTGAGGCACGCGGTGAGACGCTGCTGCTCAAACTCAATGGCCGAGAGGTCGAACTTCCCGCGCAGCTGAAATTTCGGCCGGGCGAGGTGCTCTGGTTGCGCTACACCGAGATGGGCCGGGGCATGGCGCTGGTGACCCAGCCTGGACCCGGCGCGGTGGCGGCGGTGCGGCGGGCAGGGCGGGTTGGCGGCCGGGGCAGCAGGTCATCCAGCCCCAATTGCGGCCCCACCTGTGGGCGGGCTCGCCCGCGGTGGCAAGCTTGTTTCTTCGGCCAGCGGATTTCTCGGGGCTGCTCTCCTGCTCTCAGGGGCACCTTTGCTGGCCTGGCGCAACGGGCCCAGGGCAGTGGGAGCGCAGGGGTGGCAAATGGCTGGGCAGTGGGCCTCGCAGCGCCCTGCCATGGGGCGCACGGCCGAGGGCGTTCGACGGGGCCCTGCGAGCCAGTGGCCTTTTCACGGAATCGGCCCCGGGCAAGGGCATGGTGGTTTCAAGATCTCAAGCTGGCCATGCGTCAGGCCATTTTGTTCAGTCCGAGGCACTCGCCTGCGGCCAGTTGGAGTCTGGCCTGCATGAGCCTGAGAGCGCTCAGGCAGACGCGCTTCGGGGTCTCAAAAATAGCGAGATGGGCTTTAGCTTTCATTCCCTTTCGAGACGCGATCTCGGTAATGTTTTTTCTGACCTCGGCGCACCCCGAGGAGCCCAATCCGCCTGCGGTGGTCAACCTCTACACCCGCAGCGAGACCCTGGGCGAAGTCTGATGAAGACTGTGATTGAGGTGTCAGACACCATTTCGCTCACGATGGGCCGAGCGGCGGCGACGGGCTAACCGCGCCAAGGCCGCGGTGGGGGGAGCTGAGACGAAATGACCAGCGCGGGATTATCCTCAAGAGCATGGTGGTGCGTATGGTCGGCGGCCTGAGGAGGGTGTGGTGGTGGCGGCACGCACCGGCGCCGTGCTGGATCTAAAGGCCCAGGGCGGTGTTAAGGAGCAAAACGCGAGGCGGTCGCTCCTGGAATATGGGGTCAACAAGACCCCAGTGCGGTGGTGGCCAAGGGTTCGAGGAGATCGCCGAGCGAATTCTGGACGAGGCCCGCAAACATGGGGTCTATGTGGCGCAGGACCCTGCTGCTTGCTGCTGGCGCGGCTCGACATTGACTGTGAGATTCCACCCAACCCCATGCCGCGGTGGCGGTGATCCTGTCTTGGGCGTATTAAGTAAAGGGGCATGGAGCCCGGCGACGAGAGGGGATGGCTGACAGGTCAGGCACGCCCGGCTCGAGCCCGGCACGTGCCTGACACCATCCGGGGTTAAGCGTCGGCGAGGCCGCGGCTGCGGCGGTTGGCGCTCATGCGCCCCATGCGGTCGTAGACCTCAACGGAGCTGGCAGCGTCTGCGCCCTGCAGGGTTTTGAGGGCCGCCCGAATGGCGTCGAGCTTGCGCTGGACCAGTATTTGATTGCGACGATGGTGATCGCGGCACTGCCGAATCACCTCTCGAAAGGGCTCCCACAACTCAGCTTGGGGGCCTTCCTCAGGCAGCGTCAATGCGCCCAGTTCATCTAAGATGGCCGCTTTTTCGGCCTGATACGCTTCAAATGCCGTGAGATCCTGTGTTTTCAGAGCCTCGAACTCGGCGTCGAGGAGCGCCAAAAGGCGCTCCGCCTTGGGCAGGTTATCGGTCGGCAGCACCCGAGATCATTCGCTCTAGCGAGACGAAACTCTCCGCGATGCGCCGGGCATCCAGGGGGTAATTGCCGTCCCGAATGGCCTGCTTGATGCGCTCGACTTTTTCGGAGTCGAAGTCGGGGGCCGCCATGGCACGTGCGTCGATGCCGCTTAACTCCACGCGATCGTCTGCCGGCTCGGCGGCACGAGGGGCCTGCCCAGATTGAACGGCGTTGCGTTTGTCGTCTTCAATTTTCTTGAGCCGATTTTCAGCCGCAAGGTCTGCCTGCGCGGTGCGGCCCAAACTCGAAATAGGGTCAGCCATGGTGTGTGTCCTTTGTGTCGGCGTTACTTTACCTGTTGTTGGAGGTATCGACACCATTTTGAAGAACTGAAGTCCTCTTGTGAAATAACCTCAGGGTTCGGTGCAGGCCCGTATTGTCAGGATGCACGCGCATGCCCCCTGCCCACAATCTGCCCAGTCATGATTCGACCGGACTCCTTGTTTTTAAAGCGAATTTGGTCTCCAAAGCGGCCATCTTCGAGTGCTTCTACGGTGATTTGGATGATCAGACCGGGCACCCGCTCAAGGGCAAGCACCACAGGCTGGCCCCGGCGCACAAGAGTGGAGGGGCGAAGGTCGGTGGCCCGAATCGCCTGCCCAGCGGGAATGGCCCGCACCACCTGGGCGAACTCCAGGCCATCGGTGGTGGTGAAGTAGGTGTGGGCTGGACCTGCCAATGGCCGCTCCTCGACCTTAAAGAGAGATGCCTCGACGGGCTGGTTGGCCGATAGATTTGCCACTGCCACGACCACCCGTTTCATGGGCGGACCAGCAGGGGTTGTTTTGGCTGCGGGTGCCTTGGCCATCGACACCGCTGGTTGGTCGGTTCTCTTTAGGAAGACTGTCCAGTCGGGTTTGAGGCAGCGGGCCCGAAGGCTTGAGGGCTGGCTCGAAAAGGGTTGATCGAATGCGATGGGACCCTGACAGGCTTGTATTTGAAGTCGTGCATCGAGCGGGGCAAAGGCAATGGACGCTGCAGCACCCTGCTGCGGTGCACTTGCCAAGAGCCACTGCCGGGCCTGCTCGATGAGGGCGGCCTGAGGCTCGGATGCTGCCGGGGCCTCACCGCGGCCAGAGGGCGAGGCCGTTTGGGCTTGAACGCTGGCCAGACAAACGGCGGTGGCCAGGCCAATGCCCAGCGCCCAAGACAGGGGTCGGGGAAGCATGAGGAGCCGAGGGCGTTCGTGTGCCCAGGGCATGTCGCGGCGGTGAATGTAGGCGTTCATTTGCATACCCAGGCTAAAGCAAAACCCAAGCCAGAATTAGTTGGCATGGCTTTCGCTTCTGCCACTGTCATGAAAGTTCATGTTCAACCCGGTGACACCCTCTCTGGCCTGACCAGGCAAGCCCTGGGCCAACTCGGCCAGATGCGGCCTGCCGATGCGCAGCGCATGCCATTCAGGGATCTCATGGCCCGCATCCATACGGTGGCCGAACACAACCAAATTCACAATCCCGACAGAATTCTGGCGGGCCAGACCATTGATTTTTCTGCGCTCATTGGCTCCCAGGGGCCTGCGGCGAAGGTGCTCAATGGTCACCCACCCCACCTCTCCCAGACCTTATCAGCCAATGAAGCTGCAGCCGTGGTGCTCGGTGAGCGCACCGGCACCCAATACCGCGTGCTCGAGCGGACCCTCGATCGCGCAGTGTCCAGGGGATTCATCCCCGCCAACGAGGCCGCAGATGTGCAGCGCCGAATTCTCGACATGTCTCGCTCGTATCGGTTTAATCCCGACGATTTCGCCCGCGTCTCACTCATGGAGAGCGATGGCCTGAATCCGCGGGCCACCAATGGCAACTGCCACGGCATCATTCAATTCTGCAACGGCCCAGCTCGCGGCGCTGCAAGCGCTGGTTACGCAAAAGACCCAGAGAAGATCCTCGACCTTAGCGTGCTCGAGCAACTCGACCTGGTGGAGCGCTACTTTGAAGACACGGGCCTGCAGCAGTACAAGCCGGCCTCCCTCGACAACCTATACCTCACGGTGCTCTACCCCGCGGGCCGCAGTGAGCGGCAGATGAATCAGTCACTCGGCGTGCCCGGCCAGCAGGCCGCAGCCCTGCACGTGGGCGGCAACCAGAATGCACCCATCACCCGCGCCTCGCTGAGAAAGGGGCTCATCGAAAATGCCAACCAGCGCCTGAGTCAATTCTCTCTGGCGCAGGCCCAGCGCGAACCACTTGCCCGAGCTGATACCAGGGCCGATGCCCAGGGCTTGCGCCGGCCGGCCACCCGAGATCTCTTGGCCGTGAGATGACATGAGCGCCATTCAATTTTCAGGCAGCGGCAATGTCTTGCCGGTTTTGAGGTGGCACAACCGTTGCATGAATCGACCCGAACCCTCACGACTTGAGAGAGGCTGAGATGAAATTACTCGATAACGCATTTGGCATTCATGAGCGCGCACTGGCGGTTCGGAATCGTCGCGTTGAGATTTTGTCGCAAAACATCGCCAACGCAGACACGCCCAACTACAAGGCCCGTGACATCGACTTTAAAAAGATGATCGCCGGGGCAGAGGGCGTGAAGATCAAGGCCACCGACGATCGGCACTACGAGATTGCAAAGACTGAGAACGACCCCGATGGCCTGAAGTTTCGAATTCCTTTTAACTCTGCCACCGATGGCAACACGGTGGAGATG